>ONLY01000007.1 GCA_900318775.1 uncultured Prevotellaceae bacterium | reverse complement strand
CGAGGAACGAATGGAAATAGACTTCTTGCTTCAAAAGGACAAAGTGACCAGTCGTCACAATATCCGTCCGATAGAAGTCAAAAGCGGCAAGAACTACACTTTATCTTCCCTAAAGAAGTGTATGAATAAGTTTGAAGAGTATATGACCACTCCTACCGTTTTGCATGCAGCTGACTATAAAGTAGAGGATGGTATCACCTATCTTCCGCTTTACATGACAACTTTATTGTAAGTACAAGGAGCGTAAGTCTCGTATTGGCGCTATTAGCTTGATGATAGTATGTCCTCGCAACGGTATCAGGAATTCTAGAATCACAAGGGACAGGCACTTTGATTTCTCGGATGAGTGATGTCGTTCACCTGCTATCTTGCCACTACGAACACAAGGAGCACCAAAGGAAGGGTAGTTCGCTGATTTAGGGGTTGTCATTTTTACGTCTTACGACTGTTCCAAGTTAACGGGTAAAAATAAGACTAATTCATGTGACAGCCTACGGTGTGTAAGGAACACCAAAGGAACACTAAAGGAACACTAAAGGAGCACCAAAGGAGGACTCTGTCTTACGCTAGTGAGTAAAATACCTCAATGAAATCGTGAAGACTCAGTGAAAATCTTGCTATCTGTGTGACACTACAAAAAGGCACACCCGACAAGTGGATGTCGGATGTGCCTTTTTAGCAGTTATTGTTTGACATTATTTACAGGGGATGTCCTCAATGCGCTGCTGATGGCGACCTCCTGCAAACTCTGTATTGAAGAATTCGTCGAGACATTGACGGCATACGTCTTCGCTGATGAATCTGCCAGGGAAGACAATGACGTTGGCGTTGTTGTGCTCACGGATGAGGTGGGCAATCTCGGGTTGCCAAACAAGACCGGCACGGATGCTCTGATGCTTGTTGAGGGTCATGGAGATGCCTTCGCCCGAACCGCACATGGCGATGCCTGGATATACTTCGCCTTTCTCGATGCCTTCAGCCAATGCGTGGCCATAGGTGGCATAGTTACAAGATTCTTCGGTATAGGTGCCGTAGTCCTTGTACTCGTAGCCTTTCTCTTCAAGATATTTCTTGACGAACTGTTTTAATGGGAAAGCCGCATGATCGGATGCGATACCAACTATCATAGAAATTAGGAATTAGGAATGAGGAGTGAGGAATTAGGAAGAGTGCATGACTTGGTATCAATTCCTCATTCCTAATTTCTCATTCCTAATTATTTAAAAGAGTTTATTTACTTGTGCGTAAACGTTTTCTGCGGTGTAGCCGAGCTTCTCATCGAGCACCTTGTAAGGAGCAGAGAAACCGAAGCTCTCCAGACCCCAGATAGTGCCTTCTGCCTCTGGCACGAGACCGAGGAGGTTTACTGGCAGACCTGCGGTGAGACCAAACTTCTTCACGCCCTGTGGGAGAACGCTCTGCTGGTACTCCTTAGACTGCTGACGGAAGAGACCCTCAGATGGAACGCTGACGATGCGCACCTTCTTGCCATCCTTGCGGAGCAGTTCTGCACCTGCTACGAGAGTAGATACCTCAGAACCTGTAGCCACGAGGATTACATCTGGGTTCTCATCTGAGCCTGCCACGATGTAGCCACCCTTAGCTGCCTGGCTGTAGTCGTTGCCTGCTGGCAAGTTGTTGATGTTCTGACGAGAGAGGATGAGGGCTGATGGGGTAGCCATGTTCTCCATAGCAAGTGCCCATGCAGCGGTAGTCTCCTGTGCATCAGCAGGACGGAGAACCAATACTGAAGGCTTGCCAGAGTGGTTCTTCAGCTTCTCCATGAGACGAATCTGTGCCTCCTGCTCAACTGGCTCGTGAGTAGGACCATCTTCACCTACACGGAATGCGTCATGAGTCCAGATGAACTTCACTGGAAGCTCCATGAGGGCTGCCATACGAACTGCTGGCTTCATGTAGTCAGAGAATACGAAGAAGGTACCACAAGCTGGGATGACACCGCCGTGCAGAGCCATACCGATGCAGCAGCAAGCCATTGTGAGCTCTGCCACACCTGCCTGGAAGAAGGCACCAGAGAAGTCACCCTTAGTGAAGGCGTGAGTCTTCTTGAGGAAGCCGTCTGTCTTATCTGAGTTAGAAAGGTCGGCAGAAGCACAAATCATGTTAGGAACCTGATCTGCGAGTACTGACAGACATGCTGCAGATGCAGAACGAGTGGCGTCGTTGTCCTTCTGAACGCACTTGCTCCAGTCAATCTTTGGAGCCTTGCCGCTGAACCAGTCAGCCTGCTGAGCAGCCTTCTCTGGGTTAGCAGCAGCCCAAGCCTTCTCCTCTGCATAACGCTCAGCGCAGATAGCCTCCAGCTCCTTAGCGCGGTTAGCATAGAGCTCCTTCACGTCGTCGAAAATCTGGAATGGATTCTCTGGGTCACCACCAAGATTCTTGATGGTGTTAACGAATGCGTCGCCACCGAGAGGAGCACCGTGAGTCTTGCAGTTTGCCTCGTAAGAAGTGCCGTCAGCCTTGAGGGCGCCCTTACCCATGATGCACTTACCGATGATGAGGGTTGGCTTGCCTTCTACCTTCTGAGCCTTGTCGAGAGCAGCACGAATCTGTGCAGCATCGTTACCTACGATTTCAATCACTTCCCAACCGAGAGCGCGATACTTTGCAGCAGTATCCTCAGTCATAACTTCCTTAGTCTCAGTAGAAAGCTGGATGTCGTTAGAGTCGTAGAACATGATGAGGTTGTCGAGACCGAGAACAGCTGCGATACGTGCACCGCCCTGAGAAATCTCTTCCTGCACACCACCATCAGAGATGTATGCGTAGATAGTCTCCTTGGCGAAAGTAGGATTGCCTGTGTGAGCAGCCAAGAACTTGGCAGCGATAGCAGCACCTACTGCGAACACGTGACCCTGACCAAGAGGACCAGAAGTGTTCTCAATGCCGCGAGCAATCTCAAACTCTGGGTGACCTGTAGTAGGAGAACCCCACTGACGGAGCTGTGCCAACTCTTCGAGTGTGAACTTGCCGATGAGGCAAAGCTGAGAGTAGAGCATTGGTGCCATGTGGCCAGGATCGAGGAAGAAACGGTCACGACCCACCCATTCAGGGTTCTTTGGGTCATATTTCAGATACTCAGAATACAAAACGTTGATGAAGTCAGCACCGCCCATGGCACCACCTGGGTGACCAGACTTAGCCTTTTCCACTGCACTTGCTGCCAAGATACGGATATTATCAGCAGCATGATTCAGTACTTGAATTGAATTTGCCATAAAAAACTTTGTTTTTAATTAGGAATTAGGAATGAGGAGTGAGGAGTGAGGGAGTGAGGAATTAGGAATGTGGAATGAGGAATTGAATGTCTTACTCCCATTTAGCAGAGTATCAATTCCTCATTCCTAATTCCTCATTCCTAATTCCTCATTCCTAATTTCTCATTCCACATTCCTCATTATTAAATTATTTCTTGTTGTCTACTGCAGCCTGCTCAATAGCCAAGCCTTTCTTGTAATACTCTATGTACTTGTTGAAGCCTTCTACATCATCCTTGGTAGGAGCAATTTCAACACCTGTGTTGCCAGCGAATACTACGCTCTCAAGCCAGTCGGCAAGATCCTGCTTCTTTGGATTGTTCACGAGGTAGGATGCAAGAAGAGCGATGCCCCATGCACCACCTTCGCCAGCTGTCTCCATGACAGAAATAGGGGAGTTGAGAGCTGCTGCAAGTACGCGCTGTCCTACGCCTGGGGTTTTGAAGAGACCACCATGACCAGTGATACGGTCAACCTTAATCTTCTCCTCCTTGAAGAGTACGTCGTTACCGAGCTTGAGAACTGCTACTGTAGCGTATAGGTTTGTACGGATGAAGTTGGCAAGGTTGAACTTGTCATTGGCTGAACGTACAACCAAAGGACGACCTTCCTGAAGACCTGTTACAGGCTCACCAGAGATGTAGTTGTAAGCAAGTACACCACCGCAGTCGGCATCGCCTGTAAGAGCGTGGTTGTAGAGCTTGCCGTAAACCTCGTTCATATCTACTGGTACACCGAGAAGTTCCTGATATTCCTTGAAGAGCTTTACCCATGCGTTGATGTCTGAAGTGCAGTTGTTGCAGTGAACCATGGCAACGAGTGAGCCGTCAGGTGTAGTCACCATGTCAATCATCTCGTTTGGCTTGGAGAGGTCCTTCTCAAGTACAATCATTGAGAATGAAGATGTGCCTGCGGACACGTTACCTGTACGCTGCTTAACGGCATTTGTGGCTACCATGCCTGTGCCTGCGTCACCCTCTGGAGGACAGAGTGGGCAACCACCCTTGAGGTGTCCAGAGATGTCGAGACGCTGTGCTCCGTGTTCAGTAAGCGTTCCAGCATACTCACCTGCAGAGATGCTCTTGGGAAGGATGTCCTCCAGTTTCCATGGGTAACCCTTTGGAGCAACGAGGTCATTGAACTTCTTAACCATCTCAGCGTTGTAAGACTTGGTCTTTGGATCAACAGGAATCATGCCTGAAGCATCACCTACACCGAGAACCTTCTCACCTGTGAGACGCCAGTGGATGTAACCGGCGAGGGTAGTGATGTATGTGATGTCGCTCACGTGCTTCTCGCCATTGAGGATTGCCTGATAGAGGTGAGAGATTGACCAACGGAGTGGAATGTTATAGTTAAATAGCTTTGAAAGCTCTGCTGCAGCTGCACCAGTGTTGGTGTTACGCCATGTGCGGAAAGGCACGAGAATCTTCTCAGACTCAGAAGCAGGAGCTCCCTTGCTTGCTGTGCCTGTGGGACCGAATGCCATGTATCCGTGCATCATGGCAGAGATACCGATTGATGCAAGATGTTCAATTTCACAGTCATATTCCTTGATTACGTTCTTGCGGAGGTCTGCGTAAGCATCCTCAAGACCGAACCAGATTGCTTCTGTGCTGTAAGTCCACAGACCGTCAACGAGCTGGTTTTCCCACTCGTGGCTTCCCTGAGCTATTGGCTTGTTCTCCTCATCGATGAGAACGGCCTTGATGCGGGTAGAGCCAAACTCGATACCGAGAATGGCCTTACCTGCTTCTATGGTTTGTTTTGCGGTCATAAATCTTAATTAGGAATGAGGAATTAGGAGTGAGGAATTGTATGTGGCGAAATGGTATCCATTCCTAATTCCTCATTCCTAATTCCTAATTATTCATTACTTAAGTGCCTTATTGAGCATGTAGTACACCTCATTCACCTGGAGGTCATGCTTGAACTCGCTGATAGTGGTGTTCTTGTTGATCTTCACATACTCAATGCCGAGAATCTCAGCGAAGTCTTCCCAGTACTCTTCCGTGATGTCGTAAGAGAAAGCGCTGTGGTGTGTGCCACCAGCGAGAATCCATGCGCCAGCACCGATTTCGAATGTTGGCTGTGGAACCCAGAGAGCTGATGCAACAGGAAGGTTTGGCATTGGCTTAGGCTCGATGCACTCAACCTCCTGAGAGATGAGACGGAAGCGGTTGCCAAGGTCAACAACAGTAGCCTTGATACCACGGCCCACCTTTGAAGTGAAGACGAGGCGTGCAGTCTGCTGCTTGCGGATACCGATGCCAAGGAAGTGAACCTCGAGCTTTGGCTTGTCTGTAGCGATGAGAGGACAAACCTCGAGCATGTGGCTCTGGAGGCAAGATGAACGGTCACCAGCGAAGTTGAGGGTGTAGTCCTCAAGGAATGAGCAGCCTGTAGGCATGCCCTGCTGAATCACCCACAAAGTGCGATAGAGGCAAGCAGTCTTCCAGTCACCTTCTGCACCAAAGCCATAACCTTCAGCCATCAAGCGCTGAGAAGCAAGACCTGGAATCTGGTCAAAGCCTACGAAGTTAGGATCGTTGATGTCAGCATCGCCGAGGTCATCGAAGTTAGTAGTGAAGGCAGTTGCACCCTCATCCTTCAGAACGCGACGCAGAGCGATTTCAGCTTTAGCAGCATTCTTCACCTTCTCCCAGTAAACCTGCTCGCCACTCTCGTCAATCTTGATGGTGTAGAGCTTCTTGTACTCCTCAACAAGAGCATCTGCTTCAGCGTCAGTCACCTGCTTGAAGTACTCCATGAGAGAAGAAACAGGGTAGTAGTCCACATGATAGCCGAGACGCTGCTCAAACTCTACGCGGTCACCGTCAGTCACAGCCACGTTGTTCATGTTCATACCAAACATCAAGCAGCGCACGTTCTTAGCGTCAGCAACACCAGCTGCCACGCGAGCCCATACGGCAATCTGCTTCTGTGCTGCCTCATCTTTCCAGTAGCCGCAAACCACCTTGCGAGGCACACGCATACGAGTGCAGATGTGACCAAACTCGATGTCGCCGTGAGCTGACTGGTTCAGGTTCATGAAGTCCATGTCAATTTCGCTCCATGGAATCTCTGCGTTGTACTGAGTGTGGAAGTGGAGGAGAGGCTTCTGGAGAGCCTGAAGACCCTTAATCCACATCTTGGCTGGAGAGAAGGTGTGCATCCAAGTGATGATACCAGCACACTTCTCATCGTTGTTGGCAGCCTTCATCACTGCTTCAACCTCCTTAGAAGAGTTGGCTGTGCCCTTATAAACAACCTTGATTGGGATAATGCCACTATTGTTGAGACCCTCAACCATTTCCTTTGAGTGACCGTCAACGATTTTTACGGTTTCACCACCATAGAGCAACTGTGCGCCAGTCACCCACCAAAGTTCCAAATTTTCAAATGCCATAATTTTTCAAATTTAATTCATAATTCATCATTCATCCTTGCCATCAGGCTGTAGCGATGAATAATCATTATGATGGTTTATACTTTATTTGATTATTATTCTTAAATTAATGTTTCTGTCCCTTCTGGCCATAGTAGGCGTTAGGGCCATGCTTGCGATTGTAGTGCTTCTCGATAAGAAGAGGATTCATGGTCAATTCTGGGTTCACGCTGAAGGCCACAAAAGCCATCTTGGCGCATTGCTCCATCACCTTGGCATTATACACAGCATTGTCGGGTGAAGTGCCCCATGAGAAAGGACCATGGTTCTTGACGAGCACAGCTGGTGTGTGGTCAGGGTTAATCTTGCGGATGTTCAGGATTTCATTCACGATGACATTGCCTGTCTCCAGCTCATACTGGCCTTCTACTTCCTCCTTCGTCATGTCGCGGGTGCAAGGGATAGCCTTGTAGAAGTAGTCTGCGTGAGTTGTGCCGATGTTAGGAATGTCCTTTCCTGCCTGCGCAAAAGCAGTTGCATAAGTAGAGTGCGTGTGCACCACACCCTGAATGTTAGGAAAAGCCTTGTAAAGAACGAGGTGGGTAGGCGTGTCAGAAGAAGGGTTGAGGTCGCCTTCAACCACCTTTCCGCTCTCCAAGTCCACTACCACCATGTCACTTGCCTTCATTTCATCATAGCTTACGCCAGAAGGCTTAATCACTACGAGGCCTTTCTCGCGGTCGATACCAGATACGTTACCCCATGTGAAGATAACGAGACCCTGTTTTACTAAGTCAAGGTTTGCCTTGAATACTTTTTCTTTTAGTTCTTCTAACATTGTTTTTGCTCTTTTATGATATTAATATTTGAATTACGTTCCATTGATGAATTGAAAATCCAAAAGAATTGAGTCTGTAAATGGTTTCTCCAGCCTTGGCCCTTAGGCCTTTTCAACTCTCTTTAAACTCATATAGTGTGGCGCCACGGCGTGAAGACGCTTTGTCAATCATGCCTGTGGGCTTGATATAGTCTTTTTCAGAGATAGCGCGACGGAAATTCCGTTTGTCTATCGATGTGCCGAGAATGCTTTCATAGAGTGTCTGGAGCAAGCTCAGCGTGAAGTATCGGGGCAAAAGGTTGCTGCCGATGGGTTCGTTCTTGATGGTTTCGCCTATTTTGCGGCGAGCCTTCTGCACCATGTCTCGATGGTCAAAGCAGAGGGCAGGGAGGTGGTCTACATCCACCCATTTTGCGTTGTGGAGTTTGGAAAGCGTTTGGTCGTAATTGTCTACATTGATTAGCGCATAATAGACAATACTGATCACTCGCTCGCCTGGGTCGCGTTCCACTTCACCGTAGGCGGCAAGTTGCTGCATATATACGTTGTCAAGTCCTGTGAATTCCTTAAGTATGCGCTTCGCAGAAGAATCCACACTTTCGTTCGTTTGAACAAAGCCTCCAATCAGCGACTGCTCACCCATGCCTGGCTCGTAGGGGCGCTGATGAATCAGCACCTTCAGGTGCCCTTCTGCAAATCCGAAGATGATGCAGTCCACAGACACATAGAACTGAGGGTATGATTGGTATGCTGTCATTGATTGGAGGCTTTATATTATAATATAATAATGTATGATTGAAAATCTTCATTCATCATCGACAGGTCCCGTGCAGGAGCCGTCAATGATGAATGAAGAGTCAAAGCGTGTTTACCAGAGCAGGATGTACAGAATCATCGTGATGACACAGATGCCGATAGTGCCGTAAGTGTAGCCGCGAGTGGTGCGGAACAAGCTCAAGTCGACAGGCAGAGCCTTGGGGTCAGCCTTAGTGTCCTTAGAGTTGCTGTAGAGCCATACTGCGTTGCAGCCTACCAGCACACCGAAGAAGATGAATGCCTGGAAGCCGATGTCGTTGAGGTAAGTGGTGAGCAAGGTAGAGTTGTCCATGAGAACCACTACAATGCCGGCGATGATGCAGAGAGCACCGATTGTGCCGAGGATGTAAGCCCATTTAATCATGGTCTTCACGTCTTTAGCCTCAGGAGTCTCAACACTTACAAACTTCTTGTCGAGGATACTCATGAGAATGAAGAAGCTTACCACGATGATGAAGATGTAGCCAGCGCGGAACTGGAATGCAACCTCAGGGAACGCAAACTTGAAGATAACGCCCAGAGGGATGGTGATGATGGCTGTCCAAATAGCGGCTGTAGAAGATGCGCGCTTCCAGAGCAGGCCAAGGCCAAACACTGTGATGATACCAGGATAGATGAAGCCAGAGTACTCCTGAATGTACTGGAAGGCCTGGTCAAGACCTCCGAGGAGAGGCTTCACTGCCACTGCTGCAATGATAAGAGCAGCTACAGCAACAACACGGCCTACATTCACCAGTGTCTTGTCCTTAGCCTCCTTGTTGATGTACTTCTTGTAGATATCCATTGTGAAGAGGGTAGAAGTACTGTTGAACATAGATGCCAGAGATGAGATGATGGCAGCTGCGAGGGCAGCGAATGAGAGGCCTTTGATACCTGTAGGAGTGAAGTTGCGGATCAACCATGGATAAGCGTCGTCAGCCACGTTGATAGAACCCTGGAGGTGAGTGAACTGGTCAGCGTTCTGAGCCATGTAGTATGCGCAGATACCTGGGAGCACCACGATGAATGGAATCAAAATCTTCAGGAAACCTGCAAACACAAGACCTTTCTTTGCCTCTTCAATGCTCTTGGCTGCAAGACCTTTCTGGATGATGTACTGGTTGAAACCCCAGTAACCGAGGTTTGTCAACCACACACCGCCCACGATGGCTGCAATACCTGGCACGTTGTCGAAGGCGTTAGAGCCGTCTGCGTGTGGGTGAGCCAAAGCGTTAGAGCGCTGGATGACAAGGTGGAAGTGCGTATCGTTGGCATAGTCGCCTGTTGTCAGGTAGGTGTACACCTTGTTGAAGCCGTCGATGAAAGTGCCGTCCTCACCTGCTACAGAGCAGAGAGCGAAGTATGCAGTCACCAGACCGCCGCCCACAAGGAATGTAACCTGCATCACGTCAGTCCAAGCCACAGAAGCCAGACCGCCATAGATGGAATAGATACCTGCGATGAGGAAGAGGCCGAGGATGATAATCATGCGCATAGAAACCTCTATGCCGCCGATAGAAACGACGAGCCCCTGCAGACCGAGAATTTGCTCAATGGCCAAGGCACCCAGCCAAGCCACAGAAGTCAGGTTCACAAAGACATAGAGGAAAAGCCACAGAATGGAGAATGCCAAACCAACGCCATCGTTGTAACGTTCGCGGAGGAACTGTGGAATTGTGAAAATCTTGCGCTCAATCATGGTTGGAAGCAAGAACTTGCCAATCACAACCAGAGTCACAGCTGCCATCACCTCATAAGCTGCGATAGCGATACCATCAGCATAACCTGTACCAGACATGCCGATGAACTGTTCTGCCGAGATGTTTGCGGCGATAAGCGAAGCGCCCACTGCCCACCAAGTCAAAGTGTTGCCGGCAAGGAAGTAGTCGTTCGCGCTCTTTTCTTTTCCATCCTTGTCACGGCTGAGGAACATGCCCAGGCTTACGAGCAGGATGATGTAAACAACCAAAATGATAAAGTCGATGGTTTCAAAACCACTCATACTTATCGCTTCGGTGAAACTCAATTGTGGTGTGTCCATTTTTTTGAATTACGTTTTGTTAAAGTTTATATAAGTTAGCGATTATCAATCTTATTAGTCTTTTACAACAGAGAAGGCGTACTTGCAATATGACTTGTAAGGCTTCTCAGGAGAAACGAATGGGTTGCTCAGTTCCCAGCCTGGCAAGGTGTATTTGTTAGGTGAATCAGGGAACTTCTGGCTCTCGAGGCAGACTGCGCAATGCTTTTGGTACATGATGCCACCCTTGCCTGGGCGAGTGCCGTCCTGGAAGTTGGCTGTGTATACCTGCACACCAGGCTCGTTGGTGTACATGTCCATCTTGATGCCAGAACGTGGGTCAATCATCGTGGCACAAGGAGTATTCTTGTCGCCCTTTGTGTTGAGCACCCAGTTGTGGTCATAGCCACCACCTACAGACACCATCTCTGGGTCGTTCTTGCCGAAGTCAGCGCCGATGGCCTTTGGAGTGCGGAAGTCAAACACTGTGCCTTCCACAGGACGAATCTCGCCTGTAGGAATCAAGTTGTCGTCGCCAGGAGTGTAGGCGTCAGCATTCACTGTCAGGATAGACTCGTCGATAGTGTTGTTCAAGTCGCCAGACAGGTTGAAATAAGTGTGGTTAGTCATGTTCAGCACCGTAGGGGCGTCAGCGGATCCGTCATAGTTGATGACAATGGCATTGTCGTCTGTCAGTTCAAACGTTACTGTAGCCACCACTGTGCCAGGGAACTTGTTGTCGCCGTCGTTAGATGTGCGCTGGATGACGAGTGACTGCTCTGTAGATTCCAGCACGTCATATACCTGGTACTGCCATCCTGTGTAGCCGCCATGCAGACAGGCCACGCCGTTGTTGTTCTTGTCCAGAGTCACCTTCTTGTCCTCGTAGGTATATTCACCATTGTTGATTCGGTTGGCATAGCGTCCTACTGAGCAGCCAAAGTCCGTCTCATAGTTCCAAGGGAAATAGTTCTCTACCTTGTCGAAGCCGCAGGCCACATCTACCAACTCGCCGTCCTTGTTAGGCACCATGATGCTCACGATGCGTCCGCCAAAGTTGGTGATGCACACCTCCATGCCGTTCTTGTTGGTGAGGGTGTAGAGTTTCACTTGCTGAGCCTCAGCAGGGTCTGCTTTGAAGGTCTTGGTAGCAGCGTCATAGGTTACTGCAATACAGGTGTCATAGTCGGCTGGGTTGATGCCAGACTTCGTCAGCTCATTGGCTGGCTTTTGTGCAGAGTTGCACGCGCACAGGAATGCTACGGCCGCAGCGCTTCCTGTCAAAATCGTTTTCAGACTTTTCATAATTTTGGGTTAGAATAAGAATTAGTTTATAAACTGTTCGCCAAAGTTACGGCTTTTCACATCCTCAAATTGCACAAAAAACATGTTTTACAACATAAAGTGTGTATTTGACACTTTTTGAGGGCTTTTTTATGGGAATAGGCAAGAAATTCTGCTTTTTATCTCCTGCTGCTCTCATCGCGTTAGCTTGACTGCCACCTCTTATGCGTGGAAAACATCATCACAAAAGTGCAGAAATGCATATCATTAATCATTCGCTTGGAAAATCAATCTTTTTGATGGCTTTGGCAGGAACACCTCCAACCATCATGTTGTCTGGAACATCCTTTGTCACTACAGCACCTGCGGCAACGACGGCGTTCTTGCCAATAGTGACGCCTGGGCAGATGATGGCTCCAATGCCTATCCACGCATTCTCTTTGATTGTCACCTTCCCGAAGTGGAAGAGGTTGTGCCTGTCTTGCAAATCGTGATTTACCGTTGTAATCTTCACTTCTGGTCCTATCAGGACGTTGTCCTCTATTACCACCTTCCCTGGGGAGAGGATAGTTGCTCCTTTGTTGATGATTACATTTTTCCCGATTGTCATCCGACATCCGCAATCGCAATAGAAGGGTGAAACAATAGCGACGCTATCGTCTATCTCGCACTGGAATAGTTCTTCCAGCAGGCTCTTGTAATCGGGATCTGTAGGTTTCTTGGAGGAGATTTTCTGGCAAAGCTCATGACTCCGTATCATCTCTGCCTCCACGTTGCGCATACGGGGGTCGCTTTTGTAGCCAGACCCTGTGGCATCTATCTGGTCAAACATAAGGTCTCTTTGTTGCATTTTTCTTTTGGGTTCGTTTTTCTGATATTTCGTAGGTGCTATATCACCGGAGTTTTGTGGCTTTGTTATTTCAGCAAGCTATTATAGGCTGTCTGCAGGAATAGCCTGCGGTGGGATTGTCTGGTATTAAAATAGGGGGAGCCCGTGTTGATGAACTCCCCCTTGGGTATGATTAGATGTGTTGTTCGCTTTACGCCAGCTTGCGTGAGCCGTCACCGATAACGACGTCGATGACGATTGGCTTCTTGCCGTACTTGTCCTGGAACTTGTCAACGGCAGTCTTCACGAAGTTGTCATAGAGCTCGTCTGCAACGAGGTTGATGGTGCAGCCGCCAAAGCCACCGCCCATGATGCGTGAACCTGTCACTGAGCACTCCTTGGCAATGTCGTTCAAGAAGTCAAGCTCTTCGCAAGACACTTCGTAATCTTTGGAGAGGCCATAGTGGGTCTCGTACATCTTCTGACCTACAGTCTCGTAGTCGCCCTTCTCGAGCGCATCGCAGACTGCCAGCACACGGTCTTTCTCGCCGAGTACGAAAGTGGCGCGCTTGATGTCCTCAGCAGATACCTTGCCCTCGATTTCCTTGAGCTCTTCCCAAGTGGCTTCGCGGAGGGTTGTGATTTCCTTCTCAGGATGGAGTTCCTTGATGGCCTTAACGCAGTTCTCGCATGAACGACGGCGGTCATTGTAAGGTGAACCCACGAGTTCGTGCTTGACGCAAGAGTTGATGAGCACGAGCTTGTAGCCCTTAGGATTCCATGGGAAGTACTCGAACTCGCCAGAGCGGCAGTCGAGACGCATGAGGTTGCCTTTCTTGCCATGTACAGAAGCGAACTGGTCCATGATGCCGCAGTTCACGCCGATGTACTTGTGCTCAGTGGCCTGACCTACCTTGGCAAGGGTCATCTTGTCAATCTTGTTGTCGCCGAAGAGGTCGTTGATGGCGAATGCGTATGTGGACTCCAGAGCTGCTGAAGATGACATGCCTGCTCCGTTAGGTACATCTCCTGCGAAGGCTGTGTCGAAACCCTGCACTGGTACGCCGAGTGCCATCATTTCACGGATTACTCCGAAGATATAGCGGAAGTGTGTTGCCTTTGGACCTTTCTCGTCATCAATAGAGAACTCTGCGTAGTCCTTCAAGTCGATGGAATAAGCACGAACGGTGCGCGTGCCGTTAGGACGAACCTCGGCAATCATGCCTTGTTCTACAGCACCAGGGAACACGAAGCCACCATTGTAGTCGGTGTGCTCACCGATGAGGTTGATACGGCCAGGTGAAGCGTAAACAGAACCTGGCTCACCGCCGAGGTGCTTAATGAAACGAGTTCTTACATCATCAATTTTCAATTTCATAACTTATTAGGTTTTTGATGGTTAGAAATATTTTGTTAATTTACTTAGAAAGTCCGATTTTAGAACCGAAGTTGCAGAACCAGAATACGTAGATGTAGTATACGAACATCATCATGATGGCTACACCGACACCGAGTGATGGGTTGTCAACCACGGTACCCATGAGGAGTGGGAGAGTGGCACCACCGAGCACACCCATGTTGATGATACCTGATGCGCTCTTGGTGTGAGGACCGAGCTCCTGCAAGCCGAGGTTGAAGATGAGAGGCCACATCACAGAGTGGAAGAGGCCTGCTGCCAACATGGCGTATACGGCGTACATACCTGGAAGAACGAAAGATACTCCAACGCAGATGGCGCCGAGGATGAGGCAAACAGACAACAGGGTGCGTGCCTTGAACTTGGCGAGGATGGCTGAGCCAACGAAACGGCCTACCATCATGCCACCCCAATAGAAGGGAAGGTAGTCTGTAGCTGAGCCTGGCAGGCTGCTGTCTGCTTTCCAGTAGGCTGGAAGCATGGATGGGATACCGATTTCAAGACCCATGTACATGGCGATGGCGAGTGCACCGAGCCATACGTGAGGATACTTGAACACGCTACTCTTGTATTGCTTCAGGTCGGCAGAAGCTTCGCCTTCTTCAGCAGCCTTGTCCTTGTCTGGGTCTGGCAGTTTGATGAAGAACAAGATGGCAGCGATGACCAGTGTGAAGAGACCGAGGCCGAGGAATGGGCCAGGCACGTTCTCTGGGAGCTTAGGTTTGCCTGCGATGATGACGTAGGTGATGAACATAGGAGCAACTGTGGTTGCCACAGAGTTCAGCGCCTGAGAGAGTGTCATGCGGAATGCGCCGCTTTCAGGAGCGCCAAGCACCATCACGTAAGGGTTGGCCACCAACTGAAGCATCACAACGCCGAGTGCTACGAGACTCATGCAGCAAAGGAAGATGGTGTACACGTTGGCTGTGCCGAGGGCTGCAGTCACACCGAGGTAGTTGGCGATGAAACCGCAGGCCACTACTGTCAGACCCAGCACGAGAGTTGACTTGTAGCCAATTTTGTTCATCATCATGGCGAATGGAATCGAGAAGAAATATGCGCCATAGAAGAAAGTGTTGACAAGCTGGCCTTGTGTGTCGGAGAGCTTGAAGGCTTCCTTGCAGAACTCAATCATGGAGTTGTTCATTGTGGTGACGAATCCGATGAGGAAGCACACGATGAACACAATGATTAGTGGAAAGAGATAATTAGGTTTGTTTTGTGACATAGTGTTTTTAATTATAATAATGTGTTAGTTAATTGCCTAAAGCAACATCCCTCGCCCACGTGTGAACGCATGGGCGAGGGAATTGTATTGTTCTATTTTACACCAAACTTGTAGATGGTCTTCTGAGTGTACTTCTCACCGGGCTTGAGCACCGTAGATGGGAAGTAGGGACGGTTGGGTGAATCTGGGAAATGTTGGCACTCAAAGCAGATGCTGGAACGACGTGGGAAGGTGGCGCCCAGCTGGCCTGGATAGCCTGTTGCCCAGTTGTCTGAATATACCTGAACGCCGGGTTCTGTGGTGTAAGTCTCGAGAGTGCGGCCTGATGTTGGATCTGTAAGGCGCACAGCGAAAGAGAGCTCACCCACTTCTTTCTTGTTGAGCACGAAGCAGTGGTCATAGCCTGCACCGTTCTTGATTTGCTCATCGTCGGCGTCGATGTCCTTGCCCACAGCTTTAGGGGTACGGAAATCGAATGGCGTACCTTCTACCTTGAGGATTTCACCTGTAGGAATGCTGGTGTCATCAATAGGAATGAAGAAGTCTGCATTCATCTCCATGATTTGGTCTGTGATGGCAGGGGTTGGGTTGGCAATGCCCTGCAATGAGAAGAATGCGTGGTGAGTCAAGTTGATGATAGTCTTCTTGTTGGTGGTAGCCAAATACTCAATAATCAGCTCGTTGTCGTCTGTCCAAGTGAACTCGACAGAAATCTTGACTTCGCCAGAGAAGCCTTCGTGACCATAGGGCAGCACCACATTCAGAGTGAGGTTCTGCTCGCCAGTTTGATAGGCATCCCATACCTGTGCGTGCAGTCCTGTAGGACCTCCATGCAGAGCGTTAGGACCATTGTTGATGGCCAGCTGGTACTCTTTGCCGTTCAGTTGGAACTTGCCTTTGGCAATGCGGTTGCCAAAGCGTCCAATCAGCGTGGAAAGATAAGGTTCTGGCGAGTTGATGACATCGTCGATGTTGTCGTGGCCCTGAATGACATTGGCTACCTTGCCGTTTTTGTCAGGCACCATGATGGCAACGATGGCGCCACCGTAGTTTGTTATGGAAACTTCGTAGCCGTCCTTGTTGACGAGCGTGTAAAGGTCTGTCTTCTTGCCTTTCACTTCTTTCTGGAAGTTTTCGGCTTTCAGACCGCTCAATTTAGGCTGGATATTGCTCATAGAGTTATGTTTTAGGTGATAATAAATTAGTCATAGGTACTTTGCTGTCTGCCTGTACATGGTAGTTTGTGTCATGTGTAGGGGCTGACTGATATGTCCTCCTTGCGGATTTCTCTTTGCAAATTAAACGAAAAAAAATTAACTGAACGAACATTCAGCCAATTATTTTTCAGTTTTTAGATTTTTTGACGGTATCGGGGGATGGAAAGTAGGTCGGCTACCACAAAACTGCTTCCTCCGATGTAGATGAAGTCGCTCTTGTCTGCATCTGCAAGTGCTGCGTCACAGGCTGCTTCCACTGTGTCGTATGCGTTACCTTTCAGCCCATACTGAGCTGCTTGGCGCTGAATCTCGGTGCAGGGTAGGGCACGCTGCACGCTGGCTTGGCAGAAGTAGTAGGTGGCATGTTGTGGCATCATTTGCAGCACTCCGCTAATGTCTTTGTCGTTTACCATCCCGAAGACAATCCGCAGGGAACTCTTCACTTGGCGGAGCTGCTGCACAATCCATTGGAATCCGCCTACATTGTGGCCTGTGTCGCATACCACTTTGGGGGCTTTGCAGAGGGTCTGCCAGCGTCCCATCAGCCCTGTCATTTCACACACGTTGGCAAATCCACGGCTGACATCTTCTGAGCTGATTTTGAACCCGCGTCCTCTCAGTCGGCCTACGGCGCAGAGGATGGTGTCTGCGTTCTTGCGCTGGCAAAGTCCACCAAGTTCTCCTATCAAGTGCCCATCGTGGCGTGTCTCATAGGCGATGTGCCCATCTGCCAGGAATTGGTACGTTTGCACTTCCTTCTCCTCTTCTGCCCAATAGATGGGGGCATGTATCTCGTTTGCTTTCTGCGCAAAGACTGGGCGTGTCTCCTCTACGGCTTCACCTATCACCACGGGCACTCCTTCCTTGATGATGCCTGCTTTTTCGGAGGCAATTTTGGCGAGAGTGTTGCCTAGGAAGGCCACATGGTCGAAACTGATGTTGGTGATGACGCAGACTTCAGGTGTGATGATGTTGGTGCAGTCAAGCCTTCCGCCAAGGCCTACTTCCACGACGGCTACGTCGACCTGCTGGTCAGCGAAGTACTTGAAGGCCATGGCTGTGGTCAGCTCGAAGAAAGAGGGGTGCAGGGGCTCGAAGAAGGAGCGGTGCTCTTCCACGAAATCCACTACATATTGCTTGCTGACGGGTTGCCCATTCACACGAATGCGCTCTCGAAAATCAACGAGATGGGGTGAGGTGAAAAGTCCTACTTTGAGCCCCGACGCTTGCAAAATGGCTGCAAGTGTGTGGGAGCAGGAGCCTTTGCCATTGGTGCCTGCTACATGCACGGTCTTGAAGTGCTGGTGTGGGTGCCCGAAGTGCTCGTCTAACCGCAGTGTGTTATAGAGGCCTTCTTTATAAGCACCGCCCCCCACATTTTGGAAGAGGGGGGCAGACGTGAATAGATATTCTGTTGTTTCTTTGTAAGTCATTTGTTTATAGTTTACCTATTGTATATCAGTTGGAAACGTGTGATTTATTGATGCTCTGCTTAATGAATATTTTCTTGCTGCTTCCATCGTTTCTGCGAAGAATGTTGATGCCCTTTCGAGGTGCTGTAAGACGTGTGCCGTCCATATGGAAGTAGGTGGTTGAGACGGTGCTTTCCGCCTCAATATTGTCCACGTCTGTGGGGATGTCCCACTCGCTCAGTGGCAAGGTGTTCCACACTTTTGTGCGCTTGTATATGGAGAGTGAACCGCGTGGTACATAGATGGTGAATGGGTAGTCTCCGCTTTCTGACATCAATCCGCTCCATGTCCAGTCATAACATGTGGCTGGAGTTTTTGTGTATAGATATACTTTCTCAAGATAGGGGTTATACATGAAGGAGTTGCCAATAGTTGTGACAGTGCTGGGAATGTGAAGCTCCTTGACATAGCAGGGCCACATGCAGCTATACTGGAGACTCTCCACGCCATGTGGGATGGTATAGGATTCGCGTTCTGTGGGTATAACATGGACAAGAGCCTTTGTGTCGGTGTTGATTAAGGCATTTCCTTTCATCGTAAGGTGTGTGTTGCCTGGCTCAATGTTGATTTGCTCAAGTTTGAGCGTGTTTTCAAAAGCGCCTCCAGCAATGAATTCAAGATTGGCAGGGAGTGTGATGCTTGTGATGTAGCTCCCTGCAAATGCTAACTCTGGCAGCATTGTGACCTGGGCTCCCAAAGTGACGCTAGTAAGGGGTAGGTAGTTGAAGCATGACTGGTCGGTGGTGATGTTGCGCCCCATGTAGAGCGTAGCGATACCGCAGTCATAAAAGATGTCACGGCCTACGAGGAGCGGTGTGTCAGAATCCTCTATCACGACTTTCTCCAAGTTTGTGCAACTTGCAAATGCACCGTTGCTGATAGCTGTGATGCCGGCTGGAATGGTGAGTTCCCTGAGGTTCTGGTCTTGTAGGAAAGCATGTGCGCCCACTTCTGTTATGGGGTACGTGATGCCATCGATTGTGGCGGATGTCGGCAAGGTAAATTGGCTGCTGGTGCTCATCTTCACGATAGCCAGCCTGTTGTCGTCTATCAGCTCATATTCGTTCCCGCTTGCATCTTTCAGCGTCTGTCCAGGAGGCTGCAGTCCGTAAATCATGAATTGGAAGAAGCTGAGTTCATACCAATCAGTGTTAAGCGCGGACAGAGAGTAGTATCCGTCTTTCTCGCCTGTCCATCCTAAATTGAAATGAAAGAGGCTGCCTGATGTGCAGCCATCGCAGATGAAGACATGGCCCCCGTCATTGTTTGCGTCTGCGCCTCTGAATACGATGGGGCGCCCCGCCTCCAGCTCCTGGTGCATGATTCGTTCAAATTCAGTTCTGCCGCAGCTGCTGAGGTCTAGGTCTTTGGCGCGTGGAGAATATCTGAAGTATTCGATGAACTGCCATGCGCTGATGCTTGCATAGCTGCCGTTTGAACCGTAGTTCATATCACACGCCACTCCACAATGGAACATGAGTGTGGCCACAGCGTTGTCGGGGTCGGAGGGATTGTTCTTGTATACATTTTTCATCTTGTCCCATTGGTAGGTGGTGCTGCCGAAGTCGGCGGACAGGGTCTTCCCCTTCCATTCGTATGAATGGCTTCCCTTGCCTTGCTGGGGCCATTTGTAGTAGTACATGAGTTGTGCTGCCGCTGTGGCTACACAGCCTGTGATGCTTCGTTTGTTGGTGCTGGGGTCGATGGGGCACAGGGTGTTGTAAGGTGTTCCTTGGTCCCACTTTGATTTCATGAGGGCCTGTACCTGCCTGTATGCCTTGCGTGGGCCTTTGGATTCGCTGTTTTCAGCTGCTTCGACAGCTTCCTCCTCTTGACGTGCTTGGAGTGCCTCGGCATAGCGTTCGGGCTGACTCAAGGCTGTCTCTATCTCTTTTGCGTAACTTTCCATGATGTGGCGCTCGCAGCACGATGTGCTGTTCCAATCGAAAGTGCCACTCTCGCTGTATGCCAAAATGGGACGGGCCACGTCGTCTGCTGCTGTGACAACATAGCCACCTTCTTCTCCGTCGTTGTTGAATACATAGAACAGGGCCTGTTTGTTGTCAGTGCTCTGCATGGTCTTGGCCAGCCTCATCATCCGAGTGCTGGTAGTCTTGCCGCTACGTGCTTTGATGGAATGTCCATTTAAAAATTGTGTTGCAATGGCCCGTGCTGTCTCTACATCCACAGGGTCAGCCTGGCAGATGTTTGCTATCAGCATTGCGGCAGTTAGAATCCAATTCTTCATACAATATTAAATTGAATGTGTTAACTTGTTTTGCTACAAAGGTAGTCATTATTTGTTATATTCACGGCATGTGGCAACTTTTTTCTGCTTTATCTGTGGAAAATGGTGTAAGGCTGTCGAAGAACGAGCAGGCTGTTGATGGCACGAAAAAGCACACCCTGCGCTTGTTATTTCGCGCAGGGTGTGCATATATTATTGCGCAGGGTGTATGATTATTACTGCGCAGGGTGCGTGCGTAGGGGTTAGAGAGGGTAGTTCTCGAAGTCGTATAGGATGGTCGAGAGATAGCGTTCACCGGTGTCAGGCAGAAGCGCTACGATAACCTTTCCTTTGTTGGCGGGGTCTTTGGCCAGTTCTGTAGCTGCATAGGCAGATGCGCCCGATGAGATACCTACAAGAAGTCCCTCGTTGGCGGCAATTTTGCGGCTGGTGAGGATGGCTGCATCGTTAGGGACCTTAAAGATTTCATCAACGGCATTGCGATCGAAGGTCTTTGGAACGAAACCTGCACCGATGCCCTGAATTTTGTGTGCGCCAGGAGCTTCGCCACTGAGCACAGCTGATGACTCGGGCTCTACTGCCACAATCTTCACGTTGGGGTTCAGTTCCTTGAGTCGCTTGCCGATGCCGCTTACGGTGCCGCCTGTACCGACGCCTGCCACAAAGATGTCAATTTTCCCGTCTGTGTCGCGCCAGATTTCTTCTGCGGTAGTGGCGTAATGGGTGGCTGGGTTGGCTGGGTTCTCAAACTGCTGGAGAATGATGGAGCCAGGTGTGTTGTCACGCAGTTCCTCTGCCTTGGCGATAGCGCCCTTCATGCCTGCCGAACCAGGAGTGAGCACCACTGTTGCGCCGTATGCTTTCACAAGGTTGCGCCGCTCGATTGACATCGTTTCAGGCATGGTAAGAATGAGCTTGTAGCCCTTTACGGCACTGACGAATGCGAGGCCTACACCTGTGTTGCCAGAAGTAGGTTCGATGATGGTAGCACCTGGTTTGATGACACCGCGCTTTTCTGCATCCTCAATCATGGCAAGAGCGATACGGTCTTTCACGGAGCCTGCAGGGTTGAAGTATTCCAACTTGGCGATGATGTTGGTTTGCAGATTCTCCTTGGTGGAGTAGGCATTGAGCTGCAAGAGTGGGGTATTGCCCACCAGCTCGGTCAGTTGTTTTGCGATTTTTGCCATAGTCGTATGAAGTCTTTTGTTTTTAGATTAATGATTCTTGTTTTTGTTATCGATTGCAAAGTTAAGGATAATCTAAATAATAAATACTGGAAAAGAGAGAAAAGGGTGACAATATACCCTTTTTATGGTAGATTGCCGCCCTTTCTTTATCACCTTATTGTGGGATTTGATTGAATGCCTGATCAAGGTCGGCGATGATGTCGTCGATGTGTTCTACGCCGATGGAGAGACGCACTGTATTTGGAGTGATGTGCTGCTCTGCCAGTTCCTCGGGGCTAAGTTGTGAGTGTGTTGTGGTGTAGGGGTGGATAACCAATGACTTCACGTCTGCCACATTGGCAAGCAGCGAGAAGATTTTGAGGGAGTCAATGAACTTCCATGTGTCCTCCTGTGTGCCGTTAATCTCGAAAGTAAAGATGCTGCCACCGCCATTGGGGAAGTACTTCTCATAGAGAGCGTGGTCAGGGTGAGAGGGCAGGAGTGGGTGGCTTACGCTCTTTACTTTAGGATGCTGGTTCAAGTACTCAACAACCTTCTTCGCGTTGTAGCTGTGACGCTCGATTCGCAGTGGCAGAGACTCTACGCCTTGCAGGAGAATCCATGCATTGAATGGAGAAATGGTAGCACCGGTGTCGCGCAGGATGACGGCACGGATACGAGTGACAAATGCTGCTGCACCGGCTACGTCTGCGAATACTGCGCCATGATATGATGGGTCTTGCTTAGCGATGGTTGGGTATTTGTCCGCATTAGCCTTCCAGTCGAATGTGCCTGCGTCAACAATCACACCGCCGAGTGAAGAACCGTGGCCTCCGATGAACTTTGTAGCAGAGTGAACCACGATGTCGGCTCCGTGCTCAATAGGACGGAAGATGATTGGAGCGAAGGTGTTGTCAACAATGACTGCTACATGATGCTTGTGGGCAATTTCTGCAATGGCATCAAGGTTGGTCACGTCGCTGTTAGGGTTGCCGAAAGTCTCGACATACACTGCTTTCGTATTAGGACGGATAGCAGCCTCCAGTGCAGCGAGATCGTTTACGTTGATGATGGTGTTGCTGATACCCTGTGTGCTGAGTGTATGTGTGATGAGGTTGTAAGAGCCACCATACAAGTTGTCTGCTGCCACGATGTGATCGCCGTTCTGTGCAATGTTCTGCAAAGCGTATGTGATAGCTGCGGCACCTGAAGCCACGGCGAGTCCTGCTACACCGCCTTCGAGGGCTGCAACGCGCTCTTCAAACACACTTTGGGTGGTATTGGTCAAACGGCCATAGATGTTACCTGCATCGCGGAGACCGAAGCGGTCTGCTGCATGCTGTGAGTTACGGAACACGTAAGAAGTGGTCTGGTAAATAGGAACGGCACGTGAATCGGTTGCTGGATCAGGATTCTCTTGACCTACGTGAAGTGCCAATGTCTCAATGTGAAGTTTCTGTGCCATAGTTGTATTTGTTTTTGAGTTGTTAATAAATTGCTTTGTTTTTGTTTTACACTGCAAAGTTATGAAGCAAAGAAAAGATGACCAAGCAAATGGTTTTATAATGGAAAATATTTCTTTGATAGCGTTTGCGCATAGAAATAACATACTGGTTAGAGCGCTATGTTAGTCTATTCGTGAGAAACTTGACAAATTTTTCGTTTCTCACTCTTCTGTTTCACTGAAAATCCCTACCTTTGTCCGCATATTCATTGTTATACACATTATTATTATATAAATGAGGAAGTGCTTCGTAGGCATAGTAATAGGGTGCAGTGTGCTGATGGGGATGTTGTCTTGTGGACAAGTGACAGAACATGAGCGACAGGCTGTTGACTCACTTAATATGTTGGCTCATGAGGCTGCTTACCGTTCGCCTGATGAGGCGATGGAGTATGTTAATGAAGTGCTGGACACTTATGGTGCTTCAGGATATACTGACGGTATGCATGAGGCGTGGCTGAATCGTGGCGATGTGTATGGCATGAAAATGGACTATGATTCGGCTCGTGTGTGTTACCAGGAAGTGTTGTCTGAATCAAATAATGATATGATATGCGGCATGGCTGATGTGGATATGATGTCTGTATGTCTGATGCTTTCCATGAGCAAGGAATTCTATGATTATCGGAGTGATGCTTTGGAGCGGTTTACTAATGTGAAGGATGAACAAGCGGAGATGACGGAACATCAGCAAAGGCTTTGGAATGCCGCGCAGGCGGAATATCATTTTGTGTCGCTTAACTATTTCCTCAAGATGCGGCAAGATGAAGGCATGATGGAGGAATACAATTGGCTTGAAGAGCACCAGTCTCTGTATGAGGCCGACTCCACTCAGATGGCAGCATTCCTGTTTCTTCGTGCTTTGTTCAGTATGAAAGAGGTATCCGACGCAGAGGATGAGACTCAGCGCAACCTTATTAGGCTGCTTTCGCTGGGGCGTACGCATGGATATGATTATTTCGAGGCATCGGCTCTGAACAGTTTGGCGAGCTCCATGCTTTCTGGGGCAGAGATGCGTCCTTCACGTCGTGTTTTTGTCAGCGAATTGGTGGGAGAAGATGATTATTCAGGATATGAGGAAGACTGGGTGTGGTGGTTGGCAGAGAAGGCTCGTCAGAAAGCGCATCGATATGGCAATGCCTTTGCTGAGACCACAGCTTTGGTTACACTTTCGAATTATTATCTGCAACAAGGGGAAGACAGTATGGCGCTGGCGCAGATGGAGCAAGCGTTGCATCTCATTAATGCCCATCATCGTACGATGTGTCAGCATCGCGGAGTGGAGGGCGTTATGGAAGATACCCTTCGTTTGTATGACGAGGACGCTGAATACCTCTCTACAGAGATGCGTTGGATTGCAGATCCGGATATCGTAGCTGTGCCAGAATGGATGGCAATGGTGCGTGAACAGATCAGTGTTGTATATGGCGCAATGGGCCTCAAGGCGCAGTCGGACTATAACCATAATGTCTATTTCGATATTCTTGATGCTACACGTCAGGACTTGCGTGTGCAGCAAGAGGAAGCACACTTGAAGAAAGAAGAACATACGTTGAACTTGCTTCTGGTCGTTCTGTTTGTGATGGTCATTGCTGTGGCATGGGGACTGTGGGCATATAATCGTAGGAGCCGTGAAACCTATCTCCGCAAGGTGTCTCTTTTGCGCAAGGTCATTGTTGTGTGTCAGCGTATGTCGGAGGTGCTTTCAAATGAGTTTGAAGATGAAGAGGACTTGACATCTGCTTTGCATAGTGTCTCTGATCAGCAGGTGAAACAAATCTTTCCACAGATAAAGGAACAAGATTGGACATGTGTGGATGCTAAAAGTATGAGGGGATTGGATGGTGAGTTGTTCCGTGTCATGCGTGTATTCTATGAATGGATGCATGAGAAGGGTTTGCAGTACCTTCAATTCTCGCAGAAACAGCAACAAGTGGAAAGTGAAACCTATGGCCTGGAGAAACGTTTGGAAGAGAATAAGCGGCAGTATGTGGAGAAACTGACTTCCATGTCTATTGTCAATGGAATAACACCTTTCTTGGACCGGGCTCTGCATGAAGCGCAACGCTTGCAAGCAGAGGCATCCAGACAAGTCAATCTTGTTCAGCAAAGGGAGCGTTTGACCTACCTGAACGAACTCGTTGAGAAAATCAATGAATACAATGAGGTATTGGGCCATTGGGTGAAGATTCGTCAGGGGCTTGTGGTACTCAATATAGAGAATTTTGCCCTGAAGCCTTTGTTTGAAACACTTCGTCGAGGTGCAAAAAGCTTCAGCATGAAAGGTGTAACGCTTACGGTACATGATACGTCAAGTGTGGTTAAGGCGGATAAAGCTCTCACACTTTTCATGATGAACACATTGCTTGATAATGCCCGCAAATATACGCCAGAAGGTGGACGAGTGGAGCTTTATACAACAGAGACGGAAGGTTATGTGGAAGTGTCTGTTCAAGATACTGGTTATGGTATGTCTGAAGAGGATGTGCAATTATTGCTTCAGAACAAAGTTTACGCTTCAGAGAAGATTGGTGTGGATGGTACTCATGCTGCAGAAGTGAAGCAAAACAAAGGATTTGGTTTTGGTTTAATGAATTGCAAGGGTATCATTGGGCGGTACCAGAAGACTAATGCAATGTTTAACGTTTGTCACTTCGGTGTGGAAAGTCAACTGGGGCAGGGGAGCCGTTTCTTCTTCAGATTACCGAAGGGAGTGCTCAGGGGATTGGCGCTGCTACTCTTGTTCATCATGAATATAGGTGTACAAGCTTCTGACCATCTCTTATCAGCAGAGATGTATGTGGATAGTGTTTATGCCTGCAATGTGCGTGGTGACTACAGTGCGGCCGTGCTTTATGCCGATTCTGCCATTCTGCGGCTCAACAAAGATTTTCGTTTGTGTATGCCGCACCATCACAGTGAGATGAATCTTGAAAGTGGTCCGATGGGTGAACTGGAATGGTGGAGATTACACGCTAACATGGATTATGAACTGATCATTCGTTTACGTAATGAGGTGGCTATCGCTGCTCTTTCGCTTCCACGCAACAGCCTTTACCGCTATAACTGCGAGGTGCTTACTCGTCTCTATAAATTGACTAGTACTGACCCTACACTTGAAGGGTATTGTAATGATATCCGCTTGGCGAACCAAAACAAGAAGACTGCCGTCATCGTATTGGGGGTGGTGCTTGTACTTGTGCTTGTCATCTATTCCTTCTTGCACTATCGGAACAATTTGCTGTTCATCTTCAATTTGCGTCAATTCATCCAGTTGAACAAAGCGGTCTTTACAGCTGCTGAGCCTGAGCTTCCGAATGTGTTGCATCGTAACCTTTCAGATATTAAGTTGGCTGATACCGTTGGTATGCTGATTCCTCAAGAAGGAGAAGAGGAACCGTTCCGTTGCGGATTTACAGGTGACACTTTAGAGCGTGATGTGTATGAGGCCATGATGCTGTCGGCTTATCGGCAGCGCGCTGAAGTTGTGAGTGATAACGGGCATTTTCATGCTTATCCTTTATTGATGCCAGGTATGGAGGGTGAGGCTCCACTGGGGGTGATGGGGGTGCGCTTCAGCAATGCACATCTTACTGATGAAGAGAAACTGATCATGAAGTTGGTTGTGCAGTTTATGAGCATTCATGCCTATTTCTCCCACTATAAGATGGAGGAGATGGGGGAGATGCTGGAACTGAAGAAGGATGAGCGCCAACGCATTGAGAACGAACAGCAGAAGGTGTATGTGCGCAACCAAATTATGGATAATAGCCTCTCTACTCTCAAGCACGAAACGATGTATTATCCTCATCGAATCAAGCAGATTGTGGATACAGCTCTTCAACAGGATGATGCTCTTGAAGCTAAGGTTATTAATGATATCAATGAGTTGCTTTCCTATTACCAAGAGGTATATTCCATTCTCAGTTCTTGTGCCAGCAAGCAGGTGGAGCAGGTGCTGTTTAAGCGCACGCTTCTTTCTGCATATGATATGGGGCAAATGGCGGAACGTTCATTTCGTCGGCAACAGAAACGTGCTGTCCATAAAACGGCGCTTCATATAGGAACTGCAGAAGGGTTGCGTGTACAAGGTGACAAAATTTTCCTTCAGACCCTTATTGACAACATTATTTCACTTTATTTTGAGCATCAGTCGGGTGGAGATTTGCTGCTTGACTTTGATGTTTCAGATGGATTTGCTAAATTTGCATTCACGGACACCGCATTCCACTATTCAGACGAAGAATTGGCAACTCTGTTTTATGTGGATGGCGTCACTTATGATGCCAAGACCGATACATTGAGGGGCACTCAGTACCTCGTATGTCGTCAAATCATTCGCGAGCATGATGCCTATTCTTCTCAGCGTGGTTGCCGCATTTACGTGGAGAATTGTCCAAAGGAGATAGGAGCTCGTTTTGTTTTTACACTGCCTGTGGCTTCAACCAAATAGAATAACCAAATAGAATAACCCTCCAAAGAAATATAAGCGATATGAATCCATTTAAAGTCATCATCGTAGAAGATGTAGCCCTTGAAATGAAGGGCACGAAAGAAATCTTCCGTTCGGAGATTCCTGAAGCGGAAATTGTGGGCACAGCCATGAACGAGGCAGAGTTGTGGAAACTGATGCGTGATAGTCTGCCAGACTTGGTCTTGCTCGATCTTGGTTTGGGTGGTTCCACTACGGCAGGTGTAGATGTGTGTAAGCAATTGCGCCGTCGTTATCCAGATGTGCACGTGCTCATCTTTACAGGTGAAGTAATGAACGAAAAACTATGGGTTGATGCATTGGATGCTGGTACGGACGGAATCATCTTGAAAAGTGGTGAACTTCTCACCAAAGGGGATGTACAAAGTGTGCTTGATGGTAAGCGTATGGTATTCAATCAGCCTATTCTCGAGAAAATTCTGCAACGGTTCCGCCAATCGGTGCTCAGCGACTCACTGCGTCAGGAAGCCTTCCTTGACTACGACATTGATGAGTACGATGAGCGTTTCCTGCGCCATCTGGCATTAGGCTATACAAAGGATATGATAGCGGGTCTCAAAGGTATGCCCTTTGGCGTGAAGTCTATCGAAAAGCGTCAAAACGACCTCACCAACCGTCTTTTTGGTGATGATCATGGCAGTGTCAATGCGACACGCCTTGTCACTAAAGCAATTGAGCTGCACATCCTTGATATTGATAACTTGGAACCAGACGAGGAATAGTATATAGTTAAAAGCTTCTTTGACCGCGCTAATTTGTTCTCTAAGATGTCGTATAAAGACTACATCCGGCGCATTCTGCGTTGCTATTATTGGAGCATCGTCATTCTCCTCTTCCTGCTTTTGTTGTCCTCATGGTTGCTTGGCATTTATGTGGATGGTGTGCAGGGACTGCTGACACCGCGTGGAATCCGATGGATGTGTAGCAATATTGTGCCAAACTTTGCTTCTGTCCATTTGGCTAAAATGCTTTTGGGAGTAATGGCTTTCGGCGTGTTGAATGAATCTGGCATTTTCCGTACCTTCAGTGACCGCGTCTCGCTGAAACAGCAAAGAGCATTGCTTATCACAGGTAGTGTGTTTGTCTTTGTCGTAGGTTTGTTCTCTTTATTGCTGTTCTTGCCGAATGCAGTGCTGCTGAGTGCATTCGGGACCTTTAGCCATTCTGCTTTTTCAAAAGGTTTCTATGGCTTAATGATGGTGATGGCTATCTTGGTGGGCAATGTCTATGGTGCTACGATGGGGCGTTTTGTGAGTATGCACGACTTTGTGCAAGCTCATGTAGCCATTTTCTCAACAGTGGCCGGTTATTTCGTTATTATATTCTTGGCTAGCCAGTTTATTGGCTGTTTGGAGTTTACCGGTATTCTAACTTTATTGGGCGATGATGGAACCGTGCTCCACATTCTCCGAGTATTCCTTTATGATTTTCCTCTAGTGCTCTATATCCTTTTGTCTTTGTAGGCACAAAGGTCTCTGATGCCACACTCCTTGCATAGAGGGCGCTGGCTCTTGCATACATAGCGTCCGTGCAGAATGAGCCAATGATGTGCTCTCGGAATATCTTTCTCCGGAATGTGTTTTACTAGTTCTTTCTCTACGGCATAAGGTGTGGTGGCCTTGTCTGTCACAAGTCCGATGCGATGGCTCACTCTAAAAACATGCGTATCTACTGCCATGCGTGCTTCGTTGAAAGCAACCGATAGCATCACGTTAGCGGTTTTCCGACCCACGCCAGGCAACGCGACCAAAGCGTCGAAGTCGCCAGGAACTTCTCCTTGATGCGCTTCCATCAATTGTTGGGCCATCTGTACTAAATGCTCTGCTTTGCTGTTGGGGTAGCTGACGGACTTCACGTAGTGCAGCACATCTTCCTTTGTTGCTTTGGAAAGGGCGAGTGGAGTCGGGAAAGCCTCAAATAAAGCAGGGGTCACCATGTTTACTCTCTTATCCGTACATTGCGCCGAGAGCATCACCGCACATAGCAACTGGAATGGGTTCTCATAGCGCAATTCTGTATGAGCTTCAGGCATTGTCCCTTGGAAATAGGAGATGAATTGAGCGTATCGTTCTTTCTTGGTCATAATAAAATCCTCGTTTATCTAAAAAGGGCAATAGCCTTATTGGCCATTGCCCTTCACTTTTTGCTTGTTCAAAAGTAGTTAAGCCTCAGCAGCTACAGGCTCGATAGATACTGTGCTGCGGTTCTCGCGACCACGCTTGAACACAACAACACCGTCTGTCAATGCATAGAGAGTGTCGTCTTTGCCAATACCTACATTCTTGCCTGGGTGATGCTTGGTGCCACGCTGGCGAACGATAATGTTGCCTGCCTTCACAACCTCACCACCGAAGTGCTTCAAACCGAGTCGTTTTGAGTGTGACTCACGGCCGTTCTTAGAACTACCTACACCTTTCTTATGTGCCATGTTGAAAAACTGTCTTAATTGGGTTGATAAATTTGTTTAGTTGATGGAATAGCTTATGCTACTACAGACTTGATGAGTACCTGAGTGAACTGCTCACGATGACCTCTCAGTTTGCGATAGCCCTTGCGACGACGCTTGTGGAACACGAGCACCTTGTCTCCCTTGATGAGTGGAACAAGTACTTCAAGCACCACTTTAGCGCCTTCCACTGTAGGAGTGCCCACTTTCACTTCACCGTTGTTGTCAACCAACAACACTTTCTCAATCTCAACAGTTGCGCCGGTCTCCACATTCTGCATGTGGTGAACGTAGAGCTTCTTGCCCTCTTCAACCTTGAACTGCTGACCCTGAATTTCTGCAATTACGTACATTTGTTTTTTGAATTGTTTAGGGTTCCATCGGCAGGCGGAGTCGCAGCTTCTTTCGTTGTGCATCTCGCTTTTTCGAGCCTTTCCGACATAAATCGGCTGCAAAGATACGGCATTCTGGTCTGATAACCAAACTTTTTCATTACTTTTTTGTCCAACTCCCCATCTTCATATCTTCTGCGAAATTAGAATTCAATTCTGTAGGCAATGTTTGGGAATGTTAGTGATGTGTACTTGTTCACAATCTTATGGGTGCGAAGGTCAAACGTCTGTCCATGGAACGAGCGGACTTGTAGGTATTCAATGATGAAATGATGGGCTACATTTTTCTGGTTGATGGTGTATTTCATGGAGAAGGCATAACCCACATTCATTTCCATTTGCTTGCTGTAGGGATTGTCGCTGTCCTCAGGAAGCGATTTGTCTGGGCGTTGCATGATGTCTTCAAACGAGATGCCTTCAGAAATGGGTGTGTAGCGATCACCTCCCATTAGTGTGAGGCGCCCATTGATGCCAAAGATGTTTTTCTTTCCACGGCCAACCATCCATTCCTTGCCACCTAAAATGTTTGTGATAAACGTGCGGTCATGGCGTGAGTGATGCCATCTCCGCAAGGCGTCGCGGTATTCCGATTTGAACAAAGTGGCAGTCAGCATTCCGTATAGTCCATCTTTCAGGTAGCGCTCAATTGTTAGGTCAATGCCATAGTTTCGCCCCTTTCCTTCATTTGCCAATACACGATCTTGAAAGAATTTGTGGTGGTTGATGATAGAATAGGTGCTGCCTTCTTCCACGGGCACATCGAAAAGCCACTGCCAGTAGGGCTCAATCTTTATTATGGCGTTCTCGCCTAGGCGCTGGGTGAAAGAAATAGAGATATGGTGTGAACGGGTCAAGCCAAGGTTTTTGTTGGGATTATTACTCTCTTCTTGAGCTTGTTTTGGGGAATCTTTAACAAAATAAGTGTCGATGGATTCTTTTCGGCTGTTCATGGCGTATGCCCAAGCGAGGGTGCTGGATGCGGACGTTTTGTACTGCATGCTGATGCGAGGCTCAAAGAGCCATTGGTTGTTGAGGTTGAACCACATTACATTGGCACCTGCCACGGCAGAAAGTCGCTGGTTCAATGCAATCTTGTGATTCGTGTAGAAGCGAGTAAGTCCAGTGTTTCCTTCCGATTCATACACGCGGTACATGGGTCCACCCACGACTTTGATGTAGTCGAGCCAAGTGCAGAAGTCCATGTGTTGATGGTTGATGCCGTTTTGCATCGTGTAGCGTGGAGAGAATTTGTGCTGATGTTGTACATCTGCAATTAGATTCCAAGAAACATTGCGGCCTTTCATGTTGGGCATCTTATGGAGTTGCTCGTCATAGTCATTCATGCCAAGACGGGCGTAAGCTCCCGTATAGGCGATGCTGGAACGTAATGTGCCCCCTGTTTTGAAACGATAATTGTGACTCATGCCTAATGCCCAGTTCTTCTGACGTGACCACGAATCATTCGTGTCCCATAATGTTTCCCAATCCGATGCATCGGCCACATCAATCGCATAATTGTCAATCAGTCCCGTGAACCATACAGCAAAAGTGCCGGCCTTTGCTGTAGGCATATTCAGCTTAAAGCTAATATCCTGATAGTCAAGCGTCTCTTTATCCATGTTGATGGCATGCAACTTTTTGGCGATTTCCAGGAAACTATAGCGATAGTTTATCAAATAGGAAGCTTTGGACTTTTTGTGCAATGGACCTTCTGAAGCTAAGTCTACCCCAAGTGTTCCTATCTGTGCTGCATGCTCATACTTGCTGTTGTTGCCTATGCGCATCTTCATGTCGAAGGCTCCAGATAGTGCATTGCCGAATTCTGCAGGCATGGCACCCGTAAGAAAATCGCTGTTGGCTAGTACTGCTCCGTTGAGCGAGGTGAAGATGCCGCCACCAGCCTCTGTAATCTCAGCAAAGTGATTCGGGTTATGAATCTCAATGCCCTCCACGCGCCATTGTAGCATTTGGGGCGAATTGCCGTGAATGCTGATGCCATTGGTCGCGCCACCTGTGGCCACACCGGCAAACATGGAAGCTGTTCGGGCAGGATCAGCCATGCCGCCTGCATAGCGGTTAGTCTCTTCTACACTGAACATACGGGCACCCACTTGTGCCATTTCATTCAGCGGTAACTGCTTATTCACGCGGGGTTTCACTACGACTTCGCCCAATTCGGCAATGTTCTCACGTAGGCGCAAGTCTAATATGAGCTCCTTGCCTGATGAAACCAACTGCTCTTTTAGTAACACTGGTTCATATCCTATATATGTGGCTCTGACAGAATGGCGCCCAACAGGCACATTCTTGATGATGAATTCACCATTGATGTCAGTTACGGCACCTTTCACCGTCCCGTTCTCCACTTGAATCGTTACGCCAATCATCGGCTCTACCGAAGCCGCATCGCACACATGGCCTCGAACTGTTTGTGTTGCTTGTGCCCTTGCCGTTGCAGAATACAGCAGCATCAATGCCGTTACTGCTCCTAAAACCACTCTTTTTATCATTTGTCCCATTTCGTGTAAGTTATTAAAATCGTAAAAAACGGCTGCAAAGGTACTTTGTGGCTTTCATCCTCACAATCTTTTGGGATATTCTGTTTTGTTTTGTGATAAATGGTAATTTGATGGGAAAGAACAAGTCCAAAGGGGGCTTTTCTATATATAAGGAAGGTAGAATTTGCAAAAGAGTAAAACTTCTTTCATTCTGCTTTCAACTCTAAATTATTTCTTGTATCTTTGCCGGCCGTATGAATAAGGGTGTGAAGGAAACAATTACGGTTCGATTTGTCAGCACAAGTTTTGTGGCGCTGGCATTGATTATATTCAAGCCGTTTGGGCTTGAAGTGTGGCAGTTGCAGACATACGCTCATTTGTTCCTTATTTGGATAATGGGCCTTGTTGTGTGTCTGTTTACGGATGTTATCTTGAAATATATTGTCAAAAAGCCGCGGTCGTATGCTTATGGAAGTGATTATATCATACGTCGCAATCTGTGGTTTCAGCTCATTAACACACCGCTTGTCTCGCTGTGCATCTGCATGTACCGTCACTTCTTGATGAATAATGGGATAGGGGATAACCACCTTTCATGGGCAAACTTCTTAGAAACCTTCGTTATTATCGCTTTCTGCTCTTTCTCTATTGGTTTGTATTGGCGTTTCAAGTTCCGGAGTCGTTATTTGGCGTTGGAACTGCGAGAAACTCGATTGTTGAACGAGAAGCTGAAAGCTTGGGCAAGTCATGATGCAAAGCAAGAGTTAACAGAATGCTTAAGCACATCTCATGCCGCATCACCATCACCTCATGTCGCTATCACCCTGACGGGGTCAACCAACGATACGGTTACTCTGCCGGTTACTAGTTTGATGTATATAGAAACTATTGGCAATTATGTGAAAGTGAACCAACTGTGTGACGGGAAGGTGCGTACCGACATGCTCCGCGCAACATCTAAACAAATGGAAGAAGAACTCAAACCTTATCCTATGATAGTGCGCTGTCATCGTGCGTTCCTTGTCAATCTTCAACAGGTGGAGCAGATTGTCTCCCAACCCGGTTCCATGCAACTGCTCATGAAACACAGTCGCAACTGCATTCCTGTTTCGCGTAGTAATATGGCGGGTGTGAAAGCTGCCATCAAGGAGAGAAGTTGGTAAGTATTGGAGCTTCCATCATCCCTTTGTTCCACGTACGTTTTGATAGAAAAAGAAAAACCCGACCTGCAGCGGTGGCAAGTCGGGTTTTATAATTCTTGTTTCTGTCAGTCTCGGGATATGGGGATATTGGAAATCTTAACCATTTTATCCCTGTTTAATCCCCATCTTTGGCATTCAAAACGCAAGCTGAGACGTGCGATGCTCTCTGTGGATGTAGGTACATTTTCTATGCAGATGCTATATTTCATAGGTACATCTACGGGAATCTTGAAAAGACGCGAATCATAAGGTGAGTAATCCGGCCTATTGGCAACACGTACTCCAATGGCTTCTCCCTGATAGATATTGCCGTCGTTGTCGTATGCTTCCGAACCACTCAATCCTCCATATCCAATAATTGCTTCCACGTCAGTGGCACCCTCATTAGTCAGGATAAGGTCAATGATGACGGTTTTGCCGCTGGCGGCACAGCGCTTGACATTGATTTTGAAATCGGGATGGTTGGTCACAATCTTCATGGGGGCCTGGGCATGCAGACCCTGGAAGGTGATGGCGAACAGCGCCATCATGATGAATAGAATTCTTTTCATAGTGTAGTTTTGTTAAAGATTTGAATAAGGATATGAATAATGTTATATGCTGAAGCCTACTGTCTATGTCTTATTTCTGTGAAAATCGGGACAATTGTGCCTTGGCCTGTTGATGACCTGCATTCGCGGCTTTCTGTAGCCATTGCTTGGCAGTCGTGTTGTCAATGCCGAGATACATCATCCCTGCCTGGAACATCGCCTCCGTATGGTTTTGACGGGCCGCTTTGACGAAGTAGGTGGCTGCGGCCTCACGGTTGTAGCCATCGTAGTTTCTGTTGCTGTAAAGGAGGCCCTGCTGATAGTTGCCTTCTGCGCTTCCTTGGCTGGCGGCTGCGGAGAATTTGCTCTTGGCGGCGGCGTAGTCAAAGGCACGCATGGCTTTCTTTCCTTGTGTCACCAGTTCGGTCTCAGCGGCAGAAGAGGGGCGGGACGTTGTGCCAGAAGGGGTAGGGGAATTGCCAGCTGTGGTACTGGAGGCCCTGACGGGTGTTGGTGTAACCCTTGACGTGGTCGTAGCGGGCCTCTGTCCTGCCCCTGCAGGATTGAAGTAGAAACGGTGTGTCAGCGTAGGTACGGAGCGCGGCTCCTGAGGATGGGGATAAGGCGCATTGCTAGTAAGCGTCTTCACTTCGTTCATCACGTCGGTGATGAAGTCGCCCATCGACAGATTGGGTGTGGCGATATGCTTCATAACCGCTGTGGCAAAGGGGCTATGTGCCATCGCTCCGGCCTCGTCGTAGGCTTCGTAGCCGTTCTTGGTGGAATAAAAGACGACGCCTTCGTTTAGTTCATCGGTGTCAAGCAAGCTCTCCTCGCCTTCTCCTCGCGATGCTAGCAGATTATTGTTAGTTCGGCAGGCATCGAGCATCACGATGCGTGTCGTTAGTGTTGGCACCTCGTTGAGGAAGGACACAATGCGCTTCGTGGCAATCCAGCGTTGCCGCTGCAGGACGTCGTATGATGTCTCCACCACCGCATCGACTGGAATCAGATAGGCATCACCGTTGAACTGGCTGCCGTGACCTGCATAATACACAAGTGCGGTCTGATACTGGGTGGCGTAGCCGGCAAATCTCTTGATGGCATTGTTCATCGCATCAGCTCCGGCATCGAACATCACGTAAACATTGAATCCCAGAGAAGACAAAGTCTGTGATACATCTATGGCATCGGGGATGGGGTTACTGAGACTTTTTTCAGCTGCATAGTTGGCGTTGCCTATGACGAGGGCGATGCGTGTGTCGCTGATGGAGCATCGTGGGTCGCGAGGCAGCACTTGGTCGAAGCCACCGCTACGGGTCGACATTTTATTGGTGCGCAAGTATTCGAAGGCAGTCTTTGCGTTATGCGACTTGAAAGCCTTGGCGGCAAAATATTTGTAAGTACCGTCATTGGTATTGCGCGCGCAGAGTATTTGGTCGTCAGTGGACCACTTGATGTCGTCTGTATCGTCGAACACGCTTCCTACCATACAGCTCTTTCCGCCGATGACAATCGTCGGGGTGCTGAGTTTCACAATCTTGTATTTAGCTGCACACACGGTTGCAGTCACGAACAGCAACAGAGATAAAGATATTATATGTTTCATTTTTCTGCTGTCTTTTCTGATGGTTTGTCTTCGGAATCCTTCACGGCGCTGACACCTGAAATGATGAGAGAGGGGACCATTACGTTGAAAGCGTATCCAGTGATGAGAAAAACAACCATGCAAATCAGTGAAAGGATGAACGAATAGGATAGCAGCGCGGTAAAGATTCGTGTGGCGCGATGCTTGCCCCATGGAATCAGGGGACGCCCCGACAGGATGAGCTTGACGATAAAGAAATAGATCAGCGTCATAAGGACAATCACAGGGAACGATATCTTGTTGCCGCCGCGTGCGAGATACTTGTAAGCAAGATAGGTCAAATAGGGACCGGGCTGCTTGCTCATGTAGGTGTCGTGAGTGTCCTCTTCGAAGTCGCCCACGACAACGATTTTTCCTTTCATGTCCTCAATCAGCTGCTGCTCAGGCAGAGTCATCAAAAATGGCCCTAAATTGTAATACTGGGCAGAGGTTACGGAACCACTTGTTACAGGGCTGACACTTCCCCAGATGGGAATATACGGGCAGTTCTCGCATAGCGTTCCGTCGTTGTCGTAGAACCATCCGTTTCGCCGTACGGTCTTGCCGTTGACGTCTTGGTACATCCGCAGGGCAACGGAGGTGCGGCCGTCTTGAAGATAAGCATACCGTGTGAAATTGCTCGAGAACACGGAGGTGTGGTAGTCGTTATAGGCGCACTTCGGCAGCAGCGTAGTGTCCGCTATCTCAAACCCGTTGAACTGAATGCCTTGCTGATTGACGAGCGGTTCGTAGTGGTTTGCGCAGACGATGTCCCTCATGCTGGCAATCTTTGCGAAGAGGGCTGAGTCGAAGACGGTTTCGAAGCCCTTCTCAAAGCGGATGTCGAGGAATATATATTTGTAGTCTGCTTGGTCGGCAATGTCAAGAAAGTCAAGTAAGACCTTGCGGTCGGTGATTGCCATGCGCCCGCTTTCGAGTGGTGACACCTCTACGTCTATTATTTGCTTGTCATAGCCGACATTGACGAAATATGCATCATCGCTTTCTTCCGCTCCATTGAACCAACTGCGCACGATATTCTCGCCCACGCAAAGCCAGCTCACTTCGTCGGCTATCGAATAAGGACAATTGCCGATGAATACCCCAGCCAAACTCATGACTAGTGCCAGCGCTGAAGCGATAGAATATGCCCTGAAATTCTTCATTATATTAGATTATCAACCCACATGTTTTTAATGGGGTCTAGTGTTCTTGCGCTGCAAAAATAGATTATTCCTTTCACTCGGCCAAATAAAAGTATTGTTTTTTATGGCACGCTTGTATAACTTACCTTAATATGGAAGTTATGCTGTAAGTGTCTTGTTCTTCAACAAATAACAAGGCAGAGCACCCGTTATCGGATGCTCTGCCTTTCTGTATGAGGAGTTGTGTGTTGATTCCTCGTTCAAAATCGAGGTCGATTTCTTGGGAGCGTTGCCCCAAGCATTCTATTCCTCGTTCAAAATCTTCATGATCTCACAGCAAGCCTTTGCCACGTTGGTGCCAGGACCGAAGATGGCTGCCACACCTGCCTTGTAGAGGAAGTCGTAGTCCTGGGCAGGGATGACACCGCCGGCAATGACGAGGATGTCCTCACGTCCCAGTTTCTTCAGTTCTTCAATAACCTGTGGCACAAGGGTCTTATGTCCTGCAGCGAGAGATGAAACACCGAGTACATCGACGTCGTTCTCCACAGCCTGACGAGCTGACTCGGCAGGTGTCTGGAAGAGAGGACCCATATCCACGTCCATACCGCAGTCGGCATAACCTGTTGCCACTACCTTGGCACCACGGTCGTGACCGTCCTGTCCCATCTTGGCAATCATGATGCGAGGACGACGACCATTGGCCTGTGCAAATTTCTCTGTTGCGGCGCAAGCATCCTTGAATGCCTGGTCGCCCTTTGATTCTGAACTATACACGTTGCTGATGGTTCTAATGATTGCTTTATAACGACCAACGACAGCTTCGCAAGCGTCGGAGATTTCTCCGAGTGTACAACGCAGGCCTGCTGCCTTCACAGCGAGGTCGAGCAAGTTGTTCTCGCTCTTCTTGCCGTCCTTGAACTCCTGCACACACTTGGTGATTTCTGCAAGGGCAGCCTGACAAGCAGCTTCGTCGCGGTTGGCTTTGAGTTCCTTGAGGGCTGCTTCCTGTTGCAGACGTACAGCGGTGTTGTCCACTTCGAGGATGTCGAGTGGGTCTTCGTGGTCAAGACGGTACTTGTTGGTGCCGACGATGGTCTGAGTGCCTGAGTCGATACGTGCCTGAGTACGTGCTGCAGCCTCCTCGATACGCATCTTGGGAAGACCTGTTTCGATAGCCTTTGCCATACCGCCGAGCTTCTCGATTTCCTGAATGTGTTCCCAAGCCTTGTGAACCAATTCGTTGGTCAGTGTTTCCACGTAGTATGAACCAGCCCAAGGGTCAATCTGCTTGCACACCTTCGTCTCGTTCTGGATGTAAATCTGTGTGTTACGAGCGATACGGGCAGAGAAGTCGGTTGGCAGGGCGATAGCCTCGTCGAGTGCGTTGGTGTGGAGTGACTGAGTGTGACCCAGCACGGCTGCCATTGCCTCGATACAGGTACGACCCACATTGTTGAAGGGGTCTTGCTCGGTGAGTGACCAACCAGAAGTCTGAGAGTGAGTGCGGAGTGCGAGTGACTTCGGATTCTTGGCGCCGAAGCTCTTCACAATCTTTGCCCACAACAGACGACCTGCACGCATCTTGGCTATCTCCATGAAGTGGTTCATGCCAATCGCCCAGAAGAACGAGAGACGAGGAGCGAATGCGTCCACATCAATACCTGCGTTCACACCGGTGCGGAGGTAGTCCATACCGTCGGCGAGGGTGTAAGCCAACTCGATGTCGGCAGTAGCACCTGCTTCCTGCATGTGGTAACCGGAAATGGAGATAGAGTTGAACTTAGGCATCTTCTGAGAAGTGTACTCGAAGATGTCGGCAATAATCTTCATGGAGAATGCTGGTGGGTAAATATAAGTATTACGCACCATGAACTCCTTCAAGATGTCGTTCTGGATGGTACCAGCCATTTCTTCGAGTTTCGCACCCTGTTCCAGACCTGCGTTGATATAGAAGGCGAGGATAGGGAGCACGGCACCGTTCATGGTCATGGAGACAGACATCTTGTTCAATGGGATGCCATCGAAGAGCACCTTCATGTTCTCCAGCGAGCAGATAGACACACCAGCCTTACCCACGTCGCCCACCACACGAGCGTTGTCGGGGTCGTAACCACGGTGAGTCGGGAGGTCGAATGCCACTGAAAGTCCCTTCTGGCCAGAAGCGAGGTTACGGCGATAGAAGGCGTTTGACTCTTCTGCCGTAGAGAAACCTGCATACTGACGGATGGTCCAAGGACGGAAGGGGTACATCATTGAGTAAGGACCACGGAGATAAGGAGGAATACCTGCTGTGAAGTCGAGGTGTTCCATGCCTTCGAGGTCTTCCTTTGTATAAACGGGCTGAATGTCAATCTGCTCTGGTGTACGCCAACTTGCGCTGATGCCATTCTCTTTCTGCCATTGCTGACCATTCTTCTCCTGAATGCCAGCATAAATGTCTATGTTGTTGAAATCTTTTCTTGCCATAATCAGATACCGAGTTTAGCGTTGTACTCCTTGAGCGTTTCGAGTTGATTAACACGTACATGGATGAAGTTTTCGATGCCAGCGGCCTTGAGGTCTTCAGAACATGCTGGAGCACCAGCAACGACGTACATGGCACGACCATTGAGGTACTTGAATGCGGGGATTGCATATTCTGCATACTCATCGTCAGAAGAACAGATGACTACGATGTCTGCATTTGCCTTGAGGGCAGCGTCGACACCTTCTTCCACGGTCTTGAAACCAAGGTTGTCAATCACCTTGTAACCTGCAGCGGCAAGGAAGTTGCAAGAGAACTGTGCACGAGCCTGTCGCATGGCAAGGTTGCCGATAGTAAGCATGAAGGCGATTGGCTGCTTCTTGGCTTTCTCGGTAGCAAGACGGAGGCTCTCGAACTCAGAAGCCAGACGGCTCTTGTTGAGCGCGGGAAGTTCGCCTGCCTCGTGACCGCCGCACTTGCAGCAGCATTCCTGTGGAGTCTTGCCTTCAGAAGTCTCAGTGAAGTTCGGGAACTGGTTGGTTCCGAGGATGAACTCCTTACGCTTGGCGGCATCAGCATGACGCTTGTCGTTCGAAGCGTTCACCGCATTCACGATGTTGCCCTTCAATGCTTCTGCCAAGAAGCCGCCTGCATTCTCCACCTCGAGGAAGAGTTTCCAACCTTCCTTAGCGATGGCATCAGTGAGGTGCTCAATGGTGTAAGAGCCACCAGCCACATCGACGAGCTTGTCGAAATGTGCCTCTTCCTTCAGCAGGAGCTGCTGGTTGCGAGCAATGCGCTCAGCAAAGTCTGTTGGAGTCTCGTATGGCTTGTCGAATGGAGTCACCACGATGGAATCCACGTTAGCGATAGCGGCAGACATAGCCTCTGTCTGTGAGCGGAGCAAGTTCACGTAGGAGTCGAACAAAGTCTGGTTGTACTCAGAAGTCATGGCACAAACGTGCATCTGGCAAGCGCAGTCGCACTTAGGCTCATACTGCTTCACAATCTGTGCCCACAACAGGCGTGCAGCGCGGAACTTGGCAATCTCCATGAAGTAGTTGTCGCTCACGCCCATGTTGAATTTGATGCGTTTAGCAGCCTCTGTAGCATCCACACCAGCCTCGGTGAGGATATTCATGTATTCAGCGCCCCAAGCCAAAGCATAACCCAGTTCTTGGTAGATGTAGGCACCTGCATTGTTCAGTGCTACAGAGTTGACGTTGATGCACTTATAACCAGGAAGTTCAGCCAATGCTTCAATGAGAGGCTTGGCACATTCAAGCACAGCGGACACATCCTTGCCCTTGCAAAGAATCTTAGAGATAGGGTCAAAATTAATGGAACCCTTCAGGTCTGCCAGTGGGTAATTCTTCTCTTTGAAGTACTCCACAAGAATCTGAGCGAGTTCCACGCAGTGACGCTGACAAGTCTTGAAGTTCAGCTCCACATATTGAGGCAGGATGCCATCAAGCAAAGTTGAAATAAACTCCTTGCTGATCTCCTTGCCGGAAATCTTGAAACCGAGAGAGTCAACACCTTTGTTCAAGATGTCAAGTGCCTTCTCGTTAGCAGCCTTAGGACATTCCACGTCAATCTCCTGACGCACATACCAAAGATTGTTATCCTTCTTGTTGCCGCGGATGAATGGGAACTCTCCGGGCAGGGAATCGACGGCTTTGAGGTCCTTCAAGTCCTCGCGGCGGTAGAAAGGCTGTACGTTGAAGCCTTCGTTGGTTCTCCAAACCAACTTCTTCTGGAAGTCCGCACCCTTGAGGTCTACCTCAATCTTGTCCAACCACTCTTGGGTGGTAGGTGCCTGAAACTCCGAGAAGAGTTTTTCTTTCATGTTAGCCATAAAATATCAATTAAAAAGTTGTAAGTGTTTTCACGTTCTTGTGTTCTTGTGTGTTTCAATTTCACACGCCAACAAGTCCACAAAGGTACGCCTTTTTTGTGTATGCCACAAAGGAAAATGGAATTTTTTGCTTTTTTTTGTCCATGGACACGAAACAGGCACCCTTGTGAGTCTTATTATTTGACGAAATATTTCTTCGCGGATCCGTCAGAATAGCGAATAAAATTCATACCCTTTTGTAAGGAGTTAACAGCCTTTCCATTAGGTGTGTAGATGTGAAATGGGATGCCTTCTGCTATCACGTTGTCAATGGGGACGGGAATGGAAGTTCCGAATTGCTGACAAAGATATGTATAATTCCTGACATACCAATTTTGCACATACTCCAACTCGTCACTCAACGAGCTTTTAAGCGGTACTGGGTTCTTGTCCCATTTCTTCACCTCGCGTTGCCATGCCCCTGATGTTTCAAACTTGTTTGCGTAGGCTTTCAATTTGTCACAAATGCTCTTGACGGATAAAACGGTTGCGTAATATTCTTTCCATTTCTCCAAAACCAAGTTGTTAAATCCATCTACATTATCGGCTAAAAGTCTATTGAACGGCGCAACGTAGTTGTAGCGCTCCATATCGTTAAGCTCATCGTAATAGTCCCCATTCCAGTTTCCTCCCAAAGACATGTCCATGTCCCAAGGTGACACTAAATAGCGATGTCCTTGGGTTATATTTGTCGTGGAAAGAAATGTGTTCTTGTATCCATTGTCACACACATTTAAGACCATCGTGAAGACGATATATTCGGCGAGATTGTCAGAATAGAAGTATTCCTGATACTTTTGATTGAACACTTCATCTGATGTCGATTCGGAGCAGAAATCAATTAAGTCCATCAGGGGTTGCCATGTTTTCTCGGATGGATAATCATCTGGATATTGGAGTTCCCATGCATTCCATATGTCTGTATCTGTATTTGCTTTTTTATAGGAAATTAGTTTACTGCCACTTTCCCAGCTGATGCCTTTATACAGTAATCCTCGAACCGTTATATCTTCATCTTCTACCTTTATTTTTTTTAGTTGAAGTAACTTCCTGTCTATTTTGTCCGTCATACAATACAGGCCATGATATTCGCCATTGATGAACACTTCCACAAATTCTCCTTTTGTTCCGTTTCTGTTCCCAAAATCCGTTTGGTAGGGTGTCTTGCTCACTTCGTTCCACACATCAAAACAAACACGATTCCTCATTCGAATTCTATCGATAGCCATTGCGTCAAGAATCCAACTGTTTTCTTCTCTGATGCCAAAAAGGTTTGTGTCCAAGTTTTCTCCTGATTCATCAAGCAGTTTGACTGCATACGATTTCTTTTGATATTTCGTGGATGAAGCGCCGTGTATTTTATATTTGCAATGGAACTTTACAGATTCGAGGGATGAATCCGTTCTCCGTAAATAATCTGCTATCTCAATCTCTCCTGTAACATATTCATTTTTGTTAATACGGTCTTTGTCCACAATCAGATTGACTAAAGGAAGCGAATTCTCATTCAATTCTCTTTTCATTGCCTCATATTGACTTTCTTGCGCCGAAAGACCTATTATACAAGAGAATGCTATTAAAAACAAGATGAGTCTGTTCATGTTAGTTTGTGATGTGCATTTTTGAATCCATATCGTCCAACGCTTCCATTTCTAGCGAGGCCCAGATGAAAGGACCTGCACCTTTGGCATCATTGTCACGTACAGGTTCGGACAAATAATAATTATAAGAGCCATCTCTGCGTCTGTTCTCTTTGACGTTAGGCGCGGCTCGTTTTACCTTTTCGCTGAGCCCAGGGCCTAATCCTGCTACAGAACAGCAATGGGTGAGAGAAATGGTCTCGTCATCATTGACACGGATGAAATGCTGTAGTATGCCACGATACGCTCTTATTCCTGCATCTTGAAAGGCTTTGTTTGCCACATACCCCTTTCTGTAGGCTTTCAAAAGAGCATAGGCAAACATGGATGAACAAGTGGCTTCTAAATAGTTGCCTTCTCTATTAGGAGCATCCATCACTTGGTACCACAGTCCTGACTCCTTGTCTTGCCACTTAACTACATTTTCCAAATCCTGTTGGAGGATAGCCACCACCTCTTGGCGCCTCGCATAGTTTGTGGGTAAAGCATCAAGTAGCTCGATGAGCGCCATGGTGTACCAACCCTGTGCGCGTCCCCAACAATGCTGGCTTAACCCCGTTTGTGGGTCAGCCCAAAACATCTCGTGTGTTTCGTCCCATGCATGTCGGTTCAGACCCGTTTGGGGGTCAAAGGTGCGTTCATAAGTTGTCTTCACTTGCTGGATAACATCATCATACACTTTTCCTGCCTCTTTAGCTGACAGCAGTATAGGGGCAGCCATTGTGTAGAAGGGTAATCCCATGAAGATGCCATCAAGCCATACTTGATAGCTATAAATGGCTTTGTGCCAGAAAACTCCATCTTCTTCAGTACGTGGTTGTTGCCGTAATTGCTTCATCATCTCTCGCATGGCAATCAGGTTTTTCTGTTCAGGCTTCTGCTGATACATGCGTGCCACAAAATGGCCAGTCCGGATATTGTCAAGATTGTAGTCTTTGAGTTGATAGCCGCGTATCTCTCCTTGGGCATTAATCATCGTGTCAGTATATTCTTTGCAATACTCCCAGATACGTGGGTTTCCATATTTGAGATAAGTGTCCAGTATGGCTTCCAGTTCTATGCCCATCACATAACTCCATTTGGGCTTTGAGGAGAAATCCAGCAGATAACTCTTCGGAGTGCGTTGCATTTCCGATGCCGTCATCCATTCGCTGTAATGTTTGTAAGGGTTCTTTTGTAGGCACAGGGAACCATTCATTTTCAGTTTGTCATATACGATGTTGCGAGTCTTTCCCTTGATGATGTTTCCTTGTTCCACTCCGTTGAAGTGGCAATACCTTACCGTGATATCTTCCACATACGTACCTTCTTCCAACCCAATTACTTGTACACCGTATTTAGAGTGCTCGCAAGTCACATTCTCCATGAGCACCTTTTTCACGGTGGGGTAATATCCTCGGCAACACACCTCATTGTGTTCATAGTCGAGGTTTATTTTCAAAACTGATTCACCACATTGTCCTACTTGGATATCCTTGACGAAAATATCTTCAATCACACCGCCGCGACAAGAGTTTGTCTTGATGCGCAGCACACGTTCCAGTTGTGAAGAATCCATCACGCAGTCGTGTGCAAACACATTCTTGCACCCTCCGCTGATTTCAGAGCCAATCACCACGCCTCCATGTCCATTTTTCATCGTGCAGCGCCGGATGATGATGTTTTGGCTGGGCATATTCCTCTGCCTGCCATCCCGGTTGCGTCCGCTTTTGATGGCAATGCAGTCATCCCCCGTGTTGAAGAAACAGTCCTCTATCAATACGCGATCGCATGATTCTGGGTCGCACCCATCTCCGTTTGGACCATCGTTGTTGATGTGTACACGTCTCATGGTCACATCTTGGCATTTCAGAGGGTGAACCACCCAGAATGGTGAACGTAGCAAGGTGACATCTTCTATCAGTACACGCTCGCATTGATTGAAGCCAATCAGTTGTGGGCGCAATCCGTCTGTAGCTCGGAAAGTTCGGAGCGTAGAACGCCGTCCCTTAGAGTCTAGCATAGGTTCTCCGTCTTCTCCATTCTTCATCAATCGCTGGCGTGCTCCTGATTTTTGACTCACGATGCCTTCTTTCCATCCATATTTGGCTGCTCCGCACCAAGGCCACCATGTCGAGCGATTTCCGCCACCATCAATTGTCCCCTTGCCAGTGATGGCAATGTCTTTCGCTTTGAAGGCGTAGATGCATGGCGACAGATTATAGCAGTCCAGACCCTCCCATGATGTTTCCACAATAGGGTAGAGCTTTGGTTCGAACACGAATTCCAGCACAGCCCCTTCTTCCACCACCAGATGTACACCGCTCTTCATTTCGATGGCACCAGTCAAGAATCTTTGTCCGGCAGGAATCACCACGCGGCCTCCTTTCTGTCTCGAGCATTGATTGATAGCTTTCTGAATTGCTTTCTGGTTGTGCGCAGCAGATGCTGTGGATAGGGCTCCATAGCGAGTGATTACCACCTCCGCATTTCCAAAACTCGGTTGTTGGATGCTTCGCTCAATCTGTTGGTAGCGCAGGGAGTCCCATTCTAAAGCAGCTGCGTGATGGGGGAGGACTATTCCGGTTATCGCCATCAATACCGTAGCGATGCATCTGTAAAGGTATTTTATGGTTAGTAGCATAAGAATCATTTCTTTGTCTTGCAAATTTAGTGAATAAATTTTAAAAGAGAAGCAGTTCTTCGCTTCAGTACGCTTTTTTTCTGTAACTTTACACCCGTAACAACATTTCTAATCAAAAACCAATTATTAACCATGAAAGTAAGACTATTACTTTTGTCTGTTTTGGCAATGGGCTCTCTGTGGGCACAAGCACAGAAGACACCCGTGTGGTGCGACCCCAATGTCAACGAAATCAATCGTAAGACAGACGTGGCGAATTACTTCGCTTATGAGAGTGAGACGTTGGCTCAGTTGCCACAAACGCCTGTAGCAAATGCCAAGGCGCAGTCAAAGCGTTATATGAGCATCGAAGGCAAGTGGAAGTTCCACTGGGTGGAGAGTGCCAACGAGCGCCCTGCCAACTTCTATGCTGTGAAGTACGATGACTCCAAGTGGGGCACCATGCCTGTGCCTGGCATTTGGGAGTTGAACGGCTACGGCGATGCCATCTATGTGAACAATCAGTATGCATGGCGTAGCGATTGGGTGATGGACCCACCTGCTGTACAGGACAAGGGCAATCACGTGGGCTCTTATCGCCGCACCTTCACCGTGCCTGCCGATTGGAAGGGAGAGAACATCTACATTCACATCGGTTCTGCTACATCTAATCTCACGCTCTACGTGAACGGCAAGTATGTGGGCTACTCAGAGGACTCAAAGGTAGCAGCAGAGTTCGACATCACCAAGTACATTACTCCAGGCAAGGAAAATCTCATCGCCATGCAGATTATGCGCTGGTGTGACGGCTCTTGGAATGAAGACCAGGACTTTTGGCGTCTCTGCGGCATTGCCCGTGAGTGCTATCTTTATGCACGTCCTAAGGCGCACATCGAAGACCTCTTCATCACGCCCGACCTCGTGAACAACTACAAGGATGGTAAGTTGAGCGTCAAGCTGACAGCTCCTGCTGCCGTTGGCAAGACATACAAGGTACAGCTGTTTGACGCATCGGGTAAGGATGTGTCTCCAAAACAGATTGGCGTATTGCAGATTGACAAGAAAGGTGTGGGAACTGCCGAACTGTTCATCCCCAATCCTCTGAAGTGGACAGCAGAGACTCCTAACCTCTACAATCTCTACGTTTCTCTCTATGATGGTGACAAACTTCTGGAGTGCATCCCACAGCGCATCGGTTTCCGCAAGGTGGAAATCAAGAACCAGCAGTTGTTGGTCAACGGACAGCCTATCCTCATCAAAGGTGTGGACCGCCACGAACTTGACCCCGACGGCGGCTATGTGGTCAGTGTGGACCGCATGATTCAGGACATCCAGGTGATGAAGCAACTCAACGTGAACGCTGTGCGTACCTGCCACTATCCTGACGATCCACGTTGGTATGAGCTCTGTGACGAGTACGGCATTTACGTCACAGCAGAGGCCAACATTGAAAGTCACGGAATGGGCTATGGCGAAAAGTCGCTCTCTAAAGATGTGCGTTTCCACGATATGCACATCGAGCGTCAGCGCCATAATATATATGTGCTGAAGAATCATCCTTCCATCATTGTATGGTCTCTCGGCAACGAGGCTGGCTACGGTAAGAACTTTGAGGATTCATATGACTTTGTGAAAGCTTACGACTCCTCTCGCCCTTGCCAGTATGAGCAGGCAGGCAATTGGGGCAAGACAGACATTTACTGCCCCATGTATGCAGATTATGGACACTGCGAGAGATATTGCAAGGAAGGCAATGCACGCCCACTCATTCAGTGTGAGTACGCACACACCATGGGTAACTCTGGCGGCGGCTTCAAGGAGTACTGGGATTTGATTCGCCGCACTCCTAACTATCAGGGTGGTTACATCTGGGACTTCATCGACCAAGGTCTGCGCGGCAAGAGCAAGATTACAGGCAAGCCCATCTGGACCTACGGTGGTGACTATGGACGTTTCCCTGCATCAGACAACAACTTCAACTGCAACGGTGTCATCAATCCAGATCGTGTGCCCAATCCTCATGCCTACGAGATTCAGTACTACTACCAGAACATCTGGGCAACGCTTGTTGACGCAAAGGCGGGCAAGGTGGAAATTTATAACGAAAATTTCTTCCGTCCTCTTGACTATGTGCAGCTGAATTATGAAATCGTTGTTGATGGCAAGAAGATTGCAAAGGCACAAGAAGCATCGCTTCCTGTCATTGCCCCCAAGAAGAAAGCGGTGATAGAAATTGCAGCCATCAAGGATGCCTTCGCCAACGAAGAATACAAGGGCAAGGAAATTCTTGTGAACTTTGAATACAAATTGAAAAAGAACGAACCGCTTCTGAAGGCTGGCACCGTCATTGCTCATCAGCAGTTCGAGTTGACACCATATACCTTCCCGACTGTTGAGGCTATCACAGCTCAGCCTGTTGCTGACAAGAAAGCCAAGAAAGCTCCTGCATCAGTGTCACTTGACGAACGTGCCGTTTATGCTGTTCTTTCTGCTAATGGCGTGAAGGTGACCTTCGACAAGCACTCTGGCTATGTGGCATACATTGATGTGGATGGCACACCAATGATGACAGATGATGCCCAGCTCGTTCCCGACTTCTGGCGTGCAGCTACCGACAACGACTTCGGAGCAGGCATGCAGAACCGTTTGGCAGCATGGCAGCACCCACGTCTTGAGCGCAAGAGCTTCAATATCCAGCAAGATGGCGTCAACTATGTGGTTACAGCAGAGTATGACATCAAGGCTCTGGAAGCAAGCGTGAAACTCACATACACCATGACTCCTGCAGGCCAGCTCGTCGTGAAGCAAGACCTCATCGTGAGTGAAGAAGCCAAGAACCGCAAGGATGACAGAGGACGTCTGGTGATGCCTCAGTTGCTTCGCTACGGCATGCAGATGCAGATGCCTAAGGAGTTCTCACAGATTGAGTACTACGGCAAGGGACCTCACGAGAACTACATAGACCGTGCCAACAGCCAGAACCTTGGCATTTGGAAACAGACTGTTGCAGAGCAGTTCTGGGGATATGTTCGTCCACAGGAGAATGGCACCAAGACAGGTGTCCGCTATTGGGCCATCACCAACAAGGCAGGCAAGGGACTCTGCTTCCAGGGAACCGAGCCTCTCGAGATGCAAGCACTCAACTTTACTGAGGATGACCTCCAGCCATCACGCAACAAAGCACAATGGCATAGTGGTGACCTTGTGGAGCGTCCATTCACCGACCTTCACATCGCATCTCGCAGCATGGGTGTAGGTTGTGTGAACTCATGGGGTGCATGGCCACGCCAAGAGTATCAGATGCCATACCAGAACTACACATATACTTATATTATATCGCCTGTGCGATAAGTTCAGGTATTTACAAAAATAGAGTAGGGAGGCAAGATTATGCCTCCCTACTTTTTTTACTTCTCTTAATTTGTTCTTTGATGTCTTATTAGACTCTCTCTCTTGTTCCCGAAACTAAGTCCCCTTATAGATTAAACTTCAGATGGTAGGGGAGGGCTGCTTGGATGCCAGTCTTTTGGTTCATCTTCTTCATGTCAGCCCACATGGGGTAGTAGTCGCCGAGAGCTTGGCGGAGTTGCTTGTCGGCGTAGCTGTCGCCTTGCACTTCGTTCAAGAGCTGGTCGAGGATAGTGCTCTTGGCGGGGTAGTTGATGACGGAGGCATCGTCCAGCTTCGCCAGTTTCTTGGCTTTGGCAATGGCGGCGTCGAGTCCACCCAGTTCGTCCACCAGGCCAATCTGCTTGGCATGAAGGCCCGTCCACACGCGACCCTCACCAATCTTCTTGATAGCGTCTTGCTTCATCTTGCGCCCATCTGCACAACGTTGGGTGAAGAGCTCGTAGCCATTGTTGATGTAGCGTTGAGCAATGGCGCGTTCCTGTTCTGTGAAGGGACGTGAGAAATCGCCAAAGTCGGAGAACTGGTTCGTCTTCACCGTGCTGAAGTGTACGCCCAACTTGTCGTTCAGCAGTTCACCAGCGTTGGGGAACATGCCGAAGATGCCGATAGAACCTGTGATGGTAGTGGGCTCGGCATAGATGTAGTTGGCAGCGCAGCTGATGTAGTAACCGCCCGATGCAGCCATGTCGCCCATGCTCACCACGATAGGTTTGTTCGTCTTGATATTCATCACCTGGTGCCAGATTTGCTCGCTGGCATAAGCAGAACCACCGCCTGAGTTGACGCGCAGCACCACCGCCTTCACATCGTCGTTCTCAGCCAACTCCTGCAAGTCCTTGCACACCTTCTTGGCTACAATCTCTGGAGACTGTCCCCAGCTGGAAGATGGCTCCTCCACGATGCCGCCCACGGCGTAGTACACCGCTACGATGTCGCCGCTGGTGCCCTTGGGGTTGCTTTCGGCAATGCTGGCCAGCTCCTTCACGCCGATGGTATTGTAGGCGTCGATGTCCACCCCCATCTTCTTAGCAATGACGGGCTTCACTTCGTCGCTATACACGATGCGGTCCACCAGCTTTTCTTTCTTGTAGTTCTCTGCACCCATGAACAGCGCCATCGAGTCAGCCAACTCGTTCAGCTTGGCCGCGCTGATGCCTCGGCTCTTGCTCACAGCCTTGGTCATCTCGTCCCATATCTCGTGGTCGTAAGTCTCAATCTGTTCGCGGTTCGCATCGCTCATCTCGCTCAGCAGGTAAGGCTCCACGGCACTCTTGTAGGTGCCCACTTTCACCACCTGCATCTCCACGCCCACCTTTGCGAGCAAGTCCTTATAGTAAGTCACCGTGCTCGACAGTCCGCTCCAGTCTATCATGCCCTGTGGATTCACCATCACCACATCGGCCGTAGAGCACACATAGTAGGCTCCTTGGGTATAGACGTCGCCATAGGCCACGATAAACTTGCCCGACGTCTTGAAGTCCACCAGCGCCTTGCGGATGGCTTGTAGTGTGGCAGGCATAGCACCAGCAAAGGTGCCCGCCTCCAGATAGATGCCCTTCACCTTGGGCTCCGTCTTGGCGTGCTTGATGGCGGCAAGGATATCGTCCAGACCTTGATTCGTCAGAACGGCATTTCCAAAGAGTTCTGCAAATGGGTTGTCGGCGCTCCGCTCGTCGATGCTGCCTTGCAGCTGCACCACCAGCACGCTGTTGTCTTGCACCGTGGCTGCGGCGTTGCCCATTGAGGCGAGACCTACAAGGCTGAAGATAGACAGGATGGAAATAATGACTCCTGTGAGGAAGATGCCCACAATCGTGGCGCATACATACTTAACAAATTGTTTCATGAGTGATGTTTTTATACTTCGTGCTCAACTTCAGGAAGCTGAGTGATATTTGTTTTTGATAATGTCCAGAACTTTCTGAGTGTTGTGTGGCAGATGGTAGCTCCGATGATGACAATAGGAAAAGCCCAAACGGCACCTCCCATCTCTTCAAGGATGCTATAGTCCTTCGCCTCCTCGCCCAGCGTGTACATCATCGCCGTGGCCACGCTATTGTTCAGGATGTGCAGCATACAAGGAATAACGATGTTTCCCGTCTTATAGTATATGATGCCCAGGATAAAACCCATGCCAGCGGCAAACGGAATCTGTGCAGGGTTCATGTGGATGATGCCGAATATCAGGGCACTTGTGGTGATGGCTCCCCACTTGTTCATGCCATTCCTCAGCATATGGCCCAGAATGCCTTCGCGGAAGATAAACTCCTCAATGATGGGGCCCAAGATGGCGATGCTCAACGCTCCGCCCAGCGTGTTAGACATCATCGTGAAGAGGTCCTCCATATCGTTGGGCAGGTTCAGCAGTTCCTCAAAGATGCCCAGCACAAAGATGCCTGTGATGCCGCCGGCAATCGCCAGCCAGCCCGTCTTCCAGTCTATCATGCCGAAGTTCAGCACCGTCTTCCAGTTAATCATTTTCATCATGGCGATGATGCCGATGGTGAGGAGTCCGCTCAGCGTGATGGCCCATCCCATGCCGCTTCCAGTCAACAGCTGCTCCGTAAAGATTTTGACGTCGCCAGTCTCTTTCAATAGCCGAATGCATTCAGGTTTGCTGATAATCATGCAAACAGCCAATACAATTCCTGCGATACATTGCATCACCATAAACACAACAATCGCTAAAATAGGGTATAATACTTTCTTCATCTTGTTTTTTTTATTCTTCGTTCCTATATTCCAAAATATCTCCAGGCTGACAGTCCAGAGCCTTGCAGATGGCCTCCAGCGTGGAGAAGCGCACCGCCTTGGCCTTGCCCGTCTTCAGCACCGACAGGTTTGCCTGAGTGATGCCGATGCGTTCAGCCAGTTCGCCCGACGACATCTTGCGCCGTGCCATCATCACGTCCAAATTCACGATAATCATTATTCTAATTCTTTTTGTTTAGAGAAAGCTTGTGATAAGTGCTTGCAAGAGCGCTGGCCGCAAAAATAATTATACCCCATGTGCCCTTGTCAATGCTTCCACCACTCAAAAGTGTGAATAAGCCAGCAGCCAGAGTGACACCGAAAAATACGATGATTATCCAGAATAGTACTATTAAAACATTGCTACTTTTCATTTTTTTTGTAATTATATGTTATTCAGATGTATAAATCTGTTTTGTGAAATCAGAAGGAGAAATTATATAGTCAACTCCTGTTCCTCCTTCATCTGCCTTCCAATCTTGAAGATTTGTCCCACCAGCAGCATGCCAAAGGCAGCGTAGAGTAGGGCCACATCAGGCTTCTGCATGATGCGCAGGTCATACAACTCAAACTCAAATTCGTGCACATTCATCAAGTAATTGTAGAGCGTGTTCACCCAGTCCAGCACATAGATACCCAGCACAGACCATCCGCCCCACGACAGCAGCGTCTCCGTCCTCTTCTCGAAAATGCGCCCCTTGTTCACAGCGATAACGAGTTTGATAAATGCCACTAGGAAAACGATGATGAAGAGAGTCTCCAGTGACCCCGTGGCCTGCAGCACCATCATTCTGTTGCTGCTCTTCTCAGGCATCAGAATGCCCGCTACCGTCATCATCGGCACCTTCTCTCCCGTCTTCATGTTCACGATGCTGTCCGCTGGAGCCGTTTCCATCAGATAACTCATTTTAGGCATCATCTCCACCGGAGTCATTCTGCGTATTCTTTCAATGTTCTTCAAGGGGCTGTTTTGGACACCAGCCTTCCTTTCGTTCCTTGCCGTCTCGATGCCAGCCTTGCCGCCTTGGTACATATAGTAGACAGTCTCAAATGTGCTCAGGCCGATGCTGAACACGATAGCCGCTATCAGCAGCCCGCCATACAGATTGAATCTCTTTTTCATACAGTTGATTTTTTAGTGAAGTTGTATTAGTGTTAGTGAATTATTGTTTTACAGAGTTGTTTTATTGTTATTCGATAATTATTTTCTGTGCAAAGATATGGCAACTTTTCTTAACCTCCAAACAAAAACAAGAAAAAATTATCGAAAAACAATAAATTATTATTGTAATGCAAGAGTGCAGGTGTTTTTTAGGGCTAAAGGTTCGTGCTATTGACTCCGCTGGGCTAAAGGTTCTTTTTTTTATTGAAGGAATAGGTCTTTATAGTATTTCTGTTGAAAATAAGAAATATAGCACAATTAAACAATGAATGGCCTATTTATTTATAAATTCACTAAAGTCTCGAAAGCGGTTACTTTTTCTAATTGTCAATTCTCCTATTGAATTCCCATTTTTCATTTTATCATTTTTCGTGTTTCGATGTGAAGCAATAAAAATCCCCAGAGCTTGGGGGGTGCTCTGGGGAGTATTTTATGAATTAGCATTATTTCGTGATGGGCTTGTACTTGGGCACGAGGGTCTTCATAATGAGCCAGCCGATGAGGTAGGCTACGGCACAGTAGCAGAAGACGATCATATAGCCTGCGGGCTTGCCTGTGGCTCCGAAGAACTGGAAGGCGTCGCCGAGCCCGTCGGCATAGGTGAAGAGCATGCCTGAGCCTTTGTTGATGGCGAAGGAGCAGAGGCCACCGAACATGGTGCCGATGCCGGTGATGGTGGCGATGGCAGACTTGGGGAACATGTCACCGATGGTGGAGTAGAGGTTAGCTGACCATGCTTGGTGTCCTGCACCAGCCAGTCCGATGATGATGCAGGGCCACCAGGGTGATACCTCGGCCAGGGGCTGTGCGAACATGGCGAAGATGGGCAGGAAGGCGAAGATGAGCATGGCGCGCATGCGGCCTGCATAGGGGTTCATGCCCATCTTCTCAACGAAGAGCTTGGGCAGGTAGCCGCCATAGATGGAGAGCAGAGTGACGATGAGGTAGAGCACGAAGATAAGTGCCTGTCCCATGCCGGAAGAGGAGGGGTAGCCGAGTTCGGAGAAGTAGGCGGGTGCCCAGAAGAGGAAGAACCACCACACTCCGTCGGTCATGAGTTTTCCGACGATGAATGCCCAGGTCTGGCGGTATTTGAAGCAGTCGAGGAACGAGAGTTTGATTTCGTCTTCGTCGGTCTGTGCCGCTGCGCTGTCTGCTGTGGTGTCGTTCTTGTCTGACTCGATGTAGGCGAGCTCGGCTTGGTTCACGAATTTGCTCTCGGAGGGTGCGGAGTACATGAAGAGCCATGCGCCAGCCCATACGAAGCCGATGGCACCGATGATGATGAAGGCCATTTCCCAGCCCATGTGCTCAGCGAGTACGGGGATGGAGAGGGGGGCGGCCAGAGCGCCTACTGAGGCTCCTGCGTTGAAGATGGAGGTGGCGTAGGCACGGTCTTTCTTGGGGAAGAACTCGGCTGTCACCTTGATGGCTGCGGGGAAGTTGCCCGACTCGCCTGTGGCAAGGATGATGCGGCAGGCCAGGAAGAGCCACACGCTGGTAGTGGAGATGACGAGGGCGAGGTCGGTGCCTTTCTCGACGGCACGCAGGGCCTCGATGTCACCTATGCCTGTGAACTGCATGGTGGCCCATCCGCAGGCTGCATGGAGGCAGGCGCCGAGTGACCAGATGACGATGGCCCAGATGTAGCCTTTCTTGGTGCCCATCCAGTCGATGAACTTGCCTGCAAAGAGGGAGATGAAGGCGTAGAAGATGGAGAACGTGGCGGTGATGTTGCCGTAATCGTTGTCATTCCAATGGAAATCGAGCGCGATAAAGTCTTTCCACGTGAGTGAAAGCACCTGGCGGTCCATGTAGTTGACCGTGGTGGCGAGGAAGAGCATCGCGCAGATGGCCCAACGGTAGTTGGTCATTTTGTTAGCAGTAGTACTCATAGTTTTTGGTATTTTATAGGTATTTATATTCTTGTAAGGAGTTCAACTGTCACCTTTCAACTCCTTCAGCCCTCAGCCTTCGTCCTTTCCACTTGAATCTCTACGCCTGCTCCCTGGCAGTCGGCTCCCATGGGAGGATTTTCCTTGAGCAGGGTGAGGTGGACTGTATGGGCGGATGGGTGCTCGGCAAGGATGGCACGGGCAATGCGCCCAGCCACGTGCTCGAGCAGTTGGGAGGGAATGGCCATCTCGCGCTGGATGATGGCGAAGAGGTCGGCATAGGAGATGGTGCCTGCAAGGTCGTCGTGCTGGAGTGCATACGTGAAGTCAGTGTCCACTTCAATGTTGATGGTGAAGTAGGCACCTACTTTCCGCTCTTGTTCCATCACGCCATGATAGGCATAGAGCCGCAGTTGTCGGATGATGACTTTATGGCTCATCGATTAGCTCGTCTGTGTCTTCTATGGCGTCTGGCGTATCGGGTGAGACTGTGTATTTCTTGAGTGCTCGCGCCACGCCGTTTGTCCATGTGTTGATGTTCTCGTCGTCGAGCTGCAATGAGCTAATGAGCTTGATGACGTGATTGAGTGGCATGCGGTAGCGGAGCACGCCGCTGATGAGCTTGGCGTAGTTCCAGTATTCCTTGTTGAAGCGCTCGGACAGGCCTTCGACGGTGGTCTTGTAGCCTCGGCGATTGACGAAGGTGAAGTCGTAACGCTTGGTGCCGTCTTCGTTGACATGCTTGATGATGTAGCCTTTGGTAACGGTCTTCGGCAGGGCGATGCCATCTTCATCGTCGAGCACGCCTGTGAAGATTTCGTATGGGTAGCCATCAAGCAGTCCTACAAATGCCACCCACTTCTCTTTCTTGTTCTGGAACTTCACCACGTCGCATTCAAGGCTGACGGGGCGCTTTTCTGTGATTTCAAACTGGGGACGGTAGGAGTATATCTCGCTTTCGAGCAAGGAGAGCAGTTCCTGCTTGTCCGCATAGGCTTGGGCATCAGTGCCTGCATTCTCGCAGTTGCCGGAGGCTGCATCGTCTGCCTCTGCGGCGATGGAGGCAAGCGCGTTCTTCAGGCGCTCTTCGCCAAAGTCGGCCAACAGCCGCAGAATGGCAGTGGATAATGTCGGTATGGATGACATATGAGGTTTTGTTTTGTTGCAACAGAATTGTTAAGTATGGGCAAAGGTAGGTAAAAAAAGTGAAAAGTGGGAGCGTGAACCGAAAAAAAACGTGGAAAATGCTTATCTTTGCCCAGTTGCAGATTGTAATAAGTTTGTAGATTCATAATAAACAGAAAAGACATGGAGACATCTATCGTGACAAGACGGACTATCCGTAAGTATAAGCAGGAGGATATTCCTGCCGAGAAATTGGATGCAATGCTGTATCAGGCTTCGCGTGCTGCCACTATGGGCAATATGCAGCTGTACAGCGTGGTGGTGACTCGCTCTGCCGAGATGAAGGAGAAGTTGTCGCCTCTGCACTTCAACCAGCCAATGGTGAAGGGGGCTCCTGTGGTGCTCACGTTCTGCGCTGACTTTAACCGTTTCACGAAGTGGTGCGAGTTGCGTAATGCGCAGCCTGGATATGACAATGTGCTGTCTTGGCTGAATGCGGTGAGCGACACGCTCTTGTATGTGCAGGCTTTCTGCTCGCTGGCGGAAGCGGCTGGCTATGGCACCTGCTATCTGGGCACCACGCTGTATAACCCCCAAGGCATCATCGATTTGCTGCAGCTGCCTAAACTCACATTCCCTGTGGCTACTATCACGTTGGGCGTGCCGGATGAGTGTCCTGAACAGCCGGACCGCTTGCCGCATTTGGCGTATGTTCATGAGGAGACGTATCATGACTATACACCTAACCAACTGGATATCATCTACTATCTGAAGGAGCAGCTGGAGGAGAATCAGAAGTTTGTGAAGGTGAATAAGAAGGAGAATCTGGCGCAGGTGTTTACGGATTGCCGCTATACGAAGAAGGATAATGAGGCTATGTCAGAAGGGCTGCTGGCCGCATTGAAAGGGCAGGGGTTTATTCGTTGACATAGGCAATGCCTATAAAAAATAGTGAGGGGGTAAGTGTCACCACGACACGCCCCCTCTTTTTTGAGCATAAGGTAAAAAGTAAAATTATAGGTTAAAGTCAGTATTATTATCGATACAATTCTCTTGTGCTAACCTCTGCTGGAGGCTTGCAGTATGTCTTGTAGCTCTGTCACGTCTTGGCGTATCTGGTCGTCCACTTCCATCATGTCCTTGATTTGTCGGATTGCATGGATGACGGTGGCGTGGTTTCGGTTGCCAATGTTGACTCCTATCTGCACATGAGACTTTCCCGTGAACTGATTGGAAAGGTACATGGCCACTTGTCGAGCATACGCAATCTTCTGAGTACGAGCGCGTGAGTCTAATTGGCTCAACTTGAGGTTGAAGTGGTCGCACACGCATTGTTTCACTTCGTCGATAGTGATGGTGTGTTCTGTCTTCTCCACGAAACGTGGCATGACTTTCTGTACTAGACTCATGTTGATGCCGCAGTTGTACACCACAGAGTAGGCCATGAGTGAATTGATGATGCCTTCGAGGTCACGCACGCTGTCATCTACATTTTCAGAGATGAACTTGAGCACGTTGGAAGGAATCTTGAGACCTTCTTTTTCTACCTTGGCAGAGATGATGTCGAGACGCAGGTTCTGTGTAGGCTTCTCGATTTCTGCTTGCATGCCCCACTTGAAGCGGGTGAGCAGGCGGTCTTCCAAATCTTTGATAGCGATAGGAGGACGGTCGGCAGAAAGAATAATCTGCTTGCCGTTGATGTGCAGGTGATTGAAGATGTGGAAGAAGGTGTTCTGGGTCTTTGCTTTGCCCGAAAGTTCCTGCACGTCGTCGAGTATGAGCACGTCAATGGATTGGTAGAAGCGGATAAATTCATTCAGCTTGTTCTTGATAACCGCATCAGCGTATTGTACGCTGAAGAGGTGGGCGGACAGGTAGAGCACGCGCATTTGTGGGTGCAGCTCCTTGATGCGCCAGCCGATGGCATTAATCAAATGGGTCTTTCCGCATCCGGACGGACCATATACGAAGAAGGGGTTGAATGTTTTTGCTGGGTGCTTGGCGATGGATTCTCCTACGGAACGCGCCAAACGATTGCTTTCGCCTTCGAGGTAATTGCTGAATTTGTAGTGTGGATAGAGTTGTGAGTCGAGGTCCTGCACCTGTGGTGCTGTCACGTCATCTGGTGATGTGCGTGCATCATCGCGTGGCTCACCATTTATGGGCTTGGGAGCCATGTCTGTGCTGCGCTCTCTTACTAATCCGCCTCGCGTTGTCTTCACCACCGACACATTATAATATAGTTCTTTGACGCTGGAGCCGAAGACACGTTTGAAGGTAGCTGCCATGAGTGGCAGGAAGTTATCTTCCAGCAACTTCTTGACCCATTCGCTTGGCACATTGAGTATCAGTTTGCCATCTTCGAAGCTGTGAAGCTCTACGAAGGCAAACGATGCCGCGAATTGTTGGGGGGAGATGTTGTCTCGGATAATGTCGAGGCATTTCTCCCACAAGTGTTTTGGATTTTCTTCTATTTCTACCATATTGGATTAAGAGGATAACTCTAACGTTTGCAAAGTTCGTCCTTTTTTTTGAAATAGCAAAATTTCTTTTTTCGTGTGTTTTAAATGGACGATTAAAATCTTCTTTTTTTCAACGACTTACGTTTCTCTAGTTGCGAAAGACCTTGTTTTCTCTCGTTTATTTTTTATTGGTTGATTATTAGTCCATTAAGGTTTTGTTCCATGTGTGAAACAATAATACTATTTTTGCTTTTTAACAGGCTTAAATGCTTGTTTTTGATAGGATTCCTATGTCTCTTTGACTGCTTCTGATATGCTGGTTTGTTGTTTGAACGAAATTTAAATAATGTCTGCGTTTAACATTTCTTCTTTACCCTCTTTTTACTTGTCTTTCTTGCCGAAAAGCGAGAAGTGAACGTAGCGTTTGGGGTGCAGGCGGAAGTCCTCCAGCAAGCGTGAAGAGTTGATCATGGTGGAGTCGAGATGCAGGGCGATGGAGTTGTCGTTCATCAGCATGCCGAGCGAGGTGCTCTTGTCGTTCATGGCTGTGCTGATTCGGAAGGTCATGTCCTGCAGGTTCCCGAGTGTGGCATCTGCTTTGTTGGCCATGCCTATCAAGTCTATCTGGTTGAGGTGGGCTGTGGTGGTTTCCATGTTGGTGCAGATGTTGTTTGTCTTGTCCATGAGTTGTGGCACGCCTTTCAGCAGCCCATTGATTTGGGTGGTGGTGACTTTCAGCTCTTCTGAGATGTATGCCATGTTGTGCACAGAGGTTGTCAGGGCTGGGTCATTGGACAGGGTGTTGAGCGCTGTCAGGATGGAATCTACCTTGGGCAGCAGGGCTTGTACTTGTGGAACCATGTTGCCTGCTGCCGACATGAGGTCGGTCATGGGGGCGCCTTGCAGGGTGTCGCCTGGCTGCATGATGTCATTAGGGTTGTTGCCTAACTTGAGGTTCATGGTGGCGTTGCCCAGCATTTCTTTAGTCATGTAGACGCTGGTGCCTTTGGGCAGGTGAAAGTTGGGGTTGATGGTGATTTCCACCAGCATGTTCTGCCGGGCGGCGTTGAATGAGATGGCTTTGACGGTGCCCACTTTCATGCCGTTGGCGCGCACGTCTGACGCTGTAGGCATGCCTTGCACGTCGGCTATCTCTACAAAATAGGATACTTCGTCGTTGAATAGTTTCAAGCCCTTGAGGAAAATGATGCCTACATAGATGAGGGCTGCGGAAAGAATTGCCACCAGGGCTATCTTGATTTCTTTGCTGATTTTCATAGTTCTATTTTTCAAATGTTACGATGAATGCTTGGGGAAATTTGTCGATAATGGATTGGCGCAAGCGTTTGGCTTCTTCCAGGGTGGTGGCGGAGCCGTAGGTGTAGGTGTAGCGCCCGTTTTGCTGGTGCATCTCGCAGGTCAGGCCTTTGAACTGCCTGTCGTTGGGTCGCAGCTTTGTGCTGCCTGCCAGTACTTGCACTTTGTACACCGTCTGCTTTCCTGTGTTGGCGGAGGCGCTGCTCTTGGTGTTGTCTGTTGCGGGAATATGGGTCGCAGCAGGGGCCTCGGCTTCTGCAGGTGCAGTTCCTGCGGGTGTTTCCTTATCTTGTTTGTCTGTTTTTTTCTCTTTGGTTTCTGGTGTGGGTTTCTCCAATTTGGACTCACGTCCTGTTTGCAGTGCTTTGTATCTCACAATGGCGTTGTAGATGCTTTTGGCCATGGCTTGTCTGCCTGATGTGGACATGAGGAACTGCTCTTCGGCAGGGGTGGAGATGTAGCCTACTTCCAGCAGGACGCTGGGCATGTAGGTGAGGCGCAGCACGGCCAGATTGGCTTGCAGCACACCCATGTCGTTTCGTCCGCCTGTGTGCACCATCTCGCCTTGCACCAGTTTAGCGAAGTTGACACTCTCTTTCATGTCATGGTCTTGCATGAGCTCGAACATGATGTTGCTTTCGGGCGAGGGATTGTAGTCGTATTTCTTTGCTGCCTCGCCTTCCAGGGCTATTACGGAGTTCTCTCGCTTCTCTACTGCAAGATTGGTGGCGGCTGTGCGGAGGCACAAAGAGTAGGACTGTACGCCCATGGCTTTGCGGGCGTTTTTGGGCAGGGCGTTGGTGTGTATGCTGACGAAGAGGTTTGCCTTGGCCTTGTTGGCAATCTCGGCACGTCGTCCTAATTCAACGAACACATCGGTGCTGCGTGTATAAATGAGGGTCACGTCTGGACAGTTTGCTTTCAGCAGGCGTCCAACTTCGAGCGTGATGCCCAGGTTGATGTCTTTTTCTCGGTTTTGGGGTGAAGAGCCTATGGCGCCAGGGTCTTTGCCTCCATGGCCAGCATCGAGCACTACCACAAACTTGTTGCCATCGTTCATGGCAGACAGGGGTAATGCGCAGAGCATGGTTCCTATATATATTATAATGTGTAAGAGTTTTCTCATATGCGCATGAAATCAGCGACAAAGATACGAATATTCAGCAGAATAACCCATGAAATAGGAAAAAGAATATCATTTCTGATATTCTTTTTCCATCTGATGTGTCCGTATTTGTGCTTGTCATCGACACTGCTGGGGCATGAGGGGCGCGGTTCTGATGCTTATTCTTAACTTGCGAACAATTATTCATAAGTTTGGAATAATTGTTCGTAACTTATGAATAATTATTCCAAACTTATGAACGACATCGATTTCATGTTAGAAATCGAAGTGACACTTGGCTCCTGCCATGAACCATATGCCGGGCTGCTCGATGTTGGCAAAGTCGTAGTATGCATGGCTGGTGAGGTTGTTGGCTTGCGCATACAGCGTGTAGTGGGGTGTCTGCCACTGCACTTTGAGGTCGAGCGTTCCGTAGGTTCCATAGGATTGGCGCTGGTTTGTCTTGACGTTCTCGAATTCGCCATCACGGTTCTTGAGGGTGAAGTCCCATTGTGCGGAGATTTGCTTGCAGATGCGATGGCGCAGGGAACTGACAAACTTGTGACGCAGGAAGGTCAATCGTGATGCGTAGTTGGCTGTTTGCTCTTCGTCAACACGGAACTTGTAGTTGTAGCAGTAGCTGAGCGTGAGGCGCTGCAGGAAGGACGAGGAGCCCCATATATCTGTGAAGTTAAGATCTACAAGAGCTTCTGCTCCCACGTTGTCGATGTTGCTGTTGGCTGTGGTGTAGACGGTGGCATTGGTGTATTTCACCCAGTCAATCATGTCGGTGCCATGACGGTAGAAGCCTTTGGCCTGAAGGCGGAGGAAGTTGTCTACATAGGAAACGCCAAGATGCCAGTCGGTGCTTTTCTCTGGTTTTAGCTTCGTGTTGCCTTGCAGCCCCGGACCGTTGTAGTAGAGGTCGGTGTAGGTTGGTGTGCGTAGGCTTTGGTTGAATGAGGCGAAGAGTTTCCATCGATTGGTCATGCGCCATGAGAGGTCAATACCTGGATAGAGATGCATACCGCCCGATACGGCGGTGTTGTGGTTGGCAAGCACGCCGAGAGAAATGGTCAGCTGGTTGAGCAGGATGTCGTGCTCAAGGTAGAGACCGACGTTGCTACGCCCGTCTTTGTATTTGTAGTACTCGTCGTGGCCTGGCACCTTATATTTGTGGCGGTCTGCTTCCGAAATCTCTTTGCCAAGTCGGGTGGAGAGAATGTTTTCGCGGCGGAACTCAAATCCGATGGCAGTTTTGCCTAAAGCCCATGTTGTGTAAGCGTTTGCATTGGCACCATATACATTGGTCTGGTGGAAGTTCTGATAGGCAGAAGGATTGGCGCGCCACCACACATAGTGGTCGAGCGAGCGGTTCCAGTATACTTGCACAGGCACGCGGACACGTCCCTTGTATTCGGCTTGTGCGGCAAGGAGGTAACGTCTGTCTTCCTCATACTGGGAGTTGGAACCTGTGCCATAGAAGGTGTTGGCGCCATAGTCCATCCTGCTCATTCCGGCTTGCAGAGTGGCGTCGAAGAGGCGTGAGGTGTAGTGCCCGTTCCAATATGCGTTTGACTTCTTGAAATCGTCGTTGCCATTGGCTCCGTCGCTTTGGGTGTAAGCTCCGCTGACACGATTGTTGAAGTGGGCATTTTTCAGCGCTACATGGGCATTGCCTCCCCAAGTGCCGTAGGAACCACCTTGCATATGTGCACCGGCATTGCTCCGGGATTCGGTGCGTGTGACGATATTGATGGCTCCAGCAAAGGCCTGGCTGCCGTAGATGCGGCTGGCTCCTCCCTCAATCACTTCGATGCGCTCGATGTCATCCACGCTGACGGGCAAGTCGACGGTGAGGTGGCCTGTGTGTGGATTGGAAATGTTGATGCCGTTGAGCAGGACTGTGAGCTGGTCTTCGGTGCCACCATTCACGCCTATGTCTGTCTGGATGCCGAAGCCTCCACGCTGGCGCACATCCACACCGGCGGCGAGTTTCAGAAGGTCATTGACGGAGTTGGCGCTTGAGGCTTCAATATCCTGCCTGTTGATGACTTGAACAAGGCGGACAGCCTTGTCTGCAGGGAGTGGGGCGCGTGTGCCTACCACCTCGGCGTCGTTGAGATTGATTTCGAATGCTGTTTTATCTGTGGTTTTTTGTGCCATGCAGGCAGATGCAGCCAGCAGTGTGGCTGCGATAAAGAGTGATTTTCTCATGTGATGTCTTTTTAAAAGAATTTTCCTACAATAGTTATCTTGTCGCTGCGGCTGATGCCACCAGGATTGGTGCCGGGCTCTCCTTCTGGCACGGCCATGTTCCACTGCTGGTAGTAAGTGGTCCAGAACGGCAGAATCTGCCCGTTGTGGTCATGGAAGGACATGGGCACTTGGGGAAAGATAGCTTCCCCTGCGTGGTCAATGTATGAGAGCTGCACTAATTCGCTGCAGTAGAGGGCAGAATCGCTTGGCATGTACTGATAGTCATAAGGTCTGCCAAGATAGGTCTTTGCCTTCTCCACGCAGGATGCAATGCTGGTGGTGTCCTTGAGTCGGCCAAGCAGCACCATGGGATGGCCTTCTGCAGAGTGGTCGCAATGGACAAAGAAAGAATGGATAGGATTAAGCCATACACCGTGTTTGCCTGACGCTTCGAGCGCGTACATTTCCCCGTTGGACTCTTGGCAAACGATGGCTACATGAGAAACTCGCTGAAGGTCGATGCCTTCAGTCACCGATACGATGGCTTGCGCAATGCCATCGCGAGAGGAACTTGCCACACAGAAGAGCAAGTCGCCATGCTGAAGCGCTGTGAGGTCAAGCAGTTCGTCTTCTCCCGAAGAAGAAGTGCCAGCACAGTCGGTTGCTGCTTCCATTGTGGCATGAGGTTGCATGGCCATCTGGGCAGCAGACGAGTCAGGGCAGGCTACTGCTAAGGTGGCGACACTCAGCACGCTGATGCGAATCTCTTTCTTCAAACTGAGAAAGATTGCATCGCTATGGCGCGAGAAGTGATGCCATCTGATTGCCTCAGGCTTCTTTTGACTTGTTTGATGCATTTGTTTTGTTTGTTGTTAATGAATAAATGTTGATTAATAAGCTATAGTATTTTATTCTCTATAGTTTCATTTGTTGTGATGTCTCCTATTTTTGCTTCAGGTTTCGCTCGGCATCCATACGGAGCAGGATGAACAGCAGCAGAGTGAAGCCCCACAGTGAGGAACCTCCATAGGAGAAGAAGGGGAGAGGAATGCCAATGACGGGAGTGAGCCCCAGCACCATGCCAACGTTGATGAACAAATGGAAGAGGAAGATGCTGAGCACGCAGTAGCCATAGACACGCCCCATTGTGTCTGTTTGGCGTTCGGACACGACGATGAGGCGCCAAATGAACAGGAGATAGACAATGAGCACTCCTGCCGCACCGATGAATCCTTCCTCTTCGCCAACGGTGCAGAAGATGAAGTCTGTGTGCTGTTCTGGCACATAGCGCAGTTTGGTTTGTGTTCCGTTGAGGAATCCTTTGCCTGTGAGTCCGCCTGAACCAATGGCAATCTTTGCCTGATTCACGTTGTAGCCTGCACCACGGGGGTCATCCTTCTTGCCAAGCAATACCTCAATGCGCGTGCGTTGGTGGTCTGCGAGGTGATCGAAGATGGTGCTGCTCAGATAAAATAGCGAAGTGGACACAATGGCAAAAGCAGCAATGAGCCCATATTTGTACAGACGTGTGTAAACTGCAAGGCCAATGATGTATAGAATCATCAGCACGCATGCTCCCAGCATGACATAGCATACGTCGAAGGGAATGACATAGATGGAGAACAGCATAGCCAGCAGGGTGGAGCCCAAGCAGGTGTATGACATGATTTTTACGGCATAGGTGTTGTGACAATAGACCCACACTAAGCCGATGGTGAATATCATGGCAAGCAGCAGCACTGTGAACTCACCGATGGATACGGGCATGTTGGTGATGTAGTCATCGCTGAACTTCATGCCCACCACAAAATAAACGATGCAGGCAAATCCCGTGAAGAGCAGGGAACCTGTCATCCCTTCGCGGTAGAGCATCAAGAAGAATGCAAAATAGACAAGGGCTGAGCCTGTCTCTTTCTGTCCAATGATGAGCAACATGGGAAGAACAATCAAACCGATTGCGGTTCCAATATCTTTCAGGTTCTTGATGTTGAAGCCGTACTTGTCCATGAGCTTTCCTAATGCCAATGCCACAGCGAACTTGGCAAATTCTGCAGGCTGTATCTTGACTGGGCCCATCGGTAGCCATGAACGGGAACCTTTAGTGTCTGGGGCAATAACGATGGTGACGGCCAGAAGAAGAATCATCGAACCATAGATGACATAGGCTGCTGTGTCGTAGAAACGTTTTTCGATGAGCATCAGTACCGTGGCTAGTACCAATGATGTGCCACCCCATACAATTTGTTTGCCTGAGTTGGTTTCCCATGCAAAGAGGTCTGGATTGTTGAAATCGTAACAGGCTCCACACACACTGAACCATCCCCACATGATGAGAATCACGTAGAGCATAATCGTAACCCAGTCGATGCTGAGAAAAATGCCTTTGCTGCCCTGTTCTGTCATTGTTCAGTAGTGTTATCTTTCTCGTGTTCCATAATCGATGTGGCGGTTTTGGAACGATGCTGCTTTTGCTTCACTGGCAGGTGAGAGCTTTCCGTTGATGTACTGCTCCATAATCAGCGCACCAATGGGCACACCGTAGGTGGCACCGAATCCACCATTTTCTACATATACCGCTACTGCTATCTTGGGGTCTTCCATCGGGGCAAAACCCATGAAGGCGGAGTGGTCCTTGCCGCGGTTCTGTGCTGTACCGGTCTTACCGCATACAGCATATTGGGAGTTGTTTGCGCTATGGCATGTTCCGCCAAGCACAGCCTTGCGCATGCCCTCTACTACCATGTTGTAGTAGGTTTTGTCCACCTTCGTGTGATGCCTCACCCTCAGACTGTCGGCAATGTGTCCGTCTTGTATGCCTTTGACAACGTGGGGTGTGATGTAATAGCCACGGTTGGCAATGGTGGCGCAGAGGTTGGCGATTTGGAGTGGAGTGAGTGTCACCTCGCCTTGTCCGATGGCTATGGAGATGACGCCGAGCGCATTCCAATGTCCCAATCGACGGTCATAATAGTCTGCATTCGGAATCATGCCTCGTGATTCGCCTGGCAGGTCTATACCCAGCTTATAACCAAAGCCCATCGACACCATGTAGTCTTTCCATGTGGTAATGGCATCCTGAATGGTGGGGTATTTCTGGCGGTTGTTCAGCATGTGGTAGAGTCCCCAGCAGAAGTAACCGTTGCAAGAAGTGGCTATGGCAGGAACGAGGGGCAGGGGAGAGCCATGTCCGTGGCATCCCACTCTCATCCCCTTCGTGACAAATCCATGATAGCACGGATAGGCTGTGGAAGAGGTGATGATGCCTTCTTGCAGAAATGTCAATCCCTGTGAGGTCTTGAAAGTGGAACCTGGAGGGTAAGTGCCTGAAATGGCACGATTCAGCATGGGCTTCATGGGGTCTCGCTGCATTTCCATCATCTGCGCACCACGCTGTTTCCCTTCCATGCGATGAGGGTCGTAGCTGGGGGCGCTCACCATGCATAGGATTTCTCCTGTTTTGGGCTCAATGGCAACGATTGCGCCCATCTTTCCTTGCATCAGGCGTTCGCCAAGAGCCTGTACTTTGGCGTCAATGGAAAGTGTCAGATTTTTGCCGGGTACAGGCTTGCGGTCCAAGGCTCCATTTTTGTAGTGGCCCTGTATGCGTCCACGTGCATCCCGAAGCAGTACTTCCACACCTTTCACACCGCGAAGCTCTGGCTCGTAGCTCCGTTCCACACCTTGCTTGCCAATATAGTCGCCTGGGTCATAATAATCATCTCGCTCCACATCTGCAGGAGAAACCTCTGCCACGTCGCCCAGCACATGGGCGCAATAGTCAGTGGCGTATCGGCGGATGGTTCTTTCTCTTACGTAAAAGCCGTGAAAACGAAACATCTTTTCTTGAAAGACGCTGAATTCTTCGGCGGATATCTGTGGCAAGAACAGTTGTTGTGTGTAGGTTGAGTAGCCAGGGTTCTTGTTGCGGTCCTTGATAAGCGTCATCCGCTCTTCAAACATACTCTTGGTGATGTTGAGTGTCTTGCAGAACTCGAGTGTGTCAAGATTGTTTATTTCGCGCATGATGACCATGATGTCGTATGCTGGTTGATTGTAAACCAGCAACTCACCATTGCGGTCGTAGATGGCACCTCGTGACGGGAAGATGATATTGTTAAGGAATGCGTTGTTGTCTGCGCTGTTCTTGTATTCGTCATTTGACAGTTGCAGAAAGGCTAGCCGGGCGATATAGCTCACGACCACCAGGAGAGCTATGCCACCGATAATAAACTTACGATATTCATAAAGATGATTCTGCATTACTGTGCCCTTGTCTATGAATGAAGCTCTGTTCTTCTGCCGGTGCGCACTAATAGCTCAATGCCAACAGCGATTGTAGTGGAGAGTACTGCGCCACTGGTCATTGCCAATAATGTCAGTTGCCAGTTAATAAGGGTGCATGCGTCCAAAAGATAGAATACCGCATGTATCATGAAAAATAGCATGAATGCATAGAGCGTATAGCTGCTGAATCCTAAAATTGTGATGGATGGGGTGAAGTTCTCTGCCGCATCGTGTGGCTTGAAGATGTTCAGCAACATGGGTTGTATCATAGCTGCTAATGTGCATGAGGCTGATGCCATGCCTGGAGTATTGCTGAACAGGTCATATGTAAGACCCGTAACGAATCCCCACAGCAAAAGTGACGTGCGCGATGTCTCACGTTGCATGCATATAACCATGTAGCCAATGGCCAATGGCGTGGCGTAACCAAACAAGTGAATGTGGTTGAACACAAACACTTGGAGGAACAACAATATGAAGAATCGTGCAATACGTGTCAAGAATGGAGAATTCATCTTATTGGCTCAAGGTTGGATTATTGTTGGCTTTGTGTGCTGTCTTGTGCTGCTGTACTTTGGGCTTGCTCTTCTAACTGGTGACGCTCTGGTGATGTGTAGTTCGTGATGACCGACACATTTCGTAGTGTGGCGAAATTGGTGAACAACTTTACTTTAATCAGATAGGACATTCCGTCTGTCGAGTTGCCGATGCTCTGTATTCTTCCGATAGGTAAGCCTGGTGGAAAAATGTCAGAGAAACCATTTGTCTCCACAATGTCTTTCTTCTTTATGGGAGCATGGCAAGGAATATTGGTGACAAAAGCTCTGTCTGCATAGCCGCGTTTCCATATGAGCGAACCGAAGTATTCGGAAGAGCGTAAGCGACAGCTCACTTTGCTGTCTGTATTTAACAGAGGAATGACGATGCTGTAGTGCTTGCTTGTCAGGTAGACGATACCTACAACGCCGCGTGAGCAGATAACACCCATTTCCGGACGGATTCCATCGGCTTCACCTTTGTTGATGGTGATGAGGTTGTTGGCCTTGTGAAGCGTCATGTTAACCACTTGGGCAGGTACAACGTCATACTTTCGTGCCAAGGCAGGCATGCGTTCTGCTTGATTCGACTTTGCAGATTCCTGTGTTTGCTTCAGTTCATACAGCTCTCGGCGCAGTTGCTCATTTTTTCGCTCAAGTGCTGCATTCTCTTCTCCCAAATAGAGGTATGCCGTAATGCTGCTAATGACGTCATAGGTTGAACCTACCACGCCATTAGCAGTTGTAAAGTACACATTCTTTTGGTATCCGTTGTGGCTGAAAAGGAAAAATAAGCTAATCACTTCAAGCGCAAGGAACAGAAACCAGTGCTTGTTCTTAACGATGATGTCAATAAGTGCACGCATGGGCACAATTATCTCATCAGGAACTGGAAGTTATTCACGTTCTTCAGTGCGATGCCTGTTCCCTTTGCCACTGAGTGCAATGGATCATCGTCTACGTGGAACGGAATGTGAATCTTGTCTGTGAATCGCTTGGCCAAACCGCGGAGCAGGGCACCACCACCTGTGAGCCAGATGCCGTTTTTGACGATATCTGCATAGAGTTCAGGAGGAGTGTTCTCCAAAGCCTGCAATACGGCAGTTTCAATCTTTGCAATGGTCTTGTCTATGCTGTGGGCAATTTCCTGATAGCATACAGAAACCTCTTTTGGCAGTGCTGTGATGCGGTCTGGACCATGCACAATATAGTCTTCGGGTGCCTCATCGCCAAGGTCTGTCAATGCAGAGCCAACATTAATCTTGATGCGTTCAGCCATGCGTTCACCCACTTTCATGTTGTGCTGGCGTGCCATGTATTCCTGAATGTCGGCAGTCAGTTCGTCGCCTGCCACACGGATGGAGTTATTGCTTACAATGCCACCAAGTGAGATGACTGCAATCTCGGTAGAGCCACCGCCTATGTCAACAATCATCTGGCCTTCTGGAGCTTCTACGTCGATGCCACATCCTATGGCTGCAGCCATAGGCTCAAAGATTAGATACACGTCACGTCCGCCAGAGTGTTCTGCACTGTCGCGTACGGCACGCAATTCCACTTCGGTAGAACCCGATGGAACGCCAATCACCATACGGAGTGATGGGGTGAAAAGATGATGCCCTGACTTGACCATCTTGATGAGGCCACGCATCATTTGCTCGCAGGCGTAGAAGTCTGCAATCACGCCGTCGCGAAGTGGGCGGCTGGTGCGGATGCCGTCATGCTCTTTACCAAACATCAGCTTGGCCTTGTGACCAACAGCTATCATCTTGTTGGTCTTCTTGTCGAGAGCTACAACTGAAGGCTCATCTACCACAATCTTGCCATTGCATGTGATGATGGTATTGGCCGTGCCAAGGTCCATCGCAATATCTTGTGATAAGGAGAAAAATCCCATGTTCTTAATTTACGGTTTGACGATTTATGATTTGAACTTCCTCACGGATTATTTTGCGAAGTAGGCATGAATAGCGGTGTCATAATGGCTGGAAGTTGCGAATGCGCGTTCCGCAAACTGCTTGCGTTGAGCCTTTGTTGTTTCAGCGCCCTGTGCCTTTACGATGTCGAGCAGGGGCTTATATTCTGCCTTGCTTGGCACAATGACTACATCATTGAAGTTCTTGGCAGCTGCGCGGATGAGAGAGATGCCGCCAATATCAATTTTCTCAATGATGGTAGGCTCGTCGTTTGTTGATGCCACAGTCTCCTCAAATGGATAGAGGTCAACGATGACAAGGTCAATTTCAGGAATTTCATATTTGGCCATTTCCTGCTGGTCGCTTGCTAATTCGCGGCGTCCCAAGATTCCACCGAATACTTTGGGGTGGAGCGTTTTTACGCGTCCGCCGAGGATGGAAGGATATGTAGTGAGGTCCTCAACTTTCTCGCAAGGGTAGCCGAGGCTCTCGATAAATGCCTGCGTGCCTCCTGTTGAAAGGAATTTAACACCGTTTTTGTTCAACTCTGCCAACAACTCATCGAGTCCATCTTTGTGGAATACTGATACGAGAGCTGTCTTGATTTTCTTTGTTTCCGCCATTTTTATCCAATGTTAGAAGTTTGTAAACTTATTGAAATTTGCTTTTTGTGTGTACAAAAACTGCTACACACCATCCTTTACCTTAGGAGTTGCAAAGGTAGTCATTTCTTACGACACACGAGTTAAGAAATTGAAAATTTTGTATGTGGGAAGTTTTTTTTCTTGTATGGGCGGAAACCTGCTCCTCCATTTGTACAGTGGAGTGTCTTATTTCACGGGAATAAATAGACTATTGCTTATGTTGTTTTTATTGGCGTAAGAAGTGTGCATTTGTACTTCAACTTCCGACAATCCACGTGTCTTGCGGCAATGAATACGCCCTGTGTACCTGATTTTCTGTCCTGGCTGCAGAGTGGTGGTAAGTGATGGCGAGGCGATGAGCGCTTTGTCATCGTTGGTGACTAGATAAATGACAATGTCATTGATGACGCTGTTGGATGTGTTGGTGATAAAGCCTTCCACTTCAATAATTTCATCCTTGGTGATGTAACCGTCGCCATCAGTATCCATGTATGTGAGGTCGCTCAGTTTAATGGCCGCAGAAGGAGTGCTGGTTGTAGGTGATGGGGTATTGGCTGTATTGTAGTCTTCGTCATAACGCTGCGCTTCCGCTTTCTCCTTCTCTTCAATCTGTGATGCGACACTTACACCGAGTATCGCCCCAATGCCCATTCCGATGAGACTTCCTAAAGCGGCGTTTTCGCCACGGAAATGCCCGTGTCCAGACAATAATCCAACCATTTCTCCGACGTGGCCCCCAATCATAGCTCCTCTTACACCACTTTCTGCCTGATAGGCACTGCCGCAACTGCTGGCCATCATGGCAAAGGCCAATGCCACGCATGTAGCTTTTGTTTGTTTCATTGTCATATGTCTTTATTTTATTGATTCTTTCTTTTCTATTTCTTTACTTGAAGACATTTCTTCTATATAGTTGTCAATCAGTTTTCTAGCAATAGACATTTTATCGGGTATCTGTGGCAGGTGCTCGTAGTCAAACCAACCCGCTCCACTGATTTCTTCCTCTTGCAGATGAATATCCCCACTCACATAATCTGCAGTGAATCCAATCATGATTCCGCAGGGATATGGCCAAGGTTGGCTGCCATAGTATCGAATGTTTTTGATGGTCAGTCCCACTTCTTCTTTCACCTCGCGCACTACGCAATCTTCTAATGTTTCCCCCGTCTCGACAAAACCTGCCACAAGGCCAAACATTTCTTTCCTCCGGAAATTCTTGGCGTGGACAAGCAATATTTTGTCGTCGCGGCGAATGCGCACAATGATAGCAGGGCTTACTTGTGGCCACACTTCCTTGCCGCAATGGATGCATTGTTTGCTGATGATGGTGGTGCGTTTCATGGGGCCGCCGCAGACACCACAATAGCGAGTGTTCGAATCCCAGTAAAGCAGTTCGGAAGCTTTGCTTGCTTGATTGTAGAATGCGCGTGGCAATAGATTCCATGACTCTCGCAATCCGATGGTTTCCAAACCATTCATGTCTGTTGGCGGTGCATTGAGACTGTAAGCAATACATGGTATGCCATCCAATTCTGGAAGTTCCTGAAGCGTTGTCCATTCTTTGATGGGTACTGGCGGTTCTGCTGAGCAAGGTACTTGATACCCTTTTTCATTGTGCCGCAGCAAGATTGAGTTGCCTATGAAAACAAACCAATATGTATTCTCTCTTTTCATTGGAATTCAGATAAAAAACATGCCAAAATTAGGGGTTATTTACCACATAGCCTTCATTTTTCGTGTTTAAAATCATTAAAAAAGTTAAGACTTTAAGGATAAGTTGCGAATTCCTGTGAAAAGGAGTATATTTGTACACAAATTTAGACTTGCTACATGACCAAGTATTATCGCGCGTACATATATATATTGTTGACCTTTCTATGCATGCTTATAGCTGTTCCTGTTTCTGCCGACAAGCGTGAGAAGAAAGAAAAGGTAAAGACCTCTGTGTCCATGCCCGACATTGAACCTGATCCTATTGCCCGCAAACCTCGTCCCGACCGGCATCCCAGCGCTTTGGAGATGCCTATGATTATAGGGCATGGAACAGGTGAACAGTTGCATGGAATAGATGTGAGTCATTATCAGGGGCGTATCAACTGGGATGAGGTGGCGCGCGATTCGAAGGTGAACTATGTTTACTTGAAAGCTACAGAGGGGGTCAATACCATTGATGACACTTATTCATACAATTTCAACGAGTGCAAGCGAGTGGGGCTTAAAGTGGGTAGTTATTTGTTCTTCCGTCCCCATCTTTCACCTAAAACCCAATTTGAACTTTTCCGGTCAAAGGTAGATACAAAAAAGCAGGACTTGTTGCCTGTGATTGATGCTGAAGTCATCAGGGGCGTTTCTGCAGGGGTGTTTCAGACACGCCTTTTAGAGCTTTGTGACTTGTTTGAGAAGGAATACGGCAAAAAGCCCATTATTTATACAGGTCGCAATTTCTATAACAAATATATTGATGGCAATGCTCGTCTCCGTTCTTACAAGTTTTTTATTGCCGCCTATACATTTGATGAACCCGAACTGAATGCTGGTCAAGATTATGTGTTGTGGCAATATACAGCCACAGGACGTGTACGTGGAATTCGTGGCAATGTGGATATGAGTCGTTTGGTCGGTCGCCATCAGCTCCGTGAACTGTACTACTGAACATCTTATTCTGCTTTTGTTTCAATAATTCTCTCAGACGTGTCAAATAAAATTGGTGTGTCTGAGCTGCTCTATATGCACCCCTTACGTGTGTATATTCATCCCCCTTGCGCATAAACAAGCAAGCACCTTGCGCGTAATAATATGCGCAAGGTGCCCATTTGTGAGTGTCCAATTGCTGTGTATTATATTGGTTATTGGGCGATTCGTGTAAAACTGTTTGGTCACGCTGTGATAACTTCCTTCATGCGTATATCATGAGGTTCGCACGGGATGTAGGTCACCATCTGAAAAGGGAATGCAATGCCAATGAGTGGACAAGTGAGTTGTGGAAGGAGTCTGTCATAGTATCCCTTTCCACGTCCCAGTCTGTCTCCCTGTACCGTAAATGCCATGCCAGGAATGATGGCGAGGTCTATTTTCCCGTAGTCGGTGAAGAGGCTTCCTTTCGACTCTTGTATGCCATATGATATGCCCATGCTGAGAGCCTGTTCGCCTTCATAGATGTGAAGTTCTAGCACATCGCCCGCCACTGTGGGAAGCAGAACTGTTTTGCCTGCAGCGTGCAGGGTGCGTATGAGCGCATGCGTCTCCACCTCGTCTGGCAAGGAATGATAGAGGAGAATGGTTTGACAATTATCCTCCTTCCCGATGCGTTCAAGCACAGAATGGCAGATGCTTTGGCTGAAGGCTGAAAGTTCCTCTATGGTATGCTGCCTTTTTCTTTCTCGAATCAGTTTTCGTAGTTCTGTCTTTGTCATTGAGTGTTGGTTTCGTCTGTTTTGCTTTGAACAGTTGGATGGCCTTAGCAATAGTGATATCATCGTGGTTGAGATACTGAACATAATCATTCATGTCCAGCATATTGTAAATGATGCTGCCATAGATAGCTTGTTCGAAAAGATGCTGTGACTTGATAATCATGTTATTGCGGCGAAGAATTCCTTTCGAGTCGGCATAGCGGACGAATTTGTCCACTAGTCCTTGCTTCCTCAAATGTTTTTCCAGCGTTGCCGCATTGTCGAAGGTTGCCAGTTTTGTGCGGTTATTGTCTGTATATTCAAAGCAGAATTGTGCGATGGTTCCTTTGGTGACACATTCAGAATAGTAGGGAGTAAGAGCTGTCGTGTCTTCTGCTACAAAATAGTCAGGCATGATGCCACCTCCGCCATACACAGTGCGGCCTATGTTCGTTTTGTAGGCTTCACCCGTCTGGCGGATGCTGTCTTGGCTGAAGAATTCTCCTCGTTCGTAACGGGTGATGAGGTCCATCTCATATTCTTTAGGTTGACCTTTCACATAAGGCTTCTGGATGCAGCGCCCCGATGGGGTATAGTAGCGAGCAATTGTTAAATGGATGAGTGAACCGTCTGAAAACTCGATAGGTTGTTGTACCAAACCTTTTCCGAAAGAACGGCGGCCAACGATGATGCCTCGGTCATTATCTTGGATGGCACCCGAGAAAATCTCAGCAGCGGAAGCCGTAGTCTCGTCAATGAGCACAATGAGAGGGATACTCTGATAAGAACCCCGTCCATCGCTGCGATACTCCTCACGGCGTGAGCGGCGCCCTTGGGTGTACACGATAAGGCGGTTCTTAGGCAGGAATTCGTTGACCATTTGGATGGCTGCGGAAAGATAGCCTCCGCCATTGCCGCGCAGATCGACCACAAGTCCCTGGAACCCTTCTACCTCCAGTTCTGCTAATGCTGTGAGCAACTCTGCATAGGTAGTCTCACCGAAGTTCTTGATTTTGATGTATCCAAGTTCCTTGTTAATCATGTAAGTGGCGTCAATGCTCTTCAAGGGAATGTCACCACGCACCACGGTGAAAGTCAATGGTTTTGTTTGTCCGTGACGCATCACACCAATTTTTACTTTGGTGCCTTTCTCTCCCTTGAGCCGGTGCAGCGTCTCTTCGTTCGTTACAACTTTGCCAACATAAGGGACTCCATCTACAGAAATGATTTTGTCACCAGCCAGAATACCCACTTTCTCGGAAGGGCCACCTTTGATAATGTTAGTGACACGCACCGTGTCGTCGCGAATCACAAACTGTACACCAACTCCGCTGAAAGAACCTTTCAGGTCATCATTAGCTGTGCGGGCGTCATTGGCTGAAATATATGTGGAGTGGGGGTCAAGTTCTTCCAGTATCTTAGGCATAGATTGCTCTACGATACCGGCAATATCTACTGTGTCCACGTACTGGTCATCGATGATATGGAGTAAGTCGTTCAGCTTGTTGGATGAAGTATTGATGATGTTCAGTCTGTTGCCCGCAAAACGGTTGGCAAAGAAAGTGCCTATGATGATGCCTATGACGATGCTGGCGGCGATGATGAGAGGCACCCATCTGTTGTTTCTGTTGATATTGTTGCTCATATACGGTTATTGTCTTTCTTTCATTCCTGGACAGGTTCGTCAGGGTTAATATATTCTACGTTGATATTGGCGCGTTTTAGCAAATTGATGCCATCCTCTAATCGGTAGTGCTCGGCATATACCACGCGTTTGATACCGGCCTGAATGATGAGCTTGGCACATTCAATACAGGGCGACGCTGTGACATAGAGAGTGGCGCCATCGCTTGAGTTGTGGGAGCGTGCCAACTTCGTGATGGCATTAGCTTCAGCATGTAGCACATAAGGTTTCGTGACGTTGTTGTCATCTTCGCAGATATTCTCAAATCCCGATGGCGTGCCGTTATATCCATCAGAGATGATGGCTTTGTCCTTCACAACTAATGCGCCTACTTGGCGGCGTTGGCAATATGAGTTTTCTGCCCAGATTCGAGCCATGCGCATATAGCGAAGGTCAAGGCGGTATCGTTTAAGTTCTTCTTCAGTCATGTTGTATATGTTGTAGTATAGATAGTAGTATGAATGTTAGTTTCTTTTGAATCCCAATCTTATTCTTTATCTCCGATTGCCGAGATAGAGAACATTATCTCCGTCTTTTCTCAGCTGGAGGAAGTCTGCACCGCTCCTGTATGAAGTGGCGCCAGCAAGGATGTAATAGATTTGTTTATCGAACGGAGATGAGGCTGCAGGTGCTTCTGTCAGCTTCAGTTTGATGGTTTGCTTCTTTCCATTTGCCGACCATGTGCCCGAGAAGCTGTCGCCATTTGTCAGCTTTCCTTTGAAGGTCTGGGATGAAAAAGTGATGTAGTAAGCATCTGTTTTTGCATCAGTATAGAAATTCTGGACCTCGCTGTTCAGTTTCTTGCCGCTGATGATGCCACCATTCATGTACCATGTTTTGCCTGTGAAGATTTCATCAATGTCATCTTCATTCTCGCAGGCAGCGCATGCTAGTATTGCAAGACATAGACAGCATACTATTGGGATGAGTTGGAGTTTGTTTTGTATCATGGGGCGTTTCATTTATATGATACCGTTGCGACGAAGAAGGGCATTGATGGTTGGTTCTTGTCCACGGAAACGTTTATAGAGTTCCATTGGAGGTTCTGTTCCGCCGCGTGAAAGGATATTGTCTCGGAAACTTTGTGCCGTAGCGGTATTAAACAGACCTTTTTCTTTGAAAAGAGAGAAAGCGTCGGCATCAAGCACCTCAGCCCATTTGTAGCTGTAATAGCCAGCAGAGTATCCACCAGCCATGATGTGCGAGAACTGTGTTGTCATGCAGCATCCATCCACGGCAGGCAATACCTGGGCTGCTTCCCAAGCCTGTTTCTCAAAAGCCATCAAGTCCGTTTCGAAAGGTGTGGTGAGCGTATAGAATGCCATGTCGAGCAGTCCAAAGCTTACTTGCCGCATACATGCGTAAGCTGCGTTGAAGTTGCGACTAGCTATGATACGGTCTATCAATGTGTCAGGAATAGGTTCTCCTGTCTCGTAATGGGTAGCGAATGTGTTGAGGAACTCTTTCTCAATAGAAAAGTTTTCCATGAATTGTGAGGGCAGTTCCACAAAATCCCAGTAAACATTTGTGCCAGACAGCGAGCGGTATGTTGTATTGGCAAAGATGCCATGCAGGGAATGGCCAAACTCATGCAAGAATGTTTCCACTTCGCCCAGTGTTAGCAGCGCGGGCTTCGTGTCAGTAGGCTTTGACAAGTTCATGACAATAGACACTTGCGGACGTGAGTTAACAATCTCCGTATGCCGTTTTGAGTTGCAGTTGGTGTCAATCGTTTCTTTCCATTGCTCCTTGAACGAGGTCATCCATGCTCCAGACTTTTTGGATGCACGTGGATGGAAATCGCAGTAGAACAGGGCGAGGTATGAGCCATCTTTGTCCAGCACATCGTATGCTTCCACATCTGGATGATAGACTGGCACGCTTGTGTTCTTGTGGAACGTAATGCCATACAGTCGGGTTGCAAGTCCAAAGACACCTTGCTTCACCCGTGAGAGTTCAAAGTAAGGGCGCAGCATCTCGCTGTTGATATTGAACTTGCTTTCTTTCAGCTTATTCGCATAGTAAGAAAAATCCCAAGGCATGAAAAGACGTGGGTCTCCCGCCGTGAGCGAGGCAGGGTCAATCTGATTATCGGCATAGTAGAGCGCTTCCACTTCTTTCACCTCTTCTTGAGCTTTAGGCATATAGGCCTTCATCAAGTCGTTCAGCAGGTGATAGACGTTGTTTGTGTTCTCTGCCATGCGTCGTGTGAGGGCATAGTCTGCATAACACTTGAAACCGTGCAGTTGTGCCAGCTCGCGATGCAGGTTCACTATCTTGTTGACAATAGCGACATTGTTGTTGCTGTTTGCATGCGTGCATAGTGTGTTGTATGCCATGTACATTTGTTGCCGCAAGTCTCGTCTGGAAGAGTAGGTAATGAATGGGCTGTAGGACGGAGCTTGCAACGTGAATACATATCCTTCCATACCTTTCTCCTTGGCCGTCTGTTTGGCCAAGTCAAGGGCACTGTCTGGCAGGCCTTTTAAATCTGCTTCATTGGTAAGATGAAGAACAAAGTCATTGATATCTTTCAATTTGTTCTGTGCAAACTGCAAAGAGAGCACACTGAGTTCTGCTGTGATGCGGCGATGCTTCTCTTTCTTTTCTTCAGACAGATTTGCCCCATGTCGCACAAAGTTCTCATAACAATTGGTGAGCAGCATTTTCTGCTCTTGGTCGAGGCGGGAAAATCCTTCTGCTGCATGTTCATCATATACCGCTTTGACACGTTGAAACAATTTCTCGTTCAGAGTGATATTGTTTGAATGCTCTGTCAGTATAGGCGACATTTTCTGCGACAGTTCGTCTAGAAAGTCTGTCGTCTCGGCACTGAGCAGGTTGAAGAACACATTCGTCACCTTGTCCAGTAATTCTCCCGTTTTTTCCAATGCCACAATCGTGTTTTCGAATGTGGGGGCTTCTGGGTTCCTGACAATTGCATCAACTCGTTGGTTCTCCTCCTCCATCCCTTTCATCATGGCCGGCTCATAGTCAGTTTCCTTGATGCAATCGAATGGAATATATTGATATGGTGTAAAGAATGGATTCTTTGTTGTAGTATTCATTGTCTTTGTATGGATAATCAAATGTGTTATTTGCTCTTTCGTGTCAGTTCCTGAAGGTCTTCAATTTGTATGCTGCCTCGTTGTAACAGTATAAGGCCTTCTGCTTGCAGTTGATTCAAGGCGATAGACACGTTGAGGCGTGTTTCATGAATCATTTCAGCGAGTGTGGTCATCTTGATGCTGATGCTCTTCTTCCCCTTGAGCACAGTCGAGTGGGAGAGTGCGAACTTCACGATTTTGTCGGTAACGGAATCGTCCGGATGGGTACACAACAGAGCGTGGGTCTGCTGGTATTTATTGCAGACAATGTTGAGCATGTTGATTTTGATGATATCATTTGTCAGCAGGTGCCGGAGCAAGACAGGCTTCTCAATCGAGAGCGTCACGCCTTCTGTTGCGAATGTGTAGGTGCGTGACACGCGTTGATACATGCCAAACAAGTTATATGGCTCAATCACCTTCAAGTTCGGTAGATATTCTGTGAACGAGAAACGCCCTTCTGTATCTCGATACTCGGCCGTAATCTCACCGCTAAGGATGTAGATTAACTCGCGGCAGGCATCTCCTTGCGCTATCAGCTCGTCGCCTGGCTGATAGTTGACGAAGTTCAATCGCACATGCGCCATCACGTCAGAGATTTCCCTAGTGGTCAATCCCTGAAACAGCGGCAGCTGCAACAAGCGTTCAAACATTGTCAATTCCATGAGCCTCTCTTTTTTATTCCACGCGGTAATAGCCCAGTCAATGCTTCTTCATGACCATCTTCTCCATGCCTTCCGTCATCCAGGTTTGCAGATGTCCTGCCTTGTCTGAATAGATAAAGTAAGCCATCAGTTCTGGGTGCTTGGCCAGAACCTTCTGTGCTTCCTCCATCCCCAGTACCATAAATGCGGTGGCGTATGCATCAGCGGTGGCGCAGTCTTGTGCCAACACCGTCGATGAGAGGATGCTGTGTTGCACGGGGTATCCCGTTCTGGGGTCAATGGTGTGAGCGTATTTCTTTCCGTCCTTCTCGTAAAAGTTGCGGTAGTTGCCAGAAGTGGCCATTGCCAACTGCGTCACTTGGAGCACCTGATCCACCTCATTGTTCGTGTTGGCCGGATCGTCAGTAGGGCGGTCTATGCCGATGTGCCAGAGTTCTCCTTGAGGGTTAGTGCCTCTTACACGCACCTCGCCACCTATCTCCACCATGTAATTCTTGACGCCTTGGCGTTCCAGGTAGAGTCCTACTGCATCCACCCCATAGCCTTTGGCAATGGCGCTGCAGTCAAGCATCGTTTCTGGATACTTCTTCTTGATGACACCATTCTGCAATTGTACATTATCTATATTTACAAACACCAAAAGGCTGTCCACTTTGTCCTCGCTCACACCTGTGCCAGTCTTGAACCCGAATCCCCACAGATTCACGAGAGGAGCCACCGTGATGTCAAAAGCTCTGTCGGTCTCTCTTGACACCGTCTTAGCCAGGTTGAATACCTCCGTCAGCATCGAGTCTGCTTCCATGCAAGTGTTGTCGTTGATGGCTGTGATTACAGACTTAGGATTGAAAGGGGAGAGTGAGTTGTCCACAGCCTGCAATGCAGCTTCAATGCCACTCTTCAATTCCTTGTTCGATTGGTAAGTGATATGATAGAACGTGCCAAACACGCTTCCTTGTGTCCGTTGGGTCTCTTCTGTGGTCCATGCTTCTCCAGCACGTTGTTGGTTCCCGCTTTTGGAGTCTTGTGTACGGATAATGTAAATGGTTCCTATAATCAGCAGGAGCAATAATGGCCATCCCCACCACTTGATTTTGTGTGGTGCATAAGGGTTGAATGCTGGCTGCTGGGAATCATTCTGTTTGGTTTCCGTCGTTGCTTTCTCTTCTGTTTCCATCTTTCAGTTCCGTTTCGTTGTCAATAGTCTGCTCTTGAGTTGAGTCGGCAGGCACCACGTCTCTTATTTCCACGTTCACTCTGTGCTTGTGGCTTTTCTTCATGCCCCAGTTCAAGTCGAAGATGAGACTGTATGTGCCTCCCCAGCATGAGGCGTTGGTTGTATATCCATACCCTGGAATGCAGTTCGGTTTGGAGAAGTCATTCTTTTTTGATGCCACCTCTCGTTTATAGCGTATGGCCCATCCCATGTGGAAATTTTTGTAGATTTTCACCTCTGCTCCTATCAACGCCTCAATCCAATGGCTTGTACAGCTCGTGTTGGGAATAGTGAATGCTCCGCTTCCGCCCCAAATAGGGTCTGTCATCGTTGGGCCTGCAATGTCGTATTCATAAGTGGAGAAGCCATATCTTGCGCCCAGATACAATCGGTTGCTTTGGAATTTGTCTTTTAGCATGTTAATGTCAAGTCCGATACGTGCATAAGGGGCATTCACCTTGTAGGACACCTTTGTATTGAAGTCCTCTGTGTCGCACTTTCCATAACCCAGTTCAACAATTGGAAAATAAGTGTTCTTCAAGTTCAGGCGCAGAGCTGCCTCCGCTGTGCCATAATCAGACACCGCGTATGAGACTGGTCCGAATACATCCACCGAGAGCGTGAAGCCTTGGAAGAGAACCATGTGCTGCTTTTCCTCCTCGATAGCCACATACTTTGTGGGTTTCGGTTGCTCGCCAGGCAACAGCATTTGTTGCTGGTCGTCTTGCGCTATTACGGACTGAAGTGAAGCGCAGGCACAAACGAAGCAGATGATATGTTTAGCAATATGATTCATACAATATTATTCGGCTTCGGCAACGCCATTGAAGTAAATTTTAATGTTGGTAGCACCTTCATAACCTACATTCGGGTTGCTGATTTCGATGCGGTCGATGGCAGCATCTGTGGCAGTTACCGACTTCAGGTGGTGGAACATATGCGTTCCGCACTCAGGGAGTTCCACGTGTGGATAGCTGGAATGCTGAATTTTCACTGTATCTCTCAGTGATATGCTACGATAGGCAAAAACAAGTGTGTCCATCGTGCCGAAGTAGCTCATTGGTATTTTGATGCTGGTTGCATTCGCTTTCTTGTTCAGCAGGATCGTGTCGTTTCGCTGTTGCGATTGTGTTTCCGTATATCCTGCCTCAATCAGCTCTGGGTCAGGCTCTTCCTTGACGATAGGCAGCGTGCCCATCTTCCGGTAGGTGTACACCGTTTTGTATCCAGGCTTCAGCGTTGACACCGTGATGGTGTCCTGATAGGCAATAGCGGTGCCTTCTGCATCGTAGAAAGCAAAGTTGCAGGTCACGGTGTTCTCCATCGGACAATTGTTGGAGTAGCACCCCGCCAGCACCTGTGCGGCCAATGCCATCGTGCCGGCAATGAAAGAGTATAAGCGAGTTCGTTTCATCCAGGATTGCTCTGTGTGCACGTGTTGGGGTTAGATTTCGTCTTCCACTTGATACTTGTTGCGCTCTTGGCTGTTGCGGCTAATCAAATCGCCCAAGAAACCTGCTACAAACAACTGTGTGCCCAACAGCATAGTTGTGAGCGAAATGTAGAAGTATGGATTGTCCGTCACCAATGCATGAGGTACATTGTTGTAGAGCGCAATCAGCTTTGTTGTTCCCACGCACACCACAGCAATGAAGCCGATGATGAACATAAGTGTTCCCACAAATCCGAAGATGTGCATAGGCTTCATACCAAAGCTGTCAATGAACCAGAGGCTTATCAGGTCCAGATAGCCATTCACAAAGCGGTTCAAGCCCATGAATTTGCTCTTGCCATGTTGGCGGGCCTGGTGGTGTACCGGTTTCTCTCCGATTTTTGAAAAGCCTGCGTTCTTTGCCAGATAGGGGATGAAGCGGTGCATTTCACCATACACCTCAATATGTTTCACCACGTCACGGCGATACGCCTTCAGACCGCAGTTGAAATCGTGCAAGTTGTGGATACCGCTCACCAATCGTGTAGTGGCGTTGAACAGTTTGGTTGGAATCGTCTTTGATAGCGGGTCGCCTTGACTGCGGTTCATCTTGAAGCCGCTCACCAGATCATAGCCATCCTCCTTAATCATGCGGTACAACTCAGGAATTTCGTCTGGACTGTCTTGCAAGTCCGCGTCCATTGTGATGACCACATCGCCCTGTGCCTTCTCAAAGCCGTGGAACAAGGCTGGGCTTTTTCCGTAGTTTCTTCTGAACTTGATGCCGTGTACCTCAGAATATTGTTTGCTCAAGTCGACAATCACATCCCATGAATGGTCTGTGGAGCCATCGTTTACGAAAATCACTTCATAAGAAAAGCCGTTCTCGTCCATCACACGCTTAATCCATGCGTGCAGTTCGGCAATTGATTCTTCCTCGTTAAACAGAGGCACTACTATTGATATATCCATATTGATAATTGACAATTGACAATTGATAATTGATAATTGGGAATTGATAAGTTGCCAAGTGGCTAGCGGCTGTTTCTTAGGACTTTCTCAATTTAACAGACGCTACACCAGCCACCAGGAAAGACATGATAGCGCTGAAGAAAAAGTTATTGTTGAAAAGCGCAAGTGTCTTGTCCAGAGGGGAAAGGAAATCCACTTCATGCACAATGTCCACCATCTGCTTATATTGTTCCGTCATGCCCAATTGCCGGTAAGTCTCCACGATTTCAGCCTGCGTCATCATTTCAATCAATTGCTCCAGCAACATTCCGTTGTCAAAAAACTGGAAATATGCAAAGATGATAAGGCTGCTCATCAGACAGGCGTACATGAACATAGGGAAAGAAAAGAGTAGCCCTTGCCAGTACGACAGTCTTTCGCCAATCAAATGAAGTTTTCTGTTGAGGCGCATAGCCAGCACAAACGGCAGGAAAAAGGACACGCCGCACAAAATGAGGCACAAAAAAATCAGAAAACTATTACCGTCACATATTCCTTTCGCATAAGAAAGAAAAAGAGCGCCCCAACTCAGTCCCACAAAAGTTCCGTATTCCATCGAATACGGGCGATATAAAGTATTTGTTGTTGCCATATTCGTCACTTTTCGCCCGTACGATGCGGGCGCGTAAAAACGCCACAAAGGTACGAATAAAAGGGCATACCACAAAAGAAAAAACATTTTTTCACAGTCGCATCTTTGGGATAATCATTCTTGGCTTCGTCTGTCATCTTCGGGAAGCAAGGGATAGGGCTGCCTGAAGAACGAACCCCAATGCTCTTGGATTATTAAAAGTGATGTTTAACCAATACATTATTCGCGCGATGCCAACTTTTCTATAATCATTAAGTTACAGAGGCTCTTTATCTTCCTAATAGCTCTTTGGGGAGAACCCGCAGCTAAAAGACTGAAGCTGTTCTTTCATCACATTCTTCATGACCGTGAAGGCATGGTCTCCTGTGCAATGACTCGTGTAAAATTGTGTTTCTGGGTGTTTATATTTCAGTTGATCTGCTACGGTCCTAAGCTCTTCATCCGACTCATAGCCGTCCAGCAGGTGGAATCCGCCAACGACTTGTTTGACCGGAAAAGGACAGGCCTCAAGGATATTCTCTAAACCGCTGTGAGCGCAGCCAGTAAAGAGCAGTCCGTCAGCATATAAAGCCAGTTCATGCCGGAAATCGTCTGGCGCATAAGAGCCGCCACCTGCTTCTACACAGAGGTTTTGATTGCCTTGAGGAATGGGGCAAACTTGTGGGATGCAGGCAATGACATAGAGTCCGTTGTCTATCTCACAGCTCCCATCTATCATCATCAGCCGTTCTGCAGCTATGTCAGGCCAAGCAGTCGTTATGCTATGCAGCCGCCCTCGTCTTGAAAAGAATCTTCCACTGATGGCGTGAGGAGAAACAATGACCTTAGCTCTTTGGTTCTGCTCCAGAAAGTAGCGCAATCCACCTGCATGGTCGCTATGTCCATGAGAGATAAACACATAGTCAACACTTTTAAGGTCAACGCCCAACCGTTCAGCGTTGCGGATAAATATATCGCTGGCACCCGTATCAAGCAAAATATTGTGTTTCCCTGTCTCTAACAGGATTGAGAGGCCGTGCTCCGTTTCCAGTGCAGGGTTGTCTGTTCTATTGTCTGATAATACCGTCCATGCCATACGCTTCATATTGATAATCTGTTTATCTGTTCCTGTTGTGTGAGCTCATGCTGCAATTCTTTTGTAGGGCGTTCCGATGGCAATTGCCCTCGCTTTATTGCAAAGGTATAAATAATATCGGAGATGCCAATGCCAGAAGGTCTGAAAAAACATCCCAACTCTTGTGTTGCAAAGAGTTGGGATGGAAACTTCTATGTTTAGACGAGCTAGTTCTCGTCTCAACGTTATTCCAGTTTGTAGAAAAGAGAGTAAAGCACGGGGATGATAATGAGCACAATGACGGTTCCTGCAATGAGTCCACCCATGATAGCGGCGGCCATTGAGCAGAACATGTCGTCAAAAAGCAATGGTACCATACCCAGCACAGTCGTAAGGGATGCCATCGTTACAGGTCTCAGTCGTGAGAGCGACGCATCGATGAGCGCCTGTCGTCTGTCTTTCCCGCTCTTTAGCTGCAGTTGCATCTCATCTATGAGCACGATTCCGTTTTTGAGCATCATGCCAACCAAGCCGAGCACACCGACAATGGCTACAAAACCGAAGTTCTGACCTGAGAGCAGCATGGCCGGTATAACTCCTACAAAGACAAAAGGAATGCAGCAGAACAGCAGTAGCGACGTGCGGTAGCTGCGGAAGAGCCATATCAAAATAGCAAACATCAGCAGTATTGCCAGTGGATAGTTAGAGAAGAGGTTCTCCATCGACATGTCGGTAGCCTTCTTTTCGCCGCCCCATTGTATTTCATAGCCATCGGGCAGTTGCAGCTTCTCAATTTCCTTTTCCAGAATCTGACGTGCTTCTTCGATACTGTAGCCAGGAGCAGGTGCACCCTCGATGGTCTGCACACGCTTGCCGTTGTAACGTGGAATGACAGGTTCTTCCCATTCCACTTGTATGCCATCGCTCAGCTCTGAGAGTTGTGAAGTCTTGTTGATCTCTGGCATCTGGCCTTTTTTCATGGCATTCATCAACTGCTCTTTGTCTATCAGGCTGTTGATGTTAGGTAGCAGGCTGAATATCGTTGCGTCGTCAAGATTGGCTTGTGGATTCCCCTTGCCGTCGGTGATATTGATATAGATGTTGTTCTTTTCGGTGCCGCTGTGGAAAGTGCCCACAGGAAGCCCGTCGGTGGCAGACATCAGCGACATGCCCACATCGGTGCGTGTAATGCCTTTCTCACGGGCATTGGACTGATTATAGGGTACGTGTAGAGTAGGGTAGCGTGGCATCCAGTCGCTGGTGACAGGTGTCATCACACCCGCATTGCGGACAATAGCCATCGCGGTATCTGCCAGCTGATGCAATACGGCTGGGTCAGGTCCCAAGAAACGCAGTTCGATAGGATAGCGCATGAACATCAGGTTATAGCGCTTCACCTTCACGTAAGCATCGGGATAGTCGGCAGAAAGCTCCTCCTGCAACTCGTCAACATGTTTATCAAGGCTACGTGCATTCTTGAAGTCAACAATTAGTTCACCATAAGCCAGCGAGGGCAATGCCACAGAGCGCACCAGATTGTAGCGGCAAGGAGTGGCACCCACCGATGTGGTGACATGGGTGATGTAGTCTTTGGCCATCAGCTTTTTACGCATGCTTTCCAAGTCTGACTTTACCTGGCGGGTGTCATTACCTTCTGGCAACTGATACTCTATGTAAAGTTGGTCATACTCCATGTCGGGGAAGAGTCCTTGCGGCATCAGTTTGTATCCCGCTGCAGCTCCCAATAGCAAAAGCAGCATCACCGCCATTGTCTGCTTGCGATGATTCAGTGCTTTGTCAAGCGTGTCAGAGAGCCAGCGATGCCAGCGGCTGTTGTATAGGTCTTGAGGCGTGCGTTCCTCTTTGGTCACCAGCCAACGGTTTGCAAGTATAGGCACGAACATCAGAGCCAGCACCCATGACAAGAGGAGCGATATGGCCAGCACGATGAACATGTCTCGGACGTAAAGGCCTGTCACATCAGGGCTTAGATAGATAGGCATAAACGCCAAGATGGCAATCAATGTGGCTCCCAGCAAAGGCATGGCCGTCTTTCGCCCAATGGCAGTAAGGGCTTCCATGTGCGACTTTCCTGCATGGCTATCGACTAAGATTCCGTCCACAATGACGATACTGTTGTCAACCAGCATGCCCATCGCCAGAACAAACGAAGCCAGCGATACACGCTGCAAGGTTCCGTCGAAATAGTAGAGCACCAGAATGGTTCCCAGCACGGTGATAGCCAGTGTGATGCCCAGAATGAGACCAGACCGGAAGTTCATGCAGAAGATGAGCAGCACAATCACCAGCACGATTGACTCGATGAGGTTTATGAGGAAGGTGCCCAATGCAGAGCTGACACGTTCGGGTTGGTAGAAAATCTTTTCGCACTTCACGCCGGCAGGTAGGCGGGTGGCTTCAATTTCTTTCATCTTCTCGGTCACTTCATGTCCCACCTTGACGATGTCGGTGCCAGAACTTGCTGCGATGCTGATGCCAAGAGCATGCTGCCCGTCATACATCATTTCCTCGCGAATGGTCTTTTCTTCATCCAAGGTGATTTCAGCAATGTCACCCAATTTGATTTGGTCTTCCTGATGCCCTTGAATGATGAGCTCCTTGATGTCATCGGGAGTTTGATAGCGTCCGTCCACACACACACGGATGCGTCGGCCACCACTTCGGAAAGAGCCGGAATAGACATTGGCATTCTGTCCGTCAAGTGTTGCAATGACCTCAGCAGGCAGCACACCCAGATAAGCGAGCTTATTTTGTTGCAGAGAGACATTGATACAGCGAGGTATCTTGCCATAGATGTCAACGTGTTCGACGTCATCGATAGCTTGCAGCTCACGTTTCATCATTTCAGCATAGGATTCCAGTTCCTGCGGGTCCATGCCGTCGCCAGTCAGCGCATAGAACATGCCCGACACATCACCGAAATCATCTTTCACCAAATACTGTGAGCCCGAAGGCAACTGTGTTTCAGCCAATCTGTTGCGCATCAGCATCCATTTCTGCTGGATCTCATCAGCAGGCACTTCAGGGTTGAGCGTGACAAGGATGTAGCACATGTCAGCATAGCTGTAGCTCTGTATGAAACTGATGTCACCCGTTTTGCTGATACTCTTCTCCAGCAAATCTGTCATTTCCAGTTCCACTTGATGTGATGACGCACCTGGGTAGATGCCCACCACTACCGCCTGGCGTACAACGATTTCGGGGTCCTCCAGTTTGGGCATGACATAATAAGCTAAAAGTCCACCCAGCGAAAGGATGGCAATGAATAGTGCCACCAACTTTTGGTTCTTCAGTGCCCAACGTGAAAAATCAATTTTTATCATAGATTAATCAAATGCTGTTATTGTCCAACTGACATTATTTAAGGTTTCCTGCGTTAAGGCTGGAGGCCTTCTCATGCACCCTCACTTTCTGGCCGTCGGTCAAGTGGTGAACACCAGAAGCCACTATCTGGCAGCCTTCCTTCGGGCCTTCCGAAATGGTTATGTATCCATCGTTCTCCAATCGCTCCACTTTGACAGCCGTCTTCTTTACCGTAGAGTCTTTCTTGTCGTACACAAAGACAAAACTCTTCTGCTCTTCTGTCCATACGGCTCCCGTTGGCACTTTGATGCCATCGCTGGCGTCCTGCTTGTGATTCACTTCCACCATCGCAGACATTCCTGGTGTGATTTCGGGAACGTTTTCCTTCAGCACCAGGTGCATCTCGTACAGGTGATTGTCGTTAGCCATTGTCGCTGCGGTTCTTATGGCAAGTGGGAAAGACCTTCCCGGCAGCGAACCGAAGGTGACCGTATAGGTATCATCCGGCTTACGATGAGCATAGGCGCGTTCTGGAATGTGGATGACCACTTCAACGCCGTTAGAGGAATAGACCGACAAGATGGGTTGTCCAGGCGCTACTGTCTCGATTTTATGCTTATATATCTCATTGACATATCCGTCGAAGGGTGCACGCAGCACACAGTCTGCCAGCTGGTTGCGATGATTCGTCAGCTTCTCTGTAATCTGCTGCAAACCATAACGCGCCTTGTCATAGTTATTGTCGCTTACGGCACGGTCTTTGTACATCTCAGCCACACGTTCACATTCCGCGCTGATTTGCCGGTATTCAGCTTCGGTAGCCCGCAACTGAGTGCTGTAGTCACGTTCGTACAGACGTGCCACGACCTGTCCTGCAGTTACAGGGTCACCCTCTTTGACCAGCACCTGCTCAATGGTGCCAAGCACCCTGAACGCCAAGTCCGTAATGTGCATTGCCTCTGTCTTGGCAGGATAGGAGGCACTGGCAGTTCCTGCTGTAGGGGTCAACTCGACCACATTCACCCATTGCAATGAGGTGTTTGGTTTCTTCTTCCCGCATGCTGTCATCAGACAGAGCATCAAGGAGAGTGCGAGCACAAGGGTGCTGCAGTTCATCATAATGTTTCTTTTATTCATAGTTTTCCAGCGGCTTTGCGCCATTTCATCATTTTTACTTTTGTCTGATAGCGTGACTCGACAAGTTCGGCATAAGCCTCTTGCCACAGCACCTGCGCAACCAGCAGTTCGCTCAGCGTTTCCATACCTACGGTATAGGCACTGCGGCTGACACGCAGGTTTTCTTCACATCGGTCCAGATTGCGTTTTCTGAGTTGTAGTTCCAGTCGTGCCTCGTCCACCTCGTTGGCGTGGCGCTGCAAGTCCAGATTCATCTTGTCAGCCAATTCCTGTTGGCGAATCTGTTCCTGATACAGCGCCTCCTTGGCAGCAGCCACCTTGTGCCGTGTTTCGTTGGCGTGGAAAAGAGGCATTTTCAGCACGGCTCCCACTGTCATGTTGAACTTGTGACGGAACAGCTTGCTGTCAAGCAATTCCATACCGTCAATCACTCCCGCGTTCATCATCACACCGAGTTGTGGCATATATGCCGACTTCTCCATGCGGACCTTTTCTTGAGCCAACTGCGAATTCAGTTCTAGCAACTGGTATTCAGTTCTGTTCATGACGCTGGCATCCTTGTCAATCGGTCCAATAAACTCATCGTCCTCAGGAAGAACGGGTTCAATCATCGAGTCGAGGGGCTTGCCTATGAGTTGGCAGAGGTTCATCCTTGCCAGCCGCACGCCGTTTTCTGCTTGTCGGATTTTCAGTTCGGCATCAGCCTTCTTCACTGCCACCTTCATCTCCTCGTTGTGGCTTGCCATTCCATGCTTGACGGCACTCTGCACGTCGTGCTCCACTTGTGTCAGCAGCGAATCGTACTTGTGAGCCACCACCTCCATCTCTTTGGCTTTGACCAGCAGCTGGTAAGCTTCATGAACATCCACGATGATTTGCTCGCGCGAAAGCTCATGTACTTCCGATGCAATCTTCACACCCAGCTTTCCCATTCTGTTAGCGGTGGAAATCTTTCCGCCCGCATAGACAGGTTGTTCCAGCGTGACATTGGCACTCATCACGTTCTTCACCTTGAATCCTACATCGGGGTTCAGGGGTCTGACGTATTGTGCCACATTCTGCGAAATCTGCCTTTCCAAGGCCTCGTTGACAACGAGAGGCAGCATGTTCTGCACCTGTTGACCTGCATAGGCTCCGATAGGGGAGGCGATGTCCATGACAGATTTTCCCTGTATGGTGCTGTAGAAGTCACTTGCCGTCAAGCTGATGTTGGGGAAGAAATTCGCATAAACCGATTTCTGGGTATGCTCATACTCTTTCATCATGTGTTCGGTTGCCCGAATCTGCTTGTTCGACATCATCGCCATCATCACGCAGTCATCAAGGGTCAAGACTTGAGCCTTGGCCATGACCGCTTGCATGAGACACCCTGTCAGTAGGGCCAGCTTGATAAAACTACTTTTTTTCTTCATATATAATGTTGTTCAATCATTCATTTAGAAACCGTTACTTCGGTCAGCTGACCGTTGGACGGTTTCACGTATCCGTCATACTCACTGGCGTAGTGAGCGACATTGGTTTTGCAGATGAAACTCATCTTGAATTCTTCCTGCTGCTTGTATCCCTTCACCTCAAAACCCTTTGGCAGCATTGTTGCCAAGTCATCATCGAGGCGTTTGAGCAGCTCGTAGTTCATCTGTGCGCCGTCTTCCAAAACCAGGTGAGCCATCACTTGTGGCTCTTTTGCCTCATCACTCTCAACAACAGCCACGAGACTCTCTTTAACATCCTTGTCTTGGCGCAGACGGTTGGCGATGTCAAAAAGATAGACATGAGTTCCGTCGGGAGCTTCCACATACTTGCTCATGCGGCCATAGACATAGACAAGTCCGTCTTCATCCATCTCGCAGAGGTCGCCCGTATGTACCCATCCATCTTCATTCGTGCAGCACGCCACTGTTCCGTTCTCCAGATATCCTGCCAGTCGGGTGGGGGTATTCACCCACAACTCGCCTCTCTGGCCATATCCCAGTTCCTTGCCGTCCTTGTCGAAGATGCCCACGGTGAAGCCAGGGTAAGGATAACCCACGCTAATGGCGAGTTTGTCATTCCGTTTGTCTATCAATTCAGGACGGAAGTCAACCGTGATGACAGAGAACACCTCGCTCATGCCGTAGCCAGATATGATGCCAGTCTTTGCGTTGCATTTCCTCATCAGCTTGTCCATCCACGTCAGTTTCTCCGGTGTGCATCCTTCGCCGCCCATGACAGGGAAAATGAAATGGCTCAGGTCAACCTTCTTGCCCTTGGCCAGTTGCTGTTCAACATGACGGAAGAAACCAGCCCACAGCGGACCAGGCACCAATGTCATGTTGGGGCGCATCTTTTTGATGCATGCAGTGAACCTCTCCAGATTCAGACGAGGTTCCATGTATATCGTCATGCCATGAACCAATGGCAGCAACACCAATATGAATAGACCCGTACAAACGAAAGGAGGCAGCTGGCAAAGCGATGTGTTGCCCGGCTTCAAGATAATTCCATTCTTATTCAATACCTTTGCTCCGCGGAACATCTCAACCATAGCTTTGTCTGTCATGCAGATGAGCTTAGCCTCGCCAGCCTTTGTGGTGCCGCCAGTTGAGAATACCATTGCTACGCGGTCTTTCTGGAAAGGAGCATCAATCGGACCCTCATACTTGCCGAATCGGGCAATGGCCTGGCGCATCGTCATATATTTGGTATGACGGTTGCGGGCTTTGTGCGTCTTCACCCAGTTTGCCAGTCCCAAGATATGTTTGAGTGGGGCACTCATCGAACGGGTGACATCCATCAGTACTACATATTCAAATTGAGGCTTCTCCAGTATCTTGCTGAGCAGGCCTTCCATTCCGTCGAACACAAATGCCACCTTGGCTTGTGCATAGTATTTCTTCAGTGCCTCCGAACTGGCCGACATGTTAGGCATGATGGTCGTGACGCCAATGCAGTCAGCCGCAAAGAGCACATAATACGATTCGGGCGCAGCAGGGCTGAAGAGCAGTATTTGGTCACCCACGCCCAGTCCCATGCCTTTCATCACTCGTGCCCACTTCTCCACCTTTTGGAGCAACGTGCTGCGCTTGATGTGGCGTCCGAAGTACACCAGAGCATCATGCTCATCGTTGTCTGCCTTTATCGCTGTAGAGAGGAATTTCCACAATGTCTGCTCAGGCATTTTCTCCTTCAACAGTTCTGTGGCGCCGGGTTGATAGTGCTTTTCCCATACCCTTTCTTCTGAAGGCATCAATACTTTTGTTTCAGTGTCAGTCATAGTTGTATTCATTGTATTCATTGTTTTCATATTCTAGATTTAAGTTTCCGAAGTGGCTATTTTATTTGTAAAGAATTAGAGATTGGAGAGCGCCATTGGCCTCCAATTCTCCAATTCTTGATGAATAATAATGACCAGTCAGGCTGTTATTAACCTGCATACGAAACTATAGTTAATTAAAATTTAGTTATAATAGGAATATAGGTGATTATCCTAAGAGAAATATTGATTTGAATTTAAAAATTCTCAACATCTGCCGGGTCTTTCGCCACGCTGGCCGCATACAGAGAAACGATAGATGCAACCAAGTGCACAGAATTGTTGCCGAGGCGTTCGCGGATTTGTTCAGTATTTAAAATTGTTACCACTGCAGGTGGGAGATTCAATTCAAGCCATTTCACTTTGACGTTTGCAGCTCCGTCCGGCATGATGCGCAACTGGTTATAATAGCTCTTCAGTTCATCATAATTGATGAGTTTGTCGTCTGGACAACAAGACATATAGAATGGCAGACTTGGGTACCAGCCGTTGTAAAATTTCTGTACAGGTGGGTTGGCTACCTTATCTTCATATCCTCTCACTTGGCTCAGCATGGTTGGGCCCTCGCCAATGTAGGTGGCGCGCAGTTTGATGAGCTGCTTCAAGTCAGGTGTAGCATCTCTCTCCATATACTGTGCAAAGCCTGTGGCGGCAACCGTTCCGAGCGATGTGCCCCAGTTGTTGGAATAGCCGTCAGCAGCCAGTGTCACATTGTCCTGTTTCATCACCTCAAGGGCAGCCAGCACGCAGTCAGCCATCTGCAGAGCCGTCAGGTCACCTTGCAGATTCTCTCTGATCAAGTCTTCCATCTCATATTTTGCTCCCTGACCGTCGGGTTCTATCACGGCAGAATTGTGCAATGCGTGCAAAGCCATCATGGTCACCGCATGAGAAGGCAGCCATGTTCTCTTGAAATAAGCCTGGTGGTGGTAAAGCGTAAGCACATCCACCTGATGAGCTTTACCTACAGTGTTGGTAGGGAATATCACACTGCCCACGAGGATGGTGTCATTGCCAGTAACGCCAGATACGCTCTTGTAGGTGAATACATAGCGTTTCAGATTCCACTGACGTGCACCTTTGGCGCCAGTTCCCACACGCTCCTTAAACAGCGCGTCTATCTGTGGAAGACGATTTCTTACCGTCAATTTCAACGAGGATTGCATCAGTTTCGCAATACCTTCGCTTGAATAACTAAGCATAGGCCATTCGCCTAACACATCGCCAAACGTGGTTGGGTCATACTCGGTTTTCTCGATGATGTCGCGTAACGTGCTTGTAGATGCATCGATTGGATGATACTCTTTTGGTGCGGCCTTTTGCTCATCACTGCTGTCACTATCGTGGCATGCTGTCATTAGTCCCATAGATACCCATGCGGTGAGACCAAGTGTAATCACTTTTACGAATAATTTCTTTTTCATAGTAATTGAATAGTTTGTGTATTAATAAATAAAATAATTTGGGTATTAAGTATATTGTTTGGTTATTAAATAATAATTACCTTGTAATCTATGTGTAAAGTGGATAGAACAAAGGTTGATTATGGTACAAAGGTACAAAAATGTGGCGCTTATGCAAATATATCGTCATATTTTTTTAATAAAATGTTTAAAATAGTTTAATTTTATCGTCATGATAGGGGTTTTTGTATGAATTCTCAGGTTTGTTTTATTCCTCCTCCTCATCGTTAAATATATTAGATAAGAAGATTCTCTCCATATCCTCAGGGTCTTTCACCATGCTGGCATATATGAGTGAAACAACCGCTGTGACTAAGTGGTTTCCCATTCCCCAAGTTATTTTGCTTAAATCTTCCGAATTTATCGCTTTTTTTATTGCATCAGGAAGATAGAATTCGCTCCAGTGCACATTTGGGTTGATGGTTCCATCTGGCATCGTGCGCAACTTATTATAATAGTCCTTCAACTCGTCATAAACAATGAGCTCATCGTCCTTGCAAGATGACATATAGAAGGGTTTGCTCGGATACCAGCCTTCAAAATACTTCTGCACAGGCAGGTAAGGCTCGCGATTTTTGCATCCCTTAATCTGGCTGAATTTTGTGGGGCCCTCGCCAATGTATGTGGCATGCAGTTTGATAAGTTGCTGGAAGTAAGGTGTGGCATCTCTCTCCATATACTGCGCGAATCCCGTTGCAGAAGTAGTGCCTAATGATGTTCCCCAGTTATTGGAATATCCGGAGGCAGACAGCGTCACGTTCTCCTCTTTCATCACCTCAAGGGCGGCCACCACACAATCTACCATCTGAAGGCAGGCCCTGTCACCATAAAGCGTTTCTGCAACCAGCTTGCTCATGTTGTCCGATGCACCCTGTCCATCCGGTTCTATCACGGCAGAATTGTTCAGCGCATGCAGAGCCATCAAGGTCAACGCCTGAGAAGGCAGCCATGATTTTGAGAAATAAGCCTGATGGTGATAAAGTGTCAGGATATCCACCTTGTGAGGCCTGCCTACCGTGTTGGTGGGGAAGATCACACTGCCCACGAGCGTAGTGTCATTGCCAGTAATTAAAGATACACTCTTGTATGTGAACAGGCGGCGCTGCAGGACCCACTGCCGGGAACCATCCTGTGCGAGTCCTACCGTTCTCAGAAAACGGAGGTCCATCAACGGGAGGCGGGTAGTCGCAATGGCTTTCACCGTTCTTTTCATCACATTGCCAAACTGTTCGCCAGCATAACTCAGCATGGGCCAACTGCCAATCACATCACCAAACTCAGTGGGAGTATAAGTCGTTCTTTCCGTCACCTCCAGCAGCGTCTTGGTAGAAGCGTAGATAGGGTGGTACGGCTCAGGTCCTGGCTGTGGATCATCTTCGTCAGGATTCTCGTCGTCTGTTTGTGCTTCTGGCTGAGGCTTTTCTTCATTATCGCCATCATCACGGCTGCACGCGGTCAGCATACCGATGGATACCAGTGTCACAAGACTGAATACGAGCACTTTTACGAATGATTTTTTTTTCATAGTAATTGGGTGATTTCTATGTTAATAATAAACTTTGTTGTCTATATTGTAGTAAATAGGAATAGAGACATAACGGCACAAAGGTACAGAAAAGAAACATTTCTGCAAATTTTTCTCCCTGTTTTTTCAAATATTCTTAAAAAATGTAAAAATCCTCTCACACTTCTACCTTCTACCTCCCACTTTTCACTTTTCACCCTTTACATCATCCCTCATCCACTATCCATTATTTTTGGAGCCAAGAGTGGCTCTCTAATTTCGGGGCTCTGCCCATAGATTTTCATTTTTTTGAGTGATTTCTTGCGCAGCAATAAAGACACCCCAAGAGCCGCCTGCTGCGGCTATCTCTTTTATATCCTTCGGATAGAAATCTATCAAAAATCTATTAAAAAAATCTGGGGGCAAAGCCCTGAAATGGTAGAGCCTTGCACGGCTCTGGCTGGCGCGGCCTAATTTAATTGATAATTGATAATTGACAATTGACAGTTGAGAGGTGATAGTTGAGAGGGCTGAGGTCTAATGTCAAAAGTCAAATGTCTAAGGGAGGAGGTCTGAAGTCTTTCTTGTCATACTCGGTCAGCAGCTCAATAGTGAAAGGTTCAACATAAATTTT
>ONLY01000019.1 GCA_900318775.1 uncultured Prevotellaceae bacterium | reverse complement strand
GTAAGTGAAAATTCTGACATGGCAAAATCCTGGGCAACTTTTTGTTGCTCAGGCACTTATAAATAATGTTAAACTATAGTGTTGCGGAATTAAGGTTTCTATTTCACTCGTTTTCCGTAACTTTGCACACAAAACAACGATATTATGGCAACAGAAAATACATTGCTGAATAAACTGGAAGGGCTGGTGTCTCGTTTCGAGGAGGTGTCAACCCTCATTACCGACCCTAACGTCATTGCCGACCAGAAGCGCTACGTGCAACTGACAAAGGAGTATAAGAATCTGGAGGACATCATGAAGGCCCGACAGGAGTATATTAACGCCGTGAAGGGCCTGGAGGAGGCAAAGGAGATGCTGACGCTGGAGGATGACCCCGAAATGAAGGAGATGGCACGCGAGGAAATCGCCGTGAACGAGAAGCGCATCCCAGAACTGGAGGAGGAAATCAAGCTGCTGCTCATCCCTGCTGACCCTGAGGACAGCAAGAATGTGACGCTGGAAATTCGTGGCGGCACAGGCGGCGACGAGGCGGCTCTCTTTGCAGGCGACTTGTTCCGTATGTACTCGAAATACTGCGAAATCAAGGGCTGGCACCTTACGGTGTCTTCGTTTTCAGAGGGCGCTGTGGGAGGCTACAAGGAAATTATCTGCAACGTGACGGGCGAGAATGTGTATGGCACGATGAAGTACGAGTCGGGCGTGCACCGCGTGCAACGTGTACCTGTGACGGAGACGCAGGGACGGGTGCACACATCGGCAGCTACGGTGGCTGTGCTGCCCGAGGCGGAGGCTTTCGACGTACAGATTAACGAGGGTGAAATCAAGTGGGACACTTTCCGATCGTCGGGCGCTGGCGGCCAGAACGTAAACAAGGTGGAGTCGGGTGTGCGTGCCCGCTATATGTGGACAAATCCGAACACGGGCGAGAAGGAGGAGATTCTGGTAGAGTGTACAGAAACGCGCGACCAGCCAAAGAATAAAGAACGTGCCCTTGCCCGTCTGCGCACTTACATCTATGACCGCGAGCATCAGAAGTACATCGACGACATCGCCTCTCGCCGCAAGACGCTGGTCTCTACGGGTGACCGTTCGGCGAAGATTCGCACCTACAACTATCCACAGGGACGTATCACGGACCACCGCATCAACTACACAATCTATAATCTTTCTGCTTTCATGGATGGTGACATCCAGGACTGCATCGACCACCTTATCGTGGCAGAAAATGCAGAGAGGCTAAAGGAAGCAGAACTGTAATCAGTTGACAGTTGACAATTGACAGTTGACAGTTACCATGCGGACAGAAGGTGACCAGCTGTCAACTCTCAACTCTCAACTAAATTAACTGTCAACTAAATTAACTGTCAATTGTCAACCGTCAACTATCATGAGACTTTCAGCAGCACCACAAGCAGTAGTGAAAGCGTTTCAGATGTGCGTAAAACGCTTTCCGGTATCGACGGCATTTGTTACAACTTTGTCGCTATTCCTCGTCTTCAGCATCATTGACGAGGGGAAGCTCTTGAAGGGTAGCAGTGTCGGCGCAGTCAGTTACTTCCTGTCTGTAGGCTTCATGCTTTCGCTCACGCTGCATCTGTGGCAAGAAGAGGGACAGAAACGGAACACGGTACTGACGGTCAACACGGCGGCGCATCTGACACTCTTGGCAGATGCCATCTACATCTACAATATTCTGGAAGACAGCGACAGCTATCATTATGAGGTATGGGTGGCTCATGCTGCTGTCATCCTTGCGCTTTTCCTCTCGCTATTCTTTCTGTCCTTCCAGAAGGAGAAGGACAATATCGCCTCATGGAACTTCACCATGCGGCTGATGGCCAACAGCATCATCTGCTACATGATTGGCGAAGTGATGTGGGGAGGTTTCAGCCTGCTACTAGCCTCTTTCAACACGCTATTCGGCATTGATCTTGACTTCAAGTGGTATGCTATCATCGGGGTGCTGACGGGCTTGCTGCTGGCTTCGTGGCTGTTTCTCGGACGTATTCCCAGCGGAGAAGAGAAGCATGACCGAACTCCCGTAGATTCAGGATTTCTCAATGCTGTGATGCGTTTTCTCTTCCTGCCGCTTGTAGGACTCTACATCGTAGTGCTTTACATCTATGCCATTCAGATTCTTGTCAAATGGGAGTTGCCCGATGGCTGGGTGTCGTGGCTGGTGACGGCATCAATGTTGGGGCTCATCATCATTGAGTTCGGGCTTTATCCCGTCAGGAAAGCACAGGAAAAAAAGTCGGACAACTTCATTGCGCGCTATCTGCCTGTCATCATCCTCCCCCTGCTGATGCTCATGACGGTGGGCATTGTACGACGCTTCAGCGATTATGGCATCACCATCAACCGCCTCTATCTCATCACGCTGAACCTTTGGTTCTACTTCGTATGCATCACGCTGTTCGTCACTAAGGCGCGGCGTATCAACTGGATTACCATCTCTTTTGCCCTTATCTTTCTGTTGACATCAGCCTTCCCCATCAACTATTTCAGCATCACGCATGATTACATGAAGAGCCACATCGAAAAGGCAATGAATGGCAAGAAAGTGCCCATCAACGCTGAGCAATACGAGCATCTCCTGCACTCCATGCCCAAGACAGAGGCCATCCAGCTGAACGAGCAGCTCCGCTATCTCTACGAAGCATACGGGAAAGAAGCAACAGAGGCATACGTGAAAGACTCCGTCTATGTATCTTTCTATTTTGATTTTCTGGAAGATAAGCACGAGACGGGAGCCTCGCAGAACAAGAATATTTCCAACTCCTGCAGCAACTACACTCTCGACATTCCAGCGGGTTACAACCGCATGGTCAAGGTGTACACAAACCCCGCATTTTGCAAGAAAGGGCAGAAAGTAGTGAAAATGGGTACAACCCTCGACGGGCGTCCCTCTGGCACCGTCATCGTCAATCTTGATACGCTCAAAGCCCACAGCATCAGCATGAATGCCCCCATCCTGCTGCCCTGCACAACAGACAATCTGCTCTATGCCGCCACAGCATTTAGCATCAGCGGCTGGGGGAAAGACAGCTGCAACGTGGATGTCACAGGCTTTATACTACAGAAGAAATAACTCAATCAAAATATATTACTTATGACACGCAAAGAACTCATCAACCAGATTTTCACGAAGAAGACCTTCCTGTGTGTAGGTCTCGACACCGACATCAAGAAGATTCCTGAGCACCTGCTGAAGGAGGAAGACCCCATCTTCGCTTTCAACAAGGCGATTATCGACGCCACAGCACCCTATTGCGTGGCCTACAAGCCCAACCTCGCTTTCTACGAGAGCATGGGCGTGAAGGGCTGGATTTCGTTTGAGAAGACCATCACGTACCTCAACGAGAACTATCCCCAGCACTTCATCATCGCGGATGCCAAACGTGGCGACATCGGCAACACCAGCGCGATGTATGCCCGCACCTTCTTCGAGGAAATCAACCTCGATGCCCTCACCGTTGCTCCCTACATGGGCGAGGACAGCGTGACACCATTCCTCCAGTATGAAGGTAAGTGGGTGATTCTCCTGGCGCTCACCTCCAACAAGGGTAGCCACGATTTTCAACTCACCACCGACGCTGAGGGTGAACGCCTCTTTGAAAAAGTGCTGAAAAAGAGTCAGGAATGGGGAAATGCCGACAACATGATGTATGTGGTAGGTGCCACACAAGGCCAAATGTTTGAGGACATCCGCAAGGTGGCTCCCGAGCATTTCCTGCTCGTTCCCGGCATTGGCGCACAAGGTGGAAGCCTTGAAGAGGTGTGCAAATATGGCATGACCAAGGATTGTGGCCTCATCGTCAACTCCTCACGCGCCATCATCTATGCCGACAAGACCGAGAAGTTTGCCGAGGCAGCTGCACAAGAGGCCCAAAAAGTGGCTGAGCAAATGGCCAAGCTGTTAAGTTGATAATTGAATATGGCTTCCGACAAAATCATCAACGACCCCGTGTTCGGCTTCATCCGCGTGCCTCGCGGCTTGTTGCTCGACATCGTGCGTCATCCTGCCTTTTACCGTCTTAGCCGCATCAAACAGCTGGGCGGTGCCAACATCGTTTATCCAGGGGCTCAGCACACCCGTTTCCAGCACTCGCTAGGAGCCTTTCACCTGATGGGCAAGGCCATCCTGTCTCTACAGCAGAAAGGGCACTTCATCTTCGACAGCGAGGCTGAAGCGGTGCAAGCTGCCATCCTGCTGCATGACATCGGGCACGGGCCGTTCAGTCATGTGCTGGAACACACCCTCATCAGCGGCATCTGCCACGAGGACATCTCCCTGATGGTGATGGAGCAGATGAACGAGGAAATGCGCGGACAGCTCTCCCTGGCCATCAAGATATTCAAGGACGAATACCCCAAGCGCTTCCTCCACCAGCTCATCTCATCGCAGCTCGACATGGACCGTTTGGACTACCTCAAGCGCGATGCCTTCTTCACTGGAGTGAACGAAGCCAATATAGGCTCCTCACGCATCATCGACATGCTTGACATGGTAGATGACCAACTCGTGGTGGACAAGAAGGGCATCTACTCCATCGAGAACTACCTCGTCAGCCGCCGCCTCATGTACTGGCAAGTGTATCTGCACAAGACCTCCGTGGCAGCTGAGCACGTGATGATTAACGCCTTGAAACGCGCCAAGCAACTGGCACGCCAAGGGGTTGAGCTCTTTGCCTCACCAGCCCTCCGCTTCTTCCTCTACCAGGAGATGGACCGCCAGACCTTTGTCAGCGACCCTGAATGTCTGCGCAACTACCTCACCCTCGACGATAACGACATTTGGTCAGCCATGAAAGTGTGGTGCACCCACCCCGATCCTATTCTGTCCTTGCTCAGCCAAGACTTCATCAACCGCCGCATCTTCAAGGTGGAGATGAGCGACGAGCCCGTGAACGAAGTGCGCAAACAGGAAAAGCTGAATGAATTGGCCCAGCGCTACAATGTCTCCTCCGAAGACGCCAATCTGCTGATTGCCAACATAGAGGTGGGCAGAGACATGTACAGCCTGGACGATGACCAGATTGAAATTCGCTTCAGCGACGGCACCACCCACAACCTCACCGAAGCGAGCGACATGCTCAACCCCTCTCTCGCTGCCAAGAAAGTGCGAAAGCACTACTTCTGCTACCAGCGATAAGGACGCCAAACGACACGTTTTTACTGCCGGAGGCCAACCCCATAATACGCACCCTGCACGTGTTTTATTGCGCACCCTGCGCAATAAATGTCGCGCACCCTGCGCAAGTTACCTTGCGCAGGGTGCGCGCTTTTCGTTTCCAAACCCGTTTTATTAATTGACTGAAACCCACAAAGAAAGGCGGCAGACCCTCTGTAGGTCTTCCGCCTTTCTCATGCAACGATGCGGGATGCCTTATTTGCCTGTATCCAATTTCCACTGGCCATCCACACACACCACTCTGTCGATGCTGGACTTTTCAGAGCCATCACCATACTTGATGGTGAAGGACACTTTAGCAGACTCGCCATCTTCGGCCATGTCTACCTTTGTGATTTCCACACCTGAGATGCCGCCTTTCTTTTCCAGTTCAGGTCCCATCTTGTCGCGAAGGAAAGCCGCATACTGTGCTTTTTCTTCGTCGGAAAGGTCTTTCTTGAAGTAGCAGATGTCAATCACATCCTCATACTTATCACTCTTCAAACAAGACACATACTCTTCCACCACACCTTCAGGCGAGTTTTTAGAACATGACACGAATGCCAACGCCATAAGCATCAGACTTAAGACACAAAAGATTTTTTTCATTGATTCTTGGTTTTAAAAGATTGAACAAATATAATATTGGAACACTTTTCAATATCGGATGGGAACATACAAGTTCCCTCATTACTCACTATCATAGGCACTTCATGCCGCTGCCCGTCACTCAAGTCGATGCCCTGATGCAGATAAGCCTGCCACACTAGCTCGGTGCAATAGAGGCTTGTCGTATCGCCCAGCGCATAATCATTGTCAAACTCCACGTGCTGGGCAACCTTGCTCAATGCATAAGCCGCAGCTGCCGCAGCCACGCTGTCAGGACAATTCACCCGCGCCCATGCTCCTTTCTCGGCTCGCTCTTTGGCATAGAAGGCGCTCAACGGCTCAACCTTCAGCACTTCCCTCTCGCCAGCTTCCGCTTCGCCAGGCACCGCATGCACAGCCATCCACCCGCCCGAAGCCTTATCATAATGGAGCATACCTATATGGGAATAGACGGAATGGCTTGCCGCTATCACAAACTTGCTTTCCGCTCCATAGCCACAACGGAAGAGGAGATCACCCTCACGGAAATCTTCTTGGCCTGTCAGCACGACAGTCCCACGACGCACGGTACAACTAGCCATCAGAAACGACAAGAGTACCACACCTAAGGCCACAAAGGTTTTGTCAAACTTTTTCATATTTCGTGCCAAATATATAGATTTTTTTTCACACACAACATCTTTGACTATTATTTTCACCTCCGATTGCTGTTTTTTCTCTACCTTTGTCATCGATTATGAAAAAGTTAGCACAGAAAACGGCTGATCTGAAAGACTACATCAGCGTGCGCGGATGCAGGGTAAACAACCTGAAAAACATCGATGTACAGATACCCCACAACCAGTTTGTGGTCATCACCGGAGTGAGCGGCAGCGGCAAGTCGTCGCTGGCGTTCGACACGCTCTATGCCGAAGGGCAAAGACGCTATGTAGAAAGCCTCTCTACATATGCGCGCCAATTCTTGGGACGCATGAGCAAGCCCGACTGCGATTTCATAGAAGGCATCTCGCCAGCCATCGCCATCGAGCAGAAGGTGAGCAGCCGCAACCCGCGCTCTACCGTTGGCACCAGCACAGAAATCTACGACTACCTGCGCATGCTCTACGCTCGCATTGGACACACCTTCTCACCTGTGAGTGGACAAGAAGTCAAAAAGAACACGACCGACGATATTGTCCAGTGCATGCTGGAACATGAAGAGGGCTCGCGGCTGATGGTGATGACACCCCTAATGATACGCAACGGCCGTACCTTGGCTGAGCAACTTGACATCTATTATAAAACCGGATTCCAGCGCATCGAGGTAGGTGGCGAAACGAAGCGGATTACAGATGTGCTGACCGATGTGCCAGCGACAGGCGAAGGCATGCGCCTAGTCATCGACCGTCTCAAAGTGGCCAACGACAAAGCCACTACAAACCGTTTGGTGGATTCGGCCAATACAGCACTCTACGAAGGTGACGGACGCTGCATCTTGCAATTTGAAGATGGTACGGAACGGGAGTTCTCCTTAAAGTTTGAAGCAGACGGCATCGAGTTCGAAGAGCCAACAGACCAGATGTTCTCCTTCAATTCACCTGTAGGCGCTTGCCCTGAGTGCGAAGGATATGGACGCATCATCGGCATTGACGAAAGCCTTGTGATTCCCGACCCCGAACTCTCTGTCTATGATGGTGCTGTGGCCTGCTGGAAGGGAGAGAAGATGGGAGAATGGAAACGGGAATTTGTACGGCGTGCCGAGAAATACGAGCAGTTTCCCGTCTTCACGCCTTACAGTCAACTGACCCAAAGACAAAAGGATGTGCTGTGGCATGGCGTGTACGAGAAAAACGAATGGGGCAACGTGTCCATCTGCATTGACGAGTTCTTCCGTATGCTGAAAGAGAATCAGTACAAGATACAATACCGAGTGATGCTGGCACGATACAGAGGCAAGACGGTGTGTCCCACCTGCCACGGACGAAGACTCAAGAAAGAGGCTGAATATGTGAAGATAGGCGGCAAGAGCATCACCGACCTCTGCGAGATGCCTATCAACGAGCTGCATGAGTTCTTCCGCACCCTGAAGGTGTCTGCACACGACGCACAGGTTGCCAAACGTCTGTTGGTAGAAATCAAAAGCCGCCTGCAATTCTTGGTGGACGTGGGACTCAGCTACCTCACCCTCTCACGACTAAGCAACACGCTTTCTGGCGGTGAAAGCCAACGCATCAATCTGGCGACAAGCCTCGGATCATCGCTGGTAGGCAGCATGTATATTCTGGATGAGCCCAGCATCGGTCTCCACTCTTGCGACACCCAACGGCTGATTCACGTGCTCCGCGCCCTTCAACGGCTGGGCAACACAGTCATCGTGGTGGAACACGACGAGGAAATCATGCGTGCAGCCGATTATATCATCGACATCGGCCCCGACGCAGGTCGCCTAGGCGGACAAATCATGTATGCAGGACCTCCCCCTACAGAGACCGAGAACATAGACAAAGGCAAGTCAAAGAAATCTGAATCCGACAAAGCGGCAAAGGCATCTACAATCTCCCACACCATTGATTACCTCACTGGCACAGAGCAGATACCCATCCCGGGAAGCCGCCGTCCCTGGAACAACTATATCTGCGTAAAGAATGCTCGCGCCAACAACTTGAAAGGCATCGACGTAAAGTTCCCGCTCAACGTGATGACGTGCGTGACAGGCGTGTCGGGCAGCGGCAAATCCACGCTAGTGCGTGATATCCTCTACTTGGCCATGAAGCGCTATCTTGGTGAAAGCGCTGACAAGCCCGGACTCTTTGCGAAGCTGGAGGGTGACATGACCCTTGTGAAGCACGTGGATTTCGTCAACCAAAATCCCATCGGCACATCATCGCGTTCCAACCCTGTGACCTATATCGGAGCATGGGACGAGATACGAAAACTTCTATCCACTCAGCAACTAGCTAAGCAAATGGGCTATACCCCAGCCTATTTCTCCTTCAACGCTGAAGGAGGACGCTGCGAGGAGTGCAAGGGAGAAGGAACTATCACGGTGGAGATGCAATTCATGAACGACCTTGTGCTGGAGTGTGAAGCATGCCATGGGAAACGTTTCAAAAGCGACATTTTGGAGGTGACATACCAAGGGATGAATGCCAACGACATGCTGAACATGACCGTCAATCAAGCCGTAGAGTTCTTTACAAAACACAAGCAAACAAAGATTGTCGGAAAACTGAAGCCATTGCAGGACGTAGGGCTTGGCTACATCAAGCTCGGGCAAACGTCATCCACCCTCTCCGGCGGCGAAAACCAGCGCATCAAATTAGCCTCTTACCTCAGTCAAGAGAAGTCAGACCCCACCTTGTTCATCTTTGACGAGCCGACCACCGGACTCCACTTCCACGACATCCACAAACTGCTGGATGCCTTCAACGCACTTATCTCTCGAGGACACACCATCCTCATCATTGAGCACAACATGGATATCATCAAATGTGCTGACCACATCATAGACCTCGGGCCAGAAGGAGGACAAGCTGGCGGCAACCTAGTGGTGGAAGGTTCCCCCGAAGAAGTGGCCAAATGCGCCTACAGCCACACAGGGCAATTTTTGCAAGACAAATTATACAAAAAGCGTTAATTTGCTGGAGAAGTGGAAGAAAAACCAAAAAAGTTTCTTCCACTTTACTTTTTTTCCGTATCTTCGCCCCACAATACTAATTATGCTTTAACTAAAAATCTATTGACCCGATGATAAGAAAACTGTTGACGATTGCCTTTGTGGCCCTTTTCACATTCACACAACACATGCAAGCACAGCGCTTTGAGGAATACTTCGAAGATGCCACCTTGAGACTGGATTACGTATTTGCAGGAAACGCTCAAGAACAGCACATCTACCTTCAGGAACTGAAGAAACAGGAACGATGGGCCGGAAGAAAAAGCCGACTGTCCGAAAAGTTCCTAAACGGGAACGGACAACTGACTGTCAAAGACCACGCCACGCAGAGAGTCATCTACGTGTGGACCTTCTCTACCCTGTTCCAGGAGTGGTTGCAATATGATGAAGCCAAGCAAGTAGACAAGGCTTTCGAGACCTCATACAACATTCCCTTCCCGAAATTTCCAATTGACATCACCGTTACGCTGACTAACAACCACCAGCAAGTCACAGCTCAAATGACTCACACGGTGAATCCGAAAGATATCCTTATCCGTAAAATAGGTGACAACGGCATTCCCTTCCACTATGTATGGAAACCGGCCTATGCACAAAGCAGAACCTACCAATCAAACAATAATGAGCCTCGCAATGGCAAGGGACGCAACTTCCAAGCAACTCCCTACGATCCATTCAAAGACGTGGACCTTACAAACTGCGTAGACTTGGCCATCTTGGCAGAAGGCTACACTGAGGCGCAGATGGGCAAGTTCTATCACGACTGCGAGAGAGCTGTAGACGCGCTGTTTGCACGGGAACCCTTCAAGTCGCTTAAGAACCGCTTCAACGTAGTGGCTGTAGCAGCTCCATCCCAAGAAGCAGGTCCTACCGTGCCACATCTGGACACTTGGCACTCATCACCCGCAGGCAGCCACTATGACACGTTCTATACAGACCGCTACTTGATGTCGCAGGAGATGCACCGAATTTACGACCTTCTTTCAGGCGTTCCTTTCGAACACATCATGGTGCTAGTCAATAGCGACACATATGGCGGTGGCGGCATCTTCAACCAGGTGACACTCTCCACCAGCGACCACCCTACATTCAAGGAGGTTTTCGTGCATGAGTTCGGACACAGCTATGCAGGTCTTGCCGACGAGTACGCCTATGATGACATGGACACAGAGTGGTATCCAGCTGACACAGAACCGTGGGAACCCAACATCACGACTCTGAAAGATTTTAACACAAAATGGGCCGACTTGATGCCTAAGAAGTATTCCATTCCAACTCCACTCGACCCCAAAGTGCCAGACTTCAAGAAAATAGACAAGAACGACGCCAAGGCGATGGAGGCACTGAACCGCTGTACACAGACGGTAGGCGTATTTGAAGGTGCTGGCTACCAGAGCAAAGGTTGCTACCGCCCTGCACAGGAGTGCCGCATGAAGATTAACGAAGTACAAGACTTTTGCCCTGTATGCACGCGGGCCATCATCCGCATTACGGACTACTACACCGCACCATAAGTAACACACATTATTTATATATACTATTCTTTGTACAAAACTTAACCTATTATAATCATGAGATTAAGACAACTAACATTGGCATGGCTGTTGGCATTAGGACTTACAGCCAATGCACAAAACGAAGTCCAGAAGGTTGAACAGGTAACTGGCAACGTGGAATTGAACGATGCTGTCGATTTAACCATTACGGGAACAGAGCCTTTTGCCACGATGGCAAGCATTGACATCAAGAATCCTGATGCGGCCGTGGTGTTTGAAAAAGTACAGCCATCTACCGTCGTATCCACCTACCTGCAGCGTATCACATGCAATGGCGTGGCTCTGACCGACGGAACGAACTGCCGTGTCAGCATTTATCGGGCAGGCGCCATTGTGTTTGTACATAGCGACAACAAGAATGCTGACGGCACACCTTTCTATCCTGTCACCATGTATAGCGATGATGCCTGCACAGAAGTGATTGCAAGCTATAACGGTACGGGTAGAAACACATCAGGTCCCTGGGTGAATAAGGCACGTGCATTCACCCTGAAGCGCGGCTACATGTGTACAGTCGCTAATGATGCAGAAGGTACAGGATACAGCCACTGCTACATCGCCAACAGCCAGGACAGAACAATTGTTCTCCCCAAGGAATTGGCAGAAAAACTGGGGTTCTTCCGCATTTTCCGCTGGCAATGGCCGACCAAGCTCGGCATGGGTGATGCCCGTTCCGATGAACTTATGAAGCTGACCAACTCTTCATGGTACTACGACTGGGGAGCTGGACGAAGCAGCAAGAAGAATGCGGAATACGTGCCTCAGCGCCACCACGAAGCTGGACAATCCAACAGCAACGGTTACAAAGGCGCATGGGAATCTTGGGACAATATCAACGCTTCGGACAACACTTGCACCCACGTCTTAGGACAAAACGAACCCGATAACACATCAGGAGGAAATGAAGTGTTTACCTATGTGCTTGAGATTCCTGCAGACGCGCGAGAAAAGCATGGCGACTACCCACTTGTTGACGTAGCGGATAAATTCCTTTACAGCGGAAAACGCATCGGCACATTTGCCTGCTGTAACCCTAGTACTGGTTGGGTTAGCGACTATGTGAACTGGTGCCGCCAGAACAACATTCGCGTCGATTTCGTTGCCACCCACTACTACATTGGCGGACAAAACCCACAAGGCTGTATTGACCGCCTGTGGTCACTTTACAATGTAACGGGGCTTCCCGTATGGGTAACGGAATGGAACAACGGTGCCAACTGGACATCGGAAAGCGGTTTCTCTACCGACTCTGAAGGATGGTACAGTTGGGGAACAGGAAACGACCAGCGCAAGAATGGCGTCTGGATGAAGGATGTGCTTGTTCGTGCAGACAAACCAGAGAACAAGTGGCTGGAGCGCCTCGCCGTGTATAACGCTGTAGAAGGAAAACGAGAAATCTGGACAAATGGCCAACCTACCGATGCAGCTAGAGTGCTATCTACCTACACCTCTGGCTTCGCCTATACGGATGGCAATGAATATTTCATGCCTTGGAACCATAAAACCCCAACAAACTTGACAGCGACCTATAATGCCAGCAAGAAAACAGTTACCCTCAGCTGGACTCACAGCAACTCAAAACAGACAGACTCTATCTGTGTGCAGCGCAAGGAGCCAGGAGGCAAGTATGTTAATATACGCAACCTCGGCATGAAAGGGAATGGCACTGTGACCATGACAGACGATGTCAATGGCCTTGCAGGCGCCATCCTATACAAGATTTGCGACTACGATACAGACAAGAAACAACGCTACACCAATGAGGTGACTGTTGACGTAGCCCCAGCGCAAGGTACAAGCGAGATTCAGCATGGCCGCCTGACCATCACCAACACTGACGAAACTACCGTGCTCTACTCTTCTACGTTCTCAGAGACCCCGTGTGTATTTATGGGCACCATGACCAACAAAAACACAACGTTCTATGCAGGCAACGTGACAGGAAAAACAGTTACCCAGCAAAAGTTCTCTTACCGACTCTTCCCATGGCAAACGAGCAAAGAGGCCATATCCAAAAATGAGGAGGTTCCGTTCCTTGCTTTGAAGCCAGGCAACTATAAATACGGAGACTTGGATTGCGAGGTTGCTCAAGTGAGCTCAAACAAAGCCTCTGATGAACTATGGACTGATACCACAGAGGTAACATTCCAGCAGCCCTTCCCAGAAGGTATCACTCCTGTTGTATTAGTAGAACTCAAAAATCCAAGCTATACAAGTGCCAACCCTACTACGGCATTGTGTGCACGCGTTTTTGAAGTAACCAACACTGGCTTCAAGTTCATCGTATACCCAGAATACGAATCAGGCCGGAAAGTGGCTGGAGCACAAAAAGTTGCCTATTTAGCCATTACGCCGGGCATCGGCATGGCTGACGAAGAAAACGGCATCATCATCGCAGCTGGCCACGGTACAGACAACTCTATATATGGCTCCAGCCTCCGTGAAAACTCTTTCCGTGTGGAGCACTATGATGAGACAGAAGGGATTCTGCAAGAACAGCTCTATCTGTATCAGCCCACTATCCTGACCTGTTTGCAGACCAACAACTACCCTGCCATCTGCATGCTCAGACGTACAGATATGACCAGTAAGGATGAAAGCGGAACTACATGGACAACAGGCGTGAAAGTGAAAAGAGTGCTGGATCACAATTTAACTGTAGACGGCAAAACGATTACAACAACAACTGCCAGCGAGGCATACTTTGACCAATTGGGCTGGGTTGCCATTGCCAATTATAAAGAAGGCGGTTCTGTTCCAACTGATATCGATGCAGTACCTGCCAAAGAACAAGTGAAGGGTAAGCTGACCCCACGCGTAGTAAATGGACGTATCTATGTCAACGGAACCACATCGTTCGACATTTACACAACTACCGGCAAAAAGGTTGCTAAGGACATCACTCTCCCAACCGGAATTTATGTTGTGAAGGCAGGCAAACTATCCGCCAAAATTTTAGTCAAGTAATCAATCCAGAAGTCCGGTTTCAAAGGCTTCAAAACAACAAACAGAGCCATGTTGCCTATGCGACATGGCTCTGTTATGCAGTTTGTACATCCCGAACACACAAAACGGCAGCCTTAAAGAGATTTTAACCTTATTATAGTCAAATTGAGTTAAAAACAAAGTTAATCAAGGGGGGCTCTCGTTAGCGTTTTCTAAACATCTATTATATTTGCAAAGCAGAGAAATAACTAAAACTTAAATATATTAACCTTTATGGACAAACGCTTTTGTAAATTAGGAAAGTATGCAGCCAAAGCATTTTTCCTATTTGCCGTATGCGGTTCGACTTACTCGTGTAAGGACGACTATATGTGGGACGATGGCAATCCCTCATGGCTCGGTTCCAGTATCTACGAGTATCTTGAAAGCGATGGCAATTACACCAACTTCGTCAAGCTCATCAACGACCTTGGCTATAAGGAGGTATTAGCTAGAACAGGTTCCAAGACGCTCTTCGTTGCCGATGATGACGCCTTCAAAACCTTTTACCAGGACAATCCTTGGGGAGTGCACAGCTATTCAGAGCTAACGCTCAGCCAAAAGAAACTTCTGCTGAACAATGCCATGATCAACAACGCATACCTGCTGGAAATGATGTCAAGCATGCAAGCAGGAAATGGCACGAATGACACTCCTGTAAAGGGACAGTGCTTGCGCCGCAATACAGCCGGAACTGTTTTGGACTCAGTTCCACATCTCCTTCCATCAGAAATGCCTACTAACTATAATCCAACAGACAAAGATTATTGGGCACAATTCCGCGATAACAACAAGGATATATACATTGCGCTAGACAATACTGCTGCAATGATGACTCATTTCTTGCCAGCACAATTGGCTCTGAAAAGCATTACTGATGAGGATTTCCGTATTATCACAGGAAAAACACGAGAAAAAAATGACGCTTTTATCTATGACTGTAAAGTCTTGAAGCAGGATATCACTTGTCAAAATGGATATGTGAACCGTCTGGACAAGGTGCTCATCACTCCTCCAAACATCGCAGAGTTGCTGCGCACGAACGGAAAGACAAACATTTTTAGCCACATGATGGACCGTTTCTCCGCTCCATTCTACAACGCAGACCTTACCTACAGCTATCAACTGAACTATGGCAACGATGTGGAAAAGGTATACGAGAAGCGCTACTTCTCTAAACGTTCCAAGAATGGGAATCCATTGAAGGCTTATACAGATCCAGACAATCCTAACCACACCGAAGATGTCACATATTCGCTGAAGTTCGATCCAGGATGGAATAGCTATAATGTTGACTTGTTCAGCAAAGAGCAGGATATGGCAGCTTTCTTCTGCCCAACCGACGAGAAGCTGATTCCTTATTTCTTCAGCCCCAACGGAGGCGGCTACTTCCTCATGCAGGCTTATGCACCTGACATGCTGAGCGAACTAGGAGAGGCTCCTACCGACATGGAACTTATTAACAAGGCCTTGGACATGATTCCCCGCAATGTAATTCAAGAGCTCATCAACAACTTGATGATGGAATCATTTGTTGCCACTGTGCCCAGCAAATTCGAAAGCATCAAGAATAAGGCTCAGGATGCCATGTTCAACGCAGACGATGACTACCACCGCGGCAAGATTAATGACGTGTTGCTGGCTAATAACGGTGTAATCTACCTGATGGACGAAGTCATCACAACCCCTACCTATGCGGCCGTATTAGCACCTGCGCTTACAGAGACAGACAAGCGCATCTTTAGATACGCCATCGAATCCATGTCGCTTGATAGCAGAAGCGAGAGTGATGCTAATGCATTAAAGTCATACTATGACAGCTATTTGCTTTCCATGAGTTCACGTTTCTCGTTCTTTGTGCCAAGCGATGACGATTTTTGGTATATTGACCCTATCTCATTCCGTGGCAGCAGCGTAGTGAAAAGTGGAACCACGCTGTTGGTTGGACGTGCTTACAGATATACGTGGGACGAGGCCAAAGACAAGGTGAGACCTACCGTAGAAACTTATGAATACACTTATGACGTGGTCACAAAGAGCGGTGTTATCGGTTCTAAGCTGTCTGCAAATCAGTCCATCGATCGAGAATTCTTCTCCAACCGTCTAAAGGATTTGTTGGAAACACACACCATCGTACATGAGAACAACAAGACCACAGGCATTGATGAGACTGCAACAGGCGTGGAGTGTGGCAGACACTATTTCCATTCGAAAAACAATGCTGTCGTATACGTGGAAAATGCGAACGACCGTGCCAACGGAATGAAAGTGAAGGGAGGTTGGCAACTCGACCACAACGAGAGTTGCACAGTAACCCGGTTTGCCGACAAATCTGCACAGACCAATGGTTACGGTAACGGCTTTGCATATACCATCAGCCGGCCCATGATACCAACGATTGAATCGGTCTATTCCATCATGTATAACAACAAAGAATTCTCTAAATTCTTCGCTCTTTGCCAGACACCAGAAGATGTTTTGGATGCTTTGGATGTGAACATTGAGATTGACCCTGAAGATGGTTCTGAAATTAACAACCCTTCTGCAAGAAACAAATACTATATTTTCGATCCCAATTCGTCAGGCCTTCCCTGCTATGCTATCAATGAAGAAGGAAGGTTGGCCAAAGTTGCTGACGACACAAATATCCGCTTCTTTAGCAACTACCGCTACACTATCTATATCCCAACCAATGAAGCGATGGAAGAGGCTTTTGCCAAAGGACTTCCCACGTGGGACGACATCAAGCATCTGCTCCAATTGGATAAAGACGAAGACGAAAGAGATATTCTAGATGAACAGGAAGAGTACGCTAGGAAGGTAAAAGGCAAAGCGATGGCAACGACTATCATCAATTTTGTAAAATACCATTTCCAGGACAACAGCATCTATTCAGAGCCATTGGTCATGAATCCAACGGCATACGAAACTGGAACCATGGACAGTAAGACCGGCATCTACTTTAAGGTAACCGCATCACGAGAAAGCGATGGCACCATCAAAGTGACAGACCGCACAGGAAAAACAAGCAGGACCATTCCTTCTTTGACCAACTTCCTCGCACGTGACTATATCACAAACGATGCGACGGGTTCTAAGGCTGTAGTTCAGACAAAGATTCTGTCAAGTTCGTCTGCAGTCATTCATGGGCTGGATCATGTATTAGATTACAAACAACTTACAGATGGCCGTTATGATTCAGACTGGAAAACGCTTGCTAAGGCTCGTGCATATCTCAAAAAGTATCAACTTGCAAAATAAAACTTACATAGAACATTATGAACAAGACTAAAATCATTCTTACTTCTCTCGTGCTGTTCTTCTGTGTAAGTTCAGCAATGGCTCAACAGCGACGCATCACGGGCTATGTTTATGACGACATGGGCGGTGTTATGATGGCCAACGTTGTAGAGCGAGACAACAACAACCGTATTGTAGAGGCCGCCGTTACAGATATCAACGGTAATTTCTCTATGGTCATCAAGAATCCTAAGGACAAACTGGTTGTCAGCTACATTGGCTACAAGACATGGAGTCAGGTGATTGGCAACACCACAAAATTCAACATTCGTTTGCAAGACAACACACAGCTGCAAGAAGTGGTGGTCAAGGCCAAGCCAAAAGTTCAAAGCAATGGAATGTCCATTCCGCTAAAAGAGATTTCTGTAGCTACACAAACGATGAGCATGGATGAAGTGGAAGGCCTTTCTTTTGCTTCTGCCGACGAAGCTCTCCAAGGAAAGATTGCCGGCCTTGATATCGTTGCGAACTCTGGTAACGTGGGTGCCGGTACTTCTATGCGCTTGCGTGGCGTTAGCTCTATCCATGGTTCAGCAGAACCGCTGATTGTAGTGGATGGAAACATCTTCGAACTCCCAGCTGACGTACAGAAAGTCGATTTCGAAAATCTTGACAATGAAGAGCAGTTCTCTACCCTTCTTTCTATCAGTCCTGAAGATATTAAGGAAATCAAGGTACTGAAGGATGCTGCTGCAACTGCCATCTGGGGTGCAAAAGGCGCTAATGGTGTTCTCGAAATCACAACTCGACGAGGTACTGCCGGAAAAACCAGAATCAACTTCTCATATAAGTTCACAGGGTCATGGTCTCCTGAAGGACTTAACATGCTGGATGGTGACGGTTACACGATGATGCTGAAAGAGGCATACTTCAACCCAAAGCAAAATCCGAATTCTTCTAATATGGTGGAGCTGAATTACGACCGTTCGATGCCAACACAGTATTACAACTTCAACAAGAATTCAGATTGGGTTGATGCCGTCAACAAGTTTGGACAGACTCACGACTACACCATCGCGCTGAATGGTGGTGGCGAGAAAGCTAAGTTCCGCATTTCTGGCGGATATTACCACCAGACAGGTACAATCATCAAGCAGAAACTTGACCGTTTCAACACACGCTTGGTACTTGACTACGATGTGTCTGACCGCATCCGCTTTTCAAGCAACTTTGCACTTACTTACACTGACTGGCACCGCAACTGGGATGGAGGATCGACCTCATCCATTTTGGGTAAAGCATACGATGCCATGCCTAACATGTCCATTTATGAATACGATCAAAATGGAAACAAAACGGGTGACTACTATAAGATGTTACCAACTCACCCCACAACAGGGCAAAGTGGTGACAATTACTATTCCTCCAACTACCTCAGCGATATGAAAGCAATTGGGAACCCTGTTGCAATAGCTAATCAAGCTTTCAACAACCAATCGACTTATCGTATCATACCACAGTTCAATCTCCGCTACAAACTATTGTCAAAGGATGATGAGGGACATCAGTTAGACCTGAATGCAGAAGTATATATGGACATCTATAATCAGTCCGAGAACACTTACTATCCATCTTCTTTAACGACAAATTCTTGGTCAAGTGGTGTCAATACAACATCGAACAATGAGTATAAATCATTGGCCTTTACAAATCGTGAAAAACTGGTTTTCATTCCACACTTCAATACAGATGTGATAACAGCCAGTGTAATGGGACAGTTTGAATTCACAACCGGTAATGGAACATCCCAAAGCATCAAGCATAGCGGTGTTCCTACGGGCATCACGTCATCTATCGCATCCGCCTATTTGACTGGCGCAAATTCCGGAACTAGCCAATGGCGCAGTGCGGCGATGTTGGCAAGTGCACATATCGCATTTTTCGATGGTCGTTACTCCTTTGACGCGACCTTGCGTAGAGACGGTTCTACACGATTCGGTTCAGGTCGGAAATGGGGCAATTTCCCTGGCATCTCTGCACGATGGAATATTAACCAGGAACCATTCTTCGAACGTTTACACATTGGACACATTGTATCCATGCTGTCATTCCGCTCATCTTGGGGTAAGAATGGTAACCCTCCTGCATCTGAATATTTGATGTATAACAAGTACAAGACCACAGGCTCATATGGCACCATTGGTGAAGCCATTGCACCAGAGTCTCTCCGACTGACAGACCTCAAGTGGGAGACTACTACATCATGGAACATCGGTGCAAACCTGAATCTGTTCGATGACCTGTTGCAGTTCGATTTTAACTACTATAACAGACAAACGGACAATGTACTGATGGGCAACTTTGGCATTTCTAGCACTTCGGGCTATAATACTCTTGCATACAAGAATGACGGTGGAATGCGTAACCACGGATGGGAACTGTACATCAATACAGGAAAATTTCTCAAGAAAGGCAAGTTCTCAATGTCTGCAAACCTCAACTTTGCACAGAACTTCCAGACTATCACAGATATGGACCCAACGGTTCTTGCCAACATCAACAAGGATTTCACCTACAAGAATGCAAATGCGGGAGATAATTATCTGAAACGCATCCAAGTAAACAACGCACTTGGTTCTTTCTATGGTTTCCGTTATAAAGGCATTTATCGTTACGACTATGAGCATAGTGGCTACACACAACTTTCACGAGACACTTATGGTGAAAAGACTGCAGCGGCTGCAGCAGAACGTGGTGAAAATGCTACTACGCCAATCGTACGTGATGCCGCAGGCAGCATCATCTATGATTCTAAAGGCAACCCATTGCACATGTACTTCGATTATGGTGGACAGAACTACGAGTTCAAAGGTGGTGACGTCATCTACGAAGACATCAACCATGACGGTCAAATTAATGAACTAGACATTGTTTACCTAGGTAATTCTCTACCAACCATAACAGGTGGATTTGGCCTCAACTTCAATTACGGGCAATGGACACTCAAACTTTCATTCAACTACCGCATGGGTAACAAGATTGCCAATGTCGCGCGCCTATTGAATGAATCAATGCTTACAAATAAAAACCAGTCACAAGCAGTAGCATGGCGTTGGCGCAAGAACGGAGACATCACCGAAATTCCTCGCGCAATGAACGAGAAAATTGGTCCTTCCTATAATTCACTGCCAAGCGATCGCTATATTGAGAAAGGCGATTTCCTTCGCTTACAATACATGCAGTTAGGCTATTCACTTCCTAATAAAGTATGCAAGGATTTAGGACTTCAGTCGCTGCGCATCAGTGCCTCAGCCAATAACCTTTTCGTGCTAACGAAATATACGGGTATTGATCCGGAGGTATCATACGGCCAATATAGCATGTGTACTGACAACAGCAAAACTCCACGTGCTAAATCTGTGACGCTTAGTGTAAATCTTGGATTCTAAAAACAACGACACATGAATAATATCATCAAAAATATTGCCCTCTGCGGATTAGTTGCGGTCAGTGCCGGTTTTGGATTCTCATCTTGTGAGGATTTCTTGACTATCACACCAACTGACCGAATTGTAGAGGAAGAGTTTTGGGAAGATAAGAACGACTTAGACAATGCTGTTATGGCATGTTATAGGCGTATGGCTGAGAATGATATGTTAACAAAGTACATCAGCTGGGGTGAAGAGCGTTCTGACAACTTTGAGCGTTCCACAAACAGTTCTGACGCTGATGCTAATATCATTAAGGCCAATCTCCTTCCAACATATGGTCAATTCAACTGGACTCCATTCTATAATGCCATCAACTATTGCAACAAGGTGTTGGCGCATGGCCCTGAGATTGTTCAGAAAGACCAAAGCTTTTCAGAAGCCCAGTGGAAGCCAATTAGAGCAGAAGTCATAGCTCTACGCTCATTATGCCATTTCTATCTGGTACGCACTTTTGGCGAAGTGCCATATGTAACCACGGACTATAACAACGATTCACAAGAGCTCCGTCAAGCACAGTCAACACAATTGACAGTACTTAACAACATTATTGACGACCTCGAATCTGTGATGCAAGATGCTACAATTGACTATGGCACAATGATTCAAAACAAGGGACGTATTACACGCCAAGCCATTTATGCATTATTGGCCGATATTTATTTGTGGCGCGCTTCTTACAAAGCAGGCAATAACCATCCTTTCACAAAGATTACACTCGCCAAAAACTATAATGGTGAATTCAAAGATCTAAAAGCGAATGGTTCCAAGACAGAAATAAACAATCTCAAGCGCGAAGAAATATACACAACTACAGCAGAAGATGACTATCTAGCTTGTATTAACTACTGCAACAAGATTCTTTCCATAGAAATGACCGATTTAGTGGAACGTACATTAGAAGAAGACCCAATGGAAGATCTAACAACATTGTCAGAAGAGGACTTGTTGGTTGCAAATGTTAGCAAAAAGACCGGAAACAACTTGAGTTCATCTGCGTATACTCAAATTTTCGGACGCGGAAATTCTACAGAGTCTATCTTTGAGCTACAAATAGATGGCGTATCGTGCGAGAACACTATGATAAGCAGTCTTTTCTCCAACAAAGAAGGGAAAGCTGGTCTATTTACGGGAAGCATTAGTCTCTTCAATGATGCTAGTGACAATCCCAATATAGAATCAGATTATGTATTCTCGAAAACAGACTACAGACGCTGGAACTCTTTTATTTTCACAAGTACTCAAGAGAGTTTCAATATCGCGAAATATGTCTATTCGACAATTACTCAAAGAGGTCCTCTTGCCAAAGATGAATACTTAACATCCAATAAAGACAAGAGCCTTACTACTAGCACAATCAATCAAGTTGCACGGTCTACCAATAATGCGAACTGGATTTTTTACCGCATGTCCGATATCTTCCTGATGAAGGCTGAAGCAATATCACAATTATATGGTGATGAAGAAAATCTAGATACAGAGAAATTGGCAGAAGGCTTTCATTATGTGCGTGATGTATTCAAGCGTTCTAATCCATACGCTTATGACAAACAACATAATACAAGTGCGAGAAATGACTCGTTGAAACCTGAATATTTCAACACAAAAGAGACTTTGGAACGCCTTGTTTTGGATGAACGCCAACGCGAATTCTATGGAGAAGGCAAACGGTGGTTTGATCTTGTACGCTATGCGTTAAGAAGAGGTGGAACTTCTGAAATGCTTAAGATTTACAGCAAGAAGAAAACTGATGATATGAACTCCATCAAGGTGAAATTAGCCCACATACAGGCGCTCTTCTCACCTGTTTATAACACAGAGATTAAGAATAACAGCTGGCTTTACCAGAATGGTGTATGGTCAGTCAATGAGACTTCTTCAAGAACCGAAGATTTATAATTGTTTGAATTATGAGTATGTTGAATTACATAAAACAATATTGCGGAGCACCACTCATGGCATGTGCTCTTGCAACCATGGCCATGTATTCGTGCAAAGAGGACATCGATGATCGTGACCTCTACACTTTCACGGGCGAAATGATGACCGACTACTTCGAACATCACACGGACTCGTTCAGCAACTATCTATCTCTGCTGAAAAAAATACATCTAAGCAAGCACTCTACATCTACGATGAAAGAGTTATTGGATGCCCGTGGCAACTACACTTGTTTTGCACCTACTGATGGAGCCATCAAAGCATATCTTGACTCTTTGCTGGCTGTTGGTGAAGTGGAAACAACCGACATCAATGAGATTCCGGATTCTGTAGCAGAATACATCGTGTTCAACTCCATCATCGACAATGGAAATAGCACGGCATTCATGACCACCGATTTTGTAGCAAATGAGCCACTGGGGGTAACCAACATGAACAACCGCTACATTACACCGCGCTACGCCAACGATGTTGAGGACAACACGTTGTTGTACATTAATGCTTACTCCAAAGTCATCAATGGTGACATTGAAGTGGAAAATGGCTATATCCACACTATTGACCACGTCATTTCTCCTTCAAAATCTAGTATTGCAGAGATGATTATGGCAACAGAAAACACACAGATGTTTGGCCGGCTTTTGGAAAAAACTGGTTGGGACAAGAAAGTAAACAAATGGAAAGACACGGAATGGGAGGAGAAGTACTATGACAAACTCGGAGAAAAAGTGACATGCCGCTACTCTGACTACACAGGAAAGTTCCCCAAACAACGTGAATATGGCTACACCATCTTTGTGGAGACAGATGATGTTTTGAGAGAGAAACTCTCCCTTAGTGAAGGAGCAACTGAAACTGAATTTATTGAGGCGTTGAAGAGTTATGTACAAAAACATAACTACTATGACGATGACACCAATGGTAGTCATAAAACCACATGGACAGACAATGACTTCAATGATGACAGGAACTGGCTGAACCAATTTGTCGCTTATCACATCCTTCCTGAGAAGCTGGTAAAAACGCAACTCGTCATATCCGCAAATGAATATGGCCGTGATGCTAGTGATTTGCAGAACAACAACAAACGTTTTACTGTAAACGTTTGGGAATATTGGGAGACAATGGGAGTACAACGCCGTTCTCTCAAAGTCACAGGCATCCGTGGTGGCGAGTTACGTATCAACCGCAAATCCATCTACAACCCAAGAACATATAACGAGAACAAGGCCTTATCAGAGAAGATACCAGGAATCAGAATCGAGACTAACGTCGAAGACAACGACTGTAAAAACGGTATATACTGGCCTATTGAGGATATTCTCATTTGGAATGAAGAAGTGGCTACAAATGTGCTGAACGAACGCCAACGTTACGATGTCACAGCACTTCTCCCAGAGATGATGACCAACAACATGCGCCAGAACCGTGAGGACTCGTGGTTCTTCCCTACAGACTATTTTGACAACATCTTTGACATGACCTACGAAACCGAGTTCGAATACATGCCCAACACGCGTTACGAGCACGGTGGCTCATGGCTAGACTACCAAATTGACGAGTTCAACATACGCGGTCCTGTCGATTTCACAATGAAATTGCCTCCTGTTCCTCGTTCTGGCACATACGAGGTACGTTTTGGTGTATGGGTTAGCGATAACCGCGGCATGGTACAAGTGTATTTGGGAGAAGATCCTAGACATTTGCCAGCGATTGGCACTCCACTCGACCTGCGTTCTACGGGTACAGGCCGAGACTTGACCGGTTGGGTTGAAGAAAAGGAAATTCACCCTGCAGGCACCGACTCCACCAGTCTCTATGAAAATCAGAAGACAATGAGAAATCTTGGCTTCATGAAGGGACCTAAATATATCACCGCAACCAAGAACCAAGAGAACTTTAGTGGTGGTTGCCCGCATTTAACAGCACGCGACAACGCCAATAATGTCCGTAAGATTATTTACACAGGCGATTTTGAGGCTGGTCAAACTTATTGGATTCGTTTCAAGTCAGTGTTGAACAATAACCGCAAAGAGTTCTTCTACGACTTTATTGAGATGGTTCCCAAATCCGTATTTAATGGAGAAAGGAACGAAGACATTTGGTAATCAATAATATCAAAGACATATGAAACTTAATAATATAAAATGGTTTACAGGTTCATTGATGACTGTAGCGTTAGCTGCAGGCATCAGTGCCTGTTCCGACGATCATTTTGACATCACGTCTGATACGGCAGGCAAACAAACGATTTGGAAAACCATCCAAAGCGACGAGCGGCTCAGCAATTTTGCCGACATCTTGCAGAGTGTCTATTACTCAAAGAACGAGCAGAAAGCGACCCCAGAAACCTATGCCGATCTGCTAAATAACACCCAAACTTTCACAGTTTGGGCTCCCGTTAATGATTCGTTCGACTACAACTATTATAAGGGGTTGATCGAGTCTGGCATCAGAGACAGCATTTACAAAGTTGAGAGAGAATTGATTCGCAACAACATGACTCGCTATAGCCGCTCTGCTATTGGAAACGGTTCTGTAAAAGTGAATCTCCTTAACAGCAAATCTGCTTGGCTGGACTTTGATGAGAATACATTCCAGGGCATAGCAATGACCGAGTCCAACATAAGAGTATCCAATGGTGCGCTTCACATTTTGGCTAAACCCACAAAATATTTGCCTAATCTCTATGAATATATGGGCACACGTGAGGACTTGAGCGGCATTAATGAGTTCATCAAGAAATTCCAAAAGACAGAATTTAACGAGTTAGCCTCAACACAAGGTCCCACTATTGATGGAAAAATCACATGGGTTGATTCAGTCACAAGCACTTCAAATGACTATTCGAACTATTACATCGGTGCATTTCTGGAGCGAGAAGACTCTAACTACGTGATGATTCTTCCAACTAATACGGCATGGAATGCCATCTTAGAGAAGACGCAGCAATACTTCAAAATGAAGAACTCATATAAACAAGATTTCCACACCACAACTGAGACTGGTGGCGATGCGACCTACTCTAAGGAAAAGGTCTTCACAGATGAGGAGCTGGATTCCATCATGAATTTCTATTCGAAGGATGTCATTTGCCGCAACCTTGCATTCAACGCAAATTGGCAATACAAGCGTTCCCCCATTTCCACACTGGATGACATCAACAAGTTGGATGAAAAGGGTGACTCACTCTATTCAACAGCAGGCCGAAAATTCAAAAAGAAAGGTACGCTTAATGCAGGCAATCCTCTCAGCGTAATAGAAATTGGCAGTTATGCAGACATGTTCGGCAATGCCGACCCTATTACCCTCAGTAATGGCAGCGTATATGTTGTAGATCAGTACCCGTACCCCTACAGCATCTATGCTCCTACTCTCGACCAGCTCCAGTTGGATTATGCAGACACGAAAACCATCAACACGAGTCGTTCTGGCTACAGCACACATACATATATAGACCCAGTCGTTACGATTGATGGAGAAGATATTCAGACCGATTCGACCTTTAAGTACAGCATCTACAAAGCTGTGAACAAATCTTCTTCCAGCAACCCCAAAATAGACTTCAAGCTAACAAATGTTTTGTCTTGCAAATACGACATCTATATAGTCTTCAACTACAACACCGATTTGGAGAAACCCAATAAGTTCACAGTTTCCATTACTTACGATACGGACAAGAAACGGGAAAAGAACCAAAGGCTCAAGAATCCAAATGAAGATGCTGTTGACACAAAAGGTGAAAAACTGTACAACACAAATAACTTTGTCAATCGTAGTGTCCACTTCAATGACAATGGAGATGTTGATTTCACAGATACCATCTGCGTTGCGAAAGACTTTGAGTTCCCCATCAGTTATTATGGACTTGGAAACGATGCCTATCCTGTCATCGAAATTGAGAGCAAACCCAAATCAACTGAAAAGGAATATTGTCGTGAACTCTGGATTAACGCAATCATCCTGAAAGCTAAAGAATGGTAGAACTCATAAGCGCATGGAGCAATGCTTCCAAAAGCTTATTTAAATAAAAAGAAAATGAAAAATCAGAATATGCATATAGGCATGCTTCGCCTTGGTCTCGGACTCATGATGCTATCAGGAGTAGCGACCCTTTGTGCCCAAGAAGAAACAGAAGCCCCCGCCAAACCCGTCCGAGCTACGACCCAGGCACCCCAATACGAGATGAAAGAGGTTAGCGGCTATGTTTATGATGCCGCTACCAAACAACCCATTGATGGAGCAAGAGTACAGGCATACGGCTTTGATCGCTACGCAGTCATGACTGGCGAGGATGGTAAGTACACGTTCAAAGTACCTACATTTGTCAATTCACTATATATCACAGTCCTTGGCTACAATGACGTTCAAACAGGTTTTGACGGCACCACTGCCCCATCTGTTGGTCTGTACAGCAGCGTCTTTAATAAGACATATGATCCCACCACGAATATTACGGCAACTAGCAAAGCACTTGTTGAGACAACATCTGCAATCATTGCAGACGAAGAGATTGACCATCTCTTGTCTGGTGATATACACACCATCAACCGTTCTGGCTTACGAGGTCAAGGCATAGCGATGTTCATTCGTGGTATCAATTCGCTCAACATCAATGCCCAACCACTCATCATTCTCGATGGCATGATGATTGATCCGCAGTTAGACCGCACGAGCATACACGAAGGATTCTTCAACAACATCTTAGCAGGCATCGATCCAGAAGACATTGAGTCAATTGAGGTGTTAAAGAATGCGACAGCTCTTTACGGTGCCCGCGGAGGTAATGGTGTTGTACTTATCAACACCAGACGTGGTCACTCAATGGCGACAAAAATTAATGTCAGCGCCAATATTGGCTTTGAACTAAAGCCTTCACTCACACCGATGTTGAACGCAGGGCAATATCGCAATTACCTCAGTGATTTGATGGGTACTACAAAATATGGTTCAGAGCACACCTCTTCGAATGCATCCATTCCGTTCCTGAACAGCAACCCGTCCTACTATTGGTACCCTATGTTCCATAATGAGACGAACTGGTCAAATAGCCTCTACCACACAGCAACTACCCAAAACTACAAAATCAATGTACAGGGTGGTGACGACGTTGCCATGTACAGTCTTGCATTAGGCTACACGAACTCTGAGTCAACAGCTAAAAAGAATGATTTTGATCGTCTGAACATTCGCTTCAACACAGACATCAAACTAATCAAGAACCTTTCTACGCAACTTGACCTCTCTTATTCAAAAATGGCATATAACCTCCGTGATAACGGATGGGCTGAATCTTATGCTACTCAAACCATTGCCGCCCCCAACGTGTTGGGTCTTATTCAAGCCCCATTCCTTTCCAAATATGGCTATTATGCAGGTGACGACAGCAAATTGCACTTGTCTAGTACCTATGCCGGAAAATATGTTGACGACGAGAACTATCCGTTCGACTTTGCATCTCTTTATGGCACCAACACTGCGCTTGCCAACCCCTACTGGATTCTCAAGAACGGTGAAGGTGACAATAAAAACCGTCAGGAAGTAACGCAGTTCAATTTGAACATCATGCCCAAATTGGAAATCAACAAACACTTGTACCTGACGAATCGCTTTGCCTATCAGTTAAACCGTTCCAACGAGAAGTACTTCCTTCCCAATGCGGGCAGTCCATATTTTGAATATGAAGGCTATGGAACAGTGACATCCATGGTAAAATCCTTGTTCTCTAAAGAGACTGCTATTCACGAAGATTTAAGAGCCCATTGGTCTGCCAACTATGGGATGCATGATGTGATGGCATTCGGTGGCATTCGTTTCACCAGTAACCGTTTCTCTGATTCATACATGCGCTCTTACAATCCTGGTAATGACAAAATGCCTAACATGACTGCTACCTACCGCGATGTAGAAGGCAATCAAGATGGCTGGAACAATTTGGCGTACTATCTTTTCGGACGTTGGTCAATCAAAAACACCTACTTCCTTGAAGGAACATTGTCTGCAGAGACATCTTCTCGCTTCGGTTCCGAAGCTCAAGAGGGCATCAAGCTCTTTGGTGTAAGATGGGGCATCTTCCCTAGCCTTCAAGCCGGTTGGGTCATAAGCAATGAAAAATGGATGCGCCAACTGCCATTCATCAACTATCTGAAATTCACAGCAGGCTATGACGAGTCAGGAAATGACAACTTCGACTACTCCGCTGCTCGCACCTACTTCAAGTCATACACATACTTAAGAACTGCGACAGCCTTGCAATTGGCTAACATTGAGAATCCATCCATCCAATGGGAGACAACACGCCGATGGAACCTTGGGCTCAGTGGTTCATTCCTTCAGAACCGTATCCAGGCTGGTGCAGACTTCTACGTATCCAACACAGACAATTTGATTACTCAGAAGAGTATTGGTTATCTTTCTGGATTGAACGGATATCTATGCAATGATGGTTCACTCCGCAACATCGGTGTTGATGTCAAATTGAACGTTATCGTGGCCAATACTAAGAACTTCAAATGGCAACTCGGTGCCACCATGGGACATTATAAAAACAAGTTGACTTCTCTTCCAGAGGACGACTATACACAAACCATCTATGGCGCTGAAATTCTCTCGGCTGTCGGCAAGTCTGTTGGTGTATTCTACGGTTACAAGACTGCAGGCGTTTTCTCTACCGATGCAGCAGCAAGCCAAGCTACGACAAAGACAGAGGACGGCTATTTGAAGTATCCAACCGGTATCAAGGAGACACCTTACCGCAACTTCTCTGCCGGTGACATGCACTTTGTGGACATGAACAATGACGGTGTGATTGATAACCATGACAAGACCGTGATTGGCAATCCCAACCCTGACATCTACGGTACGATTTATACCAACCTTTCGTATAAGCGCTGGAGCCTTGACATCAACTTCAAGTATTCTGTTGGCAACGACATCTACAACTATCAGCGTTCTAGACTAGAGTCACTCAACACCTTCTACAATCAGACAAGAGCAGCCGTTAACCGCTGGACATCAGAAGGCGACCGTGCCCTCCTGCCCCGCGCCATGTCTACAGAGTCTGAAGAATGGGTGAACAACGAACGTTTCTCTGACCGTTGGATTGAAGATGGCTCCTACCTCAAGCTAAAGAAAGTCCGCCTTTCATACGAATGGCCTATCAACGCTTCTTGGATCCAGGGCGTCACCATTTGGGGAGAAGCCAATAATTTGGTTACTTTGACCAAATACACAGGTAAAGATCCGGAGTTCTCATGTGGTAACGGTGTGCTTTATCAAGGCATTGACACTGGCATGCTCCCAAGCAACAGAAGCTTTAATCTCGGTGTAAAAATCAACTTGTAATACGATAGAATCATGAAGAATATATTGAAAACCATCGCCTTCGCTGCAGTCATTGCCACAGGTGCTGTGTCAACCTCCTGCGAGGACATGATGACAGTTGATACTGGCGATAAGGCATACAAAAATGCACAAGATACGCTCTATTCTTACCGTGGCATCATGCGTGCCATGCAAGATGTGGCTGAGCGTCAAGTCATCCTTGGAGAGATTCGCGGCGACCTTGTCGCTTCAACTCAATACACAACCGACACATTGTACGCAATCTCAAACTTTGACGACCCTAAAGACGGCACTTGCTCGATGCTGCAGATTCGTGATTATTACAATATCATCAACAACTGCAACTTCTATATCCACTATGCCGACACCAACAAAGTGAAGTCCAACATCAAGTTCATGCTCCCCGAGTATGCACAGGTCAAGACAATTCGCGCATGGGCCTACCTCCAATTGGTCAAGAATTACAAAGAGGTACCATATATCACTAAGCCCATTGACAAGTTAAGTGTCGTTGATAATTTTGACTATGCACACGACGTAGTCAATAAGGACAACTTAATTGACAAGATTCTGGCAGACGGGCTGGAGAACTTTGTTGACATGCGCTATCCTCAGCATGGAGGTTCCAACTCCGAAGCTTTTGGTACATTAGACAATGGAGCCGTTCAGATCAGCAACAAATTGATCATGATTCCCGTGCGCATCGTTTTGGGTGACCTCTACTTGCTGCGTGGTGCAACAACTAGCGACTACACCAAGGCTGCTCAATACTATTATGAATACCTCAAGCGAGAAGCCACCCCACTTCCTCAGCAATACTATGCCTATTTAGGCAGCATCGGTGGTATCATCGATCAAGGCGATTTTGAGGCACTTGGACTTGTGACACCAACGAAATGGGGCAGATGGGCTGGCACTTATACCAACAACACATCGAATGAAATCATCTCGGCAATTCCAAGTTCTGCCAATGCAGGCTATGGAAAGATGCTCACCCGTGTGGCAGAGATTTTCGGTTATAAGCCATCTTCTTCACAGCGCACGACGGACAGTTCCTCTACAGAAAGCAATGCAGAGAATGATGATCAGTCATCTGGTGCCGTTTCTGTCTCTCGCACCAACAAGCGCCAATATGCCCCATCTAATGCATATCAAGACGTGGTGAATCAACAGACATACATCCGCATGCGTGTCATCAACAGTTCCAGCGGTGAAATTGAGACTACGCCAGTCGAAAATTGTGATGCTCGCTATTACGGTTCTGTAGAGTCATACACCTTCGCTAATGCGCAGGGAATAGATGAAGCTTACCCACTTTGCAGCAAGGCTGCTCATGGAGCCACATTCTATTACACAATCCCTACTTACCGCAAGACTCTCATCTGGCTCCGCATGGCAGAAGCCATCAACCGTGCAGGCTATCCTGAGTTTGCGTTTGCCATCTTAAAGGACGGTATCAACAAGTACACCTTACCTACCATCAGCAAAGAATACATCGACAAGTTTGAGGATGAATTTGGCTACCAGATGTATACTCACAAGACAGAAGAGAACAACTTTATCTATCAAGATCCTACCAGCAAAGCATTCTTTGAGAAAGATGGAGAAGGTGGCTTTGTAGAGTGCAGCTTGTCTGCCGACGAGATTGAGGCAAACTACGTTGTGTACCAAGATACCATTGGTAAGCTCAACTACAACGATGAGATGGCCATGTATTATGTCACAGACTCTGTCCGTCTGAAAGCCTTCAACAGCATGCTCGACTTCAGCGGAGACACCTGGAATAACACCTACGGCATTCATGCCAGAGGCGTTGGCATGGGCAATCTCACTTCCTCAAAGAATATTGTCACCAACATTGCAGGCAAGTATGACCGTACATATTATGACTATGACCGTCTGTTAGACTTGCAATTAGGAAGCACTGCTGCTCCACAGCTGCAAGATTCCATCAATGCGGTGGAAAACATCATCGTGGACGAGTTGGCATTGGAAACTGCATTTGAAGGCAACCGCTTCACAGACCTTGTGCGCGTAGCTGAACACAAAAACGCATCTGGATTCAATGGCACAGAATGGCTGGCCAAGAAGATAGCCAACCGTGGCACAAAGGCGGCCACATCAAAAGTAGCAGGTGTAGATGGCTATGACGCAAATCTCTATGCCAAACTGAAAGATCAGAGGAACTGGTATTTCACTGTACCAAAGAAATAAATTCCGTGAACGGTGGCTGCAGTATAGCCACACACGATCACAATCCACTCCAAGGGGACATGCCTTTCCGATATGGCATGTCCCCTTTCATTTTATTGTCATTTTCCGCCCACCCTATCCACATACGGAAGAGTCCCCACAACTCCTCTATGTCCGCACGGTGCGCATATATTAGTACACACCCTGCACGAAATAACTTGCGCACGGTGCGCGATTATACATGCGCAGAGGGAAGTCTAATAGAGGCAGTGGATGAGGACTTGAATTCACTCAATCGGCTCTTTTTCCAGTCTTTTTTTGGCGCTGATTTCCAAAAGCGCTATCTTTGCAACAATATATCATTATTCATGACCTTTTCAATCTTACGAACTATGGCCACTCCACACATATCAGCCCCAGACGGAGCTTTTGCCAAAACCGTCCTGATGCCAGGCGATCCATTAAGAGCAAAGTATATTGCAGAAAACTTTTTGACAGATGCCCGTTTAGTCACATCTGTACGCAACGTGTTGGGATACACGGGGCTCTATCATGACATTCCTGTATCCGTAATGGCCAGTGGCATGGGCATGCCCAGCATCGGCATCTATTCATACGAGCTATACCATTTCTACGGTGTGGAGAACATCATCCGCATCGGTTCGGCAGGCAGTTACCGTGCATGGCTGAAAGTAATGGATGTCACACTTGCCGACAACGCTTACAGCGATTCCACTTTCGCAAAACTTCAAGGCGGTGAGACATCACACAGCATCAAGCCAAGCACAGAACTGAACAGTGCCATCGAAAAGAAAGCCAAAGAACTAGGCATCGAATGCAAGAAAAGTGTTGTCCATTCCAGCGATGTTTTCTATGCAGATTCCTCACAAGGCACATGGCAGGATATCGCAGAGCGAACCGGTAGCGACTGCGTGGAGATGGAAAGTTTCGCCTTGTTCCACAATGCCCGTCAATTAGGCAAACGAGCCGCTTGCTTGCTCACCATCAGCGACTCTTTTGTGGACCACACCGAGCTGACTGCTGAGCAACGACAGAACTCCTTCACAGAAATGATGCGGCTGGCTTTGGAAACAGCAATATCCCTCTAACGAATACAACTAATTAACTATTAACCTACAGATTTTGTATGAGAAAGCTTTTACTAATAAACATTCTGATGACAATAACATTGTGTACCTATGCACAAATTGACATCACGAAGTATTACCTTGAAAACTACGGGTTTGACGATAATTTCGACTACACAGCAGGCCAAACGACCAATGTGGCAGAGGAAATAAAAACGGTGAAAGGTTGGACATCAACCCTTAGCGCCACTTACACCATTGTGGGCACTTATGAATTCGGTTTCAAAGGAGTCTTCAATACAGCCACTGTACCCGAAACAGGCTATGACGGAGAAGCAGGTGGAGGCTTAGCCTTTTCAACTGGATGGGAACAGACGTTCAAATTCTCACAAAGTGTCTATCTGCCTGCAGGAACCTACACTCTGAGGGTGCCTACTTACAACGGCAGCAATGTCACGGCAGCCACATCACAAGTAGCCTGGGTTCCCAGCTCTGGCACCGCTGTCACTTCAACCAGAACCAGCTACAAGTCTAAGAGCTGGACTGTTGACGAAATCACATTCACGCTGACAAAACGCACAAAAGGAAATATCCAATTCGGCATGAAGGCTGCCAGCGGCGGTTCTGCAAACTCAGCCAAACTAATTGTGGACTATGTACAATTGTTGGGCACAGACTTGGCAGTTGATAAAACCATCTTGAACTCAGCCCTCAAAACAGCAAACAATCGCTACAATGAAACAGGCAAAGAGGCAGCTGCACTGAAAAGCGTCATCGATGCCGGACAAGCAGTGTACGACAATGCGGATGCAGATATGCAAAGCGTGCTGGACGTCACCTCAGCCCTCTATGATGCCATTGAAGCCTATAACACAGCCAATGACATGACCGCCTACATCACCAATCCTAGCTTTGAAGATGGGCTCACAGGCTGGACGAGTGTAGATATGGAACCTCAGACAAACCGTGCATTCTCGCTGACAGACGGGAAAACCTTTGTGGAGAAGTGGGTTGCATCAGGAACGGCAGGTAACGCATCCATCAAACAAACCTTGAAAAACCTGCCCAATGGAAACTATGAATTGACAGTTTCTGGACAAAACATCGCGGAGAGCACCCCTACCACAAGCAAAGCCGGTGCTTACATCTTCGCAGTATTCACCACAACCAAGAGGACGGTCAACACCGCCAAAGAATACACTCTGGCATTCACAAACATTGCAGGCGATGTAGAAATCGGCTTTGTTGCAGATAATGCAAAAGGGAATTGGCTTAGCGTTGACAATTTCCGTCTCCGCTTTGTAAGCGAGTTAGACGCCCAAAGCACAGTAGATGCTTTACAAAGCTACATCACCACAGGCGAATCGCTCCTAAAAAGCATGATGGCTGGTGACATATCAACAGCCCTTACATCCGCTATTGAGACAGCCCAGGCCATGACAGCAGAATCCGCCAGCGAGGACATCCAAAATGCAGCCCAACAGATAATTGCAGCCATTGAACAGGCACGTATATCCATCGCTTCATACAAAACGCTAACATCACAACTGAGCACAGCCAACTCAACCATCAACAGCAACATGTCCATCACGGCATACAACGAACTCAACACGGCGATTACAACAGGTGAAGCACTTAAAGAGAACCCTGCCAATGCTCTTGAAGCAAACGTAAAAGCAGCAAACCAGAATCTGGAAGCAGCCATTGCGCATGCCAAAACGGCCATTACAGAGTATAAAACCGTCGTGAGCCAATTGAGTACTGCCATTGCACAACAAGGCAACATGATGTCAACAGAAGCATCAACGGCATTGAATGCAGCCATCCTTGCAGGACAGACTATCAGCACAACCTCAACAGATGAAGAAGTACAAAATGCAGGAACAGCACTAACGGAAGCCAATGCCCTTGCCAAGACATCCATCGCACTCTACAAGAACCTGCAAACACAAGTGGATGCCGCAAACAATACATATGACGAAAACAAGAATGGCGCAGAGGCACTGAAAGCCGAACTAGACCATGCAACAGCATTGGTGACAAGCGGAAATTCCGACCCAGATGACCTCGTGGCAGAGGTTGACATCCTAAAAAAAGCCATCTTCGCATTCAATCTTGCCAATCCAGAACCTGGCTCAGGCACGGCTCCTGCTGTAAAGAAGACAGTCACATATGTCGCTACAGGTGCCACACAAGCACTGATGCGTGCCACTATTGCAGGCAGCAATATTCTCGAGCAAGGTGTATGCTGGAGCACTGAGCATGCCCCTACTGTGCTAGACAATCGCAGCACCAAATCATTCTCACTTAAAGGAACTCTCTTCCACATTACAGGACTTAAGCCTGCCACAGTTTATTACCTACGGCCTTACGTCATCAACAAAACATACACCGTGGCATACGGCGATGAAGTCAAGATTGTCACCATGCCTAAAGGCACTTGCACTTGGTCCTGGGACGAAGCAGGACCGGATGAAGCGACGAATGCACGTTGCCGCAATGCCATCAAGGAAACCATTGACTATTTCAATGAATGGACTGGCATTCAAGGCTTCCACTTGCAAGGGCACTATGTTCCAGGCGCTGGTGCAGGAAGTGGTACGGCAGACTGCTCCTACGGAGGCTATATGCGCATCAGTCAAAACACGGCCAATCAAGCTATTGGCACCGTACTACACGAGACGGGCCATGGCGTAGGAGTAGGAACAGGAGAACGATATAGTGACACTAACCTCCACGACTGGTGGTGGAAGGGCCGTGCCACAAACGAAGCATATCAGTTCCTAGAGAATGAACTGGGCAACTCTGAATACATATTCAAAGGTGACGGCACACACGCCTGGGGCGGCAAGGAGGATATATACGCCTCTTACGATTGGCTTGTCAATGGTTCCAGCAACGACAAGCACCAAGAAATTCAATATATTGGTGGCATGTGCATCTTGCGTGGAATGTTCATCGATGGCCTTGATCCTACTTCCAGTGGCTGGTGGTATACAACCCACAACGGCATTTCGGGCTATACGTATAACTTTGATGACAACAAGAAGTATTATCTGATGAACAAGGATTCCAATCGCGGACTTGGCGAAGGATTGCTCTATCACCGCGGCATCAGCTCTGCTAGCTGGAAACCATATTTGCCAGGCGAATCCATCAGCGACGAGGCTGCATGGTACATTGAGTTCGATGCCAAGAAGGGGTACTACATGTTCAAGAACGCATCCTCAGGCAGATACCTTTCTCACGCATCAAGTATCACATTGAAGAATATCACGACCCCCACCAATGACGAACAGTTCCAATTGATGCCAGACCGTACCGATGTGACGATAGGTACAGGCAAGAACACCGTCACCACACATGGCTATTGGTTCACATGGACGACCGACGGATTCAAATCGATGAGTGCCAACGCCTTGTCGAGCGCGAATGGTTACGGGACGGTTGTACAAACATCGTTCAACTATAGTGATGATGCCACTACACAACAATGGATTATCATCAGCGAAGATGAATTGGAGGCATACCAGAACGCCGCTATTGCGACTGGCATCCACTCCATTGAGTTGGATAACACAACCCCAGATGAAAACAAGACCGTGGTGGGCATCTATACAACGGGAGGCATCCAATTGCAGAAAACCACTAAGGGCTTCAACGTCATCAAGTATAGCGATGGCTCCAGCGAAACAATCTATATCAAATAAGATGAAATACCGACTCATATCATTGATGGCATGCGCACTCATGTGCATGCCATCTTTTGCCCGAAAGACTGCAGACCTATGGCCTGACGGAACAGCAATAAATGCATGGTTCAAGCAAACTACGCCAGTGGAAATTTCCAAGTTAGGCAGACAATATCGCGTGACAGATTATGGCGTAGTGAACGACGGGGAAATACACACAGCCGAGATGCAGCAACTCATCAACAAGGTGTCGGCAGAAGGCGGCGGAGTAATTGTAGTGCCCGAAGGGACCTACCTTACAGGCGCCCTATTCTTTAAGCAAGGCGTACACCTTCACCTCAATGATGGTGCCACGCTAATGGGCAGCAATAATCCAAGCGACTATCCTATTTTAAAGACCCGCATCGAGGGAGAAACATGCCTCTACTACGCAGCCCTCATCAATGCGGACGGCTTGGACGGATTCACCATCTCCGGCAAGGGAACAATCGACGGCAATGGCTATACCTATTGGAAACACTTTTGGGAACGCCGCAGCTGGAACCCACGTTGTACAAACAAAGACGAACAGCGTCCACGCTTAGTGTATGTGAGCAACAGCAAAAATGTACAGATTGAAGGGGTGAAATTGCAGAACTCTCCATTCTGGACAACTCATATTTACAATAGCGAGAACGTGAAACTACTGCGTCTTCACATCTATTCTCCAGCTGCTCCCGTGAAAGCACCAAGCACAGACGCCATTGATTTAGATGTAGTGAAAAACATCCTTGTGAAAGACTGCTATATGAGTGTCAATGACGACGCCATAGCCATCAAAGGTGGCAAGGGACCGTATGCCGATTATTGGCGCACCCCCTACTCTAACCTCGACATTCATCAATTTCCAGAAATGGTGGGTGATGGTGGCAATGAGAACATTCTCATCGAAGACTGCGAATATGGCTTCTGCCACGGCTGCTTAACACTTGGAAGCGAATCGGTGTACGACCACAACATCATCTTGCGCCGCATCAAAGTGAACGAGGCGAACAACCTTCTATGGCTGAAGATGCGTCCTGACACACCACAACAATACGAATATGTAACCGTGGAAGATATCGAAGGGAATGCGAAGAATTTCATCCTGGTGGCTCCATGGACACAGTTTTATGACTTGAAGGGGAGAGAAAGCACACCCATGTCGTATAGTGACCACATCACTATGCGAAACATCAACTTTGACTGTGACGTCTTTTTCAACGTACAACAGAAGGAAGAACAATACCATTTAAGCAACTTCTTGTTTGAGAATCTGAATGTCAAAGCAAAGAATACCGTTTTTCATCCCGAATATGTAGAAAATTTCACTATCAAGAATGTGAGAGCCGAAAAAAAGCAGTAACTTTGCACTCCGGAATCGGGAATATGGCTATTGGGTTGGCAAGTCACACCCCAAATTAATGCCAACTATATAAGCCTATTGCCAGACTATAAAAAACAGACAAATTATGGATTGGCTGATTGAACTTTTCACTACAGGTGGTGGCGTGGCACATACTGTCATCCTCTATGCGCTCGTCATCTCATTCGGTGTTTTCTTAGGGAACAAGATCAAAATCGGTGGCATTTCATTAGGAGTGACTTGGATTCTCTTCGTGGGAATTTTGGCAGGAGACTTGCTCATGCGTGGGGGCATTGAGGAGAACGCAGATGTGCTGAACTTTGTTCAGGACTTCGGACTGATTCTCTTTGTATTCAGCATCGGTCTACAAGTAGGTCCTTCGTTCTTCACCTCTCTCAGACAAGGTGGCTTAAAGGCCAATGGAGTTGCAGCAGGTGTCGTGATGCTGAACATTGTGGTCATGTTCACCATTTACTACGGATTGCGTAATGTCATTCCTGCTGTGAACAACTTGCCCATGCTGGTTGGAACCTTATGTGGAGCAGTCACTAACACACCTGGACTTGGTGCCGCAAATGCTGCTTTAGACCAAATCAACCAAATTCATCCTTTCAAGAACGGCATACCAGTCATCGCGAACGGCTATGCATGCGCCTATCCCTTGGGTGTCGTTGGCATTATTGGCAGCATTATTCTAATTCGTCTAATTTTCAAAGTAAATTTCCAGAAAGAAGTTGATCACTTCAATAAAAAGAATAACAATGAAGCCGTAAAGCCTCACCTTATGACAATAAAAGTGTTCAACCCTGCCATTGCAGGAAAGACCATCCTGCAAGTAAGAGGCTTTATCGGACGGGACTTTGTATGTTCACGCATGCTTCACGAAGGCCATGTCGTTGTGCCAACCAAGGAAACACAACTGAACGTTGATGACAAACTCTATATCGTCTGCGCTGAAGAGGATGCTGCGGCCATCATAGCATTCATCGGACCTGAAGTACAGGTGGAATGGGATGAGCAGGATGTGCCGATGGCATCAAAGAAACTTACCGTTACCAAAGAAAGCATTAACGGGAAAACATTGGGAAGCCTGCATTCCAGTTCCATGTATGGTGTCAACGTTACTCGTCTGTACCGTTCCGGTATCGAGCTATTTGCCAGCCCAAGCCTCATTCTGCAAATGGGCGACACGCTAACTGTTGTGGGGCCTGAAGATGCTGTAGACCGCTTCGCAAGCAAAATTGGCGATAAGAAACAGCAACTTGACAAACCGAACCTGCTCACTCTTTTCCTCGGCATTCTTATTGGCATCATCTTTGGCATGCTGCCAATAAGTATTCCTGGCATGTCAATGCCCGTGAAGCTGGGCTTGGCTGGAGGTCCACTTATTATCGCAATCCTTTTGGGACGCTTTGGCTACAAACTCAAACTTGTAGCATACACAACCAACTCAGCCTCATTTATGATTCGAGACATTGGCCTTGTTCTATTCTTGGCAAGTGTCGGAATAAAAGCAGGTGGAAACTTTGTGGACACAGTGGTTAACGGTGGCATCCACTATGTATGGATTGGATTCCTTATTACTGTGATACCGCTCGTTGTAATGGGTATATTTGCGCGCATCAAATGGCACATGAACTACTTCTTGCTGATGGGAACCCTGAGCGGTGCTACTACAGACCCTCCAGCTTTGGCATTTAGCACAGCTATAGCCAACAACGGAATTCCATCCGTAGGATATTCTACAGTCTACCCGCTATCCATGTTCCTCCGCATAATTACCGCACAAGTCATTATTTTACTTATATGCAGTTAGACATTCACACACTCATAGATACACTTTTGCAGTCAACAGACCTACCACTGTTGGCTGCATTTGCATTGGGCATATTGGTGGCACTAAACCCATGTCAACTGGCCATCAGCATATCCGCTCTCGCCTATGAATACAGAAACGGGAAAAGTCTCATGGACGGAATTGTTTATGCTTTAGGAAGAACTGTCACCTACACCCTATTAGGATGGGTAACCATGTGTCTCATTGGCGGAGGCAGCAATGTCATCGGCCTACAGAACGTGCTGTCTCAAGCAGAAGAGATTGTTCCTTACGTATTGACAGGAATAGGCATATACCTTATTATCAGAGCCTTTCACCATCACCACCATGACGGAGAACATTGCCACAATAGCGGTAGAATCATCAAGCGCAATGGTCCATTAGGCTCATTGATGCTTGGAATGGCTCTTGCATTTGCCTTTTGTCCCGAGAGTGCCATTTTCTACTTCGGAATGATGATTCCACTGAGCATCAAAAGCAATGTGGGTGCAGTCATTCCTCTTGTTTTTGGTCTATCGGCTAGCATTCCTGTCGTTCTGATGGCATGGATGATGCAAAAGGCACTTAATGGAGCAGAACGATTCAGACGAGGTTTTGAACATTTCCAACAATGGCTGAATGGCATTACAGGCCTGTTGTTCATCGGCATTGCAATTCTTCTGCTTATAGGAATATGAAGAATTAAAGAACCTTAAGAGACAAAACAGACAGAATGTAAGATATTTGTACTATCTTCGCACATGATTACACACCTAATGTTGTATTCGTATTAAACTTATGACAGAAGAAGAAGAGTTACACAACGGACACGAAGAATACTCAGGCAAAAGCGCAATAGAACTCATACGCGAGCTCCTCAAGCTACTTTTAGTCCTGCTATGGAGATTCCTTGTATGGCTCATCAAGAAGTTCCTCAAAGGTGTTCTGTGGTGCATGCGAACCGCAGAAAAGGGGTGGGACCGGCTCAACGATTGGTGGAATGACAATAACACGCAAGAGAAAGTTGCCAAAATCAAGGCGTGGCTGAAAAAAACAGCTAAAATAGCAGGACGATGGAGCATTAAAGCGGGGAAAGCCACACTCAAAGGCATTGGGATAGGACTTGTTGCTACGGGAAAAGGCATTGTCATTGCCGCGAAAGCAACAGCCAGAGGAATTGTTGTGGGCGTGAGGGCAACTATCCAAGGCATCATTCACCTGCGCCCTACCATCAAAAAGATCAGGGAACTCATCGTAGCAGGATTTTGGGCAACCATCGCGTGGATGAAGCGTTGCAAACGAGGCATGAAGCTTTCTCGAATACGCCGGAAACGTGCATACGAATCCTTCAAGAGGAATGGTGGCATCAAGGGAGTCATCATCAATTCCACGCATAACGTCAAAAGCAACATTGAACGCTTTATGGAAGAAGACCAAGAAGAAGCGGCTCCAGATGCTGTTACAGAAGATGACATCATGGAAGAAGCGCTTGAAGCAGGTGCTAACGATGGAAAAAAGTCTATGAAAATTGGCAAGACTTTCATGACACATGCAAAAAACTTCATGGACGTGGAATAGTTCAACACAAACAGTCCTCATCACATTGACAAAGCAATACTAATAAAACAGAAACGGTGAAAAAGATTCTATTTATCTTATTACTACTCACAACTGTCGCGCAGCAAAGCCAAGCCGTGCTGAAGGAGCGTGACCTCGGGCAAACATTACACGTATTGCGCCTAGAGCTTTACAATAAGTGGATGAAACAGAAAGAGCGGATGAAACAAATGGAGACACGCCGAGAGGCGCAACACAAGAAACTTATTGACATCATCCAACGCAGCGAAATCACAGGACTCATCCTCTATTCACAGGGACAGGAATTCACTTTTGACATGGCATATGCCTGCCAGGAGGCTACAACACTGCACCATGAACTACATAGCAACACCATTCCTTATCAACAAATCAAGACGTATATAGTAACAGAGATTGCCAGCTATGACAGTCTAATATATGCATTGAAGTTTCTTCCGCCTGTCATTATAGAACAAAGCACTGACAGCATATCGCAAGACTCCCTACGCAATGTCATTGCCAAGAAAATTAAGGATAATGGCAAAAGGCTTCCTTTCATACTGGATGCACAAGGCATTCAAGATCGAGCCATGTGTATTAAATATGCAGAGACCTTACGTGACAATATGGTCATCATTCTCAAGCGCCTTGAAGAAGATAACCAACATTACCAAAACTTAGCTGTCTGTGTGGCACGAATGAACGACTATGCACAAGCGAAATACGTGGCACTGCAGCAGAGCATATTCATGAATCCTGGAACAAACTACATTCAGATTTTGACAAGGATTCCCATGCAATGGCAACGAATGCAGGATGACTTCAAGACAAAGTATAAACCATTAGAAGAACGTGGGAATAATGGCAAGTTCAAGACCTATCGCTCTGAATGGAGAGGTCCCATTGTCTTGTTTGCAAGCATCTTCATGCTCGTTTATATTATGGGAGGCGCTTTATTAAGTAATATCCTTTTAAGATGGGTGCTTCCCAAACGTTTCCGAACAGAAAAGTTCAAACAGAAACGTCCCATTCTCATCACAGCACTCGCTGTCTTCATTTTTGCCATTGCCGTCATGATTGTAAGAACTTTCATCAAGCACAATCTGATGCTGATGGCCACAGAACTTATGATAGAGATGGCTTGGTTGATTGAAGCCATTTTCGTTTCACTCATCATCAGATTGAATGGAGACCAAGTTCGACATGGTGCCAAGGTGTACACACCATTTATTCTCATTTCACTTATTGTGATTTGTTTCCGGATCATACTGATTCCAAACACTTTGGTGAACATTGTCTTTCCCCCTATCCTTTTGGCATTCACCATCTGGCAAATCTTTACACTGAAAGCATGCCGAAAAAAGATTCCATCAAGTGACAGCATCTATTGCTCCATTTCCTTAGCAGTGATGCTGGCAGCATGCGTGCTAGCATGGATTGGGTTCACGCTGATGGCTGTACAAATCATCGTATGGTGGACTTTCCAATTGGCTGCCATCGCAACCATCACCAGCTGTTACGACTTAATGGAAATGTATGAATACCGTTTCCTTCACCAGCGCATCAAGAAAGCCTATGGCAGCCATTTCTCTGATGAAGAAATCCGCCGCAAGATGAAACGTGGAGACTTTGTAGACCAAACATGGATATACGATTTCATCAATCGGGCTATCGTTCCTGTAGTTGCGGTATTCTCTATCATGATTAGCATCCATATGGCTGCTGAAATTTTCGATCTGCGTCATCTATGCATCACATGGTTCTTGCACGAAATCAAGATACCGAGACTGATGTCTGTCTCTGTCTACAAGCTTTGTCTGATTGCTGCTTTGTTCTTTATTTTCAAGTATATAAACTATTTGATTCGTTCTTCATGGTTCAAGTACCGAAAGAAGAAAGAAGACAAGGATTTCAATGCCACATTAGCAAAGAACATCATAGGACTTCTTGTATGGGGCATCTACATCATTGTGGTATTCCTTATGCTTGAGGTGCCAGGGACAGGCATTGCCATCGTAACAGGAGGCTTGTCCACAGGTATGGGTTTTGCATCAAAAAGTCTTCTAGAAAACTTCTTCTACGGAATTTCTCTAATGAGTGGCCGCGTACGTGTTGGAGACTATATCGAATGCGACGGCATTGTAGGAAAAGTGGAAAGCATCACTTACCAAAGCACACAAATCACCACATTGGACGGCAGCGTTGTAGCAATCTTGAACTCAGACCTCTTTGGAAAGAACTTCAAGAATTTGACACGTAATCACCAATACGAGCTCATCACCATTCCATTCGGTGTTGCATACGGAACCGACGTGGAAAAGGTTAGAAAACTCATCATTGAAGGCATACTTCCCCTCTGTAAAAACACAGATGATGGGCGCCACGTTGTTGACCCTGGACATCCATTAGCAGTCACGTTCGCCGATTTTGGAGCCAGCAGTGTTGACCTGAAATTAGTAGCATGGGTATTGGTGGATCACAAAATAGCATTCTCTGCACAAGCCCGAGAGAGAATCTACCATGTTCTCAATGAAAACCACATTGAAATTCCCTTCCCACAGCAGGACATTTACATTAAGGGCATGGCAAAAACGGATTAGAAAAGCTGCAAAACAAAAAATTCACACCCTTTTGATAAAAAAAGCGACAAAAGTAGCGCCCGTAATAAAAAAAAGCGCTACTTTTGTCTCCCGAACCCCAATGATATGTGCCAAAACCATTCATACATTGGAGTCATAGCAGGAGAATAACTAAAAAATAAATATAATCTATGGAAGTAAAGAAATCCAAAAAAGCAGACCTTGAGGGCACCAAAAGCACCGGACTGCTCATCGGCTACATCGTAGCTCTTGCTGCGATGTTTGCAAGTTTCGAGTACACGACTCGAGAGTATGAGGAGACTGATGTTGTTTATGCCACCACTTCGTTCGTTTCAGAGGAAGAAGTGATTCCAATTACACAGCCTATCTTCACCGCAGCTCCACCTCCACCAGCTGACGCTCCACAGGTTGCAGAAATTCTTGACATTGTTGACAATAACACAGAAATTGAAGACGAGAAGATTGAGTCAACAGAAGACACCCACGAAGCAATCTCTGGCCCAGTGTCTCACGTTTCAGGCCCAGTTATGGCAGGCCCTCCAGCTCCAGTACAAGAGGAAAGCGATGAGGGAGAGATTTTCGAAGTCGTAGAACAGAACCCAATGTTCCCTGGTGGCGACAAGGCTCTGATGCAATATTTGCAGAAAAACTTGAAATACCCTGCACAAGCACAGGAAAACAATATCCAAGGCCGTGTAATGGTACAATTCGTGGTAAATAAGGACGGTTCAATTGTAGAGCCCAAAATCATTCGTCCTGTTGACCCATCGCTTGACAAAGAAGCTATTCGTGTTGTATCGTCAATGCCAAAGTGGACACCAGGTAAGCAGCGCGGTAAGAATGTACGTGTAAGATTCACTCTTCCTGTCACATTCCGTCTGCAGTAAGCTAATACATCCATATAAATGTCGCACAGTATAGCATATTGTGCGACATTTTTATTTACACATCACCTATCAATATGTACACAGCCAACGAACTCATCGAAAAAGTAAACAAAGGAGTAAAAAACATCCAATACAACGCAGAGCCTCAAAATCTCTACGCCCCTATCCAATACATTCTTTCCATTGGCGGCAAACGGATTCGTCCCTTGCTGATGCTTATGGGATATAATCTCTATAAAGACGATGTCGACACAATTCTCAACAATGCGCTTGCATTAGAGACATATCACAATTTCACATTGCTGCATGATGACTTAATGGACCAAAGTGACATGCGCAGAGGAAATCTAACCGTACACAAGAAATGGAATGAAAACACAGCAATCCTTTCTGGTGACACAATGCTTATCATGGCCTACCAGCTATTCAATCAAGGCGTCAAGAACAATGAGGCATGGGCCGCTTTCATTGACGCGACCCTTGGAGTCTGCGAAGGTCAACAATATGACATCGATTTCGAGACGTGCAACGATGTCAGCGAAGAAGAATACATGGAGATGATCCGTCTAAAAACATCCCTGTTATTAGGCTATGCATTAAAGATTGGAGCCATCTTGGGGGGTGCCGATGCTGAAGACCAAGCCAACCTTTATGCCTTCGGCGAAAAAATGGGACTTGCATTTCAGCTTCAAGACGACTGGCTCGATGTCTATGGAGACCCGAAGAAGTTCCAAAAAAAATTGGGTGGTGACATTGTTGACAACAAGAAAACATTCATGCTCATCAAAGCATACCAACTGGCAGATGAGACACAGAAAGCAGAGCTCGACAAATGGATGTCAGGCAAGGATTTTCAGGAAACAAAGAAAATTGCAGCGGTTACACATATATATAATATAGTAGGCATTAGCCAACTTGTTCAACAGAAAATAGAAAAGCTGTTTTCCCAGGCACTCACATGCCTCGAAAAGGTAAAAGTGGATAGTCAAAAGAAAACGGAACTTCGCCACTTTGCCGACAAACTTCTCGGACGGCAATATTGATTGGAACGGAACAAATATGATTGACACGCACGCACATCTTGACGGGCCCGAGTTCGCAGAGGATTTGGAAGAAGTCATCCGACGGGCTAAAGAGAGCGGGGTAAGGGGCATTATGGTTCCTGGCATTTGCCACAAAGACACCCCGCACTTGCTTGACATCTGCCACACACATGCAGGATTTCTATACCCAATGATTGGCCTTCATCCCGAAAACATCAAGGATGAAGACTATCACTTGGCCCTAGCCTCACTTGAGGACCTGCTTCAAGAATCACTGCAAGCCGAATCAACGAACGATTCCAACGTCCCCATTATCGGCATAGGCGAAGTCGGCCTTGACTTCTATTGGGATGACACCCATAAACAAGAGCAACTCGAAGTCTTTGAGCAACAGATACAATGGGCGGAAAAATACCATCTTCCATTGATGATTCATGCCCGGAATGCACACCACGAACTCTTGGAGGTGATGGAACACCACCGCAACAGCCAGCTTTCTGGCGTTTTTCACTGCTTTACAGGCACGGAGCAAGAAGCTGCAGACTTGCTCTCTTTCCCTCACTTTATGCTAGGCATAGGAGGGGTTTTAACCTTCAAAAAAAGTACACTCCCAGAAGTTGTCAAACGAGGCATTCCACTCACCAAAATCGTATTGGAAACAGATGCACCCTACATGGCTCCAGTGCCTAACCGAGGCAAAAGAAACGAAAGCGCATACATTAAATGTGTAGCCGAAAAACTAGCTGAGATTTATGGGGCGGAATTCCGTCAAATTGTGCTTCAAACAACAGAAAATGCGCTGAAAGTTTTCCCAAAAGCAACTTTTTTCAATAAAAAATAAAAGTTTCCATAAAATTACGTCAATGGAAAAGAAAAAAATCCCTATTTTTGTCACCAATTATGGGATTATGGGAAGCCGTATGGACTAAACGCCTCCCATAAACAAAAAAGGAAGATACATACTTCCACAACCAAGGAGAGATGCTCGAGTGGCTGAAGAGGCACGCCTGGAAAGCGTGTATGCGTCAAAAGCGCATCCGGGGTTCGAATCCCCGTCTCTCCGCAAGGAAGAGATGGAATGAAAGCCGAATACAGTTAACATTGCAAAACGCTTACCAAGTAAGAACTTTCAACTCTACGGAGCAAGTTCCAGAGTCTCCTCAAAACCTAGGGATGCCATTCGTTCCCACGAAGACAATCCTTCATCAATAGATAAGATAGAAAATTAAATAATTTATTAATCTTAAAATTTTCAAGACAATGAAAAAAATTTTTGCAATCATTGCATTGATGGGTGTGTTTACATTCGGTATGACACAGTCAGTTTCAGCTCAGGACGAAGCAGCCGACTCTGCAGCAACTGAGCAGGTAGATTCTGCAGCAGTGGATACTGCAGCAGCTCCAGCAGTAGACGAAGAGCCCGTTGAATCTGAACCAGTAGAAACTGGCATGTACAAGACAATCAAGACAAAGTTCATTGAAGGTTCTGCAGGCTTCATGGCACTCGTTGCTATTGCCCTCATCCTTGGTCTTGCTTTCTGTATCGAGCGTATCATTTACCTCGCACTCTCTAAGGTAAACACAGTTAAGTTCATTGAAGACGTTGAAAACGCTCTTATCAACAAGGGGGACCTCGAAGGCGCTAAAGCTATCGCACGTGACACTCGCGGTCCTATTGCCTCCATTTTCTATCAGGGTCTCACTCGCTTGAACGACGGTGCTGACGCTGTTGAGAAGTCTGTTGTTGCTTACGGTGCAGTTCAGGCATCTAAACTTGAGAATGGTTGCTCTTGGATTACCCTCTTCATCGGTATGGCTCCATCTCTCGGATTCTTGGGAACTGTGATTGGTATGGTACAGGCATTCGACGACATCCAGGCTGCAGGTGATATTTCTCCAACAGTCGTTGCAGGTGGTATGAAGGTGGCCTTGTTGACCACAATCTTCGGTATCGTCGTAGCCCTCATCCTTCAGGTATTCTACAACTATATCCTTGCTGAGATTGAAGGACTTACAGCCAAGATGGAAGACTCTACCATTTCTCTCCTTGACATCGTTGCAAAGTACAACAACAAGAAATAAGCATACGATTACACAGAAGACACTCTCTGGTAATTGCATAATATTTCTTGATTCAGTCAACAACATTAACTAAATTAAAGGAGAAAAACAAAATGGAGAATACACAAGTAATAAGCGCACAGGACAAGGTTGAGAAGTTCTCAAAAATCACACTATGGGCACTCATTGGTGTTTCAATCCTCGTGATGGCTCTCTTCCTTCTTGTTGGCTACGATACTCCTTATGAGGAAAATCCCAAATTCGTGGATCCACAGCTGACAGACCTCCTTATCATTTGGACATACGCCCTCATCATCCTGACAGCCATCGCCACTGTAGGCGCAGTTATCTATGGCTTTGTCAGTGGCGGCAATAAGTCTAAGAACGAGGACATCGGCATGGCTAGCAAGGCAGGTCTCATCGCATGGGGCACATGCGTAGCTTCAGTAGTGATTGGCCTCATCGTCGGTATCAGCAACAAGAGCGAAGTGCTTTTGATTAACGGTAAAGACTGGAACATTCCATCCGACATCATCATGACAGACATGTCAATGATTGCCATTCTTGTATTGACAATTGTGACAGTGATTGCCACTGTCTTCAGCATGGTGACCAACAAGAAGTAAACAACTTTAACTCAGAGCAAATAATATGGGAAAGAAAAGGAAAATGCCAGGCTTGAACACTAGTTCTACAGCCGACATCTCATTCATGTTGCTCATCTTCTTCCTTGTAACAACATCAATGGACACCGATCAGGGCCTTGGCCGTACGCTGCCAAAGCCACCAGAGGATGACCAATTGAACAACGAGATCAAGGTCAAGGAACGTAACATTCTCAACATCCGTATCAACAAAGACAACTACGTGATGATTGGTGATGACTACGCCTCTCTGGCTGACGTGAAGGAGAGAGCTAAAGAGTTTATCAAGAACGAGGACAACAAGCCCAACCTGCCTGAGCTCAAGCCCAAGAAGATTAAAGGTCTTGGCAAGACAATGATGGTGACAGAAAACCACGTCATTTCAGTTCAGACAGACCGCGGAACAGACTACGGAGTTTACTTCGCCGTTCAAGATGCTCTTGTAGCAGCCTATAACGAACTGCGCGACGAGCTAGCTAAGCAGGAATTTGGTTTCAAATACGAGTTCTTGACTGAAGACCAGAAGAAAGCCATCCGCGAAGTCTATCCTCAGAAGATATCTGAGGCCGAACCAAAGAAATATGGAGGACAAAAATAATGAGCAGATTTAATAAAGGTGAGGGCAGAGAAATGCCCGAGATGAACACATCATCTCTTCCTGACTTGATCTTCACCATCCTGTTCTTCTTCATGATGGTAACCACCATGCGTGAAGTGACTTTGAAAGTGAAGTTTGAAAAGCCAACAGGTACTCAGCTTGAGAAATTGGCTCGTAAGTCTTGTACTTCATTCATCTACATCGGTCAGCCTACAGATGCTTTGAAAGGCCAGTTCGGCACAGCTCACCGCATTCAGCTGAACGACAAGTACGCTGAAGCACCCGAAATCTATGACTATGTGATTTCCGACCGTGGTGAACTTCCCGAAGCAGACAAACCTTTCTACACAATCTCACTGAAAGTGGACCACAAGACCCCAATGGGTATCATCACCGACGTGAAGCAAGTGTTGCGTAAGGCTTACGCCCTCAAGATTGTCTACTCGGCTAACAAGCAGCAGTAACAACAGAACAAATTATACATAAAGAAGAGTGGCTCATTGATGAGTCGCTCTTTTTTTATATTGCCCGTCTTATTCCCTTCCATCGAGAGAAATCGCTAAGAAAAAGAGAGGAATGAAGAGGAACGAGAGGATGAAAAGAGGAATCAGCGAACTAGCGAACTAGAAATAGAAGGAAAGAAAGAAAGAAAGGAAGGAAGAAAAGGGGAAGAGGGGGCCTACTCTTTGGCTTTCTACCATTCTCAAAACTCGCAAAAAGAGGAGTAAATGAGGTTTGCAGAACATCCCCATAGAAAAACAATTGGTTTGCCCACACATGAAAGAGAACTATCAGTTCCGCGAAACAGAGAAAGAGAACGGCAAACCTACTGATGCAAGAAAAGATACGACAGCCGCAGATAGGGAAAGAAAAGCCTATGTAATTTTGTTCTTCTCTCATTTTTCCGTACCTTTGCAAGCATAAAAACAATCCGCGAACATCTATGAAACAATATCTTGACTTGCTCGACCGCATTCTGAAAGAAGGAGTGCAGAAAGGAGACCGCACCGGCACTGGCACCATCTCTGTATTTGGCAATCAGATGAGATTCAACCTACAGGAGGGATTTCCACTCCTCACAACAAAAAAACTACATCTGAAATCTATCATCTATGAACTCTTGTGGTTCCTGCAGGGCAATACGAATGCCAAGTGGTTGCAGGAGCGTGGAGTGCGCATTTGGAATGAATGGGCCGATGAAGATGGGAATCTGGGACATATCTATGGCTACCAGTGGCGTTCTTGGCCTGACTACAACGGCGGGCACGTGGACCAAATCAGCGAAGTGATTGATCAAATCAAGAACAACCCCAATTCACGCCGGCTGATTGTCTCAGCATGGAATGTTGCGGATATTAAGAACATGAACTTGCCCCCTTGCCACATCCTTTTCCAGTTCTATGTGGCTGATGGCAAACTCAGTTGTCAGCTCTATCAGAGGAGCGCAGATACATTTCTGGGGGTTCCCTTCAACATTGCTTCTTATGCACTGTTGACCATGATGGTGGCTCAGGTGTGCAACCTGCAACCAGGCGACTTTGTGTATACCACAGGCGACACTCACCTGTATCTCGACCACATTGAGCAAGCCAAGCTGCAACTCACACGCGAGCCTCGCCCACTGCCAAAGATGAAGATTAACCCTGCGGTGAAGAGCATCTTTGATTTCCAGTATGAGGACTTTGAACTGACTGACTACGACCCACACCCGCATATCAAAGCTACGGTCAGCGTATAACTAGAGAGTGTAAAGTAAACTGTGTCAGGCTACAATAAAAGTAGTAAGACATAGTTTATTTTATGATGGCAAACGAAGAAATTGATTACAAGTTGGCAGCC
>ONLY01000033.1 GCA_900318775.1 uncultured Prevotellaceae bacterium | reverse complement strand
AATGGTGTGAAGATTTGAATGAACTTACCGGAAAGAAGTATCAAGATATAGCCCAAAGGTTGTTGTCGCAGGCTGCGTTGGCCAAGACCAGAATTGCCAGGAAGAAACTGGCAGATTTCTTTAAACAGGAGAAATCTGTGCTTTCTGAGATACGGCATAACGCAGGGGTACATCGAGAACATGACTTCATGAAGCAAATGGAAGTGTTGGAAGGTGTTGGTTGGTCAGGCACGATTGACCGGCTGCATAGATTTGAAGAGGTGACATTGGAGTTAGGGAAGACGATGAAACCTTTAATGGAAGCTGGGCTGAAGAAAATTGGGGAGGCTTTTGGGAAATAATATTATGCATTTGAATAAAACAAAGGTTAAATACGTTAATTTTGCCTCTTTATTTCTGACATTGTCCAACCCTCAATCCACCTCTCTACCGTTTAATGTATAAGTTGTTGATTATCAATGCTTAATGTGTTCCAAGGCTGCTCTGGCCTTAAAAAAGTTATTGTAAAAGATATAGCCGCATGGTGCGGAATCAAGTTCAATGGTTATTACTCTAATCCTTTATATTATGCTAGACATATTTATAGTGACGAGGATACAGAAATCACTCTAATTATCCCCAATAGCGTGACGAGCATTGGAGATTATGCGTTCTCTGGTTGCTCTGGCCTCACCTCTGTCACCATCCCCAACAGCGTGACGAGCATTGGAGAGTGTGCGTTCGTGGGCTGCCATGGCCTCACCTCTGTCACCATCCCCAATAGTGTGACGAGCATTGGAGATGGTGCGTTCGGGAATTGCTCTGGCCTTACCTCCATCACCATCCCCAATAGTGTGACGAGCATTGGAGATGGTGCGTTCGGGAATTGCTCTGGCCTTACCTCCGTCACCATCCCCAACAGTGTGACGAGCATAGGAAATAGTGCGTTCAATCGTTGCTCTGGCCTTACCTCCGTCACCATTCCCAATAGTGTGACGAGCTTAGGAGAAGGTGCGTTCTATGGCTGCAAAGGCCTTACCTCCATCACCATCCCCAACAGCGTGACGAGCATTGGATATAATGCGTTCGACGAAGTCGATATTCCAACTGTCATTTCTTTGATAGAGAATCCGTTTGCGATAACAGGAAAGACATCGGATTCTAGAACTTTTACACAAAACACATTCCTTAACGCGGCACTATATGTGCCAAAAGGTGCAATAGAAAAATATAAGGCTACAGATGGTTGGAAAGACTTCGTGTTTATAGAAGAAGGAGAAGGTATCACCAACGGCATTGCTAACATCCCTGCTAACGCTGTGCTGATTCAGAGCGAGGGGGGTAGCATCAAGGTGCAAGGTGTAGATGAAGGCACGCAGGTCAATGTGTATAGCATCAATGGCACTCAGGCTAAAGATTGGCCAAAAGTCAGTCAAGGTCGCGATTAAGTGAGAATAGAGCTAAGCTTGCTTAAGCTATATCGAACGTGAGCGAGCTCGAGCAAAGCTCAACGTCGCGATGAAATAGTTTTTATTATCTATCAGAAGCATCCCTGCCCGTTCTATTTCGAGCAGGGATGCTTTGTTATCTGATATCCATAACCTGCCTTCCATAAAAGAGACCATTTGGTGCACGCAAAAGGCAATGGCAGGCGGATCAAGGGACGGTTCTCTGATTTGGACGAAGGGAACAAAAAAGACGAATGGAAATGGTATGCATTCAAGTTTTCTTCAAGAATTGTTGTGTGGTTCAATAACGTTTTGCACTATCGTTAGCCTAAGATAGGCTGCGCCTCAGAATAAAAAATAAAACGGGTTTTATTTTGTTCTTCTCTCGGCTTGCACTATCTTTGCAAAAGTCTTAAACTGAGAAGTATGGCTTTTGACTTGGATAAGGTGGCAATAGTAGCTCCGCAACGGGAGGTGACGTACGGGCAGATGCTCGTGCAGATTGGGATGTTTGCCCAGCGGTTGGCGTTGGGCGAGGGGGAGCGTTGCCTGATTTTTGCTCCGAATGGGGAGGGATGGATTTATGCGCTGTATGCGGTGTGGATGCGTCGGGGCGTCGCTGTGCCTGTGGATGCCACTTCGACGGTGGAGGATTTGGCGTATGTGATGAAAGATTGTGAGCCGAAAACAATATGGACTTCGCGCACGAAGATGGATACGGTGGAGCAGGCGATGAAGCAGGCTGGTGTGGCACCTCAGGTGCTCTTCCTGGACGATGTGGACACTGAAGCTCAACTGTCAACTGTCAACTGTCAACTGCCAACTGAAAAAGCGCAGCCTTGTCCGCAGGGGGTGCTGATGATGGAGGAGGAACCGGAGAGAACGGCGCTGATTATCTACACGTCGGGCACGACGGGTTCGCCCAAGGGGGTGATGCTGTCGTATGACAACCTGATGGCGAATATAGAGGGTGTGTGGAAGGATGTGCCTATCTTCGATGAGAACAGGCGGACGCTGATGCTGCTGCCTGTGCATCATGTGCTGCCCTTGATGGGCACGGTGGTGGCTCCAATGATATGTGGAGGTGGTGTGGCTATATGCCCGTCGCTGTCGGCAAATGACATCATGGAGACGCTGAAGCGTGGCAAGGTGGGCATGATGATTGGTGTGCCGAGGTTGTGGCAGACGTTGTATAAGGGCATCAAGCAGAAGATTGATGCGCATGTGGCGACGAGGGCGCTCTTCTGGCTGTGCGAGAAGATGCAGAGCCGCAGGCTGTCTCGGCTGGTGTTCAGGAGTGTGAGGGAGAAGCTGGGCGGCCACTTGGTGTATTGCGTGAGTGGTGGTGCAGCGCTGGATGTGGAGACGGCTCGTGGAATGAAGACCTTGGGGCTGGATGTGCTGGAAGGATATGGAATGACGGAGGCTGCTCCTATCATCGCTTTTACGCGTCCTGACGAAATTCGCCCAGGTTGCGTGGGGCGCCCTTTGCCAGCTGTGGAATGTAAGTTGGTGGACGGCGAACTGTATGCCAAAGGACGCAACATCATGCAGGGATATTACCGCCGTCCGGAGGAGACTGCTGAAGTGCTGAAGGATGGATGGCTGAGGACAGGCGATTTGGCGACAATTGATAAGGATGGCTTTGTGACTATCACGGGGCGCAGCAAGGAAATCATTGTGCTTTCGAACGGCAAGAATGTGAATCCTGCAGAACTGGAACTGAAGTTGGAGAAATATACGGAGCAGGTGAAGGAAGCAGCGGTAGTGCCTGACGGAGACAAATTGTGTGCTATCATCGTACCTCGGCCTGAATGGGCAAAAGGAATGGCTGTGGCAGATCGGGAAACAAAACTGAAGGAAGAGGTGTTGCAACCTTATAACCAAAGTGTGGAACCTTATAAGAAGGTGATGGGGCTCTACTTGTATGAAGGTGAACTGCCTCGCACGAAGCTGGACAAGCTGCAACGCTTCAAATTGGCAGAGATTCTTCGCTCGGGAGTGCATGCAGCACCTAAGCAGCAGTTGGTGGAACCGACGTTTGAAGAGTACCGGCTCTTGAAACAGTATATTCAGGACGAAAAGCGTTTGACCGAAGTGCGGCCTACTGACCATATAGAGACGGACTTGGCGTTCGACTCGCTGGACAAAGTGGGATTGCAGGACTTCATCGAGAACACGTTTGGCCTGATGCTGACGGTGGATGCGCTCTCCCGTTTCCACCATGTAGCTGAGATGGCAGAATATGTGGCAAGTTATAAGACACGTATGGAGAAAACTGACGTGGATTGGCACTCGTTGCTCAATCCTGGCCTTGCGCCTGACACAACCGGTCTCTCGCCTCAAGCCTCTCTTCCCGCCACATGGCCTACGGGACCGTGGATAGTACATTCGTTCAAAACCTTCTTCAAGATGCAGTTCCGCTTGGCTTCGAAAGGAACCAGAAACATACCGACAGAGGGACCTTTCATCTTGGCTGCCAATCATCAGAGTTATCTTGATGGGCTCTTTGTGATGTCTTATGTGCGGCTGTCGCAAATCCGCAATACTTATTTCTTCGCGAAGGAGAAGCATGTAAACACGCCGCTGCGTCGTTGGCTAGCAGCGCGTCACAATGTGGTGGTGCTGGAGGAAAACGACATGAAGCGCTCCATCAGCAAGCTTGCCGATGTGTTGCGGCAAGGCAAAAACATCATCATATTTCCAGAAGGTACGCGTACGTCTGATGGCGCGCTGGGTGAATTCAAGAAGATGTTTGCCATTCTGGGCGTGGAACTGCAAGTGCCCATTGTTCCTGTGGTGATCAATGGCGCTTTTGAGGCTTTGCCGCGAGGACGCCACTGGCCTCTTCCCAAGAAGATTGTGGTGGAGTTCCGCCCTCCCATTCAGCCAACAGCGGGCATCACCTATGAGGAACTCTCCGACGCGGTGAAGACGTCGATAGAAGAAAAGTTGCACAGGCCAGCCAGCCGTTGAGGCCCGAATGGACAGGGACATAATGGCTTGTTGCAGAAAGGTGGCTTAGGCATCACGGCGTGTGAGCCGGAGTTCCTGTCGGGGAGAAATCATCGGTTAGAGAAAGGCCGTATGGCCCAAATTTGGCATAATTGGCTAAAAAACACGTCGGTAAATGCACTTTTTCGGATAAAAATGGTTCTTGTGTGCGAAAAAAGAACTACCTTTGTCCGGTTTTTGACGATTTAAAGTGAAAGATCCGTGCCATAAGGTTGGCACGACACAGATGTTTTTTTATATTTCAACAAACAAAGATGAACGTAATTACAAAGAAGGTTTCGTTGCCTGATGGAAGAGAAATCAGCATCGAAACAGGAAAGCTGGCAAAACAAGCCGATGGTTCCGTGATGCTTCGCATGAACGACACGATGCTCCTGGCCACTGTTTGCGCAGCGAAAGATGCAGTACCAGGAACAGATTTTATGCCACTCCAGGTAGAGTATCGTGAGAAGTATGCGGCTAACGGCCGTTTCCCTGGAGGTTTCACTAAGCGTGAAGGTAAGGCAAGCGATGAGGAAATCCTCACTTGCCGTCTTGTTGACCGCGCCCTCCGTCCTCTGTTCCCATCCAACTATCACGCAGAGGTTTATGTAAATGTCATCGTCTTCTCGGCCGATGGTAAAGATATGCCAGATGCATTGGCAGGTTTCGCTGCTTCAGCAGCTCTTGCTGTGTCTGATATTCCTTTCGAAGGTCCAATCTCAGAGGTTCGCGTAGCTCGCATCAATGGTGAGTTCGTTATCAACCCAACATTCGAACAGCTGAAAGAGGCTGATATGGATTTGATGGTAGGTGCTACTGAGGAGAACATCATGATGGTGGAAGGTGAGATGAAGGAAGTGCAGGAGAAGGACCTTCTGGAGGCCCTCAAGGCTGCACATGAGGCCATCAAGCCACAGTGTCGTTTGCAGAAAGAGTTGATGAAGGAACTCGGCAAGGACGTGAAGCGCGAATATTGCCATGAGGTGAATGATGATGATTTGAAGGCTGACCTGCAGGCTAAGTGCTACCAGCCCGCTTATGACGTGACGAAGCAGGCTCTGGAAAAGCAGGCTCGTGCTGAAGCATTCGAGAAAATCCGTGAAGACTATAAGGAGGCATACGCTGCTGCACACCCTGAATTGAGCGAAGAGGAACTGGAAGAGAAGTATACATTGGTTGACCGCTACTACCACGATGTGGAGCGTGATGCTATGCGTCGTTGTATCCTTGATGAGGGCATTCGTCTCGATGGTCGTAAGACTACTGACATCCGTCCTATCTGGTGTGAGGTTTCTCCACTGCCTGGCCCACACGGAAGCGCTATCTTCACACGTGGTGAAACACAGGCTTTGGCAACAGCTACTCTGGGTACAAAGCTCGACGAGAAGCTTGTTGACGGTGCGATGGAGCGCTACTACCAGAAGTTCTTGCTGCACTACAACTTCCCTCCATTCTCTACGGGTGAGGCTAAGGCTCAGCGTGGTGTAGGTCGTCGTGAGATTGGTCACGGTCACCTCGCATGGCGCGGTATCAAGGGTCAGCTGCCTGATGACTATCCTTACACAGTTCGTGTGGTTTCTGATGTGCTCGAGTCTAACGGCTCTTCATCAATGGCCACTACTTGTGCTGGTACTCTTGCGCTGATGGATGCTGGTGTGCCAATCAAGAACCCTGTTGCAGGTATTGCTATGGGTCTTATCAAGAACCCTGGCGAGGACAAGTACGCTATCCTTTCTGATATTCTCGGTGATGAGGACCACCTCGGCGATATGGACTTCAAGACCACTGGTACGAAGAACGGTCTGACTGCTACACAGATGGATATCAAGTGTGACGGTCTTTCTTACGAGATTCTTGAGAAGGCCCTCATGCAGGCAAAAGCTGGTCGTGAGCACATCATGGGTGAGATGATGAAGACCATCTCTGAACCACGTGCAGAGCTTAAGCCACACGTACCACGCATTGAGCAGATTACCATTCCTAAGGAGTTCATTGGCGCTGTCATTGGCCCTGGCGGTAAGGTGATTCAGCAGATGCAGGAGGATACACAGACAGTCATCACTATCGATGAAGAGGATGGCGTGGGCAAGGTACAGATTTCTGCTCCAGGTCGCGATGCTATCGAGGCTGCTTTGGCTAAGATTAAGGCTATCGTTGCAATCCCAGAGGTTGGTGAGGTTTATCATGGCACAGTTCGTTCTGTGATGCCTTATGGCTGCTTCGTAGAGTTCTTGCCTGGCAAGGACGGTCTGCTCCACATCTCAGAGATTGACTGGAAGCGCCTCGACACTGTTGAGGAGGCTGGCATCAAGGAAGGTGATGAGATTGACGTGAAGCTTATCGAGATTGACCAGAAGACTGGCAAGTTCAAGCTCTCTCGTCGTGTGCTCATCGAGAAGCCTGCTGACTACGTAGAGCGTCCACAGCGTGAGCGTCGTCCACGTCCAGAGCGCGGTGAGCGTCGTCCACGTCCAGAGCGTGCACCTCGCAACAACCATGAGTCACACAATGAGGCTCCTGCTCAGGAGGGTGGTGACTTCAAGTCTGCTCTTGACGATCTGTTGAAGTAATCAAGTATAAGTAATATACATTATTTATATACACGCAAGAAGGCACCCCTACGGATGCCTTCTTTTTTGTGCATTGCTTGACTCTGCTTTCGCTGCTACAAACGTTGTCAACTCTCAACTCTCAACTGTCAATTGTCAACTGCCAATAGTTCCACTGATGATGCGACGGATGCCTTCCTCTACCAATTTGCGTTGTGTGGCGAGGTTGACGCGAATGTAGCCTTCACCTGCTGTTTCTCCATACATAGTACCAGGATTGACAAACACTTTTGCGTGGCGTAGAAGATGGTCTGACACTTGCTTTGAAGTTTTGCCTGTTGAGCGGATGTCCACCCACATCAGGTAGGTGCCTTCAAGAGTGGTCACAGGGCAATGGGGCAGTTCTGCTTCCAGCATAGACTTGGCCAGTTGATAGTTATTGTATATGTAGCTGTTGAGTTGGTTGAGCCATGCCTCGCCTTCGGGAGAGTAAGCGGCTTGCAGGGCTATCACACCGAACGGGTTGACATCACACACTTCATTGATGTTGATGGCTTTATCCACCTTCTGACGAATGGCATCGTCCTTCACGATGATGTTGGCGATTTGCAAGCCGGCGATGTTGAAGGCTTTGGATGGCGACACGCACACGGCGCTGTTGGCGGAAAACGCTTCGGAGATGGAGGCGAATGGGGTGTAAGTGTGGCCTGGCATGGTGAATTCACAGTGGATTTCGTCACTGATGACAAACACGCCGTGCTGCAGACAGATATTGCCCATCTTCTCTAACTCTTGGCGTGTCCATACGCGTCCAGCTGGATTGTGAGGGTTGCACAGTAGGAATACCTTAACGGCAGGGTCAGCACATTTCGCCTCAAAGTCTGCCCAGTCAATGCAATAATGGCTGTTCTCATTTTTGAGAGTGTTCTCTGCCAATATGCAGTCATTGTTTCTGATGCTGGAGAAGAAACAGTTATAGACGGGTGTCTGTACCAGAACTTTGTCCCCTGCGGTGGTGAGTGCTTTTATGATAGCCGAGATGGCAGGCACTACGCCACTAGTGTATATAAAGGATTTCCTATCAATCGTCCACTGGTGTCTGTGCTGAAACCATTGGATGGTGGCATTGTAGAAACTCTCGGGTACGAAGGTGTAGCCGAAGCACCCATGTTGCAGGCGCTCCTTAAGAGCTTGCTGTACACAGGGCGCTGTTTCGAAGTCCATGTCGGCCACCCATAGAGGGATAATCTCGTTGGAAGGCATCTCGTCCCATTTCACACAGTTGGTGCCTCTCCTGTCAATGCTTTTGTCAAAATCGAATGTCATAGTTTTGAATGTGTTGCTGATGTTTTGTTGTTGATGATTTGTTGCAAAGGTAGGTAAAATCTTTAGATCGTTGGTTATGAAGAAAATGAAATGTATATCTTGGTGCTGTCTTCGTGGATAATAAAGATAAAGAAATACAATAAAAGAGGCATGTCATATCGACATGCCTCTCCATTAGTAATGTTATACTTGCTGAATTTACCCTTTCACGATAACTTTTGCGTCAGCTGGCTGCTTCTGATTCTCGTCCCAGATAAGTTCGCCTACAGTGCCTTCCACTGTGACAGTGCCACTGGTTGGGTTCTTGATGCTATGCACGTTACCTTTGATATTGCCATTTACTGTGGAGTATTCGAGAATGAGGTTTGCGTCCTCGCCAAAAGTGCAGTCCTCGAGCGTGAGGCCATCAACATAGCAAAGCAACTGCTCGCCAGTGAGGTGGCAGCGAACGAGACGTATGTTCTTGCCGTACCATGCAAGATACTCACCGTTGATTTCAGAATCATAGATGGTCACATTCTCTGACTCCCAGAATGAGTCCTTTGAGTTGATGACGGCATTGTGTATCTCCACATTCTTGGCATACTGAAAGGCATAGTTGCCGTCTTGACGGTAGTTGTCAATGCGAATGTTCTCAGAGTGCATAAACGCATAGTCGCATCCCTTGATTTGAACGTTCTTCAACTCAATGTTCTTGCAGTCCCAAAAGTACTGCTCGCCATTAGGGAAATCTGTGTTTTCTACATAAATGCCGTCCATGCGGCGGAAGAGTTTGGGCGCTTCCACTTGGCAATTAGTCATGCGGCTGTTGCGTGAGTACCACAAACTGCTTCGTGCGCTTTCTGTGAAATGGCAGTTGTTGATGCTGAAACCATCGTTTTCCCAAAAGACATACTTGCCTTCAAAGAGGCAGTTTTCAGCTTCAATGTTACGGCTTTCCTTGATGGAGGACTCGCCTACATGAATTGTTACATTTTCCAAACGTAAGTCGTATGATGCATAAAGGGGGCGTTCGCCTCCGTACTCTCTGTTTTTGATAGTTTTCATGTCAGTTTTAATCTGTTTGTACAGTATTATTCTTTTGTATTATAAGGTTGAAGGGCCAGGTTCTTCTGCCCTTATTTCTGTTGCCAATTCTTCGTGTGTGACTGGAGAATGCGGGAAACTACTAATAGTGCTCCATCCTCGTCCTCTCAGGCGTATGAGGAAGGCGGCTCCACGCCAACAAAGCTCAATACACATGGCAATCCACACGCCGCGCAGACCCATGGATGGTGCCAGCAGCAGGGCTAATGTGAGGCGCACAATCCAAATGCTGCCTAAATTCATAAGGCTTGGCACCCAAGTCTTTCCAGAGCCAACGAACACACCGTAGGCTACGATGCTGGCTGCGAACATGGGCTCGGCCCATGCCTCAATGCGGAGCACTTCTGCACCAAGATTGATGACAGCAATGTCGCTTGAGACGAGCTGCATCATTTCTGGGGCAAATACGGCCATGAGTACTCCCATCAGCGCCATGATGGTCATGCCTAGTCCTACAGATATCCATGCGAAGCTGCGCATGAGGTCCTTACGTCGTGCTCCAAGGCTTTGGCCCACAAGGGTTGTAGCCGCTTCGGAAATACCATAACCAGGCATGTAGCAGAGGCTTTCAATGTTTATACCGAAGGTATTGGCTGCAATAGCGACAGAACCAATCGGAGCAATGATGGCGGTGATGGCAATCTGCGCACCACACATCACGCCACGTTCGAGGCTGATGGGAGAGCCTATGATGAAGGCCTTCTTCAGTGACATCCGGCTTGGTACATAACGTGAGAAGTCCCAACGGCCAGCCAGCTCAGTGTCAAGGGCAAAACGCAGTTGTTGATCGCGCGAGGCCATGAAATAGAGCATCAACACCATCGTGATGAAGTAGGCTAAAAGTGTGCCGTAAGCTGCACCTGCTGTGCCCATGTGGAAGACGAAGATGAAGAGGTAGTTAAATGCTACGTCCAACATACACATCAGGGCATTGAGGAAACTGGGCACTTTGATATTGCCACTGCATCTTAAGCTGCTGGCTGCGAGCATGTTGATTTCCAATACAGGCAATGCAATGGCCACAATGCTGAAATACTCGGATGCACCGGAGCATATATCTTCATCTGCTCCCAACCAAATGGGAAGATACGGCGCAATGGCCAGGCCTGCGAGTGTGAGCAGCAAACTGAAGGCCAATCCGGAGAAAATGCCCTGTCGGATGATGTTGCGGGCTCCCCGCAAATCTTCTCCACCAACGCAATGGGCTACCTGAACCGCAAAGCCAGAGGCGCATGCTGAGCACAAACCGCCAAAGAGCCAGATGGTGGTGGAAACAAGTCCTACCGTAGCTGACTCTTTGGTTCCTAAGTGCCCAAGCATAGCTGCATCAATGATCTGCATAGCTACGGACGATATCTGCGCCACCATGGCGGGCAGACTCAACAGCACAGTAAGTCGCAACTTCTCTTGCCACGACATGTTCCTCGCTCCTTTTCTGACCAGAGTCAGAAGCTCATCTTTGGATAAACTCATTAGTTTGTGCTCGCCGAGTGGACTATTTGAGTGCTTCTGCTACAGCTTTCTCAAGCGCTTCACCACGCAGGTTACGCTTCAGAATAGTGCCGTCTGGACCAAAAAGGATAATTTGAGGAATGCCGTTAATGCCGTAGGCATCACTGCCTGCTTTTTGTGCATTCAGCATTTGAGGATAGGGAATTCCCATCTTTTCAATAGCCTTCTTTGTGTCTTCTGGCTCGTCCCAAGTGGCTACACCTAGTACTTCAAACTTGTTGCCTTTATATTTGTTGTAAACGTTGATGAGGTTAGGAATCTCTGCCTTGCAGGGACCGCACCAACTGGCCCAGAAATCAACGAGTACGTATTTCCCTTTGCCTACGTAGTCGGATAGTTTTGTAATCTTGCCGTCATACTCTGCAGAGAAGTCCTTAAACTTCTTACCTTCCGAAGTTTCCAGCTGCACCAGCCATGATTTCTTCTCTTTGGCAATAGTGCTGTCTTGCTTGAGGAAGTCATCGTTGTCCACGTATGCAATCAGTTCTTCTGGGGACATGATAGAAGCTAGAACGCTTCTGACCACGTAGATTCCTGCATCGTTATGGTTCTCTTTGATAAAGTCTTTGGACATCTGTGTTACGACTTTGATTTCGTTGCCGTCTTCTGGTACAGCGTTAAGTTTCTCAAAGAAGGCGGATAGTTTTGTGTCAAGTTCTTCTTTGGTCAAAGTTTGGGTGGCAGGCTTTGAGTCTTGTGCGCAACTTGTTGCTGTCATCAGGGCCAGTATGGCCAAAAGAGAAAAAAGCTTTTTCATTGTGTTCTGTTGTTTGTATGTAAATAAAATGTATCGTTCGTTTAGTGGACTGAATGGCTATCTTCCTCCAGCAGGTAGGAATTTAAGCCAAAAGTTTTCCATGGTTTTACGTAGGTGCCTAGTGGTTCCTTCTCCCTCGCTGATGCTGTGGGAACGCATGGGGTAAGAGACTTGATAGAACATTTTGTCTTCCTTGATGAGCTTGTTGACCAGCATCTCGCAGTTTTGATAATGTACGTTGTCATCACCAGTGCCGTGAATGAGAAGCAAGTTACCTTCCAGACCATTGGCCCAGTTAATGGGGGAACCGTTTTTGTAACCTTGAGGATTGTTCTGCGGTGTGTTCATGTAGCGTTCTTGATAGATGGTGTCATAGAGCCGCTGGTCTGCTACAAAAGCGACTGCAATGCCTGTCTTGAACACTTTGGGATAGCGGAACATACAGTTGAGCGTTTGGCTTCCGCCGCCGCTCCAACCGGTGATGCCGATGCGTTCTGTGTCAATGAAGGAATATTGGCGAGCCAAATCGAGAATCCCTTGTGCTTGGTCTTCGCTAGCGAAAGTGCCTACTTCTCCGTAAATGCACTTGCGCCATTCGCGGCCACGGGGTGCAGCGGCTCCGCGGTTATCAATGCTCACAATTATGTAGCCGAGGCTGGCTAGATACTGGTGCCACGTGCTGCCTGCCCATACGTCCTGCACGGTGGAACTGGCTGGTTCGCCGTATACGTCAATAATGACGGGGTATTTTTTGCTGGCATCAAAATTATATGGCTTTATCATCCATGCGTCAAGCATCAACTCACCAGACTTTACTTTTACGAATTCTTTGGGGTGTATGCCTAATTCATCAAACTCCTGCTGAGCCTTGCTGTTGTCCACCATCACTCTTGCTGTCTTGCCCGAAGGGAATGAGAGCATCTCTGTCTGTGGTACGGTACTGGCATTGCTAAAGGTGTGGACTGCCCAAGTGCAAGTTGGCGACATATTGTAGCTGTGCTGGCCTTTTTGGTTGGCATCGCTCACCAGTTCGCACTTGCCGTTGCCAAAAAGTTTGGCACGATACAAATACCGTTGTGTGGCATTGTCTGGTGAGGCAATGAAGTAGACATAGCCGCTCTTCTCATCCAAACCGACTTGTTGAATGACATCAAAATTGCCCTTTGTGATAAGGCTTATTTGTTGGCCATCTGCACTTATGCGGTATAGATGTCTCCAACCGTCTTGTTCGCTCATCCAAGTGAAGTACTTGTTGCCTCTCAGCCATCTTACGTGGTCATTGGTTTCCACCCAAGCTATGTCGCTATCCTCAAAGATGATTTTTAAATCTTGTTTTCCAATCGTTGCCGTCCAAACCTTGTTGGTATGCTGCGGACGGTCCATTTGTTGGATAAACAGCTGGTTGGTTCCTGGCACAAACTCCATGCGAGGAAGGTAGTTGTTGCGTTCATCTCCAGGGATGGGCAGCCATGTCGTCGAACCACCATTAGCACTCACATAGCCAATTCTTACGGCGCTGTTGGTTGTGCCAGCTTTGGGGTAGGGGAAATGTTGTACCGTGGGGTAGATGCTGTCCACATTATTGATGATGTCGAACCATCCTGTTCCGCTTGTATTACTCTGCCAATATGCGATATACTTACCGTCTCCGCTCCATCTGAAACCGTCTCGGCAATCGAATTCTTCCTCATATACCCAATCGAACGTTCCGTTCACGATTGTGTCATTGCCGTCTATCGTGAGGGGATGGTAGGTTTTTGTTTGCAGGTCTTCAACATAGATGTTGTTTCTGCTCACATATGCCACCTTGCTGGCATCGGGAGAAAACTTTGCAAACATCAAACTGCTTTCAGGTAGTCCTTTGCCGAGCTGATGCAATTCTCCACTTTTGCGGTCGAGTACCCAGTAGTCACCACGGGTATGATAGCGCCACACTTTCTTCGTATTTGTGAAAAACAGCACTTTCTCTATGTCTTTGCTGAAAGAATATTCCCAAGGCTCAATTTGATTTTTACTTGTTTTATCAACCATTAGCTGATTCGCGGGAATCAATATCGTCCTGCTCTCGTCTTTTACAGAATATGTGACAATTTCCTTTTGGGCTTTGTCGTTTTGTTCCACTTGTATGTAGTGCTCACCATCAGGCATCCACTCGATATTTTGTGGATATGAGAGGTGTACAATGGAACCGTAGGCTCTCTGTTGCAATGTATTTGCAGTATCAAGTAGCTTTTGTGCGAATGCTTCACCTCTACACATTATTAATATATATAATAGGAGCGTGACTCGTTGATATGTGGCCATGATTTTTAATAGTCTTTTATCCGATAGAGATGTTTCAAATATTTATAAAATGGATGTAGTTCATTAAAAAATGATGTCTAACAAATTTGTGCAAAGATATGCCTTTTCTTTCGAACGAGCAGAGATTTCAGTGTTTATAATTCTTAAAACGTGGTGTAATCGTTCTTTTTTGTCTTTTTCTTGAAAAAAGTTGTCATAATATTTGGTGGTGATTCAGAAAGGTTGTACCTTTGCACTCGCTTTCGGGAAGCAACC
>ONLY01000003.1 GCA_900318775.1 uncultured Prevotellaceae bacterium | reverse complement strand
AAACTTGGTCCAAGACCATCCCTACTGGCATCGACGCCAAGGAATATACCATATATTATAAGATAGAGGCAGATGCCAACCACAAGGCCGTAGATCCAAGCTCGTTCAAGGTGACCATCGGCAAGGCTGATTTGACTTCTATGTCATTGGCCGAGACGAACTTCATCTACAACCAACTGGAGCGTGAGGCTCAGGTGGTTTATGTGAACGCAGGTACCATCGTGGTGCCCGCTGAGAGCTACGAAGTGACTGGCAACAAGGCCACAACCGTGGGCAACTACACCGCGAAGGTGACCGGTAAGGGCAACTTCAAGGGCGAAGTGACCACCCAGTGGAGCATCGTGGAAGCCAACGCCAACCTGTTTGAACTGACACTCGGCACAACCGAATACACCTACGACGGCAATGCCAAGACTCCTACCGTTACGGTGAAGGACGGCGAGGCCGTATTGGTAGAGAACACCGACTACACACTGGCCTACACCAGCAACGTGGACGCCGGCACTGCTACCGTTACCGCTACGGGTAAGGGCAACTACACCGGCACACAGACCGCTACGTTCACCATCATCCCCGCTACGCTGACCCGTGTGACTCTGGCTCAGACTGAATTCCAGTATGACATGGACAAGAACGTGACTCAGGTTGCTGGCATAGCAGAGGTGAAGGCAGGCAACCTGACTGTTCCCGCAGCTCAATACGACGTGGAGGGCAACACAGCGACTGATCCTGGCATCTACACGGTGACTGTAACCGGCAAGACCAACTTCACAGGCAGCGTGACCGCCGACTTCATCATCAAGGACCAGGTGGTGGACGGCACTGCCGAGGAGACCGAGACCGGTGAGGAAGTGGAAGATGTAAAGCTGACCCTGAGCGTGGTGGACCGCGAGACGAAGACCCTGAGCATCGACAATTTCGAGGCTGACGCATCCGACGGCGAGGGCATCACCATCGAGATTCCAGCACAGATCAACGGTTGGGACGTGGTAGCCATAGGTCCTGACGCGATGGCCAACTTGGACAACGTGACCGACATCATCATGCCTGACACCGAAGAGCCTATCCAAATCGAGGAGGGCGCTTTCCCCGGAACGGCTACCATCCACACCACACTGGCTCTGCTCGACGACTATGCCCTGATGGCATCGCTGCAGCAAAACTACGAGAATACGAAGGTGGTGTGCACCGTAACACCGGCGAACAAGTACTGGACACTGGGCACTGGCTGTGACGTGGTGATTCCTGAGGGAATTGATGTCTATACCGTGCAGGTGAAGAATACTGCTGAGGTGGCTACCGAGATTATCCCCGAGGATATGCTGAAGTACGACAACGAGCGCATCATCAAGGCTAACAATGGCGTGCTGCTGCTCGGTGAAGCCGGCAAGACTTACGACCTCTGGGCCTATAGCGGACGCATCGCCAGCGGTACACCCGTAGCGAAAAGCGACAACAAGGACTACGGCCAAAAGAACTGCCTAGAGCCCGTTATTGAGAAGAAGCACTATGACAGCGGTCACTACTTCGTGCTGCAGAACAATACGTTCCACAGCATCCTGGCTGAAGGCGACGAGGTGAAAGTGCCTGCCGGAAAGGCTGTGCTGCATCTGGGCAACGAGCAGGCTGGAGCTAAATCTCGCGTGCTGAGAATTGTGAATGGCAATGCAGAGGAAGGAACGACTGGTCTGGAGACAATTGAAAATGAAGAACCAACCATTGACAATTGGTACGACCTGAGCGGACGCAAGCTGAACGGCATGCCTAAGACCAAGGGCATCTTCATCAAGAATGGAAAGAAGGTGGCCGTGTGGTAATGAGATTAAATCAAGAATTAGAGAACTTTTCTCAGCGTAGCTAATGGGAGAATCATTCTAAGCATCTTGAAATAGGTAAACGGGAAAAGTTCTCCAATTCTCCAATTCTTGATAAAAAAGATAATAACAAAGAATACAAGTATATGAAAAAAAGAGAATTGATTCTTGTACTGTTCTGCCTGGCGCTGACAGGCGTGCAGGCGCAGACCAGAGATTCGGTGGCCTTCCAGCCCCACTGGTTCGTCCAGCCTCAAGTGGGCGTGGGCTATCATGTGGGCGATGCGAAGTTCTCGAAGCTGCTGTCGCCTGCAGCCCAGCTAAGCGTGGGACGTCAGTTCTCGCCGGTCTTCGGTCTGCGCCTCGGTGCGTCGGGCTGGCAGGCTCGCAACTGGCAAGCTCATCCTAAGGCTGAATATAAATGGAACTACGTGCAGGCGAACCTCGACGCTACGGTGAGCCTGAGCAACCTCATCTGGGGATGGGATGCCAACCGCAAGTGGAACGTCTATGGACTGGCGGGCGCAGGACTGAACATCGCTTTCCGCAACGGCGACGCCAATTGTCTGGCTGCCATGAACGAGAGCGCTGGCATTCCCGCCCTGCAGAATGGCGGCTTCGAGAAGCTGTGGGACGGCACGAAAACGTTCTTCGCAGGCCGACTGGGCGTAGGCGTGGAGTATGACCTCTCTGAGCGCGTAGCACTCGGCTTGGAGTACAATGCCAACATGCTGTCCGACAAATGGAACTCGAAGAAGGGCAAGAGCGACAACCTGGACTGGCAACAAAACCTGCTGGTGGGCGTGAAGATTGCACTGGGCAAGACCCGCAAGCACATCACCATCGAGGAACCTGTGCAGCCTGTGGTAAAGGAAGAGCCCAAGCCCGTGGTGAAGGAAGAGCCCAAGCCTGTGGTGAAGGAAGAACCGAAGCCCGCGGTTGAGGAGAAGAAGCCCGAACCTGTGATAGAACCTGTATTTACAGAGGTAAAAGTGTACTTTGGCTTCGCTTCGTCGCGCATCCAGCCCTCTGAAGTGTCGAAGATTGACCAGATTGCTGAATACATGAAGGCGCATCCAGACAAGAAACTGAACATCGTGGGGTTGGCTAGCCGCACTGGTAAGTGGCAGTACAACCTGAAGCTCTCGCGCTGGCGTGCCAATGCCGTGAAGAAGGCCCTCGTGGCCCGTGGCATCGATGGCAACCGCATCAAGACCGAGGGCAAGGGCGAGACAAAGAACAATAGTAAGGAGAGTCTGTCTGCAGTAGCAGTCACAATTGAAAAGTAAACATTAAAAACAAAATTGATATGAAAAAGAATCTTTTTTATGCATTGATGATGCCCGCACTGATGCTGGGCGCAGTGTCCTGCAGCGATTATCAGGACGACATCGACAAACTGACGGCAGAGAACGATGCCCTGCGCAAGTACAATAAAGAGACGCTCTCGCAGCTGAACAGCGTGGTGTTCAATACCGAGGCTGGCGTGGTGAACATCACCGTGGATCAGCCCAGCGCCACTACCATCATCTATGAGGTGGAGCCGAAGGAGCTGGCTAGTGTGCTGGCATCGGACATCAGCCGCTTGAAATTTGTGAGCCAGCATGGCGCCGCTATGGAGATTACCGCCGCTGCAGGCAATGACGAGAAGGGAACACTGACCGTGACTGGCACCCCCTGCGGTTTCGACGGCAGCATGAACTACAGCCTGTCACTCGTCTATACCGAGAACGAGCGCTCTTACCAAACAAGCTATACCCCGGTCTATGTAGTGACACGCCCCGTAACCTTATCCATCCGCATCCCCAACACGTCAGGCGGCAAATATGCTGTAGGTGAGAACTATAAGCTGAGGGCACTCTTTACTCCAACCTACACCACCGAGAAGGATGTCACATGGAGCGTGGATGACACTAACGTTGCCACCATCGACGAGAACGGTGTGCTGACGCCCGTAAAGAACGGCACCGTGACTATCACTTGCACCTCGAAGGAAAACAACGATGCCACGAACTCTATCACCATTGAGGTTACAGGCGGCAACATTCCTCTGGACGAGGGCGGCATCAGTCAGGGCGGTGCTGAATAAGCACTTCTTCCTATAATGACACCATCGGCGCACCCACAACAAATCGGGTGCGCCGATTGCTTTATCTGCTCCCGACCTTTGACTTTTGACCTCCGACCTTTGACCCTCTAGGTCCAGCAGAACGACAAAACGTCACCCTCTGTCACCCTCAATGTTTAACAGAGTTTAATGAGGTGGCGCGAATGTTTAACGGAGTTTAAAAGTGTTGACAAAGTGGCAGTTAGGCACAAAGATTGCCCTTTATGCTAAAGTGAACGCCGAACGGAATACAATGCAGAAGACATTGGACAACGGGAGGCGAACAAACAACGAATTTATTTAACTACAACTAATAAACTAAAAAACTAAGGAGGACAAAACTATGATGCCTACTGTTTATTCAACACGCAACCAGGGATGGTTCCCTTCATTGTTCAACGATTTCTTCGACGACAACTGGATGCCAACCATTAAATATCAAGGAACGACTCCAGCCATCAATGTATCGGAGGACAAAACAGCGTACAAAGTAGAAGTGGCCGCTCCAGGCATGACCAAGAACGACTTCAAGATTCAGCTGACCAACGATGGCGACATCGTCATCAGCATGGAGAAGAAGAACGAGACGAAGGACGGCGACAAGAAGGAGGACAAGAAGACGTATCTGCGTCGCGAGTTCAGCTACAGCAAGTTCGAACAGAGGTTCTCATTGCCTGACAATGTTGAGAAGACGAAAATCGCAGCCAATATGGCAGACGGCGTCCTGACCATCAACATTCCGAAGAAGACAGAAGAAGAAAAGGCGAAGGAGACGCTGAACATTGAAATCAAGTAAAGACTTTCAGGCCCTAAGAGAAAAGACTTAAGATACCCTTATTTTTCTCAATGATGAAGTTATCGCATAGGATTGCCAATTGACGGCGAACAGATGCGATAACTTCTTTTTTTCCTTTCAAACTCATCATAACAGTAAAATTGTCTGCTTTCTACAGCCAATTCTCAATTAATTGTCCTATCTTTGCACCCAAACTTACGCAATACGAAATGCAGAAGAAGATGCGTGTGGCTGATGACACCACGTTGATTATCACCACATATAACAAGCCCGTGTTTTTGGAACTAGTGCTGAAGAGCGTGATGCGGCAGCGTGTACTGCCCTGCGAAGTGATTGTGGCGGATGACGGCTCGAAGGAGGACACGAAGGCGCTGATTGAACGCTATCAGGCTCTGTTCCCTGTGCCACTGGTTCACTCATGGATACCCGACGAGGGGTTCCGATTGTCTATGTCGCGCAATGTGGCCATAGCGAAAGCGAAGGGTGACTACATCATCATCATTGATGGCGACATCGTGCTGGGACCATCGTTTGTGGCAGACCATGTGTGGGCACGCGAGGAAGGCTGCTTTGTCAACGGCAATCGCGCCCGACTGACGAAGGCAGCCACACAATGGCACTGCAAAACGCTGAACCCTCGCATCACGGTGTTCACCCCAGGACTGAAGCGCCCGCTAGTGATGGTACGCATGCCTTGGCTGCACCGTCTGGACAAGGGCGCTATGGGCATCAACAAAATCAGAGGCTGCAACATGGCTTTCTGGAAGAAGGATCTTGTGGCGGTGAATGGTTTTGAGGAGCGCATCGAGGGATGGGGGTGTGAGGACACGGAATTGGTGGACCGCCTCTACAACATTGGCGTAAGGCGCAAGAACATCAAAGGGCTGGCTCCCTGTGTGCACTTGTATCACCCCAAGGCCGCAGAGAACTATGAGACCCACAAGGCTAATATCGCCATCCGCGAAGAGACAGAGCGCCTGCAGAAGAAACGGGCTGACAAGGGGTTGGACCAGTATCTGAAGTGAGGCCGAAGAAAGATTAAAGAAAGGATTGAAATTGAAGTTAATGGATACAGCGCATCGCTCTTAGTGGGCACCACATGAGCACAGCTGCTAGCCATCTACTATCAATAATATTATGGGTAAGGTTTTGAGTGTGATTGTTCCTACATTCAACATGGAACAATATTTGAGCGAGTGCTTGACTTCGTTGATGACGAAGAAGAGCCAAGAGCTGCTGGAGGTCATCGTGGTGAACGACGGCAGCACGGATGGGTCGTCGGCCATTGCCCATGACTTTGCGAAGCAGTATCCAACGCTCTGCAAGGTGATTGACAAGCCCAACGGGCACTACGGATCATGCGTAAACCGCGGACTGAAGGAGGCAACGGGAAAGTATGTGAAGATTCTGGATGCGGACGACTTCTTCAACACATCAGACCTGGACGCCGTTCTCACTTTCCTTGAGGAGTGCACGGCAGACTTGGTGGTAACGGACGTTTTGCGAGTGACCATCAACGGGAAAATCTACAAGCACGGCTCATACGGTGAGTTTCACGGCAAGACGTTCAACATTGACGAGATTGGCGGCATACCCAAGTTCCAGGGCATCGCAATGCATTACATGGCATACCGGACTCAACTGCTGAGAGACATACAGTATTTCCAGCCCGAAGGCATCCTCTACACGGATGACGTTTGGCGCTTCACACCCATGCAGGCTGTAAGAAGCATCTGCTTCCTGGACAAAACGCTGTATTGCTACCGCCTGGGACGCACTGGACAGTCGATGGACCGATACGTGATGCGCAAAAACGCGGTCCACCAGCTGAAGATTGCAAATCATAAGCTAGACATCTGGGAACAGGTGAAAGACAGACTCTCACCGGGTGCCTATGCCTTCATGGAGGAGCAACTGTTCCACAATGAGGGCAACACTCTGAAGTTCGGCATCATGTACAGCAGCTTAAAGAACAAGGAGATGAAAGCGCTGGACGACCGCATGAAAGCGCTGTGTCCCGAAGTCTACGACAAGGTGGCCTCATACAAGAAGTTTGTCTTCTCTTCCTACAGATATATTGAGCATTGGAGAAAGAACCCGCTCTACTATCGCTTCCCTCTCCGAAAGAAGGCGCTTGTCTATACGAACGACGTTATTCTACACTTGATGCAGAAATACAAATTCTTGCTCCATTAAACGATAAAAAGACCTCAAATATATGGATTTCAAACGCAATATTGTTATCACAGGCGGCGCAGGCTTCATCGGAAGTCACGTCGTACGCTTGTTTGTGAACAAGTACCCAGAATACAAAATCATCAACCTGGACAAGTTGACCTATGCAGGTAACCTCGCCAACCTGAAAGACGTGGAGGACAAGCCCAACTACAGGTTCGTGAAAATGGACATCTGCGACTTCGACGCATTTTACAAGCTGATGCAGGATGAGCATGTGGACGGAATCATCCACCTTGCAGCCGAAAGCCATGTGGACAGAAGCATCAAGGACCCGTTCACTTTTGCCCGTACCAACGTGATGGGCACACTCTCGTTGCTGCAGGCTGCTAAACTATACTGGGAAAGCTTGCCTGAAAAGTATGAAGGCAAACGCTTCTACCATATCTCAACAGACGAGGTATATGGCGCACTGAAACTGACAAACCCTGAAGGCGTGAAGAGCCCGTTCACCACAACAGCTTCAAGTGCAGAGCATCATGCGGCTTATGGCACAGACTTCTTCTTGGAAACTACAAAGTATAATCCCCACTCTCCTTACAGCGCTTCGAAAGCAAGTAGCGACCACTTTGTGAGGGCTTATCACGACACGTATGGAATGCCCACCATCGTGACCAACTGCTCGAACAACTACGGTCCTTACCAATTCCCTGAGAAGTTAATTCCTCTGTTCATCAACAACATACGCCACCGCAAGCCGCTGCCTGTATATGGAAAAGGAGAGAACGTACGCGACTGGCTTTACGTGGTGGACCACGCTCGTGCCATCGACACCATCTTCCACAACGGAAGGGTGGCTGAGACCTACAATATCGGCGGCTTTAACGAATGGAAGAATATTGACATCATCAAGGTGGTCATCAAGACTGTAGACCGTTTGCTGGGACGCCCAGAAGGTGCCGACCTCGACCTCATCACTTACGTGACCGACCGCCTGGGACACGATGCGCGCTATGCCATCGATTCACGAAAGTTGCAGAAGGAACTGGGATGGGAGCCCAGCCTACAATTCGAGGAGGGCATCGAGAAGACAGTGAAGTGGTACTTGGAGAACGAAGCTTGGATGGACAACATCACAAGCGGTGAATACGAGAAGTACTACATGTATAAGAACAGATAAAGCCCCCTCTAGCTCCCCCAAGGGGGAGGAGAGTTTAGGGTTCAGAGTTTAGAGCCCCTATAGTTAAGTTAAGGTTAAAAATGACAACTGAAGAGAGAGTCCAAAAAGGCGTTGCCTACTTCAAGCAGGGATATAACTGTGCGCAATCTGTAGTGCTGGCATTTGCCGACCACTATGGGTTGGAGGAGGCTTTTGCTGCTCATATCTCCGGCTCGTTTGGTGGTGGCATCGGCAGGATGAGGGAGACCTGCGGTACGGCTTGTGGCATGTTCATGCTGGCAGGACTCGAAGTGAAGGGCGACTACCCCAACCAAGAACTGAAGAAGAAAAACTATGAGGTGGTACAACGCCTGGCTGCTGACTTCAAGGCGGAAACAGGTTCCCTCATCTGCAGGGAACTGCTGGGTCTGAACAAGCAACGGGCTGACGGGACTATACCCGAAATCAAGATAGTGGCCACTCCAGAACCACGCACAGACGAATACTATAAAAAACGTCCTTGTATACGTATGGTGGAAACCGCCATCCGCATCTACTGCAAATACCTGGAAGAATGTGAGGCGTAAAGCAAGGGAAACCTCTTGCCTCATGCCTCGAGTCCAAGACGGTAAAGGCTTTTACCTTAAACTTTAGACCTTTGACGACAAAACAACTGAATCATATGCTACGCATCTTGAATATATCGGAAGGCACATCAGTGGATGGTCCTGGTCTTCGCACCTCCATCTACTTTGCTGGCTGCTCGCACCATTGCGAAGGCTGCCATAACCCCCAGTCATGGTCACCCACAGCAGGACGAGACATGAGTGAAGACGATTTGCTCAACATCATCGCCTACAACGATTTTCCCGTCACATTCTCGGGAGGAGACCCTTTTTTCAACCCCGAACCCATCGCTAACTTTGCGCGCCGCATCAAAGAGGAGCAACACCGCAACATCTGGTGCTACACAGGCTACCGATGGGAACAAATCATTCAGGAATCACGCTTCTTGCCGCTCCTTCAGCAAATCGATGTGCTAGTGGAAGGTCCTTTCATCTTAGCTCAACGCAACATTCAGCTCCGTTTCCGAGGCAGCGAGAACCAGCGTATTGTCGATGTTCCCGCCTCACTTCGAGAAGGAAAACTTGTAGACATCACCAATCTGTTCTGACACGCTCCATCATGCGTGCAGACGAAAACACTTCGAACGATTCCGACAATAGTTTCCCTTGTTTTTAGGACTCAAACCGCCCAAATGCTCACAAAAACAAGGAAAAATTTGTGCTAGAAGACGGAATGTTGTAATTTTGCATCTTTACACACATTGCGCGTGTACAGATACACCGCAAGATAAACGACATGACATGAAGATACTCATTCTCAACGGTCCAAACCTTAACCTCCTAGGCAAACGCGAACCTGGCATCTACGGAAGCCGAGGATTCGAAGAGTTTTTCGATGAACTCAAAGAGAAGTTCCCTAATGTGGAGCTGGACTACTTCCAATCCAATATCGAAGGTGAACTTATCAACAAGATTCACGAAGTGGGATTCTCATGGGATGGCATCGTGCTGAACGCAGGTGCGTACACCCACACCAGCATCGCCCTTCAGGATGCCATCCGTGGCGTAAAAACTCCTGTCGTGGAGGTACACATCTCCAACGTGCATCAGCGTGAGGAGTTCCGCCACCACTCCATGATTAGCTGTGCCTGCGTAGGCGTCATCTGTGGCTTCGGACTGGACAGCTACCGCTTGGCTGTAGAGGCTTTGGAGAAACTGGCAAGTGAACGTTGAGAGTTCGTCATACATAAAATGCGTCTATGAAAGAAAACTCAAACAGCCAGCTCCCAATTGCCGATAGCCAACTCGATGACTACATCCTAAAGCACATCGACCCAGAAAGCGACTACCTTCACCGGCTTTGGAGAGCCACTCAACTCCATCTGCTTTATGGTCGGATGGCAAGTGGACATCTACAGGGACGCTTGCTAAAGATGCTGGTAGGAATGATTCGTCCAAAACTGGTACTTGAAATTGGCACCTACAGCGGTTATTCAGGGCTTTGCATCGCAGAGGGACTGGAAGAGGGGGCGCACCTCCACACCATCGAAATCAACGACGAGCAGGAGGACTTCACCCTTCCATGGTTTCAGGACTCTCCCTATGCCGACCGCATCACGATGCACATCGGCGACGCACTTGAGGTGATACCTAAACTGGGGCTACAATTCGATATGGCCTTCATCGATGGTGACAAACGCAGATATGTGGATTACTATGAGATGGTGATGACGCACCTCAACAGTGGAGGTTACATCTTGGCAGACAACACCCTTTGGGACGGTCACGTGGTGGACGAGGCGTCAAAGGATGCACAGACTGAAGGCATTCGCCACTTCAATGACCTTGTCGCTGCCGACACCCGTGTCGAGAAAGTAATTCTTCCGCTCCGCGACGGGCTTACCATCATCCACAAGAAATAACTTCTTTCACAAACAACTCAAAACAAACAGCGTGGAAACAACAAGACAGAATAAAATTGCCCGACTCATTCAGAAAGACCTTGCGGGTATTTTTCAGGCACAAACCCGCCAAACCAAAAACCTCCTCGTCAGCGTCAGCGTCGTCCGTGTCAGCCCTGACCTCAGCGTAGCCAAGGCTTACTTGAGCATTTTCCCTTCAGAGAAAGCGCAGGAGGTGCTACAGAACGTGAACGAACACGCCTCAGAGATTCGCTTCGAGCTAGGCAAACTGGAGCGCCATCAGCTCCGCATTATTCCAGAGCTCAAGTTCTTCCTTGACGACTCTCTTGACTACGTCGACAATATTGACAGGCTCTTGCAGCAGTAACCGATTCACCTCATCAAACAGCAAGTTGAACTTTCCTTTCCATATCGCCACCCGCTACCTTCTCTCCAAGAAGTCGCACCACGCCATCAACATCATTTCTGGCGTGTCCGTCTGCGGTGTGGCCATCGCCACAGCTGCATTAGTGTGCATCCTCTCCGTTTTCAACGGATTTCAGGATATGGTGGCTGGGCTCTTCACCTCCTTCGATCCCCAATTGAAGGTCGTACCCACAGAAGGCAAGTTCATGAAAGCGGACAAGAAAGAAATCCAGGCGCTGCGCAACGATCCAGATGTGGCAGTCCTGTCTGAAACACTTGAAGACCATGCACTCCTGATGATTAACAACCGCCAAGTCATGGCCACCATCAAGGGAGTGGAAGATAGTTTCGAAGAGCTCACTGGCATCAACCGCATCTTGATAGGCGATGGTGTTTTCGAGCTTCATGTAGATGTTATAGACTACGGCATCCTTGGCGCCAACCTTCTCCTGCAGTTAGGTCTCACCACCGACTTTTCCGATCCAATCCAAGTTTATGCGCCCCGTAAAGGCGAACGCATAGACCTCAACGACCCTCGCCAAAGCCTCAACCAAGAGGAGCTCTTCTCTCCTGGCGTGGGTTTCATGGTGAAACAAAACAAATACGACTCGCAATACGTTATCACCAACCTTGCATTTGCTCGCCGGCTCTTCGAGCGGCCTGGCCAAGTTTCCGCCATTGAGATGCGCCTCCAGCCTAATGCTGACATGAAGCGCGTCAAGGCACGCATACAGACCCAGCTCGGCAACCATTACCAAGTGCTTGACCGCTATGAGCAGCAGGAAGACACCTTCAAGATTATGCAGATTGAGAAGCTCATCTCATACATCTTCCTCACCTTCATTCTACTTATAGCATGTTTCAATATCGTAGGCTCTCTCTCCATGCTCATCATAGACAAAAAACAAGACGCCATCACGCTGCGTAACCTCGGTGCCAACCAACACCAGATTCGTAGCATCTTCATGATGGAAGGTCGTATGATATGCCTCATCGGTGCTCTTATCGGAATCACGCTCGGACTCATCCTCTGCTGGCTCCAACAGGAGTTCGGACTCATCCGCTTCGGCAACAGCGAAGGCAGCTACATCATCGATGCCTACCCTGTCAGCGTGCATCCTACCGACATTCTACTCATCCTGCTCACAGTTGTTGCCGTCGGTTTCCTCTCCGTATGGTATCCTGTGCGCTACCTGACTAAAAAGAAATTAAAGAACTGAAAACAACTCAAAAAAACATACAACAATGAAACAAACCATCAGTCTCTTATCAGCTGTAGCAGCGGTGCTGCTCACAGGCTGTGGAAAACAGAAAGCATTCGTATCTGACAACTTCGCCGTTTCTCCAACTCCTCTCGAGTATGTGGCAGGCGAAGTGCCAGCCACTATCAGCATCAACGTGCCAGCCAAGGTTATGCCTAAGAAAGCCGTTGTAGCTTGTACTCCCGTCCTCAAGTGGAATGGTGGCGCTGCTGCTGGCGACCCATTCACTCTCCAGGGTGAGAAAGTGGAAGCCAACAACACCATCATCTCATACAAGAACGGCGGTCATGCCACGATGCGTTTCTGTGTTCCTTTCCAAGAAGGCATGGAGAAGAGCGAACTGTTCATGCAGTTTAATGCTCACAAAGGCAAGAAGGTTCTTAAGATGCCTACAGTCAAGATAGGCTACGGCACACAGTACACAGCAGCCCTCATTACCCGCACGGCAAAGACAGCAAACTTCGGCCTCGCTCCCGACAACTTCCAGCGTGTCATCAACCAAAAGCAGGAAGCAGCTGTCAAGTTCCTCATTGGACAGGCTAACCTGCGCGGCAGCGAACTCAACAGCCAGACTATCCAGGACTTCATCAAGACCCTCAAAAACATCAAGAACGATGAAGAAAGCCTTGTTCTCAACAATATTGAGGTAAGCGCATACGCTTCACCCGATGGTTCCTATGCCCTCAACGAGAAACTCGCAGAGAAGCGTTCTTCCGTTTCTGAAGGCTACGTCAATCAGCAGCTCAAGCAGCAGAAGCTCGCTACCAACGTTGACACCAAGTTCACCGCAGAAGACTGGGAAGGTTTCCAGGCCCTTGTCACAGCATCCAACCTGCCTGACAAAGACATCATTCTCCGTGTCCTCTCCATGTACGAAGACCCCGAGCTGCGTGAGCGTGAAATCCGCAACGTAGCTATCGTCTATAAAGAACTCGCCGACGCTGTCCTCCCCGAACTTCGCCGTGCCCGCATGGTCATCAACTACGACGTCATTGGCCGTAGCGACGATGCCATCCTTGCCCTCGTTGACACAGACCCAGCCAAACTCAGCCTGGAGGAACTCCTTTATGCTGCCAACGTTCTTGTCACTTCCGACACACAGAAGCAGCCTATCCTCAGCAACGCTATCAAGTACTACCCTAACAACTACCGCGCCTACAACAACCTCGGCATGCTCGCCATGCGCCAAGGCGACAACGACGGTGCACAGCGCTACCTTCGCCAGGCTCTTGGCATTGACGCCAACGCTCCTGAGCCTAACGTCAACCTCGGCATGCTTGCCCTCCAGAACGGGCAGTTCAAGGATGCAGAAATGTACATTGCCAAAGGCGTAGGCGCCAACAACTTTGAGGAAGCTCTCGGACACCTCTATGTGGCACAAGGCAAGTACAACCAAGCCAGCACCAAGTTTGCCAAGTCTGTCAACAACAGCGCTGCCCTTGCTTACATCCTCGCACAGGAATATGCTGAAGCAGGAAAGACTCTTACAAGCATCAAGAACCCTGACGCCACCACCTATTACCTCCGTGCTATTTTGGCCGCACGCATGCAGCAGTCTGCTGACGTCAAAGAGAACCTTGCCAAGGCTATAGCCCTTGACCCATCCCTCACTCAGCGTGCAGCCAACGACGCTGAATTCTCCGACTACAACAAATAGTTGAAGAACTACGGTCTAAAGTCAAAGGTCATCCTAACTTCTAACTCATATGAAGTCAAAGGTCAAAGGTCAAAGGTCAAAGGTCAATACTCCGCATTACATTTTTAGGAGCCTCATCATCGGGACCATAGCGCTGCTATTTGCAGCCTGTGGTCCCGGCGGTGATTCCTTCCGTCTCCGTGGACACATCACCGACATGCAGACAGGCGAACTCTATCTCTACAACCTCTCAGCCAGTCATGCCCGCATCGACACACTCACCGTCCAAAACGGCTCCTTCCTCTATCGAGGCGAGGTAGATGAACTCACCCCCTACTACCTTGTGTTCCCCAATGGTATGGAACAAGTCATCTTCATCGGCCCTGGTGACGACCTCACCTACAAAGCCGCAGCCAATGACCTCCGTCGCCACACCATCAGCGGAAACGATGCCAACGAAGCCCTCAACAAGTTCCGTACAGACACTTATAGTCTAAGCCCAACTGCCCTCACTTCCGCAGCCAGGGAATACATTACGGATAACCCCAAGTCCCCAGTCTCCATTTACCTCTTCGACCGCTACTTTGTGCAAGAAGAAGCTGTCAGCGACAAGGAACTCACGAAACTTCTCAACATCCTCAAGACCCACAATCCCCACAACCATTACCTTCTCGACCTCGAGACTCAAATTGCGCAAACCCAGCGCCGTGTCATCGGCAAGAAGCTCCCCAACATCACGCTCACTCGCCCTAACGGTACACACGCACAACTGTGGGACAACTCTTCCGAGCCCTACACCCTCATCGCCTTTTGGGCCACATGGATGCCTGGAGGCTACGATTTCCTGTGGAAACTCGGACGCATAGCAGACCAATACAAAGACCTGCACACACTCCGCATCGTCACACAATCGCTTGACGTGGAACAACGCACATGGCAAGAAGCCGTGCGCCGCGATTCCCTCCGCTCTATCCTACATACTTCCGATGGACTCGGCTTCGAGTCGTCTGCCGTCAAGCAACTCGGCATCACCACCATTCCCCTCATCCTCCTTACTGACCACAACCACACCGTCATCGACCACACTGACTCCCCTGCCCAACTTGACCAAATGCTTCAGAAGCACATAAAATAACAGAAGTCAAGGGCCAACGAACAAAAGTCAAAGGATGGCACCTGAGGGATAACCGTCAACTATAACTACCTACTCTTAACCGTGCTCGCCAAAACATATACTGCAGCCCTGCAAGGACTCAACGCCATGCCCGTCACCGTCGAAGCCGACAACTTTGATGACGGGCACAATCAGAAATGCACCATCGTGGGCCTGCCAGATGGAGCTGTACGCGAAAGCCAAGACCGCATCCTCTCTGCCCTTCGCACCAATGGCTACAAGACACCTGGCAACTCCATTGTCATCAACCTCTCACCTGCCGACATCCGCAAGGAAGGTTCAGGCTTCGACCTTCCTATCGCCATCGCTCTTCTCATCTCCTACAATCTGCTCACAATACAGAAGTCCGAGCAATACATGTTTGTGGGAGAGCTCAGTCTTGATGGCACCGTGCTGCCCGTCAAAGGCATACTGCCCATCTCTATCAAAGCGCGTGAACTAGGCCTGACAGCCCTTTTTGTTCCAGAAGAAAATGCCCGCGAAGCCGCAGTTGTAAACAACCTCACCGTCTATGGCGTCAAACACATCAACGAGATTGTCGCCCACTTCAGCGGTTTAAGCCAATTGCAGCCCACCATTGTCAATACACGAGAGGAGTTCTATGCGCAGCAATACACCTTTCCCTACGACTTCGACGAAGTGAAAGGCCAAGAGAATGTCAAACGCGCCTTCGAAGTAGCGGCAGCGGGAGGACACAACATTATTCTTGTGGGGTCACCCGGCTGTGGCAAATCCATGATGGCTAAACGCCTGCCCTCCATCCTTCCGCCCCTCACGCTAGGCGAAAGCCTGGAAACCACACAGATACACTCCATAGCGGGCAAACTCGTCAAAGAGACCTCGCTCATCAGCCAGCGACCCTTCCGTTCGCCCCACCACACAGTTTCCGACGTAGCTCTTGTAGGCGGAGGCAACACCTTCATGCCCGGTGAAATCTGTCTAGCACACAACGGCGTGCTGTTCCTTGACGAGCTTCCAGAGTTCAACCGTTCCGTGCTTGAAACCCTGCGCCAACCTCTCGAAGACCGTGTCATCACCATCTCGCGCTCACGCTACAACCTCACCCTCCCCTGCTCCTTCATGCTTGTGGCATCGATGAACCCCTGTCCTTGTGGCTACCATCATCATCCCACCCGCAACTGCGTCTGCACACCCTCGCAGATTCAACGCTACATCAACAAAATCAGCGGGCCCCTCATGGACCGTATCGACATTCAGGTAGAAGTAGAGAGCGTGCCTTTCGAAGACATTGCCAAGGCGCCCAAGGGGGAGCCCTCAGCCACTATCCGTGAACGCGTGCTCCGTGCACGACAGATACAGAATGCACGCTATAAAGACATTGCGGGCATCCATTGCAACGCACAGATGACCACCTCTCTCCTCCAGAAGCACGTGCAGCTGGACGACCAGGCCCTCAACCTCCTGCGCACAGCCATGAAGAGGCTCAACCTCTCCGCCCGTGCCTACGACCGCATCCTCAAAGTCTCCCGCACCATTGCCGACCTCGAAGGAGCCGAGCAAGTGCAGAGCCACCATATTGCCGAAGCCATCGGCTACCGCAATCTGGACCGGGAAGACTGGGGAATATGACGCCGGTGACTGCTTCACATCGAAAGAATCATTTATAATAACATATCTATTCACCTATTTCTAATTAAACTACAAAAGCCTTATGAAAGTAAAACGTTTTCTGAGTGCAGCTTTCGCTGCAACAGCGTTGATGGCAACAGGTGCCATCAGCATGAGTTTCACCATGCAGGAAGACAACGCCGCATCGCGTGTGGTGGAGGATGGCGGCACTGGCGCCTACAAGGCTATCATGAAGGAAGAGCCCACACTCGACGCCCACACCATCTTTGTGCCACAGGACCTGTCTGTCTTCAACAAGAAGAATTCTCTTCCAGTCCTTGTGTGGGGCAACGGAGCCTGCAACAACTCTCCCTTCGAGCACTACAAATTCCTCAATGAGATTGCATCTCACGGCTATATCGTAGTCGCTACTGGCTATATGCCCAAGGAGGGCGAACAATACCACGGCCCTATGTCCACAACGCAGCAGCAGATAGAGGCGATGGACTGGGTTGAAGCTCAGAATGCCGACAAGAACTCTCCCTACTACGGAAAGATTGACGTGAAGAACATCTGTGTGGCAGGCATGTCTTGTGGCGGTCTGCAAACCCTCTTCAACTGTGCCGACAAGCGCATCAAGACTCTGATGATTTGCAACAGCGGACTCTTCAACCAGCAGAACGCAGGCAGTGCCGTAGGCGGCATGCCCATGCCTCCCAAATCGAAGCTGAAAGAGATTCATTCTTCCATCATGTATATGCTGGGTGGCGAGACAGACATCGCCTATGGCAACGGCATGGACGACTTCCACCGCATTGACCACGTGCCAGCCTGCGCCACCAACTTCCCCGTAGGTCATGGCGGCACATACGGACAGCCTCATGGCGGCGAGTTCTCTGTAGTGGCCCTTGCATGGCTCAACTGGCAGCTCAAGGGCGACGAGCAGGCAGCCAAGATGTTCAAGGGTGCCGACTGCGAGCTCTCCAAGCGCAAAGGCTGGACCATCGAGAAGAACGCCAAGATGGGCGAATAAGTTACAGCTAAAAATAGAAACAGGAAGCATTTCCTCACCCAAGTAGGGGGCTGCACCAAATCAGTGCAGCCCCCTACTTTTTGGTCCCTCTTCCTGCACCAAAAAATCGGTCTGAGTCACACCGCATATGCCGGTCTGAGTCACACCGAGGGTGCCGGTGTGACTCAGACCGTCTTTGTGGCGCAGGAAGCCCTGTTTTGAGACAGATTCGTGTGGGGGCTTTCTTCTGCACTTTTTACCTGCCAGCAGACAAGCCGGTGGTGACGAGAACAGGATGCGGGTGTTTTTTGTGCAGAAATACAAATTCTTGCATTCACCACCCCATCTGTCTCGTTTTTTCTTCTTACTTTTGCATTGTTTATATGATTCGAATATGATATTTCACAGTTTCAAGATAATGCGGACAGTGGTGATGGCGCTGGCGATGATGCTGGCGCTGAATGTGGCGGCTCAGGTGCCGGACTCGCTGGGACGTATCAGATACAAGTATGACTTCGTGGTGCCTACCAACGGCAACTTCATAGCGGCTATCCATGCGGCAAACAACCGGCCCGACAAGACGAAGCGCTTCAGAATCTTCATCAAGTCGAGCATGTACCGCATCAAGGGCGAGGGCAATCCCATCAAGATTGTGGAGAATGGCAAGGAGCTGGAAATTCCGAGCCCGATGACCATACTGACGGCACCGAACACGAGCATATGCGGTGAGGGGATGAAGCACACGCAGATTGAGTCGATGCCGATGCACGAGGGTATCAGCTGCACCTCGACGCTGTTCCTGAACGGGGCTGACAGCACCTACATGCAGGACCTGGAACTGTGGTCGAACTACCGCAACGACTTAAACGCGTTTGCGAATCGTGCAGTGGCGCTGAACGAGAAGCACTGCCGAGGGAACATCTTCAAGCGGATTTCGCTGATGAGTACGCAAGACACGTACTATACGAACGACGGCGGCACCACATATCTTGAGGACTGTGTGGTGAAGGGCACGGTGGATTTCATCTGTGGCGGAGGCACCATCTACTTCAACCGCTGCGACCTGGAACTGCGCACAAGAGGCACGGACGGAAAGCGCGACGTGATATGCGCTCCTGCCACAGAGGCGGGACGTGAGTATGGCTATGTGTTCAACGGCTGCCACATCTACGGCGCACCCGAACAAAACGGGCGCTACTGGCTGGGGCGCCCCTGGAAGGGCAGTCCAAGGGCAGTGTGGCTGAGCACGCTGATGGAACTGAAACCCGACTCGGCAGGATGGACTGAGATGCACGGCACGCTGCCCACACTGTTTGCCGAATACGAAAGCATGGACGAAGACTTCCAGCTGGTGCCTACTGGGGCACGCCGCCAGCAGTTCAAGGATAAGGAAGGAGCCGTGAGGACGGTGGGGTACAACACCACGCTCACAACCGAGGAGGCGGAACGCTATGATGTGGAGCGCGTGTTTGGCAACTGGAGACCTGACATGCGGGCTGCCCAAGTGGACCCACCTGTGGTACATATCAAGAACCGGGGACACATCTATTGGGAGGATATACCGGAGGCCTGTCTCTATGCCGTATGCAAGAACCGCGATGTGGTGGCTTTCACCACAGAGCCTTATTATAATGTACCGCGCGGAACGGCTGAAGGCTCCTGCTTCTCAGTACGCTGCGCCAACTACTACGGCGGACTGGGCGACCCAAGCAACGAAGTGGTCTATCCGAACCGATAAAGCGGTAGCGTCAGCATAGCCCAACTGCACGTCAGGAGGTCGGGCACGATTTGCTGCTGAGAACTGTTTTTTCAACGATTGCAAAAAAAAATGGAAAAAGTTTTGGATGTTCACGGCTTTTCTATATCTTTGCAATCCCATGAAACGAATCCGAACTTTTTCGGTGAAAGAGACATGGGGGTTTACGTAACAAAATAAAACGATTGCTAACCCTAAAACTCTAACAATTATGGCAAAAAAATGGGTATGCCCCGTTTGCGGGTATGTGCATGAGGGTGACAACCCTCCAGAGAAGTGTCCACAGTGCAAGGTTCCTGGCTCAAAGTTCAAGCTGAAGGAAGAAACTGACGGACTTAATTTCGCTTGCGAACATGAACTCGGTGTGGCGAAGGCCATTCCTGAAGGTGAAGAAGGCGCTTTTGTGCTTCAAGGATTGAAAGATCACTTCATGGGTGAATGCACCGAAGTAGGTATGTATCTGGCTATGGCTCGCCAGGCCGACCGTGAGGGCTATCCCGAGGTGTCGGAGGCGTTCCGCCGCTATGCTTATGAAGAGGCCGACCACGCTTCACGCTTTGCCGAACTGCTCGGCGAGGTGGTTTGGGACACTAAGACCAACCTGAAGAAGCGCATGGAGGCAGAAGAAGGCGCATGCGCAGGCAAGCTGGAGATTGCGAAGGTGGCCAAGAAGCTGGACCTCGACGCTATCCACGACACAGTGCATGAGATGGCCAAGGACGAGGCTCGTCACGGTGCAGGCTTCCAGGGACTGTATAACAGATATTTCAAGTAATAGCCCACGCACTTAGTACAATAATTCAAAACAGGAACGATTATGAAGAAATACGTATGTGACACCTGCGGCTGGGAGTATGACCCAGAGGTTGGTTATCCAGAAGGAGGAATAGCTCCAGGCACTGCATTTGAAGATCTTCCAGATGATTTTGAATGCCCACTCTGTGGTGTAGGCAAAAGCGAATTCTCAGAAGCTTAACTAATTGAACATCGATAATTGAATATTCGTAACATTAATCTAGGTGAGAAGCCTGTTCTGTTGGCGCCGATGGAGGACGTGACAGATCAGGCTTTTCGGCTGCTCTGCAAAGAGTTTGGCGCCAGCATGGTGTATTCGGAGTTTGTCAGTGCCGATGCCCTGATTCGCAACGTGAACCGCTCGCTGGAGAAGATTCGGGTAGATGACAGCGAACGTCCCGTAGCTATCCAAATCTATGGACGTGACGTGGAGAGCATGGTGGAGGCTGCCCGCATCGTGGAGAGCGAAGCTAAGCCCGACATCCTCGACATCAACTTCGGCTGCCCCGTGAAGAAGGTGGCAGGGAAAGGGGCTGGTGCAGGCATGCTGCGCACTCCCCAACTGATGCTTGACATCACCCGCGAGGTGGTGAAAGCGGTGTCTATCCCTGTGACCGTAAAGACACGACTCGGATGGGATGTGCCTTCACTCTACGACATGCCTGCCGAATGGGGGGCTGTTCAGGAAGGGAAACCATTCATCGTAGAACTGGCCGAGCGGCTACAGGACTGCGGCATCGAGGCTCTTACCATTCACGGCAGAACACGCAGCCAAATGTATCAAGGAGAGGCTGACTGGACCCTCATCGAAGAGGTGAAACGGAACCCACGCATGCACATCCCGATCATTGGCAACGGAGACATCTGCACTGCGGAACAAACAGCCCATGCGTTTGAGCAATATGGAGTGGATGCGGTGATGATTGGCCGTGCCACATTCGGTCAGCCCTGGCTCTTCAAAGATGTGAGAACATATCTGGACACAGGGCGCCACGACGACTCCATGACCCTGGACTGGAAGATGGATGTGCTGAAACGGCAAGTGCGTACCAGCGTGGCTTACTCACTCCGTGAAGACAACGCACTAAAGGAGCGCAAGCGCACGGAACTGGGTGGCATCATCCATGTGAGGAGACACTTGGCCAACTGCCCTCTGTTCAAGGGCATTCCCGACTTCCGACAAACTCGAATAAAGATTCTGCAGGCAGAAACACAAGATGCGCTCTTCAGCCTGTTGGACGAGGCGAAAGAGCGCATCTTAAACTTAGCGTAAGGCGAGCAATACTCAACCTTACGCTTTTTTTATCGTCTTATTTTACTTCCCAGATATCGTTGGTCTCCAAGAGCTCAGCGAAGTTGTGGTACTTCTTCTGAGTCTTCACCTCTTCAATCTGAGCTGTCACACAATCATCGTAGGTTGGAGCATCTACGTCGCGGATGACACCAAGCGCCACAGGGAAACCATCACCGTTACCCATCAAGGCAAGCTTGAGCTGAAGCGTGTTGTCCTCGCAGTGAGCGTCGTGCACTAGGATGTCTTTCTCTGTGATGCCATTCTCGCCAATCTTCACCACCTTCAGGCCAAAGCCCTCCTGCATCAAGCCAAACTCATTGTTCTCACCAAAGATGAGGGGTTTGCCGTGCTGCACGTAGATGGCGTTCTTGGCACGTCCTTCCTTGCTATAGACAGCATCGTGAGTGCCGTTGTTGAAGATGACACAGTTCTGCAGAATTTCACATACGGCTGCACCCTTATGGTTGTAAGCGGCTTTGAGAATCTCTACCGTGCCAGGAGCATCAGTAGCAACGGCACGTGCAAAGAAGTGTCCGCGTGCACCAAAGCAGAGCTCTGCAGGACGGAATGGGTCTTCCACCGTTCCGTAAGGGCTGGACTTCGATACGAATCCACGTGGCGAAGTGGGTGAATACTGACCCTTTGTCAAACCGTAGATGCGGTTGTTCAGCAGAATCATGTTGAGATTGATGTTGCGACGATTCGCATGGATGAAGTGGTTACCGCCAATGGCAAGACCATCGCCGTCACCGCTCACCTGCCATACGGTCAGGTTGGGGTTAGCCACCTTGCAACCTGTTGCGATAGCTGCTGCACGGCCGTGAATGGTATTCATGCCATAGGTCGCCATGTAGTGTGGCAGGCGTGACGAACAACCGATACCTGAAATCACGGCTGTGTTCCAAGGTTCTACACCAATCTCTGCCATTGCCTTATGCAGTGAGGCAAGGAAGAAGTGGTCACCACATCCAGGACACCATCTTGGCTGTCCCTTCTTAAAATCTTGAGCTGTATATGCCATAATGAATGTCCTTTCTTTTATTTGTTGATGATTGCGTTAAATGCCTCAACGAGTTCGGCCACTGCAAAGGGCTGACCCTTTACCTGATTGAACTGCTCAGGCACGAAGTTGTCCACCTTCATGCGGAGCCAACCGGCAAGCTGACCCATATTCTGCTCTGCCACAACCACCTTGGGGTACTTCTTCAACACCTCTGCTGTATTCTTTGGCAGTGGGTTGATGAACTTGAAGTGAGCGAGTGCCACCTTCTTGCCTTGAGCACGGAGCTCATCCATAGCAGCGTGGAGGTGTCCGTATGTGCCACCGAAGCCAACAATAAGAAGGTCTGCATCATCTTTGTCGCCGAGCACTTCGAGGTCAGGAACCTGAATCTTGTCTATCTTCTCCTGACGCAAGTGAGTCATCAGGTTATGGTTTTCCGGGTCAGTAGAGATGGCACCTGTCTTGTTGTCCTTCTCCAAACCACCGAGGATGTGCTGGAAGCCTTCACGACCAGGCACTGCCCAGTAGCGAACGCCTGTTTCCGGATTGCGGAGGTAAGGAGCCCAAGAACCCTTCAGTTCCTCAGGAACATAAGGTGGATTGATGGCTGGATAATCTGCAAGGTTAGGCAACTTGAATGCAGCCGAACCGTTAGCCACATAGGCGTCGGTCATGAGGATGACTGGAGTCATGTGCTCCAACGCCATCTTGGCAGCAGAGTAAGCGGCATCGAAGCAGTCGGTAGGAGATGTAGCCGCAATGACAGGCATTGGGCTTTCACCGTTACGGCCGAAGAGAGCCTGCAAGAGGTCTGTCTGCTCAGACTTCGTAGGAAGACCTGTAGCAGGACCACCACGCTGAACGTCAAGCACCACAAGTGGCAACTCCATGATGACAGCAAGGTTCATTGCCTCACTCTTCAGACAGATGCCAGGACCAGAAGTGGAGGTTACACCAAGTGCACCAGCGAATGACGCACCCACAGCAGATGCACAGCCCGCGATTTCATCTTCACACTGAACAGTGGTGACACCTAATGACTTATGCTTGGAAAGCTCATGCAACACATCCGTTGCTGGAGTGATGGGATAAGAACCAAGGTAAAGCTTCAAGCCTGCTTTCTCGGCAGCAGCGATGAAGCCATAAGCAGTAGCCTTGTTGCCAGTGATGTCCATATAACGTCCAGGCACCTTGTTCTTCGTCTCGATGCGATACACGTTAGCCACAGAGCTATGCGTGTTATGACCATAGTCGTAACCAGCTTGAATCACCTTGATGTTAGCCTCTGCCACACCTGGCTTCTTAGCAAACTTCTCCTTCAGGAAGTTGAAGGCGATGTTCAAATCGCGGTCGAAGAGCCAGCAAACAAGGCCAAGGGCAAACATGTTACGGCACTTCAGCATGGCTTTCACGTCCATACCTGAGTCAGCCAAACAGTCTTTCACCATCTGCGTGATAGGACAAGCGATGACACGGTCTGGATCGATGCCCATTTCGCCAAGATAGTCCTCTGAGGCAAAAGCAGCCTTCTTCAGGTCTGCAGCACCAAAAGCGTCTGTATCAATAATGATGGCAGCTCCAGGCTTGGCGAACTTGTACTGAGTCTTGAGCGCAGCTGCGTTCATAGCGACCAGCACATCGCACTTATCACCTGGTGTATAGACCATCTCCGCGCCAATGTGCACCTGGAAACCGCTCACACCTGTCAGCGAACCTTGTGGGGCACGGATGTCGGCTGGATAGTCTGGAAAAGTGCTGATACTGTTACCCACAGTGGCTGACACTGTGGAGAAGATGTTTCCGGCCAACTGCATGCCGTCGCCAGAATCACCCGAGAAGCGAACCGCTACTTCGGCAAGTTCCTTCATTTCCAATTTTTCTGCCATAAGCTTTATTGTTTATGTTGTTTCTTTTTACTCCTGAAAAACTTTCTTCTACAACTATTTGACGGTCAAATAGCCATCTAACTATCACTTTGCGACTGCAAAGTTACGTTTTCTTTTCAATCTGACCAAATTAGAAGAAGACAGAATACAAAAATCGTCCAACTAAAGTGTCATTAGCTACTATCTTAGTACAAAAAACAGCGTGAATCAACGACTTGGAACAAATTTTATTCCCTATTTTTATGACGAACGAAAAGAAAGGCCTATCTTTGCAAGCGATTCCACTAACAATCCAACCTATTTTAATTTATATTAATGAAACGACTTATCACTTTAACCGTGGCTGCAGTGACAGCTATTGGCATGGTGGCCCAGGACAAGAACGGTGGCTACCCTATCACTCAAGTACCCTTTACCAAAGTAAAAGTGGCTCAAAACACTTTCTGGGGACAACGCCTCCAGGCAAGCCAGAATGTCACCATTCCTCTCGCCTTCTCCAAAAGCGAGGAGACAGGGCGCTACACAAACTTCAGCAATGCGGCTCAACACCTCAAAGACCCTTCAAAAGTCTTTGAGATTAAGAAGGGCACCTATTCCTTCGACGACACAGACCCCTACAAGACCATCGAGGGTGCCAGCTACCTGTTACAGACCTACCCTAACGCAAAGTTCAAGGGAGGGCGCCTCGACAAGTACGTTGATAGTGTGATTGCTGTCATCGCCTCAGGCCAAGAGCCCGACGGCTATCTCTATACTTCTCGCACCCAGAACCCTAATCAGCCCCATGAATGGGCCGGCTCAAAGCGTTGGGAGCGCGTAGAAGACCTCAGTCATGAATTCTACAACCTCGGTCACCTTTGCGAAGCCGCTGTAGCACACTACTATGCCACAGGCAAGAAGAATTTCCTCAACGTCGCTATCAAATATGCAGACTGCGTATGCCGCGAAGTGGGCGACAAGCCCGGTCAAGCCAGCGTCGTTCCCGGCCATCAGATTGCAGAGATGGGCTTAGCCAAACTGTACATCGCCACAGGCAACAAGAAATATCTGGACATGGCCAAGTTCTTCCTCGACAAGCGCGGCAAGCGTGATGCGGCATGGAAGCAAACTCGCCAGGGCCTCTTCGATAACGACGGCTACTACCACTCTCTCAGCGATTACAGCCAAAGCCACAAGCCCGTGCTGGAGCAAGACGAGGCTGTGGGGCATGCTGTTCGTGCTGGCTACATGTACGCAGGCATGGCTGACGTGGCCGCTCTCACGGGCGACAAGAGCTACATTGATGCCATCGACCGCATCTGGGAAAACATTGTCGGCAAGAAGTTCTACATCACAGGCGGTGTGGGTGCTACAGCCAGCGGTGAAGCCTTTGGTAAGAACTATGAGCTACCCAACATGAGCGCTTACTGCGAGACTTGCGCAGCTATTGCACAGGTATATCTCAACTACCGCCTCTTCCTCCTTCACGGAGATTCCAAATATTACGATGCTCTGGAACGCTCACTCTACAACGGCGTCATCTCCGGTATCAGCATCGACGGTGGCAACTTCTTCTATCCTAATCCTCTCCAGAGCATGGGTCAGCACCAGCGCCAGGCTTGGTTCGGTTGTGCATGCTGTCCTTCTAATGCAGCACGCTTCATCCCTTCGTTGCCACAGTACATCTATGCAGTCAAGGACAACGGACTATACATCAACCTCTTCAACTCTAACACCGTCAACGTGAAGGTGGGCAAAAAGAACGTCACCTTGACTCAGAAGACCAACTATCCTTGGGACGGAGACGTTGCTTTGAAGATTGACAACGGTGCAGGCCAGTATGCCCTCAACATCCGCATTCCTGGATGGGTGAAAGGCGAGGTGGTGCCCAGCAACCTCTACACCTATGCCGACGGTAAACGTCTCGGCTACACCATCAAGGTGAACGGCCAACCCGTGCAGGGCGAGCTGAAGCAAGGCTACTTCGTCATCAACCGCGCATGGAAGAAGGGTGACAAGGTAGATATCCACTTCGACATGGAGCCTCGCATTGTGCGGGCCAACGGACAGGTAGCAGCCGACAAGGGCCGTGTAGCCATCGAGCGTGGACCTATCGTCTATTGCGCCGAACATCCCGACAACCAGTGCGATGTCCTCTCTGTCCTCATCAATCAAGAGCCTCAGTTCCAGATTGGCACCAAGGAAATCATGAACACCGCTGTTCTGACCCTCACCACCGATGCACAGACCCTCAACTTCAACCAGCAGGGCAAGTTGCAGACCAAAGATGAGCGCCTTGTTCTCATTCCTTACTATGCATGGGCGCATCGTGGTCCAGGCAAGATGACCGTATGGATTCCACAAGACCTCAACGCCACCACCCCAGCCCTTCCTGCTTCCATTGCATCGGAGAGTAAAGTGACAGGCTCAAAACGCAACCTTCCAGCCCTCTCAGCCATCAACGACCGCCTTGTACCAGCCGATGGCAACGACCGCTCTGTGCCTTATACCCACTGGTGGCCTGCCAAGAACTCTACCGAGTGGTTGCAGTACGATTTCAAGCAAGCAGAGACCGTCAGCACCTCCACCGTCTACTGGTTCGACGACGGTCCATGGGGCGGTTGCCGCGTTCCCGACAGCTGGAAGCTCTACTACAAGACCGCCACTGGCGATTGGGCTGAAGTGAAGAACCCCACAGCATACGGCACCGTGAAGGGTGCTGCCAACATCGTCAACTTCGACCCTGTGAAAACCTCTGCCATGAAGCTGGAAATCGTGCAAGGCGATTACAGCGCAGGCGTTTTCGAGTGGTCAGTGAAGTAAGCACATCTATCATACAGGCTCTTGCTACAAGCGTGTGGCAAGAGTCCTTCTGTTTTGCCAAAGAACAAATTCTATCATATGTTAAATCAACACACACAAACAAAGACGATGGCGGCATTGGCGCTCAGTCTCCTGACGAGTGTTCCTTTGTACGCCCAAGACAACAAGCCCACTTCGGTACCCATGCAGACCATGCAGGTATCGAAGGCACAAAACGGGCCACAAACTAATGTCGTACTGCTGCAAGGCACTATCAAAGATGCTCAGGGAGAGACCCTTCCTGGTGCCAACATCTATGTACGTGAGACTAAAACAGGAGCCGTAGCCGATGCAGACGGTAAGTTCACCCTCTCCATTCCTCGAGGCAAGAAAGCCACAGTCGATTACTCCTTCGTCGGCATGAAGTCACAAACCAAAAGTTATGACGGCAAACGGAACTACGTCAACCAAGTCATTGTGCTGCAAGAAGACGGCATGCTCAACGACGTGGTGGTAACCGGCCTCTTCGACTACAAGTCATCCACATTCACCGGTTCAACCTCCTCCTACACGCAGGAAGAGCTCAAGACCGTCGGCAACAGCAACGTGCTGAAAGTCATCCAGTCACTCGACCCTTCTTTCGTCGTTGACATGAACAACATCAACGGTTCCGACCCGAACCACATGTCCGACATCACCATCCGCGGTAAGGCCTCCTTCGGTGGCCTGCAGGGCGAATACAGCGGCAACCCCAATGCCCCTCTTTTCATCCTCGATGGCTTCGAAGCCAGCCAACAGCAAATCTTCGACCTCGACATGAACCGCATCAAGTCCGTCACCATCCTGAAAGACGGTGCAGCCAAAGCCATCTATGGCTCCAAGGCCAGCAACGGTGTCATCGTCGTCGAGACCATCCTGCCTGAGGCAGGCCGCCTGCGAATCACTTATACAGGCGACCTCAACATCGAGACCCCCGACCTTACGTCCTACGACCTCTGCAACGCCACAGAGAAGCTGCAGGTGGAGAAGAACGCCGGACGCTACACATCCAGCTCCCCCTACTACCAAGCGCTGCTTGACGAGCAGTACAACAACATCGCCGCCAACATCGCACGAGGTGTGAACACATATTGGCTCTCTCAGCCCCTGCGCACAGGAGTAGGACAAAAGCACACTGCCTATCTTGAAGGCGGCACACAAGAGATGCGCTACTCCGCCAGCGTCATGTACAACGATGTGGCAGGTGTGATGAAGAAGTCTGGCCGCCGCACCATCTCTGGCAACATCAACCTCTCCTACCGTTACAAGCAATGGATGTTCCGAAACTCACTCTCCGTCACCGGCAATAAAGCTGACGACAGCCCCTACGGCTCTTTCTCCGACTATGTCACCGTGAACCCTTATTTCTCTCCGCGTGACAACAACGGGAACATCCTCAAGGTGCTGGGCACCTACACATCGCCAGGCGCCAACGGTAGCACCACTACCTACTACAACCCACTTTACAACGCCTCCATTGGCACCAAGAACTTCTCCAAGTACACCGAAGTGGTGGAGAACTTCTACATCGAATACCGTCCCACCGAAGACCTTCGCTTCACTGCACGTTTGGGCTACACCCATCAGAACAACAAGCGCGAGGACTTCTACCCTGGCGACCACACCCGTTTCCACGACTGGACCGGCGACCGCTACTTCCAGCGAGGCAGCTACTACATCAACAACGGAGAGAGCAACAACCTCTCGGTCGATGTCACAGGCCATTACTCCCACACATGGGGCAAGCACCTCCTGCTCACCAACGCGGCCTACTCCCTCCAGTCGTCCAACACCAATGCTGAAGGCATGACCGCGTGGGGCTTCCTCAACAACCATGTCGACTACATCACCTTCGCCAAGCAATATGCAGAAGGAGGCAAGCCCTCTGGTTCAGAAAGCACCACCCGTTCATTAGGTATCACTGGAGCAGCCAACTACTCCTACGACGAGCGCTACCTCTTCGATGCCAGCCTCCGCTTCAACGGTTCCTCCGTCTTCGGCAGCGACAACCGTTGGGGAACCTTCTGGAGTGCGGGTGCTGGTTGGAACCTGCACAAAGAGTCCTTCATGGAATGGGCCGACTGGCTCACCCTCTGCAAGTTCCGCATCACCTACGGCTTGACCGGCAACCAGAACTTCTCGCCTTACCAGTCAAAAGCCACCTACAAATTCTACGACAACATCATCTACGACAATATCTCAGGCGCTTACCTCATGGGCATGCCAAACCCCAATCTCAAGTGGCAGCAGACAGGCGACTTCACCGTCGGCCTCGACCTCTCCCTCTGGCATCGGCTCAACCTGCGCTTCGACTACTATGACAGCCGCACGCGCGATGCTCTCATTGCCATGTCCATCCCCACGTCCACAGGCTTCACTTCCTACATGGAGAACCTTGGCAACGTGCAGAACCGAGGCATTGAGGCCACATTCAACTGGCGCTTCTTCCAGAAGGGGCAGTCTTTCATGAGCCTCACCGGCAGCATTGCCCACAACGAGAACAAAGTCACCAAGATTAGCGACGCCCTCAGCTCCTTCAACCGCGAGCAAGACTCCGAGAACACCACCTCGCCCATCCTCCGCTACGAAGAAGGCCAGTCCATGACCGCTATCTGGGCCGTACGCTCATTAGGCATCGACCCAGCCACCGGACGCGAGATGTTCCTCAAGAAAGACGGCACCACTACCTACGACTACACCACCGATGACTACATCATAGCCGGCGACTCCAATCCTAAAGTGCACGGCACCTTCGGTTTCAATGGCGAATACAAAGGCATTGGCCTGAGCCTTCTCTTCAGCTATCAGCTCGGTGGCGACTATTACAACCAGACCCTCGTGGACCGCGTGGAGAACGTCAACATTGCCAACAATGTAGACCGCCGTGTGTTCAGCGACACATGGAATGCGCCTGGCGACCATGCGCTCTACAAGCACATCTCCAGCACGCCTACCACCACCTACGCGTCCACGCGCTTCGTCCAGCGCAACAACATGCTTGACCTCACCAGCCTCTCGGCCTACTACGACTTCAAGTATTGCTCATGGCTGCAGCGCATCAAGCTCGAGCGCCTGCGCCTCACCTTCTACATGAACGATGTCTTCCACCTCTCCACTGTCAAGGCAGAGCGAGGACTCAACTATCCATACGCACACACGTTCTCGTTCTCGCTGACAGCCACATTCTAAACCACTGACAGCAAAGAGAGCATATAAAACAAACGACATTCAACATGAAAGCAACATACATATATATATTATACGTGGGCATCGCACTCCTCATGAGCAGTTGCAACGACTGGCTCGATGTCCAGCCCCGTTCGCAAGTGGAAGACACCGAACTCTTTGAGACCGAGAGTGGCTACAAGGAAGCCCTCGCAGGTGTCTATTCCTCCATGGTGTCCACCAAGACCTACGCTAAGGAAGCTACCTACGGCTTCATCGGCGTGTTAGGTCAGGAGTGGGACTTCTACTACTCCGCACAATATGACGACGCTGCCGCTTACAACTACGACGCAGCCATGCCTACCGGCTACATCCGTGAGCTTTGGGCCAACTCCTACAGCAGCATTGCCAACGTGAACAACCTCCTGCGCCACATTGACAGCCATCCAGGACTCTTCTCCAAAGACAACTATGGCGTCATCAAGGGCGAGGCGCTCGCACTGCGTGCCTTCTTGCACTTCGACCTGCTCCGCTGCTTCGGCGTCAGCTATGCAGTCAATCCCAACCAGCCAGCCATTCCCTACAGCACAGCACTCTCCTATCGTGTGTTCCCTCAGCTTCCTGTCCACGAGGTGGCAGAGAAAGTCATCGCCGACCTTCTCGCAGCTGAGGCGCTGCTGAAAACATCCGACCCCATCATCACAGACCGCAAAATCGACGAGACCGTCGACAACGGCTACCTGATCAACCGCCAGATGCACCTCAACTACTACGCCGTCAAGGCACTCGAGGCAAGAGCCTACCTCTGGATGGGCGAGAACGACAAGGCGCTCGACGCCGCAGAGGAAGTGATTGAGTCAGGCAAGTTCACCTGGTCCACCGTCGCCAACATGCAGGCAGGCTACGACCGTTGTTTCGCCGACGAGCACCTCTTCGCCCTTAACAACCTCACCCTTACAGCCGACATCGCTGACAAGTTCTTCGCCGACGGCTCACAATACAGCTTTGCCGTCACCCGCGACCGTCTGCTCGACTACTTCGAAAACGCCACACAAGACTACCGCTACACCTTCCTCTTCAAGTCCGGTTCGGCCACACACGCCAACAACCGCTACATCACGAAGTACGACGAATCCAGCGGCACCAGCACCTACTATAAGTACAAGATGCCGCTCATCCGTCTCTCCGAGATGTACCTCATCAAGAGCGAAGTAGAATACCGCCAGGGCGATGCCGATGCAGCCAAGGCCACGCTCAACAAGCTGCGCAAGGCACGCAACCTGCCAGGCATCGACGAGCTGCCCGCCGACTTCGACCTCGAGCTCATCCGCGAGTACCGCCGCGAGTTCTTGGGCGAAGGCCAGCTCTTCTTCCTCTACAAGCGCCTCAACCGCGCCAACATCCTCTATTCCACTGTCGATGCCGTAGCCGAGAAAGTCTATACCTTCCCGCTGCCTATCACAGAAACAGAAGCTGCACAACGCAACGCCAACAAATAAACCTCCGACACACACATGAAATACTATAGCATACTACTCTCAGCCCTGCTGCTTCTGGCAGCCGGCTGCTCCAAAGAAGAGGTTTCCACCTACGACACCTCACGGTGCTGCCTCAACCTCTGGGTGGGCACACAGGCAGGTGCCGTCTATGAGACCGCCACATACAACTACTCCTACGCTTACGAAGAGGGCGACGTCACCTTCTACGCGCAAATCAGCGGCATGCCATCCAGCCACGACCGCACCTTCCGCCTTGAGGCCTACGGCGACGACCTGGAGAAGATGGGCAACACCATCCGCACCGAGGAATACGTCATTCCGGCAGGGCAAATCGGCGGCACCTATCAGGTGCACTTCAACACCCAGCTCCTCTCCGACCCCAACCTCTTCACCGCTGAAGATGGACACATCAGCTTCCGCATGGTCAGCAACGATGACTTCACCATCGGCACCGAAGGTCACCAGTCCTTCACCGTCGTGCTGAAGAACTACCTAGCCAAGCCCGACAACTGGGACAAGGCCAACTTCCCACGCGTAGCCCTCTCCAAATTCTTTGGCACCTACAGCCGCGTGAAGTACCAATTCATGATAGAGCACCTCCATCTCATCGACTTCGAGATCAACTACAACTCGCAGACATCCTACGACGAAGAGCTCAACACCGTCTCCTACGCCTATGCCACCTATCTGCAGCAGGTCATGCAGCGTGCGCTCAACGAGTATAACGAGACCCACGACGTGCCACTCACCGACGAGTTCGGCAATCCCGTCGATTTCTAACCCATCAACATCGGACATAAAATATTTCACCAATGAAACGATTCTATTATCTCCTCATAAGTCTCGCCTTGACCCTCGTCACCTCCTGCTACGACGACAAAGGCAACTACGACTACCACGAGCTTGAGGCCGTGCGCATCGACACCGTCGGCGCTGGTCTTCAGCCCCAATACTCCATCATGCGCTTTGACGTGCTCAACCTCGAGCCCAACATCTTCTTCGAGGGCAAGCAAGTGACCGACGACAGCAAAGCACCCCTCGACTACCTGTGGACCATCTTCAGCGCCAACTCAGGCGTAGGTGCCAGCGTTGTCATCGACACCATCGGCCACGAGCGCATCCTCAACACGCCCATCACCCGCACAGGCGGCAACTACTACGTGCAGCTCGTCGTCACCAACCGTCACGACGGCATCCGCCAATTCTTCCGCATCCCTGTGGCTGTGAGCGAAGTCTTCGACGGAGGCTGGATGGTCTTCTACGAACGTGCCGACCAGCCTGGCTACTCCGACGTCGCTCTTATATACAACGAGTGGACCAAGCTCAACGTCAACTACAACCGCTACTACACCAACCTCTACGAGACCACCAACGGCGAGCCGCTGAAGGGACACCCCATCCGCTGCTTCGACATCGCTGTGTCGCTCGCCTCGGGCAACAACTACGTAGGTCTCTGCACAGACTACACCCTCGTCGGTGTGAGTGAAAACGGCATTGAGAAAGCGTTGGAGTTCAACGAGTTCTTCCACGAAGCCCCAGGCACCATGCGCCCCACCTGGTACGGGCAACACGGCTCTGGCGTCATGTCAGGACAAAACTCAGAGGTGCTCTTCAACAACAACAGCATCTACACCAACACCTACTCCTTCAGCGCCACCGAGGGACGCACCACCAAGTTCGGTGTGCCCAAGTTCGCTGCAGGGCTCGGCGAGCTCGCTCCGTGGAACTCTGAGGTACCCAACACGCTCAACTACGGCATCGTGGTATATGACCAGACCAACCAGTGCTTCCGCTACGCCGCCTACAACTCCGCACAGCTCGAGCACTTCGGCGAGCAAAACCTCGAAGAAGCAGCCTTCGACGTCAACAACACCGGCATGACCCTCATCATGGGCGACTGGGGCAAGGGCAGCAGCGCAGGAGCCGGACTCCGCCCCTACGACTATCTCATCATGGGCAAAGGCACCAGCCGCTATCTCGCCGTGGCCAACTTTGCCACAACCAATCCCGATGACAGCAACATCGGCATAGGCCTCTACCCCATGGACGACCTCTGCCCCGACATTGCCAGTGCCACCTCCATGGCCTCCAGCCACGTCGGCAATTTCATCTACTACGCAGCAGGCAACCACCTTTACAACTTCGCCTACGACAGCCGCCAGCCAGCCTCTGTGGCATGGACAGCCCCCGAAGGCGAGGAACTCACCTGCGTGCGCATCATGAAGTACTACCACGGCACCATCTACGGCTATGGCATGGTGCCTTATTCCGACAACCTTGTCCACATCGCCACATGGAACCCCAACACAAAGGAAGGCCACGTGTACGAATACCTCATCAACCCCGCCAGCGGCATCCTCGACACCGACGAGTGCTTCGACTACCCCATCCCTGGCAAGGTGAAGGACATGGCCTGGAAATTCTCCATGCAATAACCTATAAAGGCTAAAAAGACTAGTTAAACTAGAATATCTAGAAGAACTAGAACATCTAGAATATCTCGTCTATTTTCCCCCCAAAAAAAGAAACAAAAACTCTAAATAATCAACTCAAATATGAAAAAAATCACGTTAACACTCATCGCCCTCATCGCCACGGTGGCTATGATGGCACAAGGCATGGCCTTCGAGCCCGAAGGCACCACCCTCGAACAAGCCGCAGCCAAGGCAAAGGCCGAAAACAAGCTCATCTTCCTCGACTGCTTCACCCAGTGGTGCGGCCCCTGCAAGAAGATGGCACGCGATGTCTTCCCACAGGAAACCGTGGGCGCCTTCATGAACCCACGTTACATCAACATCAAGATTGACATGGAAAGCGCCTATGGCGCCCCTCTGGCCAAGAAACTCCAGATTCAGGCCTACCCCACCTTCGTCATCTTCAATGCCGACGCACAGGAAATAGGCCGTTTCGTAGGTGGCTGCGCTGCCGAAGCATTCATCAAGAACGTGGAAGAGAAGAGCAAGGACAACTCCTCTGCCGACCTGCAGCAGCGCTGGCAGAGCGGCGACCGCGACCCTGAGTTCCTGAAGACCTACCTGGCTACCCTCAACGCCAGCTACAAGGGCGACGAGGCCAACCTCGTGGCAGAAGCCATCCTCGACCCACAGGCCGAGACCTTCGCTGCCGACAGCGCCCTGAGCATGATCTTCATGCGCAACATCACCAACCCCTTCTCCAAGGCATTCACCTACACAGCCAAGCACCCAGAGGCCCTCAAGGCCACACTTGGCGAAATGCCCGTAGAGATGAAGATTCGCAACGTGCTGGGCAACTTCCCCCGCCAGGTCATCAACGAGCACGACGGCACTGCCGACCTCGACCAGGCCCAGTTTGACCGCTACGTGGCCCTGCTCAACGAGCTGAAGCTGGCCGACGCCGACCACTACCGCCTCTCGACCCTCATCACGCTGTCCAGCAAGCAGAAGGACTATGTCAGCTACATGAAGTACATCAAGGAGTACCTCAAGAACAAGAACCTCGATGCCGACGACATGCAGTTGGCACGCTGGGCACAGCCCTTCTCCAACCCAGCCGACCAGTCAGCACAGAAGGCTGAGATGAAGAAAATCCTCCAGAAGCGTCTTGACGATATCCGTGCAGGAAAGCGCCAGTCCATGAGCACCGTGGGCAACATGCGCCTCTCTCGCCCCACAGACGACCTGCTGCAGACCATCATCAACGCCATGGACGGCAAGATGCCTAACAGCAAATAATCGCTGAGCACAGCAAAGGCTATATACAACATGCCCCCCGAAAGTTGACCATTCAGCTTTCGGGGGGCATTCTTTGAGGCCTGCACAGCATATCGACAGACGGAGAATGTCGACACCGCTCCATCGGCACCGCCTGCACCTCTAAACCGATGTCGTCGACATCGATTGACCGACATCGTCGACATCGGTGAACCGACCTCGACGACGTCGGTTTTGAAGAAAGGGGAGTAAAAAAAGGAAGCTAAACAGAGAAACCGAGGAGGCTTTCCCCTTCCCAACAAAAAACCGGAGGTCGTGTCAATAATAACAGACACGACCTCCGGTTATATTAATGATGCGGCTCAGTGATTACGGCACCAGCACGGTCTTCACTTCACCACCCTTGCGGACAATGTTCAAGCCCTTCTTCAAAGTAGCTTGAGGAACACCGCTCAGGCTGTAGATGCCATCGGCAGCAACGGGAGCAGCCTCGATAGTCTCCACGGGTGTTTCCTGATACTGTGCATAAGCCTCTTGAGAGACGAAGTGGAGTGTAGCATTGATGAACACCACCTTCTTGTCTTTACGGATAGCAAAGCCACCCTTGTAGTCCTCGCCTTCGTCCACACGATAGCTGCGCATGCGCTGTGTCACCTGAGGCTGACCTGCTTCGTCCACCCATTCCCAGTCCCACACCACGTTGTGGTAAGAGGTTGCGGGTGCACGGCGCTTGGCACCAGTTCCAGAGCCTGGCACCTCTGAAGGTTCATCGGGGTCATAATCGCGCCAATAGTCATAGAAATAGTAGAAGACAGAGTCGCACGTCTCGTTCAGCTTGATGCTATAGACAGCAGGATAGGGATTATGGCCAAGGACGTCATAGACACCGCCACCAGCGCCACCGCCCCACACTGTGAGACCTCCATCAGCATCGCGCCAGAAGTCAAAGCGAGGGTCGAAGAAGAAGATGTTGGAAGAGCCGTTAGGATTCAAGCCATAGAGCTCAGCCTCGTCAATGCTGTTGATGCCCAGCTTCTCGCAGATGCTGGGGACATCGATAAGAGAGAAGGTTGGAGTAGCCATTTGGTCCACAATGCTCAGTGCCATAGTGCCCTCCACGTTGATGACATCCACCACATCAGGACCTTTGATGGTGAAGCTGAGGGTGTAGGAGTCCGTCTTATTGAGCGACAGCGTGTCTGTCTTGAAGGTAGCCAAGTTCAGTTGGCACAAGGCAGCACCCGTGGTCTCGATGCGGTAAGAGTGACCCTCCACCCAGTCGTAGTTGAAACTCACTTCTGTCGTTTGACGAGGCGCAGACGCATACAGCTCAATAGGCTCTGTAGCATCGTCCACATAGAGGTTGTAGCTGACCGACAGCACGTTCATGCCTGTTAGTATATACTTGCCAGGGTTGGGGTATGTGAGAATGATGCCGTCAGCATTCACTTCGAATACATCTTCATACACTCTACCATTAGCAACATTCCAAGTAGGTTTCCCCCACTGCCATTCTTTGGCCTGTACGCCCAAAGCAAGAGCCAGGGCAAGAAAAACGAGTAATGATTTCCTCATAAGCAATTGTATTTAGTTATATTAAGTGTTTCAACTTCCAAAAGCTAATCCTTTTCAAAATTCGTGCAAAGGTAACAAAAAAGAGGCTGAACCACAAAAAGACAAACAAAAAAACAGATTGTTATACTATACACACGGGAGTTAACAGAAAAAAAAGGGGGCTGAACCGTGTGGTTCAGCCCCCAAGAGTATGTGAGTGGTTAAAGCTTAATCCTTGAAGATCTTCTTCACCTCACCGTTAGCCTTCTTCACGATGTTGACGCCCTTCTGGAGCTCGCTCTGCTGAACACCGTCCAGAGAGAAGATGCCTTCAACAGCAGCCTTTTCTGCAGCAGCTGCGTTGATGCCAGTAGGAGCCTCGCTGCCGAGGTAGTAGAGCTTGAAGTTGTCGAATACAACCCAGTCATTGGTAACCTGCACTTCCTTCTTGATACCAAGCTTGAGTGAACCACCTTCTTCTACCTTAGTCACTACTTCGTTCTTGTAAGCGTTAGGAGAGTTCTTGAAGCGACGAGTAGCACCCATCAGAGAAGCTGGGTAGTAGTAGAACTGTTCCATGTCTTCAATTTCGGTATCCCACCACCAGTCGGTAACACCGCTGACAATATACTGCTCTGGTGCAAGACCTTGAGGAGCATCTGCAGGAAGAACTGCAGGAAGAACAAAGTTATCACCTTCCTTCTCAGTGCACATAATTCTCCAAGCTGGAGCATAAACGTCGTTACCCTGTTCATCTCCTTCCTCAAGCTTAACCGTCTTGTTCTGGTAAGCAGTCATAGAGCGCTCTGTGAACATTTCTGATGCGATAGAAACAATAGTAGTGTCATTATCGTTAGCATAGAGCTTAGCATTTTTATTCTCCCAATCTTCGAAGGATCCACCTGCATTATATTCCCAGTTAGTGAATGCGTCCTTTGCGTCACCAGCATCGCGGTAGAGAGCCTGGCACTCAACCTTGTAGAAACCTGCAGGGAGAGCGTAGATAATCTGATTTACATCGAAGTTTACGTTCCACATCTCAGCTGCGCCGAGTTCCTCAGGAAGAGCCTCACCAGATGTTACAGTTGGGTTGCCTGTCCAGCCCTTAGCGCCTTCGTCGAAAGCAGGGTTGATGAGGAGAGCTGTGATGTCAACTGGATTCTTTTCAGAAGCATTAGCGGCGCCAAGTGATTCAAGGAGAGCCTTGTTGTATGGCAATGCGAGAGCCTTCTCAAGATCAGCCATCTCATCATCATGAACGAAGTTTGCAGAGAGATAAGTGTTCTGGTCAGAGAGAACAGCAGCAACACCCGCATCAGATGCAAGGTTACCCATTGCAGAGCGGAAATCGAAGTAATGAGCGTAAGCAGCGTAGTCCTTATCGTTCTGAATGGCGAGCTCATAAGTATCGTTGTCACCGTCGCCAATTGCCAAAGTCTCCATCCAAGCAAGAGCAAGAATATCTGCTTCAGGAGTGCCTTCGTCATACTTCTCACCAAGTGCAGCGAAGTTATCAGCACCCTTAAAGTTCTTCACAACAGCAGAAGCTGTAGCAACATATTCATTAGCTGCGTCAATAGCCTCTTGAGCTGCCTTATAAGAATCACCATCAGTTACTTTAGTCAAATCAATTGCATCAAGTAAAGCACTAGCCTTAGCGATATCGCCCTGCCAAACGAGGTTGTCCTCGATGTTCTCCTTAGCCTTGTCAATCATTGGCTGCAAGAGAGCTGCGAAATCAGGAGTCTCACCATAGTAGAAGAGCTGGAAGCCTGTGATAGAGTAGAAACCATTGACAGAAGCTTCAACCCAGAGGTCACCGTCCTTTACTTCAACCATGCCAGTTGAAAGAGTGTTCCAAGAATCCTTTGTGTTACCATTCCACCATGCACGTGGTTCTGCACGCTCTGAACGAGCAGATGTTTCGTTAGTTCTGATGATGAAGTGGTTGTCACTTTCATTTACACCTTCATTAGTCCAAGCCTCAGCCATACCTGTGAGAGAGTAGAAACCGTTTGGCAGACCCTTCAGATACTGACCAATCACAGAAACGCCACTTGTTGGAGTTGGTGCCCATGACTTACAAGAGGTCATCTTGTGGTCATAGTAAACGTCCCAGCCTGGACCACCGCTTCCGGTCTTATACCACTGGAATGGCTTAGTGTTGTCTGAACTTGAAAGTACCACCTCGCCAGAAATGACAGCTCTCTGTGCCTTCATGGTCGCATCTTCACCATTAAATTCCATGGCATTGAAGAACTCAGGATTAGCATCCTTCAAGTCCTGACTGTACTCCCAGAAGTTAGTTTCAGGGTTCCAAACAGGGTTGTTTGCCTCGTTGGTGAAGAAACGGTTTGCAATCATGATAGACAAATCAATTGCACCGTTCACTTTCTCCTGAGTCATCAGGTAATCGAGACGACCTGCAATCAGGTTATCCAATGCATCCTGGAAGAAATCGAAAGTTTCGCCTCCTTCCATCTCATAGTTAGGATCAAGGCAATTTTCAGCGGCCTGAATAATTGTTCCATATGCAGCCTTGCCAGGATACTCTGTAGTCTCATACAGATTCTTGGCAGCAGGAACCAACGTTTGGAGCTGAGCATAAGCTTTTTCAGCTGCTTCAATCTCATTAATAAGAGAAATCAAAGCCAACTTTGCAGCTGCACAGTCGTCTTCAGATTCAAGATCAGATGGAGTGCCATACTCATCTTCGAATTCACTAATAGCATCGTTGATGAGAGAGTAAATCATACCCTCAGTATACTTGCTTTCAAGCTTCTTCGCCTTGTCGTAGTACTCTTGTACTTCCTCCTGGAGAGCCAAGAGCTCAGCGGTTTCAGGATCAACTTCACCATCGTAGTACAGCTTGAAGTTGGTCACGATGAATGAGTCAGCACCTCTTGCCGCAATCTTTGACACACCAATCTTCACATAGCCAGCTTCGCTAACGAAGAAAGAAGTGGTGTTGTACTTAATCTTGGTGTCCTCATAATCCTCATCTACATAAGGCATATAGAAACCTTTACCAAACCAAACCTGTGTGCCAGGAATAGAACATGGAGCCCAGCGGCCACCGCACTGGGTATACTGACCGTCAGATCTATTCCAACCTGCATCATACTTCTTTTCTTCGCCTTCCATGTGGTAGTCCATATCCTCATAAAGCTGCTCGTATTGTTCTGGGAACAGACGTGGCATCAAAGGACACTTAAATGTACGCGCGGGAGTAAATTCTTCACTGGTGATGTCATAGGCACCGTTCTGCACATAAAGCAGAGCGTTGTTAGTCCACTCCTCAGTGCCAGTTCCGTTCATGAACTGATTGGCATAAGAGTTAGGGTCATAGGCCCAAGACTCACCGTTACGGTAGTAACCCTGACACTCTACACGGTACATACCAGCAGGAAGCTGCACATACTGATAGAGGTCCACATCGGCACCATCAAAGACTTCAAAGAGGCTAGCGCCTGTTTTTGTAAAAGAACCTTTTGAACTTTCCAACTGCCAATAGTCAAAAGGATCGTTTTCGAAGCTGGGGTTACCAAAGTTAACTGCTTCAGTAATCTCCTGCCCTTTCGTCCACTGCGATGCATCTGGCACCTGAGCGTAGGACGTCATCATGCCCGCAAGGAGCAATGATGCTGAAAGTAAAATCTTCTTCATACGATTAGGATTTTGATTAGATATACAGATAATAATAATGTGGTTTGAAAGTTATCCGTCGCAAAATTAGATACTATTATAAATATGAGCAAGCGGCTTTTTCAACATCGAAAGACCTTGTTCGTTTTCTTAAAAGAATAACAAAAAACGCCCAAAACGTGTTACATAAGTGAAAGAGAATGTATCAACAGGGCACAGAAACAAGGCTTTTTACGCAGTTTTGTTACTTTTCTTCTATTTAAAAGATGATACATTGCGAAGAAATGCCTAACTTTGCCGCATAACGTCTAACTAACACGTGTTCATTAACCATCTGGATAACGATGAATATGAATTTTAACTTTACCGCACCAAGAAGATGCTGGGCACTGGCTGTGCTACTGCTTGCCTTGCTCGTACCCACAAAAAGCCTGGCGCAAGTGGCCAGACTCTATACCAACCGACATGGACTGAAGACCAACAACTGCCACAGCGTGGACATTGACTCACGCGGGCTCGTGTGGGTGTCGGGAGCCAACACGCTGGGCATCTTCGACGGCTGGCGCTTCTACTATTTCCCCATTGAAAACAAGGAAGGACGACAGCTCTTCCAAAACTCTTACCGGGTGCAGGAAGCAACGGACAACCACTATTGGATATGTACGTCGCACGGACTCTACCTGCTGAATGCCCGCTCTGCCGAGTTTCACCGCTTCTTCCTGAACGAACGCGAAGACAGCATCTATGGCTATGCCGTCAATGCCATCATCGACTACCCCAAACCCCATCACAAGCTGGTGACAACGGACGGCTTCAATTCTTTTGTCATCAACACCACCACCATGAAGGTGGACACGCTGCTGTCGAACAAGGTCAACAGCCAAACCCACGACGGATTCGTCAACCGCCCCTTGATTGACAAGCATGCCAACCTGTGGGCCACCACCAACAGAATGCCTCTTATCTGTGTAGACCTGAAGACGTTCAAAAACCGCACACTACAATACTCAGCCGATGCTGCAGCGATGCTGGAAGGATGCACCGTGACAAGCCTGCTGGAGACGAAGACGGGAGTGCTTATCGGCACAAACCATGGCTTGCTGACCTACGATGAGCGGGAGAACATGGTGAAGGTATCGGACATCCCCGCTATGGGCATGAATATCCGCACCATCATCCGCACACACGACCAACGCATCCTCATCGGCACCGACGGACGAGGCATCTGGGAATATGTAAAGGAGGGAAACGCATACACCCTGCGCCCGCTCTACAGCCAGCTGGCACAGTCGGACCTCAGCTACGGCAAGGTGATGGCCATGAAGGAAGACAAAAAGGGCAACGTCATCGCTGTCTTCCTGCAAAAGGGACTGGTGGTTATCCCGCCACAGAGCGACTGCTTCCACTATCACCCCATATCCCCGCTTGCCAACGGACAGAACTCGACCTGCGTCACCTCGATGGCTATCGACGAGCAGAAGAACTACTGGGTGGCAACCGACGGCTGCGGCGTGTTCACCACAAACGGCATGAGGCTGGCCACCGCACGTCCCGTGAACAACGGACTCCGCTCCCTGCTGGTGCAGGACGTGAAGGTGGACAAGCACGGCACCGTATGGGTGGCCTGCTATGGCGGAGGCGTGCAATACCTGAAGGACGGGCGCTGGACCGACGAGGGCCTCTCTTCGCTGGGCCGTCAGGAACTGGCCATGACCATGCACTATGACGCTGCTCACGACCGCCTGCTGGTGGGCACCAACGGCAGCGGCATCTTCCAAATCAACGCTGCCAACCACACCGTGGAGAAGGTGGAGCTGCCTTTTGTCTACAACCAATGGATATCCAGCGTGCTGCGCGACCGTAGGGGAACGCTCTGGATGGCTACCAGCATGGGCCTCTTCCACCACAACGCCAAGACCAAGAAGCATGGAGAAATCAAATTCAACGATGAGCGCATCTGCAATGCTTCGGCCATCTACGAGGATGGTAACCTCATCCTCATTGCCTGCAACCGTGGGCTTGTCATCTACAACGTCAAGACGGAGCAAATCAAGCATATCACCCAGGCGGAAGGACTCTCATGCAGCGACATACGCGCCATCACCACCACTACACACCACATCTGGCTGGCTACGCGCACAAACATTGCTTCTATAGACAAGGATACCTACGAAGTGCGCAACTTCTCATCGTTCAACGGCTACGAAATCGGTGAGTTCCACCGCAACTCATCTATCAAGCCCGGCATGGGCTTTATCCTCTTTGGAGGCGACAACGGCATCATCTGCTTCACGCCGAAACTGATCAGCAACCGCCCCACAGAGATTAAGCACATCTACTTCACCAACTTCACCACACCTCTGCACACGGAGGAGATGGATGCCAACATCTTCTATGCCAAGAAGGTGTGCCTGGAGCACGACAACAGCTCGTTCACCATCAACTTCTCGTCGGCAGAGCTGGGCGACCCTGAACGCATCCGCTATGACTACATACTGGAGGGACACGAGAGCCAATGGCACACGGACACTCCTACACCATCGGCGCACTACTCTTCCCTGCCTCCAGGCAACTACAAGCTCCGCGTACGTGCCTATCCCGAGGACAATCCTGCAGCTTGCACGGAGAACACCATCTCCATCCACGTAGAGTCACCTTGGTATGCCACTATCTGGGCCTACCTCGTTTACGCTGCCCTCTTGCTGGCCATCGCTTATGTGCTCTATCAGCAAATCAAGGCACGCAAGCGCCAGCGGGAACTCTTGCGCCAGTCGGCTGAAAGCGCTCGCATGAAGGAGGCGAAACTGCGTCTCTTCACTTCCATCACCCACGAACTGCGCTCGCCACTCACCATGATTGAGTCGCCCCTGAAGCAACTGATGGAAGAGGACCGCAACCCTGACCACCAGTCGCTCTACGCCGTCATGCGCCGCAACTGCGACCGTCTGCTGGGCATCGTGAAGCAAATCACCGATATCCGCAAGATTGACTCTGGACAGCTAGAACTGAAGCTGGTGGAATGCGACTACGTGACATACAGCAACCGCGTGTTCGAACAGTTCAAGGGGGTCGCCAGCGTGAAGAACATCAGCTTCGAGGTAACGCATAAGGAAGAGACGCTTCCCATGATGCTGGACATGACCCACTTCGAGAAGATTATCACCAACCTGCTCTCAAATGCCTTCAAGTTCACACCCGAAGGAGGCCGTGTGGCTGTCACAAGCGGCATCGCAGGCAACGAGGTGGAACTCACGTTCTTCAATAGCGGCTCACGCTTCAACGACGAAGACCTGGCGCACCTATGGGAACGCTTCTACCAAGGCAGTGCAGGCACAGACGCCACGGGGTCGGGCATCGGTCTCAACCTAGTATATGAACTGGTGAAGATGCACCACGGAAACATCAAGGTGAAAAACCTCGAAGGCAACGAGAACGAGCAAGGTGTGGAGTTCACCCTCCATTTCCCTTACTTCGCCACACCAAGCCCAGCAGCAACAGAGAGCAGCAGCAAGGCTACACTCCTGCTGGTGGACGACGATACAGAACTGGTGCACTACATGAGCAGCCAACTGGAGAAAGACTACAATATCATCACAGCCTTCTCGGGCGAAAACGGTTGGAAGCAGGTGCTATCACAACGTCCAAGCGCTGTGGTGACAGACTACCGCATGCCGAACGGCAATGGCATGGAGCTCTGCCAACGCATCAAAGGCAATCCTGACACGGACAATATCCCTGTCATCATGCTCACAGGCGAAGGCGACGAGACCCTGCAGCTGCATAGCTTGAACGTGCAGGTGGACCACTACCTCGAGAAGCCTGTCAACATCGTGATGCTCCGCTCCGCCCTTCAACAGGTGCTGCGCGTGCGTGAAAACATGCGTAACAAGGCACGCCGCGCCGAAGTGGTGGACGAGATGCCAAAGCCCGTGATGGAGAACGCTGACGACAAACTCTTCAGCCGCGTGAACGACATCATCAAGAAACACCTTGACGACTCGGAGTTCTCGGTGCAGCAACTGAGCGAAGAGGTCGGTATCAGCCGCGTGCACCTGAACCGCAAGATGAAAGAGCACTATGGCATCTCGCCAAACGTCTTCATCAAGTCATTCCGCCTCAAACAAGCAGCCTATCTGCTGGCCTATAACCGTGTGAACATAAGTGAGGTGGCCTATAAGGTAGGCTTCTCAAGCCACTCTTACTTCACCACTTCGTTCCATGAATACTTTGGCATGTCGCCTAAGGAGTTCGTTGCATTCTATTCCGCTGAGGAAAATGCCGAAGCCCTCCAAAAGCTGCTGGAATAAGACAGGCGGAAACGCATTGGATAAATCATTTCCAACCTTGCAGGAATGATTTGCTCGGTCTTACAAGAGCGGCTTGCTCGATAACCGAATGGTGGCTTGCTCGACAACTCTCGTGCATTGAGCCAACAAGCCGTTCATACCATATTAAAAGTACTATTCCGTTCCGCTTGAACATCCTTCAAAAGAAAGCATAAAAAAATAGGATAAAGATAAAAGCATAGATAAGCAGGAGGCGAGTTCTGATGAGAACTCGCCTCCTGCTTATCTATATGCTTATTGAATAGACTGATACCGTTCAGAAGCAGGCATCAACGCTCACTTCGCATAGACAGCCCGTCCTGCAGTGATGTAATAGCCGCGTGTGGGACGAACGACCCTTCTGCCTGTCAGGTCATAGTAGATAGCATCTTGCTGCGCTGGCGCGTCTGCCTGAAGGTCCTCTACCGCTGTGATTGGTGTATTGCCATCCATGCTGAGGAACACGTTCTTCAGGTACATTGTCTGTGAGCCGTCAGTCTGCAGTCCCACCATATATATATGTGAAGGATCCACCTTCTTTCCTTCAGGAGTTGTCATTTGGTTCAGGTCAACGACAACCTGCGATTGAGTGCCAATCTCATAGCTGTAGCAAGGCATCAAGTAGTCGTCTGTATCGAAAATCTTCAGCACAGGCTTGCAGGTGGTCTTCTTCTGGAGCTGCACCACCATGTAGTTACCGTCCGAGAGGTCAATGCCCTTGCTGTAGCGCCATCCACCGAAACCGTCTTTCTCTGTTGAGAAGCTACCGATGGTTGAAATCTTCTTGAAGGTTCCCTGAAGGAACAACGAAGGGTTGAAAGCATCAACCGTTAAAGGAAAAGGGGTTGCGCTGGTATCAAAATCAATCTGCTTCGTCGTGCCCAGAAGATTATACATGGCCTGTCCATAGCGCTTGCCTATCATGCGATAGCCTTCAGCCGTAAAGTGCAGTCCATCGGATGCGCCTGGGCAATTGGCAGAGGAAATGACATGGGCATTAGGAATGACAGATGGAGTGTTAGCAATGACAGCGTTGTGTCCCCAACATACACCACCCTTTGCCTGTGAGAGCAGTTCTCCCACCAGCAGGGGAGTCTCCTCCTCTGTAAGGTTCAGCTCCTTAAGCATGCGCAGATAGATTCGCTTCACTTTCTGTGGCCAATCCTTCTGGGTGTTGTTAGAACATCCTTGATGCAAGAGAATGCCTTTGATGACACCGACTTTCTGGGCCTTCTTGGCCAAGTCGATAAGAGTGCGGTAAGGGTTATTATTGTATTCTGCGCAGTAATTTTTGAACCACTGTTCAGAGTTCTTAATCTGATTCGCACACTGGTCCTCGTCAAACAGCTCGATAGCACAGCCACCCACAGCCACATTGATGATGCCTACCTTGATATCCTCTGGAAGCTTTTCCACCATAGTCCGTCCAAAGTAGTCAGCAGGAGTCAGGCCAGTCCAGTCGCGGCAGAGTGGAGGATAAGCCACATACCAGTTGCCCTTTACGCGGTCGCACGAAGGCATATCCACCGCTGCCATCATTCTGAAGCGTGGGTCAACATACTCGCGGTCCTGCGCCTCAATCTTCGCATTGCCCTCCATGTTCGACTGCCCGAAGCAGAGGTAGATGTGAAAGTTCGGGTCAAATTCCGTAGGCTGTTCCATCTGTCCACCATTCGTCTTCTTGGTAACGGTGGCTGCCGACTTATTAAACACATCCATGTATGCATTCAACTTCGTGACAGCGCCTTTGCGCTTCGTATCCGTATCCATATTCTCAAGTGAATAGGTATCTAATGCTTTCTTCAAGTTGGAATAAATGCCTTTCGATGTCATCTCGGGAGTGTCCTTCCACTCAATCAACAAGTCTTCTGCCACCTTCAGAGTGTATGCAAGCTCTTGCTCTGGTGTCTGCAGGCTGAAACGCTTACAGAAGTTCCATATTTCCTTCGCATTCTCATGCGTAGGCCAGTGCCCGCCATTATTAAGGAAGAGTTCCACCTCACCACCTTTAGGGCCACCGCTCCACACTTCCCTGTCGCCACCATACCAGCTATTAGACACGTTCGTTGCCTTAATTGCGTGCTCCGTATTGCCGTTCACTTCCTTCGCCATATTTTCCACGTAGGAATGGATACCGAACTGCTCATATCCAAACACATCATCACCTGTGCCATGACAGTGGCACAAGTTGACAGGCTTCTTGCACGCTTTCCATGGCTCCTCGCTAAACTGCACGCCACTCATCGGGCCAAAGGCGGCTATCTTGTCCTGCACATTTGCCATACAATGATACATCAGCATGGAGCCCATAGAGAAACCAGACCAATAGACACGATTCGTGTTAATGCCATAACGGGAAACCATCTCATCAATAGTTTTCAGCACAAAATCCTGGTCGTTGGTACCACCAATGTCCCACGTGGTGCCATCGCTACGCAAATAGGCCACGATAAACTTCTCCGCATCAATCAGCTCCCAATACCTGTCGTTGACGTATTGATAATAGGGGTCTTGGCCCATGCCGTGAGTGACAATCATCAAAGGCATATTAGAAGTTGTAGTCACAGACTTAGGAGTAAACACAATTATGTTCCTCTGCTTTCCATTCACAGAGACAAAGATACTATCCTTCTGAAAGGCATGAAGCGCCATAGCAGCAAAGAAGAGCATGAAAGAAAGGAAAATAGATAGACGTCTCATATTTCGATACAAAATAGATTAAGCTTTAGGAGTAAAAATAATGTTTAACGGGGTAAAGCCTGCGTTGCTGGCTTTCACTTTCCCCACGATGCACCCGCCTTCATACAATGCTCTACTGTAGGTATGGCTTTATTCTATGCCTCTCAACAGTAGAGCATTGTACCCCAAGCGGGTTAAAGAGTTATTTATTAACAAATACTTTCTTCACCTGTCCGGTAGAGTACTTTATAATATGGATGCCAGGCTCCTTGGTGCTGATTTGGCGACCATCAAGAGAATAGTGCTTGAGGGTAGCGATTTCAGGTTCTGCCTCAGGTGACTCAATAGCTGTGGCAGGGTTCACACCATCGTAGCTCAAGTAAACCTCTGACACATAGAGTGTCTGGTCAGCGCCCCCCGAGTTAAAGCCTGCAATACGGATATGGCTGGGGTCAATGGCGCGACCTTCCTCATTCGTCATGTTGTGCAAGTCAATCGCAAATACCTTATTGCCAGCCATATTAAGCTTATAAGGCGCGTCCCAATAATTCGCTGTGTCGTAAATGCGGAAGAAAGTGTTCCTAACTGCATTTTTAGCCAATTTAATGACCAGGTAGTTATACTTGGAGAGGTCCACACCTTCTTCTTCTTCGAAACGCCAGCCAGAGCATCCACCCTGTTTCAAAGTAAGTGTGCTCACCAATGATTTGTGGCTGGCAGAACCCTCCAGAAGAATAGTTGGGTTAAACCATTCATCGCTCAGTTCGAAGGGGTTCTCAGGCACCTCCTGCACAGGCTGATAACGCTCTGTGGAAGGATAGTCCACCTGATAGTATTTCTCATACCAGTCAAAGCAAGCCACACCACAAGCCTCATAAGGGTCAAGACCTTGTGCTTCCATCTTAACCTTGAAAGCAGGTGTCACTTTTCTCTTATTGTCCTTCACATAGTCGTCTATGTCAATGTAGTCACTCGTACCGGTCAACGTCATAGAAATATTGCCGAAGTGGTCAAGGATAGCCTTGTATGCCTTGCCCCACTTAGAAGTAGAAGCAGTAGCCCATGTGCCAAAGTTGCCATAGACAGGCTGTCCCATCTCGTTGTAGTTCTTGATATTGTCAGAGTTCTGAGGACTCCAGTCCACCTCCGTGATGACGATAGGGTTCGTGCGGATAATCGGCACAGAACGGCCAAACTCTGCAATTGCCTCAGAAGGAACGCAGTGGCTGTCGCTATTACCATACCAGCCTGCATAGTTGTGCACCGCATAGCCGATGTTGTCACCCGTGATGCCATACTTGGCATAGCTGCGGTAGTTAGACTGATAACCAGTGCCAGGCACCCAGATGATGCCCTTGAAGCCATTGGCACGAATCTTATCTACAATAGGCTGGAAGAAGTCATGGAGCGCATGGTCTGAATCTGTGCCATCAGCCATCTTTACATTAATCGGCTCGTTGGCCAGCTCAATGCCCACCTGACCACAGTACTTCTTCACGGAGTCGTTCTGGCTCACACGGTCCCACACGTCCAGCAAGAACTTTTGGTAGCTGCCGCCTACATAGATGTTGCGAGGGCATACGCCTGGCGGGCGCATGATGATGTAAAGCCCTTTTTTCAGTCCAGCCTGTGCAATCTTCCAGTAAAGGGATCTCATGTACTTGGTCAGTCTGGAACCTGTGTAACTGCCGAAGTTCGCTTCACCTCCGTCAATCTCTCCCTTGTCATTGTAAGGAATCTCTCTCTCATCCATAGGCCATGCACCCTTGTTGCCGTTTGTCCAGCAAGGGTCAAGGTGCAAGCGGAAGATGTTGCAGTAAGCACCCTGCTCATGGTCAGTAATGGCTGTGAAGAGCTTGTTGAAGTAGTTGACACAGCTGGCCAAGTTATTGTCAGTAGCCGATCCGCCCCAGCGGTAGCTGTTGAAGTACGGGCTTGGAGTGTCCATCACACCGTGCAACACCACTTTGTTGCCGTACGGGTCTTTTAACTGGTTGCCATCCACATGCAGGGGCTGCAGTTTGCCATAAGCCACTATCTGCGCCATGGATGTCATCGAGGCCATCATTGCCACAATGGCCAAAAGCGTAGTTTTTAATCTCATATAGTTTGGTTTAAATGATTCTTTATTTGCAACAAGTCTGTTTTTTATTTGCCGTATGCAAAAGTACGGGCTTTCCTTCACCCGTACTTTTGCCCACGAAACACAAGTTTTCAATTATGTAACCCTATTGACTTCTTCATCTAAGTATTGAGGAAGTTAAGTGCTACGCGCAGAACGATAGTTAAGTCGTTCGCTTCATTCTTCTTTTCCATTTCCCCCGCCCTAAACAGGAGAACTGAGGGGGGTCTTAATGGCGCACCAACACCTTGCGGGCGGTCTTGCCTTTACGCACTACATGGATGCCAGGCTCGGCAGCATTCACCTTGCTGCCATCAATGGCATAGTGCACCGAGGCGCCCTCTGCTGGATTGTTCTCTACAGAAGAGATGCCTGTGGCAGGTGTCGAGCCATCGTTTGAGAGGAAGACCTCTTTGATGTAGATGCTTTGGCTTCCGTTTGTGCTGAAGCCTGCCAGATAGATGGTACTGGGGTCGATAGCGCGGCCTTCCGCGTTCTTCATGTTATGCAGGTCAATAACAGCCTCCTTGTCCTTACCTATCTCATAAATATAAGGTGTAGCCTTTGTGTTGTCCTCATCATAGAAGCGGAATGAAGGCGATGCAGTTGATGTCTTCAGGAGGCGAACAACAAGGTACTTGTAGTCCGAGATGTCCACACCTGCAGGGAAGCGCCAGCCACCTAGCCCGTTGGCTGCAGCCGTGAATGAATATACTCGTTCCATATAGGTTCCATTACCCACAAGAGAAGGATTGAAGCCTCCACCTTTCAAAGGGAAGGTGGCTACAGCAACCTGAAATTTCACTTGCTTCGTGTTGCCCATCAGGTCAGTATAAGTTGCCGTAATGCCTGTTGTTCCGTCCTTCAGTCCGATGAGACGCCCTGCCTTCACGATAGCGATATCGCTCCTGTCAATCTTGTATTCACAGCGGCTGGCCACATTCTCTTCATCTCCCGTCTGCAGTGTGCACATCACCTCCAGCGGTGTCACACTTCCGGCATTCACACTCAAGCTCTGGAATGCTTCAGGGATATTCAAGGCAGTCATCGTCTTCTCCTCGTCGGTCAGCAGCGTGTTGGGGTCAACAATGCCGAACGTTTCCTCTGAGAACTTCGTCTCTGTGGAGAACCAGTCGATGTCCACATAGCCGCCCAAGTGCTTGGTGGCATAATTGAAGAGGTAGAAGCGCTGACCCACAAAGTAGTCGAGCGTGTAGCCCATATTCATGGTCACGCCCCATTTCGTCCATGAGGAGTTGTTGTAGCTGTAGGAGTATTGGCATGTGTTAGTGCCCAGATTGACTGTAGCCCGCAGATAAATCACGTCTGAGGTAAGTGCGGGACCTGTCTTCGTCTCCTCTTTCTTCAGTTTTTGGCTGTTGAAGGTACAACGCTCGGCATAGAGCACTTTTTGCCCGTTCACCATTTTCACGCCGATGAAGGAATAGGGGTTTTGGAACACAGCCAGACCGGCCACATCGCCTTCCTGCATGCCGGAGAGGTCGAGCTTCACGGTGCCGTAAGAGGGTCTGTACTGATTGGCAGGCGTGTCGTTGGGTGAATAGCCCAAGATGCGCTGTGAGAGCGAGTTGCGTGCCCAATGGAGTTCGCTGGCCACATTGGCAGTGTGCAGTCGCAGCCATCCTCGACGCTCGGTGAGCGACCATGCTGACTGGACGGGATTGTGGTTCCACTCCCACTGCATGCCCAGTTTCGTGTCGGTGAAGGCATCGTTGGTGGGCAGATAAGTCTTTTCGTAGGTAGCGCCTACATCAGGCTTCTTGTAGGTGGCTCCATTTTTCGACACGTCCACACCGTTGTTGCCGATGATGGGCCAGCCGTTCTCCCACTTCACCGGCTCCAGATACGGAATGCGCCCGATGGCTCCGGCATCTCTGAAAATCAGCGTCCACCACTCGCCTGTCTGGGTCTCAATCAGCGCTCCCTGGTGGATGCGGTTATAGCGGAAGAGGCGCTGGCTGCATTCTTCATAAGGCCCCATAGGGTTCTTGGAGCGGAAGATGGTCTGCGAAGCCTCCGTGTTGTAAGTAGCGTAAATGTAGTAGTATTCGCCAATATGGTACATGTGGCTGCCTTCACATCCTCCCTGCACGCTGATGGCCTTTGCGCTAGAAATCTTCTGCAGAGTCTTAGCGTTAAACTTGTTCACATAGATGTCGTTGATGCCGCATGCCACATACAGGTAGCCGTCACCATTCTCGCCATCATCGAAGAGCCATCCTGGGTCATGATAGGCCTCAGGCAGCCGGGTCACCTTCCAGTCGCCCTCGGGGTCTTCTGCTGTGAGAAGGATGCTCTGCGAGTCCTCCGACCACGTGGAGCAAGGGAAGTAAAGATAGAACTTTCCATCATGGTATGTGAGTGACGAGGCCCACATGCCCTGCGAATAGTGATGCTTGCCGTTCATCAGGCTGTAGGCATCGTTGTCAAGAATCTGTTTCAAGGGGTTGGCACAATACTCCCAGTTGACAAGGTCTTTCGACTTCAAGATGGTTGCTCCGGGAAAGTGGTACATCGTGGTGCTCACCATGTAGTAGGTGTCACCCTTTCTGACCACATCAATATCGGGGAAGTCGCCATTGATGACAGGGTTCACATACGTACCATTCCCCTTGTCGGCGCTCCACACCATCCTGTAACTCTGCGTTTGAGCCATCGCACTCTCTGAATACCAGCACAACGCTATGGCTAGTAAAATAGGTAATCTTCTCTTCATTTTACGGTTAAGTTGATTGTTCTTATGATTGCGTATCCTGTTCGCGCCACAAATGTACAGCATCTGCCTCATTTTGCCTTACAGCAACGAAACACTTCCTTTCGATTATGTAACGAAGCGCCTGTCTGCGCCACAAATGCCCCATTTGTAACACTTCTTCGCAGCGATTGTGTTACAAGTGTAACATACGGTGTGTTACAGGTGTAACATACGGTGTGTTGCAAGTGTTACATAGGGTGTGTTACAAGTATTACCTCGAGGGTGTCACAAATGTTCCCTCGAAGGAGCGCAAATGTTCCCCCGAAGGAGCGCAAAAAGCAGCCTTGACGGCGTGAAGAATGCCGCTTAGGGCGTGCCCCATGAAGGCATGGAGAATAGTGTCCTCAGGCATAATGGGTTATCAATGAGGCGGGATGTAGAAAGTGAAAGGAAGTAGATTTGGTCGTAATAGAAAAAAGATGTACCTTTGCATCCAAATCGCATAATGGGGAGTAAGCTTCCCAAGAACTTTCTTTTACAGAACAACAATGGAATACAACTTTAGAGACATCGAAAAGAAGTGGCAGCAGAAGTGGGTAGAGGAGCAGACCTACAAGGTTGTCGAGGACAAGAACAAGCCAAAGTTTTATGTGCTGAACATGTTCCCTTACCCAAGCGGAGCAGGTCTGCACGTGGGACACCCATTGGGCTATATCGCCAGCGACATCTACGCACGCTACAAGCGTCTGCAGGGCTTCAATGTGCTGAACCCTATGGGCTATGACGCTTACGGCCTGCCAGCCGAGCAATACGCTATCCAGACAGGTCAGCACCCTGAGAAGACAACCTTCCAGAACATTGACCGCTACCGCGAGCAGCTGGACAAGATCGGTTTCTGCTTCGACTGGGACAGAGAGGTGCGCACTTGTGCTCCTGAGTATTACCATTGGACACAGTGGGCTTTCCAGAAGATGTTCAACTCGTTCTTCTGCCTGAAAGAGCAGAAGGCTTTGCCTATCGAGAAGCTCATCCAGCGTTTCGAGACCAAGGGAACGCTGAGCGACGATGGCGGCACGGTGCAGGTGGCCTGCACGGAAGAACTGCACTTCACTGCCGAGGAGTGGAACTCTTGGGACGAGAAAAAGAAGAGCGACGTGCTGATGAACTACCGCATTGCCTTCATGGGCGAGACGATGGTGAACTGGTGTGCAGGACTGGGCACAGTGCTGGCGAATGACGAGGTAGTGGATGGCGTGAGTGTGCGCGGCGGCTTCCCTGTGGAGCAGAAGAAAATGCGCCAGTGGTGCCTGCGCGTGAGCGCTTATGCTCAGCGACTTCTCGACGGTCTGGAGACCATCCAGTGGAGCGACTCCATCAAGGAGACCCAGAAGAACTGGATTGGACGCTCAGAAGGCACAGAAGTGCAATTCAAGATTGCTGACTCAGACGAAAGCTTCACCATCTTCACCACTCGTGCCGACACCATGTTCGGCGTGACCTTCATGGTGCTGGCTCCAGAGAGCGAACTGGTGGAGAAAGTGACTACAGCCGAGCAGAAAGCAGCTGTAGAAGACTATATCAAATATGTGAAGGGCCGCACAGAGCGTGAGCGCATGATTGACCACAAGGTGACAGGTGTGTTCTCTGGCTCATATGCCATCAATCCTTTCACAGGCGAAAAGAATCCTATCTGGATTTCAGAATACGTGCTGGCAGGCTACGGAACAGGCGCCATCATGGCTGTGCCTGCTCACGACAGCCGCGACTATGCCTTTGCGAAGCACTTCAACCTGCCTATCATCCCACTCATCGAGGGGGCTGACGTGAGCGAGGAGAGCTACGACGCCAAGGAAGGCATTGTGACCAACTCACCACGCAAGGATGTGAAGCCATACATCGACTTCAGCCTCAACGGACTCACGGTGAAGGAGGCTATCGCTGCCACAAAGAAGTATGTGAAGGAAGCAGGCATTGGCCGCGTAAAGGTGAACTACCGTCTGCGCGATGCCATCTTCTCTCGCCAGCGCTATTGGGGCGAGCCATTCCCCGTATATTACAAAAACGGCATCCCAACCATGATTCCAGAGGAGTGCCTGCCTATCGAACTGCCAGAAGTGGACAAGTTCCTGCCTACCGAGACAGGCGAGCCCCCACTGGGCAACGCTACCGTATGGGCTTGGGACGAGGCCAACAAGAAGATTGTGGAGAACACAAAGATTGACAACAAGACTGTGTTCCCCATCGAACTCTATACCATGCCTGGCTTTGCAGGCAGTTCGGCCTACTACTTGCGCTACATGGACCCACACAACAACCAGGCACTCGTAAGCGAAGAAGCTGACAAGTACTGGCAGAATGTGGACCTCTACGTAGGCGGCAGCGAGCACGCTACAGGCCACTTGATTTACAGCCGCTTCTGGAACAAGTTCCTTTTCGACCTCGGCATTTCCTGCAAGGAAGAGCCCTTCCAGAAACTCATCAACCAGGGCATGATTCAGGGACGAAGCAACTTCGTCTATCGCATCAAGGACACGAACACGTTTGTGACGCTGGAGAAGAAAGACCAGTATGACGTCACTCCTATCCACGTGGACGTGAACATCGTGAGCGCCGACGTGCTAGATGTGGAGGCCTTCAAGGCTTGGCGTCCAGAGTACAACAACGCTGAGTTTGTTCTCAACGACGAGGGCAAGTACGTATGCGGATGGGCTGTGGAGAAGATGTCTAAGTCTATGTTCAACGTGGTGAACCCCGACATGATTGTGGAGAAGTTTGGCGCTGACACCTTGCGTCTCTACGAAATGTTCCTCGGTCCTGTGGAGCAGAGCAAGCCTTGGGACACCAACGGCATTGACGGTTGCCACCGCTTCCTGAAGAAGTTGTGGAAATTCATGACCAACGAGGACGGCACAATCAACGCTACAGACGGCGCGGCATCGAAAGAGGAACTCAAAGCACTGCACACCCTCATCAAGAAAGTGACAGCAGACATCGAGGTGTTCTCTTACAATACATCTATCGCCGCCTTCATGGTGTGCCTCAACGAACTCACCAAGCTCAAGAGCACCAGCCGTGAGGTGAAGGAAGCACTCACCATCCTGCTGGCTCCATTCTGTCCTCACCTTGCCGAAGAACTCTGGCACCTGCTGGGCAAGAACACCACCGTATGCGACGCTCCTTGGCCAGCCTTCAACGAGGACTACCTGAAGGAGGACTCTGTGAAGATGATGGTGGCCTTCAACGGTAAGGCACGCTTCCAGTTGGAATTCCCTGCCGACGTGACAAAAGAGGATGCTGAGAAAACAGCTCTTGCCAATCCACAATCTGCAAAGTGGATGGAAGGCTTCACCGTGGCAAAAGTCATCGTGGTGCCAGGCAAGATGATCAACATCGTGCTGAAGAAATGACAAAGTCAAACATATTCCATGAACTAAAGGATTATGCCCTCATCTCTGTGGGCGTAATCCTTTATGCTATGGGCGTGACAGTGTTCATGCTGCCCTACAGCCTGACAACGGGCGGAGTGGCTGGTGTAGCCTCTATCATCTATTATGCTACTGGTATCGAGGTGCAAGTCACTTACGTGATTGTCAACATCATCCTGCTCATCATTGCCATCAAGGAACTTGGCATCCGCTTCTGCTTCAAGACCATCTATGCCGTGTTCTTCATGACTTTTGTGCTGTGGCTCTTCCAGCGTATCATCGAGATACCTGACCCTAATCAAACTGGAGCCATGATGCTGCCCAAATTCATCGGCGAAGAGTCGTTCATGGCCTGTGTGCTGGGAGCCATCCTCTGTGGCTCTGGCGTAGCACTGTGCTTTGAGAACAACGGTTCGACAGGAGGTACCGACATCATTGCAGCCATCGTGAACAAGCACCGGAACATGTCACTCGGCTCAGTCATCATGTCGTGCGATGTAGTTATCATCTCTTCATGCTACTTCATCTTCCACGACTGGTTCCGCGTCATCTACGGTTTCGTCATGCTGTTCATCTGCTCTACGACTATCGATTACTGGATGCGCCGCCGCCAGCAGTCTGTGCAGTTCATGATTTTCTCACGCAACCCTAACGCTATTGCCGACGCTATCATCGAGACCCATCATGGCGTGACTATCCTTGACGGTGAGGGCTGGTACACCCATACAGACCGCAAAGTCATCGTCAGCATCATTCGCCGCCGTGACCAAGCCCTCATGCAGCGCATCATCAAGCGCATTGACCCCTATGCCTTCGTCTCCATGACGGATGCCAGCGGTGTGTGGGGCGAAAGTTTCGATAAGTTCAAAGTGAGGGAAAACCGTGAGAAGGACAAGAAAAACACTATCCTGGTGTGCGTCACTAACAACACCACCAAGATAGACACTGCTCAACAAGTACTTGGTGACTATTACGATGTGCGCTCCCTCCTTCAAGTGGGCTGCGACACCCGCAAGGAGTTTTACTCTGTCATTCTTGGCCAAGAGCCGCGCAAGCGTGTCTCCTTTATCAAGAAATTCTTTGGATTTGATGCCTTCTACATGGCGAAGGACGGAACCGTCACTCTTGTACAAGGCAACTACGACCAAGCAGAATACGACATTACCGAACATGAAAGCCTGAAAGCTTTGCGCGAGTATCTGGAGCAAAGCAAGAAGAAAAAGAAATAAAACAGCAAACGGCCTCCGCAACGATTGCGAAGGCCGTTTGCTTTAGATATTTAGATAGCTTTACCGTTTTCTTATTAGAAAGCTTTATCCACCCAACGGATGACAGGCACGCCTTGTCCATCAAAGTCAATAGGCAGCCAAAGATGAAGGCTATTGGAGAGATGGCGCTCGTTCCATATATCAGCCATAAAGATAGGCTTGCCATTCATTTCATAGATGTATGTGCCCTGTGCACCAAACGTCTTGTTGGCTGGCATATCCCTGTAGCCCGTAGCTACGCCTACAAAAGGAGAAGGATGCTGTGTCCAAGGGCCCCAGATGCTGGGAGCGCTGAACATACGTGCCTCATTAGGCGCCCACCCCGTGCAACCGGAACAGATGAGCCAATAGGTGCCTTCATGCTGGAAGATGCAAGGTGCCTCATTCTGACCACCAGGAGCCACCATATTGTACTTGCCTGTGAAGTCCAGGTAGTCGTCAGTCAGTTCGCTCACCAACAGCGTCAGGTTCTCCTGCGAGGAGGTGATGTGGTAGGCTTTTCCATCTTTATCCACATAGAGTGTCATGTCACGGCTCATTTGACCGCCTTGCATGTCACGCCACAAGTACATGCCCTTCTCTACCTCTTTGCGCCATTCAGCACTCCACCAGTCCTTCCACTGGGCAGCATTGGTCTGCTGAGCTAACTTCTGAGCCTTCTTGTTCATGTCGAATGGCCATTTGTTGGCGTTCACACGTGTGCTGCGAACGAAACGGAACGGACCTGTAGGCGTATCGCTCACAGCGAATGCCACACGAGCGGCTTCATAGCCTCGTCCTTTCAGCTCAAGGTGGAAGAGCATCACAAACTTGTTCGTTTTTGCGTTGTAGAGCACCTTAGGGCGCTCCATGATGCAGCCACGCTCAATATCGTGCCCAGCTTCTTCACTTACCGCCAAGGCAATGCCTTCGTTCTTCCAAGTCTTCAAGTCTTTCGAGGAATAGACCCCTACGCCTGCTTCGGTGGTGAAACCTCGGTAGGGACGGTTCTCTCCATACCAATAGTAGGTGTCACCATACTGAATGATGTTGCCACCATGGGCATTGATGTGGTTGCCCTCGGTGTCCATCCAGAGCTGACCATTCACATGTTCCTGTGCTTGTGTTTGTGCGGATGAAACCAGAGCGATGCAGCACAAGGCAAGGCTCTTCATCCATCGTGTTGTATTCATATTAAAGTTGTAATGAGGGGGTTAAATCTCAAAGTCGAGGCAACTGCGCTGCACCGTGTAGGGACGCACCTTTCCGTTTGCCACAGCCACATGTTCGGGATGCACGGCATACCCCTTGAGCGCCTCTTCCGATTCGAGGGTGCTGTCCAGCATCACGTCAGCATTGGACGAAGCCAACCTGCCGTCGATGTTCACTTTCGCGTCGATGAGTCCAGGCACCTTGCCCACCAGTCCTTCAAGACCTTCCTTGATACCTTGTTTCACCTGTTGTTTCTCTCCCTCCGAGAGTTCTGGATTCAATGTCCAGAGGATAATGTGTTTGACCATAATGGATATAATTTTTATTCTTCTTTACATCGCTGGCAAAAGTACAAAAACTTCTTGTATCTCCCTACCTATTTCCTGAAAAACTTTATGAATGTGCAGACTACATGGTTACCAAAAGACGAGAATTGGGAAGGTGGGGGAGTTTGAGCAGAATGAATTTAACATAGATTAACGCTGTTGGTTTTGAGTGGCAACAACTTTTGGCTACCTTTGTCCTATAACAAACAGCCAGAAACTGAAAAATAAATAACATCATGGAGCATACAAAATTTATCATTACCATTAACCGTGAATGTGGTTCCGGTGGTGGTGAGATTGCACGCAAGTTGGGCGATATACTCGACATTTCCGTTTATAGTAAACTGGCTCTGAAGAGTATCGAGAAGAAATATAACCTCACAGAGGTGGAATTGGAGCAAATCAAGGCAAGCAAACGGAGTTGGTGGGATGAATTCTGCCATTTCTACAGACAATTCGGCTCAATGGTTGACACTACGGATAGAATTGAACAGGAAGAAGAGATTACTTCACAAAAGGTGTATAATGCCGAATCTGCCATTCTGAAAGAGGCTGCCCAAGAAGAGTCATGCATCATGGTGGGACGTTCCAGTTTCCACATTTTCCGCAATGAACCTCATGTCATGAAAGTGCTCATCATTGCCAATAAAGAGGCTCGTGTGGAGCGCATCATGCAAAAGCAGCAACTGACGAAGGAAGAGGCTGAAGCTGTGGTGGATAAGATTGACAAGACACGCGAAATCTACACCAAGACATTTGCGGGATGCTCACGCTATGATGCCCGCAATTATGATCTGGTTCTCAACGTGACCCATATACCCACAGATCATGTAGCCCAATTCTTAGCTCATATCATCCAGAAAAGGTTTCATTTAGGATAAACACACATATTCATGAGATATGGAGTGATTGGAACAGGAGCCATTGGCGGCTACTACGGATCCAAGTTGATACAGACGGGCAAGGAAGTGCATTTCCTTTTCCATAGCGATTATGATGATGTGAAGGAGCATGGATTGCAAGTGGATTCATGCGATGGAAACTTTCATTTGACTCATGTGAATGCCTATAGAAACACTACTGATATGCCCAAGTGTGATGTCGTGCTGGTGGCGCTGAAAACAGTGAACAACTACCTCTTGAAAGAGTTGTTGCCCCCACTGCTGAAAGAAGACACCCTTGTAGTGCTTCTCCAAAACGGAATAGGTGTTGAAGAAGACGTGCAGAAGATGTTCCCAACAACACAGCTGGCTGCTGGAATTGCCATCATCTGCTGCACAAAGACTGAGCCTGGCAAGGTGAACCATCAACGTTATGGCGATATCAATATAGGCAACTATTCGTGCAAGCAGCAGGAAAAGGTGAATGCGATGATTGGCGACTTCCGTGAGGCTGGAGTGAATGCCAATGAAATGGAATATCATGAAGCACGCTGGAAAAAAGCGCTATTTAACATGACTTTCAACGGCATGACAGTAGCGCTTAACACTCATACGAACGCACTCCTGAAAAATCCAAGCACCAAGCAACTGATCAAGGACCAAATGATGGAAGTAATAGAAGCGGCACATGCCTGTGGCGTAAAAGATATTGATGAAGCTTATGCTGACAATATCATCTACAACACATTGCACATGGCGCCTTACTCAACCAGCATGAAACTCGACTATGACTTCAAGAGGCCTATGGAGATTTACTATCTCTACACTAAACCCATCGAGATTGCAAGAAAAGCTGGATACTCGATGAAGAAGCTGGAGATGCTGGAAGCTATATTGAAGTTTTTGGAGGAAACACGCAAATGATAACGACTCTCATCTTTGACCTCGATGGTACGCTCATGAACACACTTGATGATTTACACGACAGCGTATCGTATGCCCTGAAAGAAGCAGGACTGAAACCTAACGATAAGCAGGATACACGACGTTTTCTTGGCAACGGCATCAGAAACCTGATCAACAAAAGTGTAATGTATTCCAATCCTGACGCTGACGAAGCGCTGAAGGAACGTGTGTTTTCTACCTTCCGTGCCTACTACGTAGCACACTCCATGGACAAGACCGCACCCTATAAAGGCATTAATGAAGTGCTGGAGAAATGCAAGAATAAAGGATTTTTCACCGCTATTGTGAGCAACAAGCTCGACCTTGCTGTGAAAGACCTGCACAAGGCATTCTTTGGCGACACCATTGATGTGGCAATTGGAGAGAAACCAGCGATTAAGCGAAAGCCTGCACCCGACATGATAAACGAAGCTATCCAGCAACTTTCACTGCTGCATGGCACAGAGATACATAAATCTGAGTGTATTTACATTGGAGACAGCGAAGTGGACCTTCAGACGGCTAAAAACTCAGCTATTCCCTGCATTGCTGTCAGCTGGGGATTCCGTGATAAAGATTATCTAATAGAACAAGGAGCTGAAACCATCATAGACAAGCCTGATGAACTCTTTGAACACCTGTAAAGAGCTCATTTTATTTACTCTTCTATCAATACTTTGACAGTTACACTTCCTGCGCTAATCACATCACCATCCTTTAGCGCTGTCCCTTCATTGGTGAGATTATTGCCATTCAATAATGTGCCAGTCTCAGGCATGCGCCAATCATAAATGGGATGTGCAGGACGGACATTCACACAACATCCCATGCAAAAGGAACAAGCATGCTGAAGACGCGAACGGATACCTTTAGGACATTCCGTTCTCCATTGCCCATTATGCACTTTCCACCCCTCATCAGCAGAGCGTGTGAACTGGCACTGGAACAGGTCAATGGTGCTGTCCTCTAAAGCAATCACATTATATGCCTCATCAGAAAGTTTTCCTAATGTGATAATGGTACGTGCCCTTGAAAGATTGGCTTCCAAGTTGATGTGCTTTCCATCTATTTCCAAATAGGTTTTCATGTGCTTATGTTCTTTTCTATATTATGGCGCACAAATGTAGAGAAAAAACTAAAAACGAACGAACAAATCTACTCTTTTATACTATCGTGCTCTGATTTGCAACGTTGACAGAAACGTTTCTAAGAAGATTCACTACACATTGGCGCTATTAGACAATCAACAGAAGTGAAGGTGGATCATGACTTGCTCAGTAACTTGATGCACCTTAGAATTATAAAATAAAGCAGGCTTCACTTTGTACTTCCCACAGCTTGCACTATCTTTGCAACAAAATACTAACTACAACTAATATGAAACAAACCTTTTTATTGTGTCTGGCAGCCATCACAGCTATGGCTTTGCAAGCAGCCGAGAAAGTAAAGATTACTGTGTCAAACCCCATTCATGGAGCTCGCATGGAAATGGTGGAGGTGGATATCACTACGTTGAAAAAGAAAACAGGCATACAAGATAATGGAATAGTAGTGATAGATGCAGACGGCAAGGAAATTCCTTCACAAATTACATATGACGGCAAACTTATCTTCCAAGCAGGAGTAGGCAGTAAAGGAAAGTCTGTGTACTATGCGCAGCAAGGCACACCGAAACAATATGAAACACGAGTTAAAGGACGACTCTTCATCGAACGTCAGGATGAATTTGGCTGGGAGAACGATTGCGTAGCTTACCGTGTATATGGACATGGTGGAGCTGTAGGATATGATCTCTTCAATAAAAGCACATCAGACTTGATGCTCGACTATTGGTATGCCTCTGAACAGAATCAAGAGATGCGCTCTGTGAGCAAGCAACTGCACGACAGAGGCTATCATGACTTGGCAGACCAAGTGTATAATGCGTTCTGCTATCATATTGATCACGGAAAAGGTATGGACTGCTATACAGTAGGTCCTACGCTGGGCGGCGGAGCTAATGCACTTCTCAATGAAGATGGTTCTCTATTCATGCCAAAGTGTTATAAAACATTCGAAATACTTGATCAAGGTCCTCTACGTTTCACAGTTCGATTCACCTATCCTGAACAGAACTTCAATGGGGAGAAAATCGTGGAGACACGCATCATCTCACTTGATGCAGGAAGCCACTTCAATCGTGTAGCAATCTCTTATAGAGGCCTTACTAAACCTTATAATATGGTTGCAGGCACCGTTGTGCACAAGAGCAATCCATCAGCTTACATCATTTCCAACGAGAATGGCTACTTAGGGTACGAAGACCTTGGTGATGCTTCTGTCTATAACGAAAAATACAGAAACGAACTATCAAAGCAGATGGGGAAAATATACATTGGACTTCTGTTTCCGGAAAAGTCCATTTCAATGTCTTACCAGCAACGAGAGAACGGCATTGCCGCAGGCCACATCTTAGCTTCCATGCTCTATAAGCCCAATACTACATATACTTATTATTTCGGTTCAGGATGGGATAAAAACCCTAATACAAACCTCAATTCTCTTACTGATTGGGAAGCATACTTGAACAAGGCAGCTCAGTGGGTGAGACAACCATTAAAGGTTAAATTATAAGAAGCAACACATCGTTGAAGCATTTTTAATAACACACAAAAAGATATTTAAAAGAAAAAACAATAAGAAAGGCTCCAGCACGTTTGGTACTGGAGCCTTTCTTTATTGTATATCCTCGTATGGTAGTCTTCACCAAGCGAAGTGCATAAGTTGATTACATCATGCCACCCATGCCTGGAGCACCGCCCATTGGCATTTCAGGCTTGTCCTCCTTAGCGTCGCAGATGACACATTCTGTAGTAAGGAACATGCCAGCGATAGAAGCTGCGTTCTCAAGGGCTACACGGCAAACCTTAGCTGGGTCAATAATACCAGACTCACGAAGGTTCTCATAAGTGTCCTTACGAGCATTGTAACCGAAGTCGCCCTTCTGGTTGCGAACTTTCTCTACCACTACAGAGCCTTCAAGACCTGCATTCTCCACAATCTGACGGAGAGGCTCTTCAATAGCACGCTTCACAATGTTGATACCAGTAGTCTCATCAGCGTTGTCACCTTCGAGGTTCTCAAGGCTTTCAATAGAACGGATAAGAGCTACGCCACCACCAGGAACGATACCTTCTTCGATAGCAGCACGAGTAGCACAGAGAGCGTCATCTACGCGGTCCTTCTTCTCCTTCATCTCTACCTCTGATGCAGCACCTACATAAAGCACAGCTACACCACCAGAAAGCTTAGCAAGACGCTCCTGCAACTTCTCCTTGTCGTAGTCAGAAGTAGTGTTCTTTATCTCGTTCTTAATCTGGTTTACACGGTCTTGAATGTTCTGCTTATCACCCTTACCACCTACGATAGTAGTGTTGTCCTTCGTGATAGTGACCTTCTCAGCAGAACCCAGCATTTCGATAGTAGCCTGCTCAAGCTTCAAGCCCTTCTCCTCTGAGATAACCACACCACCAGTCAGCACAGCGATATCCTCAAGCATAGCCTTGCGACGGTCGCCAAAGCCTGGAGCCTTCACAGCACAAATCTTCAGCTGAGCACGCAGACGGTTCACAACGAGTGTAGTCAAAGCCTCACTCTCCACATCCTCAGCAATCACAAGGATAGGACGACCTGTCTGTGCGGCAGGATTCAATATAGGCAGGAACTCCTGCAGGTTAGAAATCTTTTTGTCGTAGATGAGGATAAGTGGATTCTCCATCTCACACTCCATCTTCTCCGTATTCGTCACAAAGTATGGAGAGAGATAACCACGATCGAACTGCATGCCTTCTACCACACCGATAGTGGTCTCACGACCCTTAGCCTCTTCGATAGTGATGACACCATCCTTAGAAACCTTCTTCATGGCATCAGCAATCAGCTTACCAATCTCCTGGTCATTGTTGGCTGATACCGTAGCTACCTGCTCAATCTTATCGTAGTTGTCACCCACCTGCTCGCTCTGAGCTTTGATGTGCTCAACAACCTTGGCTACAGCCTTGTCAATACCGCGCTTTAAATCCATTGGATTAGCACCAGCAGCCACATTCTTCAAGCCTGTAGCCACAATGCTCTGTGCCAATACAGTAGCTGTTGTAGTACCGTCACCAGCATCATCACCAGTCTTAGATGCTACACTCTTCACCAGCTGAGCACCTGTGTTCTGGAATGCATCTGCCAATTCGATTTCTTTAGCTACCGACACACCATCCTTTGTGATGTGAGGTGCGCCAAACTTCTTTTCGATGATGACATTACGTCCCTTAGGACCAAGAGTTACCTTTACTGCATTTGCAAGCTCATCAACACCCTTCTTCAGCTGCTCACGAGCCTCAATATTGAATTTTAATTCTTTAGCCATAATAGAGCCTTTCCCCGCTCTCCCTATAGGGAAAGAGTAGAATGTTTATGGGGATGTATTCTACTTATGATTTGTTTTTTATTATTATCTTTTAAAGTTGAACAAAGTAACCACTACCTCCCTCACAAAGAGGATGAGGGGATGGTCTCCTTATTTCAAAATTGCCAATACATCACTCTGGCGCATCATCAGATACTTCACACCCTCATATTCGAGTTCAGTGCCTGAATACTTGCCATAGAGAACCTGATCGCCAACCTTGACAATCATTTCCTCATCCTTAGTACCGTTACCACAAGCGACAACTTCACCCTGCAGAGGCTTTTCCTTTGCTGTATCAGGGATAATAATGCCACCGACTGTTTTTTCTTCAGCAGGTTTAGGGAGTACCAGCACCCTGTCTGCTAATGGTTGAATGTTCATAGTCTTTCTTGTTTTTTAATTGTTATTTATTAATGTATAGAATTTTTATTCCACCCAAATCTATTGACAAAGACGATGCCAACGCAAGAAAAAGACTGACAAGGGTGACAAAGTGGCATAATGGGTGACAAAATGAAGTTGAAGCCGTCTTGTAGTCCTCCGAATGCTTCATGGTTTCGCAACCTTCATGTCAGGTCACCCGTTTTCCCAACTGCATGTATGGCACATCCATTTTATCATGACTGACGTATTCATTATATGATGAGTGCCGTATTCATTATACCATGACTTACACATCCAAAATATTTTCAAAGTTTCAAAAAATTTCGTTTATTCCAGTCGCATATAATTGTTATACCCACTCATCCATCAATGATTCTTCCAGTCATCATCATTTCATTCCCTCATTGACTACACTTAATGTGCTACACTCTCAATGTGAGTTTGACATAAGAGATTGCGGCACAGAGCGTGCTCTTTTACCTCTAAAAGTGACCTCGTTATGCCCTGCCTAAAATATGTGGAAGAATGACATACAAAACAAAGAAGCGAACCGAGCAATCTTGCGGATACTGCGCAGCTTTTAACTCTCATACCAGTCACGCAGATATTCCTTTTCAAAAACAATAATCATAAGTGCCGCTATGCTATTGCTTGCAGAGATACCTCAAATTAAACATATTCAAAAATTAGCGAACACTTTTTCACATCTTTCAATACAATTTCTTTTCAAACAATTGTTGATGGGTAGCAGAAAAAGGGAGGCAGACCACCCACGGTTCGCCTTTCCTTTTTTATAGTTTCAAAAATGCATTTCTATATTTCTAATAGGGATAGAAGTAAATGGAGAGGAACTATAAAATATATAAACCACCCATTCACACTTATTTGGCATTTGGCAAAAGTGCAGCAGTTTTTGTCTGCTGCACTTTTACTTATTATCCTATTTAAATAGTCCCAAGATATCATTCAAACTCTATCAAAGACTTGTTCAATATATGACAAGAGTCTTTCATTTTTAGATGATGGGCGTTGGATACTCTTTCCATCATATCCATAATTGGATAGTTTCTCTTCATTCAATTCTTCCCCTTTATAGATTTTTTCAAGTCTCAATCGACTTGTTAATTGATTTTTTACTTCCTGTTGAAATTGTTCTTTCCAAAAATCAGTGTCCTCTCTTAAAATGTTTATTCTTTCAACACGAGTTTTATAAATAACTCTCCTATATTGTCTTATATACAGAAAAACAACATCGCCAACCTCAAATATTCGACTATCATTACTCCAACTAATATAGCCTAAGGTTTTCAAAGCCTTTATGTGGTTACATTTGTCTGTATTAGCATATGCTAACCATCTTTTGTTTCCCATCTTCTTACTATTCATTATCTTTACGAGTTATGATAAAGCTACCTAAATTCAATGTCCCATCATAATCCATAGAATGGTATGGTTTGAAAGTATCCGAATAGTTAGCATTATCAATAAAAGGATTATCGTGAGATTTGGTCGAGGGTATCATAGAAATTATCTCATATGCTACCTCTACGGTTTTTTGACCATTATATAAAGGATTCTTCAATTTTATTTCTTTTTTATAAACATATGCCCAAATGCCGCCATATTCACCATCTTTTCTTTCATAAGACGAAATGCATTCGGATATGAAAATTTCTCCAGAGCACAAGGACTTTGCGAAATCAATATTAGATTTTACTTCGTTACTAAATGCTTCTTTGAGTTTGTTATGTCCCTCTATACTACGTGTCCAAGTAGGGTTATCTTCTTGATACTTTTCAAACCATTCTTCAAATAAATTTGGTTCTTCTGTAACAGTGTATGACGTATTGGTGTTTGTACACGAAAGAAGGATTAAACAAATAGTACTTATTAAGCACGAAAATAATATTTTTTTCATTGGTATAAAAAAGGCGGAACCGTTCGATGCTTATCAAATCTCTGGTACCGCCAAGTAACCATTACGGAAACAAGCACGAATAGCCCACGCCCATTGAGCGTGAACTTCCGACAACTTATTCTTTCCGTTTCGAAGTTTTGGCGGTTTCGAGATTAAAGAACAAGAGCAAAAGCTCAATCTATGTTATAAGTACGAACAGAAACGCTATTCTGTAAGTTAATAAATTTGTTTATTAATACTCTGTGACCTCGTGAGGCTAGCCTCATCTGACAGGTAGGTTAGCGTTTTTCTGTTTATTTCATTGGCAATTGGTTTGAAGATTTGACTTTGGTTAAATTATTTCTTCTGTTGCAAAAGTACAAAACTTTTACATACAAAACAACAAATCTTGCAAATAAAATTGTTGAATCAAATATTCCCTGAAAAACATGGGCATGCTATTTCACTAATTCATAGTAAGAATCTTAAGTGAAAGCATCTATGATGAAGAAGAAATAGGGACGTAGAGATAAAGAAGACTATGTACAACTTCTCCTCCCTGGTCGTTTCACGCTCACCTTATTCACCGCATCCATCCTGTGGTTGACATTGCTGTTCATCTTTAATTAGAGGTGAGCATTTACTTTGTCGCCACAAATTTACAATCTTTTTCTTTTACCACCAATTTTTTCACCACTCATCTCTCACACATCATCAATATATATTATTGTTTCTTTTATTTAAGAACTAGTTATATGATGATGTTAATATGCTGTTGATTCTGTTGAAAAGTATTTTAAGTGTGTTGTTTTTCAGTTATTTAGATTGTTGAGAAATACGTGTTTTGGTATTGAAAAATAATTGAAAAAAAATAATAACTTTTCTTTGTTCTTCGATGAAAGCGGATGGTATAAAGATGATGTAGAAAAGCAAGAAAAGTTATTAAAAGTTGTTAGTAAGTTATGAAATAGTTATTGACAGAGTTGTGAACAACGTGAGAATATGGCTAGAATTCTATAGTCTTTCTTCTCATTGATACTAAGTGATCAGACTTCTTTTAACTATAGTGATTATTGCTTGATAGATCACTGTCTCAGCAGTTCCATGAAACGTTCTTTCATAGCTTTTTTCAATTCTTTATCATTCAAAATGAAACTGTTGACCACTTCTTCAAAAGCGTGTTCAGCCTTTACTCGCATTTGTGCTTTGCCTGCACGGATGCCAGATGAGAGTTCTGTCTTTGGGAGCAGCTGTCTATTGAAATTACCGTCACTCATTTTGTTGTTGATAATATTGTGAATAAAGGTTGTAATAACCCTGTTGATAATCCTGTTTATGATTGCAAATTTAGTGATTCTGTTTTGTATTGCAATAGTTTGATACTTAAATTGATTTGGTTTCTTTTATTTTCAAAACTAAATGTGTAATTTTGCCCATGTTTATAAGAGTTGATAAGTTATGAATAGTGTGTTGACAACTGATGAAAAGTATATGCGTAGGTGCATTCAGTTGGCTAGGAATGGCGAAAAGAATGCACAACCGAATCCTATGGTAGGTGCTGTGATTGTTCATGACGGTAAAATCATAGGTGAAGGCTATCATATTCGGTGTGGTGAGGGGCATGCTGAGGTAAATGCTTGTGCATCTGTGAAGAAAGAAGATGAGCATCTGTTGAAAGAAAGTACTATTTACGTTAGTTTGGAACCTTGTTCGCATTATGGAAAGACACCTCCTTGTGCAGACCTGTTGATAAGTAAAGGTTTTAAGCGTTGTGTGATAGGTTGTCAAGATCCGTTTGCTAAGGTTCAAGGACGTGGTATTCAGAAGTTAAGAGATGCTGGAATAGAAGTTGTCGTTGGGGTGTTGAAAAGTGAGTGCATATCATTAAACAAGCGCTTCATGACTTATCATGGCAAGAAGCGTCCTTACATCACCTTGAAGTGGGCTGAGTCTGCTGATGGATATATAGATGGAAAGATTTCCAACACTTATACACAGATGCTTTGTCATAAGCGCAGGGCAGAACACCAGGCTATTTTGGTAGGCAGAAAAACATTTGAAATAGATAAGCCCAGTTTGACCACTCGTGAGTGGGTTGGCAATTCACCGAAGAGATATGTTGCCTCATCACAGTCATTAGCATTGCCTGAAGGTTTCCAGCTGATACAATCAACGAGTGTTGATAACATACTTAATCAACTGTATGAAGACGGCATCCAGACGCTTTTGGTTGAAGGAGGCGCACAACTGCTTCAGTCATTTATTGACAGCGGCGTATGGGATGAGTGTTATGTGGAGAAAGGGGCTATAGACATTCATGGACAAGTGAAAGCTCCCAGGCTTAAAGAGGCATGCTTAGAGGTTGAGGATACATGTTTTGGACAAAAGGTAATGCGCTATTTGAAGCAACAGCCAGCGTGAGCACAGAGATATTCACACCTTGTGCCTTAGCCAATTCTTTTGCGCATGAAGAAAGTGTGGCTCCTGTAGTCGTCACATCATCTACCAGCAGCACATGTTTTCCTGCTATGAGTTCTGGATGCTTCAGCTGAAAGATGCCTTCCACATTCTCTATGCGTTGCCGAGCATTCAGTCGAGTTTGTGAAGAATTATTCCTGATTCGCTTCACTACATTCTTCATCACCGGAATATGGGTGACTTGCTGAATGCCGCGTGCTATATAATGGCTTTGATTATATCCTCGTTTCATTTGCCGCCTCCAGTGAAGTGGCAGCGGAACAATTACATCAACATCATCGAAGAATCCATAATCCTTCAGTTCCTTGGCATAGAGGGAACTGAGATAGACAGCCAGTTTAGGATGGGCGTGATACTTGATTTGGTAGAGCAGTCTGCGTGTGCTTTCTCCGTCGTGATGGAACATTGACACAGCTCTCTTCACGGGAAAACGTGTCCAGAACTTCTTTTCGATAAGATTGTGCTCAACAGTATGAGATTGGGTGAGTGGCAGATGAACAACGCATGAGGTGCACAGAAAGTGTTCGTGTGCCGCCAACCTGTTTCCACACATCATGCATGTGCGTGGAAACACAATATCTAATGATTCACGGAAAATAGGCAAGATTGTTAAAGTAAAGTAACAGTTGTTGTTAGTAAGTAGGGGCGGAATCGTCCAGATCTCCAACCACTTTAAGAATGTCCTCCATCACAAATCCTCGTCCCAGGGCGAAGCGAATCAGCTTGCCTTTTATTTCATATTCACTCTTTCCTTTCACGATGGGGCGCTTCTTTTGGATGATTTCCTTGAGTGTGTCAAGACAATCTTCTTCCTTCAGTTCTTCCAGTCCCATCTCTATATGCTTTGGGGCTATGTGCCGCATTCTCAGCTCTTGCTCAATCCGCACTCTGCCCCAATGGTTGTAGCGAAACTTGTCTCTCACAAAAGCTTTGGCATAACGTGCTTCATCAATGAACCGCTCCTTCACCAGCCGTTCAACGATTTTTTCAGCCACACTGTCAGCTATTTCCCAGCGTTTCATCTTGCGCCTTACATCCTCCTCACACTGTTCACCCATAGCGCATAAGGTGGAAAGCCTTAAGTATGCCTCTTGTTCTGTGTAGATATGTTTCCTTTTTTCCATATAGGGCATCCCTTTATTTTTAGGCAAAGATACTTAATAATTGTTTTATGTTGTTCTTTTTTTTCTTTTTTCTTCAAAAAAGGTTGGAAGGTTTTTTTTTATTCCTTTCTTCGTTTTAATTTTGTTCCCCAATAACGATCTGTACTAAATTATAAAGGATAATGAATAGAGTAAATGGAAAGCTATTACTGCTAATAGCATCATGTACTATGCTCTCATGTGAGCAATCAGAACTAACACAAGACACAGCAGCAATTATTCAGAAGGAAGCCAATTCGTTGCTTCAGGTACGTACACGAACATCAACAACTGCTGATGAGGTAACTGTCAGTTATCCGGTCAACGTGTATGTGTTCAATGGTGAAAAATGTGTTTCGCTGCAAACCATTGCTGATGAAACCCAAACCTTGAACATCTCCTTGACCGAGGGAAGCTATGATGTGTATGCCATCGGTGGTGCCACATCCGAAAATTACATCTTGCCCTCGGAAGCGAACGCTACTTCTGCTATGAGCATCACGCTGCGCGAAGGAAAGAGCCATGCTGACTTGATGGCGGCCAAGAGCCATGTGGTGCTGGTGGACGGAGGAACCAATGTGCTGACCCTCTCGATGGAAAGAAAGGTGATGCGCTTGCAGAGTGTAGTTTTGCAGAGCATACCTTCTGCTGCTACAGCGGTATCTGTCACTTTGTCGCCATTGTGGAAGAACTTAGAGGGAGTTTCCTACAAGGATGAATTAGGCACAGAAACGATTGCCTTGACGAAGCAGGAAGACGGGCGCACATGGAGTTTCTCTGGCTCACACTATCTGTTGCCCCCTTCTGCCAATTCTGCCACCATTACGGTCAACATCATCAAGCCTACAGGCACTACAAGCTACACTTACAACACTTCAGAACCATTTGTGGCAGGCGATGTCATCAATATCGAGGGCAAATACACTGAGGCTATCGGAGTGACCCTGACGGGTACGATAACAGGTGCAAAATGGAACGAGGAGAAGACTATTTCGTTTGATTTCAACGAGCAGGGCACCCAGCCATCGGGAGATAATGCTGAAAAGAATACGCCTTCCACTCCTACGGACTACGTATCGGTAGATAACATTCCAGAGGCAGGAAGTACTTATCAAGGCTGTTACGTGCTCTCTGTGAGCGAAAATGAAGGTATTTCAGAGGTGCTGTTGCTGTCTTTAAAGCAAAAAGCAACGATTTATGAAAATGGAGTAAATGAAGCAACTGCCTTGAGCGCTATTGAAAACGCTATGCCTGAGTGTGCTGTGAGCGGTATAGAAGGTTGGCGATTGATGAATGATGAAGAAATAGAACTTGTTCGTCAGAATAAGAATAAAATATCTAAACTGGATACTGATGCCAAGTATTTGTTTATTAATTCAGATGGTAAGTTGAGAGTCGGTCAGTTTTCTGCTGGTCAAGTTTCGTCTGGATGGTCTTTTAAGAGCACCGACATTCTCCGTCCTGTCGCCATTGTGAAGATGAAGAAGAAGTAACGTTTTTATGCTTGCAAGCAATACCTCAAAATAGGTTCTTCTTGTACTCATCTGGCGGTGTGAGTCACACCGACACCCTCGGTCTGAGTCAGACCGGCACCCCCGGTGTGACTCACACCGTTTTCGAGGTGCTGAAAGGGGCATAAAAGAAGCAGGGACTGCATCCATGTAGATGTAGCCCCTGCTTTGCTTTTGATGCTTACCGTTTTTATTCGGCGATGATGATGATGCGACGGTAACTTACCAGAGCGTAAGGACTGTCGTCGTGAACTTCGCAGATGATATGGAACGTCTGTCCTGCCGCATCCGAAGGGATAGACACAGTTATTATGTTTTCTTCGGTATTGCTGAAGATTAGTTGTCCCTTTCCTATTTCGGGTTGTTGCCACCAATGGAAATGAAGGTTATCGCCATCAGAATCGGTGGAGGAAGAGGCATCCAACCGGATGGTTTTGCCTGCTTTTGCACTGAGACGAATGGGTTGCCGTCCTTTGCTGCGATTGATGACTAACTCCGGATTCCGCCCTCCTTTTCCTTCTTGTGCCCACTGCATGCGGGCCACGAAGTCATTAAGTTCATCTGGATAGAAACGCTTCTTATACTTGATGCTGATGCTGCGTACGGGTTCTTCCCAACTGGTCCAGGCCGTTGTGAGCGAATCAGGGCAAAGTCCACGCACATGATAGCCAGCCCATCCTGCTTGTTGCGGGTCTTCGGGGTCGTTCAGTCCATGAGGCATGACATAAAGGAAGCTGGGTGTATCTCCCTCCACCCCCCATTTGTAGGTGGGGTATTCATGGCCCAATGCACCCTTTCCTTGTATGAAGTCTGCGTGCTTTGACCAGTTCTGCTTGCCCAGTTCACACTGCTCCTGCCAAGTGCCTTCGTCCCAAATGAATGGCAACTCGTCCTTGAATTCGCTGCGGAGCCACTGGTGGGAGCTGTAGGCGCGGTTCATGCGCATGCTGTACTGCATGTCTTGATCGGTGATAGTGTAGATGCGGAACTTGCTTACAAAGCGTTTCAGTTCCTCTGCGGTGCGGGTCTGCTTGACTCTCCAGATGGCTTGCGAGAGGGTGTTGGCCCCACCCCATGCTGCCACATAGATGGGACGTGGGTCGTCTTCATCTGCCAAGCGGATGAGCAGTTCGCTGCCTGGGGAGTCATTGCCTTCACCAATGGCTTTGATGCCGCCTCGCTGACTGCCCATCACAGCACGGCTCTTCACATAGTCTGCGCTGGGCCAATAACCGATATACTGGCTTCCGTTTTCTTTTTCCAGCGGAAGGAACTGAGTTTGGCTTGAGCGTTTCATCAGATTGGGCACATCCTTGCGGTAGGCTTCAATCACGCGGAAAAGGTATGCAGCCCACTCTTGGGGATAGGGGTCGCAGTTCCACCCAACAGACGTGATGAGCGCCTCTATCTCAAACATATCAGCGTATGCCATGAGGCGTACCATCGACTCCATATCGTCGGGCTCCACATCGGCTGGAGCAATGTCGGTGCACACCACAAGGCGTGGTTTCAGTTCTTTCGTTTTGGCCATGCTTGTGGTGGATGATATGAACATCATCAGCAATGCCAGCATGGTGACGGCTATTTGTTTCATGTGAGTGGTGTCTTTTTTATCGTGTGAGCAGTTTCTCAAGGGCTTGGCGACGCTCTTCCCAAGTGTTGTAATCGTCGGCACGCAGCACTTTAACTATAGCGCCCTTGACAGGGGCTGTAGTGAGGATGAAGGACTTGGACTTGCCACGCTTCTGAGCGATGAGTTGGTCTGCTATGGCATCGGCACCACCTATCTTGAACCAGCTTTCAGCTGTGTCGTTCTTGCCAGGCTGAAGCTGGATGATGATGAGATTCTTTGTATAAATGGCAGGCGTATAGGTAGCAGTACCGTTGTTGAGGTCGTATTTGACAGTTCCGTGAGGAATGTCTGCTCCCATCGCAGCGAAAGTGTATGCAGCGCTTGGATGCTGGCAGATGCTGGGCTTGAAGCCTATAGAAGGTGCTAGGTACATGTTCTGCGGGTCGGCTACAGGAGTGCCATCCACCAAGAAGTAATAGGTGAAGGTGTTCAGTATGTGCTGCTTGATTTCAACCTGCCAGATGCCGTCGCTGTCACGCTGCATGTCGAGGGGCTCAGCGAATGGTTCTGCCACCAGCGTTACTTTGCTGGCCTCTGGAGCCTTGAAGCGGAAGATGATGCCATCAGTCTTGTACTCGGGAGAAAGGATGGGTCGGGGGAAGAGACGGGCCATCACGCCTGCTGTGAACTGGGGTTCTTGGCCTGTGGCAGCAAGTGCTGGCTTGCCGTTCTTCATGGCTTCTTCAGCAGCTTGTGGACGGAAGAGCAGGCGCAGAGTCTTGTCGAGGAAGTATTTGGCATTCATCCATGTATGGCCAAACTTGTCGTGGGTGTATTCTTTCACAGAACGAATGCCATGCTTGTCGAGAAACTCCATGTAGTCGCGTGCATTGCCATAGAGGAAATCGTCGGTGCCTACACCCAGCCAGAAAAGATGGAGCTTGCTGTTGGTGTCGGCAGCATGGTCATAGACACCAGGCAGTGTGGTGGAGGTGAACGAACTGTAGGAGCAGAGGTAGGAGAACTTGTCCAAGTGAGTCAATCCACAAGCAAGTCCTTGGTTGCCACCCCGTGAGAAGCCACCAATGGCGCGGTGGTCGGCATCGTTGATGGTGCGGTAGTGCCCTTCTACGTAGGGCATCAAATCGTTGATAAGGTCGTTGCCAAACACGTCACCCATGCCCATCATGCCCTGTGGAGGTGTGGGCAGGAGTTTGGTGGGATTGCCGTAGGGCAGCACCACAATCATCTCCTCTGCATTGCCTTCAGCCAAAAGGTTGTCGAGGATGTAGTTCACGCGGCCCACCTTGTAATAGACTTCTTCCGTGTCGGTAGTGCCGCTGATGAGGTAGAATACAGGATACTTTTTCTGCTCGTTTCCTTTCTTGTAGTAGGATGGTGGCAGATAGATGACGGCGTTGTTGGTGCCTTTCAGGCTTTGGGAATAATAGTGGATATACTCCACCATTCCGTGGGGCACATTCTTGATGTCGTGGGGCAGAGAGCCGTTCTGTGCTGGAATCTCCAAGAGGCTGTTCTTGAAGCCCTCGTTGGGGAAATACTGGCGATTCTCAGGATCCATCACGCTCACTCCGTCAACGATGAAGCTATATGGATACATGTCGGGAGCTGCAGGTCCCAGAGTAGCGGTCCATACGCCATCGGCACCGCGAGTCATGGGGTTGCGTCCTGCAAATTGCACGTCCACTTGCACCTCTTTGGCATTGTTGTTCTTATACTGGAATGTTACTGTGCCATCTTTGTGGCAGATGGTGGACAACTGGGCTGAAGCCAGCAGCGTACAACCGAAAAATAGGTGTAAAAGGGTTGTTTTCTTCATGTTGGTTTGTTGTTATTTCAATAGGTCTTGAATCTTGGGGACGATCTGTTTGCGCGAGAGGTCTTCGGTGGTGTAGGTCACTCCTTCGCGCAGGGATGTGCCGAAGATGGTTTCGGCAATGTTCTTGGCGCCTTCGCCTGCATAGATGAAGTAGATGCCCTGCTGGATGGTGGGCTTTTCTTTTGCAGTCTCGGGGTCGGGATTGGGCACGAGGTTGTCTATCTTGGCGAAGAGCATGTCGCGGTTCTTCCGGGTCATCACTTCGGGCATAGCGGCCAACATGCGGTCGATGAAGGCGTCCATGTCGGCTTGCTTGCAGGCGAGGCTGCCGATGCCGATACGGTGGGCGTTGATGTCGTAGTCCTTGTAGTCGGACTCGAGGATGTCAACGTCGCTCATGCCGTCGTAGCTGTTGGCTGCTTCTTCCATCGCGAGGTTGATTCTGGCGACGGAGTCGACGGAGATGGCGAGTTGGGTGATGAGGGCTTGCCATGCGGCTGTGTCGGCGCGGCAGGTGGTGCTTTTGGTGAGGTTGCGCGTGTCGCTGATGATGCCTGCCAGCATGATGCAGGCGGCTTCACGGTCGATGGGCACGGCCAGCTCGCGGTAGCAGCGGAAGATGATGGTGTTGGTGGAGCCCACCATTTCGCGGCGCACGTAGGGAATGTTGGCGTCGAGGATGTCGCCTTCGACGTGGTGGTCTATCTTCTGCAGGATGATGGCTTCGTTGGCTCCGTCCACACATTGTGCATAGTCGGTGTGGTCGGTGAGGATGAGGCGTGTCTGGGGGTCGGCGGAGGGTTTCAGTTCGGGCAATTTGAACTGGAACAGTTTGGCGATGTACTCGGTCTCGCGGTTGGTCTTGCTCGACACCTTTGCCTTGCAGTTGTAGCCCAAGGACTTCATCAGTTTGGCGTAAGAGAGAGCTGAGGTGACGGCATCCACATCGGGTGTCTTGTGGCCATAGACGTAGCAGGTGTCTGTGCCCCAATCGAGCGACTTGAGTTTGGCGCGGAAGGCAGCTCCTGTATCTGCCCCAAACTCATCTTCTGTGCAGGAGGTGAAAAGTGTCTGTCCAAAGACGGACAGAACAATCAACCAAAGGTTGAGAATGTATATCCGTTTCATGTTGTAGTTAGGGTGATGATTATTTTTTATTGTTGGCAAGGTGGTGTTCCAGAATCTGCTGGGCATGCTCCTTGGTCTTCACCTGCTTGCCTGCATAAATCTGCTCGATGATGCCCTCTTCGTTGATGATGAAGGTGGTGCGGATGGTGCCCCATCGTCTTCTTGCCGTACATGTTCTTCTCTCCCCATGCGCCCATCGCTTCCAGCAGCGTGTGGTCCACATCGGCAATCAGGGGGAAGGGCAACTCGTGTTTCTCCTTGAACTTCACGTGTGAGGCAGCCGAGTCCTTGCTCACTCCCACTACCTCATAGCCTTTGCCCTGCAACTCACCGTAATGGTCTCTCAAGCTGCAAGCCTCAGCCGTGCATCCGCTCGTGTTGTCCTTCGGATAGAAGTATAGCACCAGCTTTCTGCCCTTGTAGTCACTCAGACGTACCTCTTTCCCGTTCTCGTCTTTGCCCAGCACCTCGGGCGCCTTGTCTCCAATGTTCATATTGTCATGGTTTTATTCTGTTTCAGAGCAAAGGTACTACATGTTTCTGATACCAACAAAAAAGTGCCGCAGATTTTCTCTGCGGCACTTCTTCTATATATATAATATGTATTAGTCAGCCAGCTTTGCCTTGATGAACTCGCGGTTGAGACGGGCGATGTTGGCAATGGTCTCGCACTTAGGACATACGGCCTCGCAGGCACGTGTGTTGGTGCAGTTACCAAAGCCGAGTTCGTCCATCTTGGCTACCATAGCCTTGGCACGGCGAGCTGCCTCGATGCGGCCTTGTGGAAGGAGAGCGAGCTGCGATACCTTCGAGCTGACGAAGAGCATGGCAGAGCCGTTCTTACAAGCTGCTACGCAGGCACCGCAACCGATGCAAGAAGCGCAGTCCATAGCCTCGTCGGCATCCTCCTTAGGGATGAGGATGGCGTTGGCATCCTGTGGAGCGCCTGTGCGTACAGTGGTGTAGCCACCAGCCTGGATAATCTTGTCGAAGGCGGTACGGTCCACCATGCAGTCCTTGATGACTGGGAAACCGGCAGAACGCCAAGGTTCGATAGTGATGACGTCGCCTTCGTTGAACTTACGCATGTAGAGCTGGCAAGTGGTGGCTCCACGCTCGGTCTTGCCGTGAGGCGTACCGTTGATGTAGAGTGAGCACATGCCGCAGATGCCCTCGCGGCAGTCGTGGTCAAACACGAAAGGCTCCTTGCCTTCCTCAATCAACTGCTCGTTGAGGATATCGAGCATTTCCAGGAATGAAGTGTCTCCAGGGATGTCCTTCATTACCTTCTCTTCAAAATGACCCGCATCTTTCGGACCATTCTGCTTCCAGTATTTTACTGTGAATGATTTTAATACTTTTTCAGCCATAGTTCCTTAGTTCTTGTAGTTACGGGTTTGTACTTTGATTGCTTCGTATTCGAGAGGCTCCTTGATGAGCTCTGGTGCAGTAGCGTCGTTGCCCTGATACTTCCAGCAGCCCACATAGAAGAAGTTCTTGTCGTCGCGCTTGGCTTCGCCTTCTTCGGTCTGGTGTTCCTCGCGGAAGTGACCACCGCAAGACTCCTCACGAGAGAGTGCGTCGTAGGCGATGAGTTTACCCATAGTGATGAAGTCGTCGAGATGGATAGCCTTATCGAGCTCCACGTTGAGACCTTCGCGAGTGCCAGGGATGAAGAGGTTGGTGTCGAATTCCTTGCGAAGTTCGTCGATGAGCTTGATGCCCTTTTCGAGGCCTTCCTTGGTACGACCCATGCCGATGTACTCCCAGCAGATATGGCCGAGTTCCTTGTGGATAGAGTCCACAGAACGCTTACCCTTGATGTTCATGAGCTTCTGGATACGCTCCTCTGTTGCCTTCTCCACCTCAGCGAACTCTGGTGCATCAGTAGAGATACGTGGCCAGATAGACTGGTCGGCCAGATAATTCTGGATGGTGTAAGGCAGCACGAAGTAACCATCGGCAAGACCCTGCATGAGGGCTGATGCACCGAGGCGGTTAGCGCCGTGGTCGGAGAAGTTACATTCACCAATGGCGAAGAGGCCAGGGATAGAAGTCTGGAGCTCGTAGTCCACCCAAATACCGCCCATGGTGTAGTGGATGGCTGGGAAGATCATCATTGGGTTATAGTAGTCCATGCCATTCACGGTGGCACGCTTTTCGCCAGGGTTCACGTCGGTGATTTCCTCATACATGTCGAAGAGGTTGCCGTAACGCTGACGAATCACGTCGATGCCGAGACGCTGAATAGACTCTGAGAAGTCGAGATATACAGCAAGACCTGTGTTGTTCACGCCGAAACCCTTGTCGCAACGCTCCTTGGCAGCACGTGAAGCTACGTCGCGGGGAACGAGGTTACCAAAGGCTGGATAGCGGCGTTCCAAATAGTAGTCGCGGTCTTCCTCTGGAATCTCCCAACCTTCCTTGGTGCCAGCCTGCAGAGCCTTAGCGTCTTCAAGCTTCTTGGGCACCCAGATGCGGCCGTCGTTACGCAGTGACTCAGACATCAAGGTGAGCTTTGACTGCTTGTCGCCGTGCACAGGGATACATGTTGGGTGAATCTGCACGTAGCATGGGTTTGCGAAGTAAGCGCCCTTGCGGTAGCAAGACATGGCAGCTGTCACGTTACAGCCCATTGCGTTGGTGGAGAGGAAGTATGTGTTGCCGTAACCGCCTGTAGCGATGACCACAGCATTGGCAGAGAAGCGTTCCAGCTTACCTGTCACGAGGTTCTTGGCGATGATGCCGCGAGCCTTGCCGTCGATGATGACCACGTCGAGCATCTCGTAGCGGGTGTAGAGTTTCACCTTGCCTGCGTTTACTTGTGCAGAGAGTGCAGAGTAAGCGCCGAGCAGGAGCTGCTGGCCAGTCTGGCCCTTAGCGTAGAAGGTACGAGACACCTGCGCACCGCCGAATGAACGGTTAGCCAATGTGCCGCCATACTCGCGAGCGAAAGGAACGCCCTGAGCTACGCACTGGTCGATGATGGAGTTAGACACCTCGGCCAGACGATACACGTTGGCTTCGCGAGCGCGGTAGTCACCACCCTTCACGGTGTCGTAGAACAGACGGTAAACTGAGTCACCATCGTTCTGATAATTCTTGGCTGCATTGATACCGCCCTGTGCAGCGATAGAGTGCGCACGACGGGGAGAATCCTGAATGCAGAAGTTGAGCACGTTGAAGCCCATCTCGCCAAGAGATGCAGCAGCCGAAGCGCCTGCCAGGCCTGTACCAACGACGATGACATCGAGCTTCAGCTTATTCTTTGGGTTCACCAAGCGCTGGTGTGCTTTGTAGTTCGACCACTTCTCAGCAACTGGTCCCTCTGGTATTTTAGAATCTATATTGATTGCCATAATTTGATCTACAATTTTGTGATTTGCAATTTACATTTTTTATTTGCAATGTCATTCCTTGCCATATGGCAGACGGTGCATTGTAAATAGAACCCAATTGTGCATGGATTTACATCCAGAAAGGAACAACCTTGCCGTCCATGCCACCAAGAGAGTCTGGGCATACAGTGAAGGCAATGGCTACGATGGCGAAGAGTGCCATCACCAAAGTTGACCAAATGTAGCCGATGTACTTCCAGCGGAGGAACCAAGTGTGGCCGCTCATGCCGAGTGTCTGCAGGGCTGACCAGAAGCCGTGAGTGAGGTGGAACCAGATGGCTACAATCCAAACGAGGTAAATGCCGGTGAAGATGGGGTTGGAGAAGGTGTACTTAATCCAGCCGAAACCGTCTGTTGGAGAGTAAGCGCCTTCCGCGCCGATGATTTCAGCCCACATCATGTTGGCCCAGAAATCTTTCAGGTGGAGAATAAGGCCGAGGCATACGATGATGCCGAGCACCAGCATGTTCTGGCTTGCCCACTCCACTGCTTTGGGCTTGTCTGTGATGGCATACTTGTTGTTGCCGCGTGCCTTACGGTTCTGGAAAGTGAGGATGAAGGCGTAGATGATGTGAATTGCCATCAGGGCTGCCAAGCCGCAGGTAGCCACAATGGCATACCAGTTAGAGCCGAGCAGTTGGCAAATCTGGTTGTACGCCTCTGCACTGAAGAGTGCCACTACGTTCATGCATCCATGAAACGTCAGGAAGAGGATCAGTGCCAGACCTGTTACAGACATGACGACCTTTCTTCCGATTGAAGAGTTACATAACCACATAAAATGTTAAAGAATTAAAGTTATTAATATGTTTATATTGTTTTTCGTGAATGAATAACTGCAAAAATACCCTTATTTCCCGAAACTCCCAAGTCTTTTGAGGAAAATGTTGTTACGAGCGCTTCATTTTTCTTGGTTGCAAGCCGCTTCGCCCTCCAATTGCTCCGTTTATTGCTAAAACCTGTCAACAGACTTGGGTAAGTGTCCTATAGGGTGCTGCCAGGAAGCGTCGTGTATATGCTTGTGGTGATATTTATTGTACGTGTACTGCGATGCACGCGCGCCCATACGGTGTCATAAACATTGTCCTTACGGTCATATCCATCTGTGGCTGCTATAAATACGCCTTGCATCCTTGCCGCTGCGAGTTGAGCCTTTTGGATTCTCGATGGTGACATCATAGCCATCAATCTTGACATGCCCCATCTTGTAATTGCCAGCCTCCTTTGCCTTGCCTTTGAACTGGAGATAAATCGTTCCAAACTTACCCTGTGCTTTTGCTTTTGCCTCATCTGCATCCAACTCTGCACTATCTGGCTTCACTCCATCACGCAGGTCGGTCGGTTTGAGTTGCTCAGATGCCGCTACATTGTTTCTTTTGTTGCCAGCGCTGCCAGCGCCATCTTGTTGAAGGCCCTCACTGCTTGTTCGTCCTTCTGCATGCTGTTTTTATCCCGCCCACGGGCTATTAAATAATGTAATGCTATTGTTTTTGCTTTGTATTGGGGCTTTTGGGCTTATTTCCCTATCTTGAGTCAAGGGTTGTGTGCGCACACAATTTGAGTGTGTTTTGTTGTGTGTGCGTGCACAAACATTGATATGTGTCAATAAAATCGTATTTTTTTGTTGAAATCTATTGCTTTATTTGTTTTGGGTGTGAAAAAGGCCGTACCTTTGCATCGTCAAAAGGAAACAAGGTGGTCGCAAGAGAGTGACTGAGAAGTTCCTGAGACATCATAACAGAGCATAGGTAATAAGAACATAGGTTAGTTTTTCTATCATATAGGTTTTGGTAAAGGTATTAGATTTAGGTTAGTAAAAGATTGTTATTTAGGAGTTAGGTCCTCGTGAGAGGCCCTCCTCCAATTTTTTGAAAGTTCGTATTAAAACAACATATAGATTCTGTCTCAGTCATGCAGACTCAATCATTTGAGGTAAACAAGATTGTTGGGATGAATCAAGGTTAGAGATAAAGTTAGTAAAGAAGGTTTAGTTAAGCACAAATCAATAACTATTAGTAAAATAAGAAAGGAGATTGTTTTATGGAAACTATGACTATTATCGCAGTAGCTATCGTATCTGTAGCAGTTATCGTTAGCAACGTGTCAATCTTCAAATAAGCTAAGGTTGATATCTGCAAAGTAAGAATCCGTAAGAACTCAGTGCAATAGGGCACTTGAGTTTCTCACAGGAGGAGAGAACGATTAAGTTGCGCTCCAACATTAAAAAAAGAAAGAATTAAAAAAAGAATATATAAAGAGCGGTGATTCCAATTTGGATTCACCGTTTTCTTTTTCTGCCAGCGTGCTTGAGCGTGTTCGCAGGGTGTGAATTTGAGCAGTCTTTGCCCCACTCTTTTCGCAACTAGTGGCGCACGGTGCGCGTGTTTTTTCGTGCACGGTGCGCATTATTTATTGCGCACCGTGCACAGTTTATGATGCGCAGGGCGAGCATGTTTGTTCGCTCTGGGCGAATGCTAATGACCGTTTAGGGTGAATGCTGTTGTTTGTTTAGGGCGGATGCTAATGTTCGTTCGGGTTTATTGCTTGAAGCACCCTAGGGTGGTCTTTGGGGGATATGCAGGTTTTCAGGGCCCATTCGTGGTGGGCGTAAAGGTTTCTAAGGGCACGTGTGTTTAATGGCAATTCTACACATTATTATACAAAAAACATTAAAATGTATACTTTTTAGCGATAGCAGAGCGGAAAATCAGCGAAAGAAACATTATCTTTGCATGATTTTGTGCTTGCCTGCATACGTATGCAGGTGTATATGTTTGTGAGGCAAGACGCTGAAAGATTGATATTCATTACTAAAATCTAAAAAATAATAAAGACAATGAAAAAAATGATGATGATGGCAGCTGCTGTTGCAATGACTGCCATGACAATGGTTTCTTGCGATGGCGGCAACAGTGCCGACCTCAAGGATGGTGTTGATTCACTGGCCTACAATTGGGGTGTTGCTCAGTCTGAAGGTCTGAAGCAGGCCATTACTATGCAGTTTGATGTGGATTCTGCCTATATTGACGAGTTCATCAAGGGCATGAAGGAAGGTGCAGTGAACGAGTCAGACCCCAAGAAGGACGCTTACATGAAGGGTCTTGGCGTGGGCAAGCAGATTCAGCAGATGGTTGAAGGCCTTGGCCAGGAAGTGTATGCAGGCGACACAACGAAGACTGTGAACGTGAAGTGCATGCTGGCAGGTCTGATTGACGGTATGAAGGGCAAGGCAAGCCTGACTGCTGAGGAAGCATACCAAGAGTTCCAGAAGCAGCTGGAGCCTATCCGTGTAGCTAACACAGAGAAGCAGTTTGCTGACAACAAGGCTGCTGGTGAGAAATACTTGGCACAGAATAAGAAGAAGGAAGGCGTGAAGACTACAGCCAGCGGCTTGCAGTACAAGGTGCTCGTTGAGGGTACAGGCGCCCTGCCTACTGATACCACCAAGTTGCAGGTGAACTACGAAGGCAAGCTCATTGACGGCACTGTGTTCGACAGCAGCTATGAGCGCAACATGCCATTCACCGTTGATATGGCTCAGCCACGACGTGTCATCAAAGGTTGGGTTGAGGCGCTGAAGATGATGCCTGCAGGTTCAAAGTGGGAAGTGACTATCCCTCAGGAACTGGCCTACGGCTCAGCCAACCAGGGCATGATTAAGCCATTCTCTGTATTGGTGTTCACCATCGAAGTGTTGAAGTAATCGGCTCTCAATCATTTAGATTATGAAGAAGATACTCGTATTGACAATAGCAGCGTTTGCAATGGCAGGCGCTGCTATTGCGCAGACGGAGGCGAAGGACTCCATCTGGGCGGCTAAAGAAGCTGCCAAGGCAAAGAAGGTAAAGGATGCAGCCGACCTGAAGGCGTTTAAGGAGAAGCAGAAAGCCGACCTTGCTGCATTCATTGAGGCTCAGAAGACAGGCAAGCCAGCCATGAAGGTGGAGAAGCCAGCTATGGCCAACGCAGGCGACTCAATTGGCTATGAGTTCGGTATCGCTCAGTCCATGGGTCTGGAGCAGTACGCAGCTCAGCAGTTCAATGTGGAGAAAGTCAACCTTGGCCAGTTTGTTGAAGGCATCCTCGATCGTGCTTCAGTCAATCCTGACGACAAGGAGAAATCTGCATACAACTCTGGTTTTCAGGTGGGTGGACAGATTGTCTCAATGGCACAGTCTTTCTCTAAAGACTATTATTCTGCCGACCCTGACATGCACATCAGCCCTTCTATCGTAGCTTGTGGCATTGTGGCAGGTCTGCTGGGCGAAAGCGAAATCACCCCCGACAGCGCATCACGCCATTTCCAGGCAGTAATTACTGAGCGTCAGGCTCTCAACAAAGAGAAACTCTACGGTCCTAACCGTGCCGCAGGCGAGAAGTTCCTCGAGGAGAACAAGGTGAAGGAAGGCGTGAAGACAACAGCCAGCGGCTTGCAGTACAAGGTGCTTACGATGGGCTCAGGCGAAATACCTACAGCTACCTCGAAAGTGAATGTTGACTACGAAGGCAAGCTCATCGACGGTACTGTGTTCGACAGCAGCTACGAGCGCGGCCAGCCTACCTCATTCAAGGTGAACCAGGTCATCAAGGGTTGGACTGAAGCCCTTCAGCTCATGCCAGTAGGTTCTGAATGGGAGCTTTACATCCCATATCAATTGGCTTATGGAGAAAACGAAGCTGGAAAAACCATCAAGCCTTATTCAGCTCTCATCTTCAAGGTGAAACTTCATGGAATTGAACAGTAACAATGAAAAGATACAATATAATAAATAATGTGGCGGGATGGGTTGTGTTTGCCATAGCGGCCTTCACCTACTGTTCCACCATCGAACCCACGGCAAGCTTCTGGGACTGCCCTGAGTTCATCACCACAGCAGCCAAGCTGGAGGTGGGTCACCCTCCTGGCGCACCCTTCTTCATGCTCTTTGGCAACTTCTTCTCGCTCTTTGCTAGCGACGCTTCGCAAATAGCCAAGATGATCAACATGATGAATGCCTTCCTGAGCGCTGGCTGCATCCTGTTCCTATTCTGGAGCGTGACCCATCTGGCCAAGAAACTGCTGGTTAAGGACGGTGCTGAACCCACGTTGAGTCAGCTGATTGCCGTGATGGGAAGCGGCATCGCTGGTGCCCTCATCTACACATGGTCAGACACCTTCTGGTTCTCTGCTGTGGAAGGCGAGGTGTATGCATTCTCCAGCTTCTTCACAGCCTTGGTGTTCTGGCTCATCCTCAAGTGGGAAGACAACGCTGACGCGCCACATTCAGACCGCTGGATTGTGTTCATCGCCTATTTGGTGGGTCTCTCCATTGGCGTGCACCTCTTGAACCTTCTCTGCATTCCAGCCATCGTGCTCGTCTATTACTACAAGATGTGCAAGAACCCCACAGGCAAAGGCTCTCTCATAGTGCTGGGAGTTTCGGTAGTCATCGTGGCAGCGGTGCTCTACGGCATTGTGCCTGGCATCGTGAAAGTGGGTGGATGGTTTGAGCTGCTGTTTGTCAACACGTTGGGCATGTCCTACAACATAGGTCTTTACATCTACCTCACCCTGCTGGCCATCACGCTGGTGTGGGCATTGTGGGAGACAACTCAGGCCAAAAGCGAGAACCGCATGTACATCTCGTTCATTGTATGCACCGCATTGCTCGGCATCCCTTTCTATGGGCATGGCGTGGCATCTGTTGTCATTGGCATTGTTGTGCTGGGCTTGATTGCAGTCCTGCTTTTCTACACACGCAAGGCAACCCCTCGCATCCTTAACACGGCCATACTCTGCATGACGCTGATGACTGTGGGCTACAGCTCTTATGCGCTCATCGTCATCCGTTCTACAGCCAACCCGCCCATGGACCAAAACTCACCCGAGGACGTGTTCACGCTGGGCGAGTATCTGGGTCGTGAGCAGTACGGCGAGCGTCCTCTGCTCTATGGGCAGACCTACAAGTCACAGCCTGAGATTAAGGACAATGGCGACGGCTATTTGTCATGGGCCACAGAGAAGGGTGCGCCAGTCTATCAGCGCAAGGCCAAGGAGCATGAGGACGAGAAGGATGAATACGTGATGATTCGCGAGAAATTCTCTCTCAAGTACCCTTCCGACCAGTGTATGCTCTTCCCTCGCATCTACAGCGATGAGCCCACACATGTGCAGGCCTACGAGTCTTGGTTGGGCAATGTGTCTTACCATTCCGTTGAATACAGGATACCGGGTCGCGAGTCTCGCACCGTGGAGATTCCAAGTCAGATAGATAACATCCGCTTTTTCCTCTCTTATCAGATGAACTGGATGTACTGGCGCTACTTCATGTGGAACTTCGCTGGGCGTCAGAACGACTTGCAGGGCAATGGCGAACTGGAGCACGGCAACTGGCTGTCCGGCTTCTCAGTCCTCGACAACGCGCGTCTGGGCAATCAAGACAAGCTGCCATCCGACTTGAAGGAGAACAAGGGACATAACGTCTTCTACTGCCTGCCGCTTATTTTAGGTCTGCTCGGCTTCTTCTGGCAAGCTTTCCGCGACAAGAAGGGCATTCAGCAGTTCTGGGTAGTGTTCTTCCTCTTCTTCATGACAGGCATCGCCATCGTCATCTACCTGAACCAGACACCTCTACAGCCTCGTGAGCGCGACTACGCATATGCTGGTTCGTTCTACGCCTTCTCCATGTGGTGTGGATTGGGTATCGCAGCTATCTACGAGTTGCTGGGCACTTGGCTCTCGAAGAAGATGGAGGCGCGCAAGGCTGCTATCGTGGCCGCTCTGGTGGGCATGGTGCCCGCTGTGGCCGTGCCAGCGCAGATGGTGAGCCAGACGTGGGACGACCACGACCGTTCTGGCCGCTATGTGTGCCGTGACTTCGGATTGAACTATCTTGAGACTATTCCACACGATGGCGTCATCTTCACCAATGGTGACAACGACACCTTCCCGTTGTGGTATAACGAGGATACAGAGGGCAACCGCACCGACGTGCGTGTTTGTAACCTTTCTTATTTGCAGACCGACTGGTACATCGACCAGATGAAGCGTCCCGCTTACGATGGCGAAGGCCAGTCGAGCCCACTCCCCATCTCGTGGAAGCGCTACCAGTACACTAGCGGCAAGCATGAGATGATAGATGTGAATCCGGAGCTGGCTGAAGGCGTCACCATCAAGGACATTGTTCGTGAGGTGGCTGCAAAAGACTCTGCTTTGGCCAAGCGCTTGTGGGGCGACAATCCTTTTGAGCTGAAGACAGCCATCAGGAAGTTTGTGCTGCAGGACTACGAAGGCCTCTCAGAGGCCGACCGCGAGCTGGTGAACGGACTCCCCTCCTGCCTGCCAAGCGACACGCTCTTTGTTACAGTCGATAAGGACGCTGTGCGCCGCTCGGGCATGAAGATTGTTGGCGATTCCATCCCCGACCAGATGGTCATTAGCCTCAAGGGGCAGGGGCGCGTGTCGAAGAGCTTCACCATGATGCTCGAGCTCATCGCACAGAGCAACTTCTCTCGCCCGCTCTATATGTCCACCACTGTGGGGGCCAGCAACTACGGCAACCTCTTTTACCACTTCATGCAGGAGGGCATCGCTTGGCGCATCACGCCGTTCACCTTCGCCGTCAACCAGCCGCTGAACACGGTCTGCGACACCGAGAAGATGTACGACAACATGATGAACAAGTACCGCTACGGCAACCTGAAGCAGCCTGGCCTTTACATTGACGAGACCACCATGCGCATGTGCTACACGCACCGCCGCTGGTTTGCTAACCTCATCACCAATCTGGTGAAGGAAGGCAAGTTCGACAAGGCTAAAAAGGCATTGGCAAAGTGCACCGAAGAGATACCTGCCTACAACGTGCCTCACGATGTGGGCAGCGCCTCGCTCGAAATCGTGAACGCCTACATCGCTTGTGGACAGTATGACAAGGCATTGCCCATCCTCGAGCAGATAGAGAAGCGCTCCAAAGAGTATGTAGCATGGTATCTCTCGCTCAGCAACGCATACTTTGCCAACAGCAGCAGAGATTGCCATCAGGATATTTATGCCCTTGCCATGATTCAAGACGTCTACAACGACTTGGCCAACGCTGACACTAAGGCAAAAGCAAAATACATGAAGAAGTCACAGAGTCTTGACAACTACCTGCAGTCCACCTACAGCGCCTTCACACAGAAGTGTGACGCTGCCGGAGTGAGACTCCAATAAAGAAAATCGCCCCTTCCCGCTCCGCAGAGAACGGGGAGGGGTCTTGCTTGAACAACCAACATGATTATAGAACAACCCAGCAAATGGTTGCGCTGGCTCTACCCAAGCGCGATATGGCGGATGGACCCCAACGAGAAGGCTGTGTATCTCACCTTCGACGACGGTCCCATCCCCGAATCGACTCCTTGGCTCATTGAGACTCTTGACCGCTATGGAGTGAAGGCAACTTTCTTCATGGTGGGTGACAACGTGCGCAAGTATCCCGAACTCTTGGAACTGATTCGTTCGCACGGACACCGCCTGGGCAACCATACGTTCAATCATCTGGGAGGATTCACCGTATCGAGCGGCCACTTTTTGCGCAACGCCAACGAAGCCGACATGCTTATCCACTCTAACCTCTTCCGCCCACCACGCGGCTGGATGAAGAACCAGCAGTACATACGCATCCGTCGGCACTACACCATCATCATGTGGGACCTCGTCACACGCGACTACTCGCGCCGCCTCACAGCTGATGATGTCTTCAACAACGTGAAGCGCTACACCCGCAACGGCTCCATCATCACCTTCCACGACTCGCTGCGCAGCATCGACAAGCTCAAGACAGCCCTTCCGCGCAGCATCGAGTGGCTTCAGCAGCAAGGCTATGAATTCAAAGTCTTCGACGACAACCTTCTGCATTCGCGCCATATGAAGTGATGCCACCTATCCTTTCAGACCTTATACAATGCACCCCTCAACTGCAACCATCCGCAGTTGAGGGGTGCGTTCTTTTTGTGCCTCGGCCAGTCTGTGCCCACAACTCCCAAACCGACGTCGTCGACATCGGTGAACCGACATCGTCGAGGTCGGTCGGTCGATGTCGACGACGTCGGTTTAGAGGCTCTTCTGTTCAGAATCCTTGTATTCTGTCAGCATGCTGACTCCATCCGCGTGTATTCTTACTGGCGTCTACCCTATTTGCAGTGACATAGATGGGGTATGAACCAGTAATGCATTACTGTAATTTTATCTGCTGTATCAATTGAATGAACAAAGTGCCTCTAATTCCTACTGATTAACAAGGAGGTTCAAATCATTCTTGTCGGTGAGTTGGAAACTAATGGCCCAGCTGCCACCATCCTTTTCCCAAGAAGACAGCAGCACCTCATTCTTTTCGTCAGCAGAAAGATATAGATAGGTGATGTCGGCATTATAATCTTCAAACTTCACCTCTCCTTTCTTCTCGAAGCCCAGCCGATCCAGTTCTGCCATGATGGGCTCCAATGGCATGGGGAAGAAGTAGTCGTAAGCTACGAGAGCAAGATTGGTTGCATCGGCGTCTTTGAAACAGAAGCTTATTCCATTTTTGCCATTGACATAATTGCGTGCCCACAAATATCCTTCTTCTTGTTTGATACACTCCAGCGTATCGGGATTCTTTACTTCCCAGTCGGCATAGTTTTCGTTCATGAACTTCTCTACGTCAGCCAGCGAGGAACCAAATGCCATGTACGGTTTGATGACGATGGAGTCGAGGTTGATGACTAGGGTTGAGTCGTTGGCCTGACTCTCTGCGGGGTTGTTGCTCTTGTTGCCACAGGCAATCAGCAAACTTGTCATTGTGCTGCATACGATGACAGCGAATTTCAAAAGATTCTTATTCATGATGTTTATAAATTGGTTTCATGCGGATGTCAACACGAACATAGTCAATAGCTGCGTAAAGGTAGCTGTAGGCATACATCTTTCTTCATCGCCTACTATTTGTTTCATCCAAAAAAATGTGATTTGAGGTGCCCAAGTCTCTTTGCTCTCTAAGAGTGAGGCTCTCTTTGAGCTAGAAGAACGGTTGCAAAGTAAGTGAAAAAGCATGAACCAGCCCAAAATCCTTGTAGTTATTTTGTGAGGCTTGGGGAGAGGATAAAGAAAAGAGGCATGTCCGAGTGGACACGCCTCTTTGTTTGTCTTTAGATGCTGATGATGTACGAGTTACTCGTCTTCAGCGAGAATAATTTTGGCTTTGCCGCCCTTCTGGATTTTCTCTTCCTGCTTGTCGGTCACGCAGATAGGCACTTCCTTCTTGATGCTTTGGTCGAGAGAAATGAGGGTCTCGGTGGAATCAACACCTGTGATGCCCTGTATCTTGCGGTTGAGCAGGTCCATGAGCTGCTCGTTATCTCGTGCATAGAGCTTCACCATCATAGTGTAAGGGCCAGTGGTGTAGTGGCACTCCACAATCTCTGGTATCTTGTCCAGCTCGCTGACCACGCGCTCGTACATGGAGCCTTTCTCCAGGCGGATGCCCACGTAGGTGCAGGTTTTGTAGCCAAGGCTTTTAGGGTTGATGACGTAGCCAGAGCCTACGATGACATTGGTGTCGATGAGGCGCTGGACACGTTGGTGGATGGCTGCACGCGACACGCCGCATACGGCTGCGACGTCCTTGAATGGAATGCGTGCGTTAGCGGAGATGATCTCCATAATCTGCTTATCAAGCTTGTCAATCTTTTCCATTTTGTTGAAACAATTTGTAAACAAAAGTAGCTATTCTTTTTCTATTTGTCAAATAATTAGGGAGAAAAATGTGATTAATCACCAAAAACATGAGATAGATGACACTTAAGCTAAAAGAAAAACACTAATTTTACACTTTGTAAGTGACAAACGACAAATAAATGACAAAGGAAAATGAAGACATTGGTTTTTGCGAGCAACAATGCGCATAAGTTGGAGGAAATACGCGCTATTTTGAAAGGGCAGTATGAAGTGAAGAGTCTGAAGGACATCGACTGCGAGGCTGATATCCCTGAGACGGGCACCACGTTCCGTGAGAATGCCCTGCAGAAGGCAACGTATGTGAAGGAGCATTTTGGCTACGACTGTTTTGCCGACGATTCTGGCCTGCAGGTGGAGGCGCTGAATGGAGAGCCTGGCGTTTATTCGGCGCGCTATGCTGTGAAGAACGGGCGCTCTATCGAGGGCGGCAAGGATGAGGCAAACATGGACGTGCTGCTGGAGAAGCTCTCGGGCATTGACAACCGTAAGGCTTGTTTCCGCACATGTGTGGCGCTGATTTATGAAGGACAGACTCATTTCTTCGATGGAACGGTGGAGGGCCGCATCATTTACGAAAAGCGTGGTGCTGGCGGTTTTGGCTACGACCCGCTTTTTGTGCCCGACGGCTACGAGCAGACGTTCGCAGAGTTAGGCAACGAGGTGAAAAACGGCATCAGCCATCGTGCGCGTGCAGTGGCGAAACTTGCGGCATTCCTCCGCGATGCTTGATGAAAGTGCACATTCTTGGGGGTTCACACGTCTGGTTTCGTTGAAAATCCCTACCTTTGTACCCGTTAATTCATCAAAAATGAGAAAAATACTCTATCTTTCGCTTGTTTCGTTGCTGCTGCTTGGCTGCAAGGAGAAGAAGGTAGCGGATGTCTCCTATGTGTCGCCCGCTCCTGAGTTCTGCGAAGACTCTGCCTATCAGTATGTGGCAGCTCAGTGTGCTTTTGGACCTCGAGTGATGAATTCTGAGGCGCACGATGCTTGCGGTGAGTACATCGCGCAGACGTTCAAGCGTCTGGGGGCAGTCGTGTATGACCAGTATGCCGACGCGGAGCTTTATGATGGCACACCAGTGAAGATGCGCAACATCATCGCTTCATATAATCCTGAGGCCTCGGAGCGCATCCTGGTATCGGGTCATTGGGACAGCCGTCAATGGGCCGACAACGACCCTGATGAGCGCAACCATGTGGTGCCGATTGATGGAGCGAACGATGGTGCCAGCTCCATTGCCGTGATGCTGGAGATGGCTCGTCAGCTGCACTTGCAGAACGACTCTAACCGCGTGAAGGTTGGCATTGACTTCATCTGCTGGGATGCTGAGGACAGTGGCGAGTCGGGCGCCTCCAACGAGAACAGCTGGTGTCTGGGCAGTCAATATTGGTCTGGCATCCGCCATATAGACGGATACACGGCACGTTATGGAATTAACCTCGACATGGTGGGTGGTCACAACACGGTGTTCTACCGTGAGCAGTTCTCGATGGCCTATGCACCTTCCATTGTGGACAAGGTATGGGCTGCAGCGAATCGCATCGGCTACGGGAAGTACTTCAGCTATGAGGATGATGGAGGCGCGATTACTGACGACCACCTGCAGGTGAACCGTGGCGGCATTCCTTGTATCGACGTGATAGGCTCAGACACGGAGAGTGGCGGTTTCCCGGCAACATGGCACACTGTGAACGACAACGTCAAGAATATCAGCAAGCAAACCCTCAAGGCGGTTGGACAAACCATGCTGGAGGTGATATGGACAGAGACAACAGGTGATTGAATAGTTGATAGAATATCTTAGGTAATAAAAGAGTTATGACAATAGAAGAAAGACAGCAAGAAGTTATCGAAGAGTTTGAAGACTTTGATGATTGGATGGATAAGTATCAGATGCTCATTGACCTTGGCGGTGAGCAGGAGCCATTGCCAGAGCAGTACAAGGTGGAGAGCAACCTCATCGATGGCTGCCAGAGCCGTGTGTGGTTGCAGGCCGACTTAACTCCTGAGGGGAAGATTCATTTCCAGGCAGAGAGCGATGCCCTCATCGTGAAAGGCATCGTGACGCTTCTCATCCGCGTGTTGGACAACCAGACTCCTGACGACATCTTGAGCGCCGATCTTCACTTCATTGAGGATATCGGCTTGAAGGAGCACCTTTCCCCTACTCGTAGTAACGGTTTGCTTGCCATGATGAAGCAGATGAAGCTTTATGCTATGGCATTCAAGGCTAAGAACAGTTAGAGATAATGAAAGAATTCTTTCAGCAGATGGGCAAGTATTTTGCCCGTTATAAGCAATACATCGTTGGCACGCTGGTCTTGAATGTCTTGGCGGCTATATTCAACGTGTTCTCTTTCTCCGTGCTGCTGCCCATCTTGCAGATACTCTTCAAGGTGGACACAGAGACGTATTCCTATATGGAATGGGGCACTGGCGGGTGGAAAAACCTAATTGAGGTGGCTAAGAACAATGGCTATTACTACTCTCAGCTATTAGTGAACACTTATGGTCCTTCCACCACCTTGTTGGTGCTGGGTCTGATTTTGGCGTTCCTTACGTTGCTGAAGACGGCTACCTACTTTGGCGGTTCTGCTTGTCTGATGCCGTTGCGTACGGGTATCGTGCGTGATATCCGCGTGGATATCTACAAGAAGATTCTTTCGTTGCCCCTTTCGTTTTTCTCCGAAGAGCGCAAGGGCGACATTCTAGCTCGTGTCAGCACCGATGTCAGCGAGATAGATAGCAGTATCACATCGTCGCTCGACATGGTCATCAAGAACCCAATCTTCATTCTGGTGTATATCGGTACGATGTTTGCCATGAGTTGGCAGCTTACGCTGTTCACCTTGTTGGTGGTGCCCTTGATGGCAGGCGGCATTGGCCGCATCGGCAAGAAGTTGAAGGCCCGTTCGCTTTATGCCCAGTCAAAGTGGAGCGATGGCATTAGTCAGATAGAGGAAACGCTGGGCGGCTTGCGCATCATTAAGGCGTTCATTGCTGAAAAGAAAATGGAAGACCGTTTCAAGGCTGTGAACGACGAGTATCGCAACGCCTCCATGCGTGTGGCCATTCGTCAGTCGTCTGCCCACCCTGTAAGTGAGTTCTTGGGCACCTGCATGATTGTGATTGTGCTTTGGTTCGGAGGTTATCTCATCTTCTCTGGCCAGAGCCCTATTGATGCGAGTGGCTTCATCTATTACTTAGTGATTCTTTACACAACGCTGCAGCCTATCAAGGACCTCTCGAAGGCTGGCTACAGCATCCAGAAGGGTATGGCTTCGCTGGAGCGTATCAACAAGATTCTTGTGGCAGAGAATACTATCAAGGAAATAGCCAATCCGAAGAAGGTTACATCTCTGGATGATTCCATCGAGATTAGCCATGTGAATTTCGCCTACACTCCGGGCCGCGATATCTTGAAGGACATCAACATCACTATCAAGAAGGGGCAGACCATCGCTTTGGTGGGCCAGTCGGGTTCGGGAAAGAGCACGCTGGTTGATCTAATTCCCCGCTACCATGATGTGTCAGGTGGCGCTATTAAGATTGATGGCGAGGATGTGCGCAACCTGTCCATTCATTCGCTCCGTGGACTGATAGGCAATGTGAACCAGGAGGCAATTCTTTTCAACGACACGATTTTCAACAATATTGCCTTTGGTGTGGAGAATGCCACACAGGAGCAGGTTGAAGCAGCGGCAAAAATCGCCAATGCGCACGATTTCATTATGGAGATGGAGAATGGCTACCAGACGAATGTTGGTGACCGTGGTGGCCGCCTATCGGGCGGACAGCGGCAAAGAATCTCCATAGCGCGTGCCATTCTGAAGAATCCGCCTATTTTGATTCTTGACGAGGCCACTTCAGCGCTCGATACCGAGAGTGAGCGTCTGGTGCAGGATGCGTTGGAGAAGCTGATGAAAACGCGCACGACCATTGCCATTGCTCACCGTCTGTCAACGATTAAGAATGCGAGTGAGATTTATGTGCTGCACGATGGAAAGATTGTGGAGCGTGGCACGCACGAGGAGTTGATAGCGCAGAATGGCTATTACAAGAAGTTGAATGACATGCAGGCTCTGTAGGTCAATGTGTCAACCGGTATCTGGCGCCTCCGAGCGCCTTGACGATACCGTTCATTTCAAGGTCAAACAGCAGCATGCTTACGCGTGCATAAGGAATATTAGTGTCGATGGCAATCTGGTTTACATGTTTGTCATCGACATTTTTTAATGTGTTCACGATAGCGCGCTCTTCATCGGTCAGATCAGGGAAAAGGTCCTGCTGCACGGCCTTCTGTCTGGGTGCTTTCTCTAAAGGGTTCTTCCAGCCCATCGCTTGAAGAAGGTCTTCGGCACAGGTGATGAGTGTAGCTTGCTGGCTGCGGATGAGGTTGTTGCATCCCTGGCTGCATTCATCATACACGCGCCCCGGGAAGGCGAGCACTTCCCTGTTGTATTCCAATGCCAGTTCGGCGGTGATGAGCGAGCCGCCTCGCTGCGAGCTCTCCACCACAATACAGGCGTCGCACATGCCTGCCACGATGCGGTTGCGCCGCACAAAGTTCCCTTTCTCTGGTGTGGTGTGGGTGGTGTATTCCGTCAGCAGTCCTCCTTGCTGATGCACCATGTCAGCAGCTGTTTTTCGGTGCATGGAGGGATAGATGGTGTCCAGTCCATGTGCCAGCACGCCAACGGTGGACATGCCGTTGTCGAGGGCTGTACGGTGAGCGCAGATGTCGATGCCGTAGGCCAGACCGCTCACAATCAGCGTGTCGGGATAGTAGCGCTTCAGGTCGGCGATGAAGTTTTGGCACACCTCTCGGCCGTATTCGGAACACTTGCGAGTGCCCACGATGCTGATGATGCGCTGGCTGTTCAGGTCGGCTGTGCCGCAGCTGTAGAGCACCAAAGGAGCATCCTCGCACTCTTTCAGCCTTTGCGGATAGTTCTCATCATAGAGTGTGAGCGCCTTCAGGTGTTTCTCCTCAATAAATTCCATCTCTTCCTCCGCAGTCTTCAGCGCACTACCCGTATCGGCCAGTGCTGCCACAAGTCGCTGGCTGGCGTCGGGGATGATGCTCACGATGTCTTTCCGGTGGGCAAACACCTCGCTGGCCGACCCCATTGTGTCCATCAGGGTGCGGGCATTCAGCAGTCCCAAGCCTTTCAGTTTGGTCAGTGCGATGGTGGAGATGATTTCCTGCGTGTCCACTACTATTGCAGGAAAGGAGCGAATTTCTCGTTCAGTTCAGCACTCTCCGCCAGTCTTCCGTTCACGAGGCAGACCGAATCCACCTGTGCGCGGATGCAAAGCTTCATGTCGGGCAGGCGGAAGATGTCCTGCATGAAGATATAGCGCATGCCGTCCTTCTTAATCCAGAGTTTCGTCACGTATTCGTCGCGGCTCTTCAACGGCACCTTAAATTGCATGGTCAGTCGCGCCACCACAGCGTCCGTTCCCTTGTCGTGCAGTTCGGCAAAGCTGATGTTGTGAGCCAGCAGGAATTCATGTCGGCAATGTTCCAGATAGTGCTGATAATTAGCGTTATTCACGATTCCCTGCAGGTCGCACTCGTAGTCGCGCACCTTGTCCTTATGTTCAAAGATGTAATTGGCCATATTCTTGATAATATCCGTTATTTTCGGCAAAGATACGGAAAAAATGTCTTACCTTTGTACCCGAATTACAAAAAATCAACAACTTAACACAAATTCAGAGAATGGATAAACTTAGTTATGCGCTGGGTCTCGGCATTGGCCAGCAGTTGAAGCAGATGGGCCTGCAGGAGAACCTTGTGATTGAAGATTTCGCTGCATCTATCAAGGATGTGCTCGCAGATAACGACCTGAAGGTAAGCCACCAGGAGGGTCAGCAGATTGTCAACAACTTCTTCCGTGACCTGGAGCAGAAGCAGAATGCAGCCAAGGCTGAGGCTGGAAAGGCTGCTAAGGCTGAGGGTGAGAAGTTCCTGACAGAGAATGCCAAGAAGGACGGCATCAACGTGACTAAGAGCGGCCTCCAGTATGAAGTGCTGACTGAGGGAACTGGCAAGAAGCCAAAGGCTACAGACACCGTGCGTTGCCACTACGAGGGTCGTCTGCTCGACGGCACCGTGTTCGACAGCAGCTACAAGCGCAACGAGCCTGCCGACTTTGGTCTGCAGCAGGTCATTGCAGGTTGGACAGAGGGTGTTCAACTCATGGCAGAGGGCGCCAAGTATCGCTTCTACATCCCTTACATGCTCGCTTATGGCGAGGGCGGTGCAGGTGCCATGATTCCACCTTTCGCTACCCTCATCTTCGACGTGGAGCTTATCAAGGTGCTCTAACGACACTGCTGGTACTTTCCCAGCGTGGACAGTACAAAAAGGATAACGATACAGCCTCAAAAACGGTGTGAGTCACACCGGCACCCCCGGTCTGAGTCAGACCGCCACCCTCGGTGTGACTCACACCGCCAAAGAGGTGCAGGGTGCATGCAGAATAAACCAAAAGAACGGGAACGAATCCGATGGACTCGCTCCCGTTCTTTCTCTGTTGCTTGAAGGGGGACACTCCCCTATTCTCTCTTGCTTATCCGGTGTAGGCTTGTACTTGCTTCATTACGCGGAGGAAGTTGCCGCCCCAAATCATCTGTATCTGTTCTTCGGTGTAGCGTTCGCGGAGCAGTCGGCGCGTGAAGTTGATGAGTTCGCTGGCCGACGCACATCCACGGATGCCGCCGTCGCCATCGAAGTCGGTGCCGATGCCTACGTGCTCAATACCCATCACGTTGACCATGTGGTTGAGGTGCTCGATGGCGTCGAGGATGGTGGCCTCGGTCACGCCCTCTGTGTTGGAGCCAAAGGCACGCAGTTGGTTGGAGGGGTTATAATCGACGGAGTCCTTGACGAGGAATCCATGATAGAGCGTTACTTGTGCCACACCTCCCGCATTGGCGAGGGCACGCAACTGAGCGTCGGTCAGGTTGCGCGGATGGTCGCACAGGGCACGAGCCGACGAATGGCTGCACACGATGGGGGTCTTGCTCATCCCGATGGCGTCATAGAAACTCTCCTCGCTGGCATGGCTGAGGTCTACCATGATGCCATAGCGGTTCATCTCAGCAATGACTTGGGCTCCGAAATCGCTTACGCCTCCATGCTCGCGATTGCCACGGGCTGAGTCGCAGATGTCGTTGTCGCCGTTGTGGCACAGGGTCATGTACACTATTCCACGCTTGCTGAAGGCTTTCACGTTGCTGAGGTCCTTGCCGATGGCATAGCCGTTCTCGATGCCGAGCATGATGCCACGCTTTCCCTCTTGCTTCAGTTTCCAGAGCTCGTCGGGTGTGTAGGCGATATCGACTGCCGTGCAGTTTTTGGCTACCATCTCCTCAATCTGGGTGAGAATCTGGTTGGCCTTGGCGGTGGCGTTCTCAAGGGCTGCCTCGGTGCGTTCCTGCTGCTCCAGATAGGCTACCATGATGGTGGCATCGAGGTGCCCTTCAGCCATCTTGTGGAGGTCAACCAGCACCTTGGGGTCGCGCGAGTCGAAGTTAACTCCTTTGGGGAAGAACATGGGGGTGTCGCAATGGCTGTCGAGCGTGAGGATTTTGCTGTGCAGCGCCTTGGCTTGCTTGAACTCTGCGCTCTCGCCCACAAGCCACTCGAAGATGCTCATCATGTAGTAGTCGTCACCTAGGATATAGGTCTCTGGATGCCACTGCACACCCAGAATGGACTTGAACTCGTTGGATTCAACGGCTTCGATGACACCGTCCTCGCTCATCGCAGCCACTCTCAGGCAGGGAGCTACGTCCTTGCAGGCCTGATGGTGGAAGGAGTTGACGGGGAGTTTTTCCACGACGCGGTGCTCAGTGTTGCACTGCTCCCCACCATAGGTGTCGAGGGTGAAGATGCGTTCCAGTGTGGACCCTTTCGTCAGCTTAACGGTATGCGAAGAATGGCGGCGGTCCAGGTCTTGGCTGTGCTTGATGCGCACTCCTTCCATCTGCGTGTAGATGTCTTGGTAGTTGGTGCCTCCGAGAGCGGCGTTGATGACCTGGATGCCCTTGCAGATGCCCAGCATAGGGATTTGCCGGTCGTAGGCCATGCGAGCCAGAAGCAGCTCTTGCATGTCGCGCTGAGGCGTGATGCTGTGGAGCTCCTTGATGGGCTCTTCGCCCAGCAGCAACGGGTTGATGTCGCCACCTCCGCTGAAGATGATGCCGTCCAGCTGGTCGAGCAGTTCGCCCAGACGGTCATCGGGCCAGAACGGCGGGATGATGAAGGGGATGCCTTCAGCCCGTAGCACTGACTGGTAATAGCCCTCGGCCAGCATGCAGGTCTCCTTGTCGTAGTTGCCTGTGATGCCGATAACAGGATGTTCCTTGTCTGTCAGGAAACCGCTGTTGAAGCTCTCGTAGATACCTTTCCAATTGAATGCGCCCATGTGATTCATTCCTTGTTCGTCATTCGTCATGAAGGAGCCGTCAGGTTCAGCAATGTGTCATGCCTGTCGGCTGATTCATGATGGATGATCGGTTATTTTTTATTTTTTCTTCTTCTTGAAGTTTTCATAGAAGGGTTGTGACTCTACCTGGCCCTCGAAGAACTTGGCCCATTCGGCTGCTCCCTTGGGACCACGTGCGGAGGTGTAGCCGCGTTCCTCGCGTGAAGGCTTGGCTGCAGCAGCGCCACGAACCTTCCCGCTGCCTTTTTTGCCCTTTCTCTCGCCGTAGGAGCGACTTTCTTCACGGCTGTAGCGGTTATCACGTCTGCCGCCGCGTTCGCCTCTCGTGGGGCGAGAATTGCCGCCTTCCTTGCCGCCGCGTCTCTTTTCACCGCCACCGTGCTGGCCTTCTTTCTGGTCAGTCACCTCTACATTCACCTTGCGGCCATCGAAATCGGTGCCGTTGAGCACATTGAGCACGGCCTTTGTCTGTGGTTCTGGAACTTCGAAGAACGAGAAGTTCTGCATGAGGTCAATGCGGCCCAAGTCAATGTGTGTGTCTCCTGCCACACGGTTGATGAAGCCCATGAAGACTTTGGGAGAGATGCCATCCTTTTTGCCCAGGTTGATGAATAGGCGTGTGTAGCCGGCCTCTGCCATACGGTTGCGGTCGCCACGGCTGCGGCGCTCACCACGTCCGCGCTTTTCACCAAAGCCTTCTTCGCCACGGCGGTCACCTTTCTCCGATGGCTGGATAATCTCTGGAGCCTTCTTGTAGTAGTTAAGGAACGTGTTGAACTCCATCGACACCATACGTTTGATGAGATCCTCCTTCTCCATCATGTCGAACTTGCGGTACACCTCAGGAAGGAATGGAGCAATCTCCTCTTCGTTGATTTCCACTTTCTCGATGTCGTCAATCACCTTATAGAGTTGCTTGGCACAAATCTCCTGTCCTGTAGGCAGGACACCTGGCACAAACTTCTTTTGAATCTGCTTCTCAATGGCGCGCACCTTTCCCTTTTCCTTCACGTGGATGATGGAGATGGAGGTGCCAGAGCGTCCTGCGCGTCCTGTACGTCCAGAACGGTGTGTATAGCTTTCGATGTCGTCGGGCAGACCGTAGTTGATGACGTGGGTGAGCTCATCCACATCCAAGCCTCGTGCAGCCACATCGGTGGCCACGAGCAGTTGCACACGGTGCTGACGGAACTTCTGCATGGTCAGGTCGCGCTGTGCCTGTGAAAGTTCGCCATGCAAGGATTCTGCGTTGTAACCGTCCTTGATGAGCTTGTCAGCAATCTCTTGTGTCTCCATGCGGGTGCGGCAGAAGATGATGGCATAAATCTCTGGGTAGTAGTCGGCCACGCGCTTCAGTGCGTTGTACTTGTCGCGTGCGCTCACCATGTAGTAGATGTGGTTCACATGTTCAGCACCCTCGTTGCGGCTGCCCACCACGATTTCCTTGGCATCGTGCAAGTAGTTCTTTGCGATGCGCTCAATTTCCTTGCTCATGGTGGCTGAAAAGAGCAGCGTGTTGCGCTCTGCAGGCACACCAGCGAGGATGGTATCAATGCTCTCAGAGAAGCCCATGTTGAGCATCTCGTCGGCCTCGTCCAGCACCACATTCTCCACTGTGCCGAGCTTGGCCACGCCGCGCTCCATCAAGTCCACGAGACGTCCTGGTGTGGCGACAATCACTTGCACGCCCTTCTTCAAGGAACGAATCTGTGGCTCAATGCTGGCTCCGCCATACACGGGGAGTACGTGCAAACCATCAATATATTTTGAATAGTCCTTCAAATCGTCGGCAATCTGCAAGCACAGTTCGCGTGTGGGAGCCATGATGACTGCCTGCACCTCGGCACGACTTGTGTCCACCTTCTGCAACACGGGAAGGCCATACGCAGCGGTCTTTCCTGTTCCCGTCTGTGCAAGGGCCACCACATCGTTGTTGTGCCCCAGCAGGTAAGGAATCACCTGCTCCTGCACGGGCATTGGTGCAACATAGCCCATCTCTTTGATGGCTTGCAGAATCTCGCCCGAAACACCCAGCTCTTCGAAGGTTGTGCCTGTCTGGGTGAAGGCATCTACAGTCGCCTGTTCTGTGTTGTCTGTTTGGGGTTCTTCGCTTGCTGCTTGTGGCGCGTTGTCCATAGCCGCAGCTTGTTCTTCATTCATCATAAACATTTCGTTGTCCATAGTCTCTTTTACGTTGTTATTTTCTTCCATAATTATTTGCAAATTCTTTGCTAATTGAGTTGTTGAAACTTTGGCACACATCTGCTGCAAAGGCAGCGCCGTGTGCGATAATGCGGTTCCATTTCTCTTCGCTGATGGTTGCCAGGTTGTCACATCCGATGCCTTCTTGCAGCAGGCCATAGATAATGCCTGCATTGAAGTTGTCGCCTGCTCCGATGGTGGAGACCGTCTCTATTTTATTTACCTTATACGTTTTTGTCACACTGGGCGAGAATAGGCTGATATCGCCCTCGGCATCTGTGCAGAGCATCTGCTTGCAGTGGAATGCCACTTCTTTCTGATACACCTTCTCGGGGTCGGAAATCTGGAACATATTCTGGAAGTCCTCCGTCGAACCGCGCACGATGCTGGCATAGTCGAAGTTCTCCAGAATAGTCGAATAGAGCTTGATGGCTTCTGACGCATGTGAGGAGCGGAAATTGATGTCGTAATAGACCAATGCTCCGCGTCTCGTCGCATAATCAAGAAACTCTGTCACTTTAGCTCTAAGCACAGGATTCAGCACGAAATAGGACCCCATCATCACGATGTCGTCTTTGTTCACCTCGGGCCATTCCACATCAAGGCGTGCATTGGGATAGTCCTTGTAGAACGTGTATTCTGCGTCGTTCCGTTCATTCAAATAAGCCAGTGAGATGGCTGTGCGGCCGTCTTCATACATGCATACATGCTTGCTGTTAACTCCGTTCTCCTCCATGAACGCCTTGATGGCCTTGCCCACGCGGTCATTGCCTGTCTCTGTAATCATGGTCACATTCTGGCCCATGCGTCCCAATGCGATAAGGCCGTTGAATGTGGAACCACCAGGCACTGCTGCTGTTGGCTGCTCGTTCTTAAAGATGATGTCAAAAATCGTCTCTCCGATTCCTATTACTTTTCTCATAAATTGTTTTCTTTCCTGTCTTTTCTACTTTGTGTGACGTGCCCGTCTTGAGTGGCGCGTCCTTCTAATCTCTCAAGCCATGCAGGCTGTTTAAGCATGGCTATTCCCTTCTTGTGATGCTATTCAATTATTTAGTTATGATTTGCTCGATAACTCATGTATGGCTTGCTCGATAACACTCGAGCGGATAGCTCGCTAGCAGCGATGATTTTAGCCCGATAGCCTTTTGGCATTAGTTCATCCTGCTGCGCAGACTTATAGGGCTATAGGCTATCGCTTGTCTTATACGCATCTTATGTGAAGATAAGCGTGGTTAGCCCTTGTGCATCGAACATATCCTTGGCCACCTCTTGGAGAAGTTGCGGTGTGATGCGTTGCAGATGCTCAATAGTATCTTTCATTCCCTCGAACTTGTGATAGTGGAGGTAAGCCTTGGCCATATCCAGCGTATAGTTCTCGAAGTTGTCGCAAGCTACACCAATTTGTCCTTTTATCTGCTTTAGTGCAGCTTGGAACTGCCGCTCAGAGAGGGGCTCGTTCATCAGTTTGTCCAGTTCGCGCCGCACAGCCTTGATGCATTTCTCCACATCTTCTTCATCACATCCGAAATAAAGAGCCCATGTGGAGGTGTCTGTATAGTTGGTCAGCGTACTCTCCACGGTGTAAACCAGTCCCTTGCGCTCCCTCAAGGCAATGTTCAGTCGCGAGTTCATGCCTGGCCCGCCCAAAATGTTGTTGAGGAAGTATAGAGCGATTCGCTTGTCATCTTTCGATCCGTATGCTGCTCGTCCAATCATGACGTGCGCCTGATGGGTTCCGCGCTCTTCTGTGAAAGTGCCAGGATGGAGCTTGGGTGAAGGTGCTGTACTCTCTTCTGATGCGGTCTCTTCGGGCATTGCAGAGCTTTTTTGAGTCGCAAGGTTCGTCGAAGATGCAGAATGCTCTTGCATGTTGGTAGCCTCGTGGGAGTGCTGTATTTTCATCCCTTTGAGAATCTTGCTCACCGTTTTCTTCACTTGCTCAAAGGAGATATCGCCCATCACGAAGAACACCATCTTCTCAGGTCGGTATAAACGCTTCACGAACTTTAAGGCATCCTCTGTCTTGAATCGTCTCACATTCTCGGCTGTTCCCAGTATGTCGTGCCCTAAGTCATGCCCCTCATAGATGAGGTCTTCAAAGCGGTCAAAGATAAGGTCAGCAGGGGTGTCGTTGTAGCTTTCAATTTCATCCACGATGACTTCACATTCCTTGTCTATCTCATGCTGAGGATAGGTGCTGTGGAACACGATGTCGAAGATCAGCTCTGCGGCGCGTCCGAAGTGCTCCTTCATGAAAGCGGCGTATACGACAGTCTCTTCTTTGTTGGTGTAAGCGTTCAGGTCGCCACCTACAGCTTCCATCCTGTTGATGATGTGCCACGCTTTCCGTTGTTGGGTACCCTTGAACATCATGTGTTCGCAGAAGTGCGCCATTCCCTCCTCCCCTTCTTCCTCGTCGCGAGTGCCTGCATCTATGCTGATGCCGCAGTACGCTACGTTGGTTGGTGAGGGAATCTGTATGAGGCGTAATCCGTTCTCAAACGTGTATGTCCGTGCTTCTTCTGCCATTGTTGATTTCTTTTTCTGTAGACGCCTGATAAGTCTTGCTGGCTCGGTAAGGCGCAGTTCTTTAATAAATCACTAACCCCGCCAGTCCACAGAGCAGAATGATGATGATGGGATGAATCTTATAGACTCTTGTTCCCACGAACGACATGAAGAAGATAATCAGGCTTACGATGAAGGTGAACACCGATTCTGATGGATTGCCAAAATTCTCTTTCGACATCAGCATGATGGCGGCTGCAGCTAGTAGTCCCACAATCACAAGGCGTAGCGTGCCGAAGATGTCTGTCACAGCCTTCGACTGGCTGTGTCTCAAAAGGAACCTGCTGATGCTCACCATCAGGATGAATGGCAGCCATATCACGCTCAAGGAGGCCAAGATGGCGCCCAGGACTGCTGCCCACGTGGGGAATCCTGCATGAATGACTGCTGTATAGCCGGTGTAGGTTGCGCAGTTGATGCCGATGGGACCCGGTGTCGATTGACTGATGGCCACGATGTCTGTGAATTCGTTGACGGTCATCCAATGGTGCTTGTTCACCACTTCGTCTTGAATGAGTGACAGCATTGCGTAGCCACCTCCGAAGTTGAAGATGCCTATCTTGGAGAAGACGTAAAACAGTTCTAAGAATATCATGGTGTCAAATACGTGTCAGTCGTTCAACCTCTATTTTGTCACTTGCCCCCACAGGTAGCCGCCGATGCCAGCGGCGAGGATGCACCAGATGGGCGACACGCCAAAGGCGGAAATCAGTAAGGCAGTCACCACGGGAATCCACCAGTTCGTCTTGTTCAGTTTCGCCTTTCGGGCCATCCCGAAGCAGGGAGCCAGAATCAGCGCTACCACACAAGGGCGGATGCCCATGAAGATTTTCTCTACATAGACATTTTCCTTGAATGCCTGGAAGAATATAGCGATGAGCAAGATGGCTATGATAGATGGCAATGCGGTGCCTAATGCGCCCACAATGCCACCTTTCACGCCTTTCAGCCTTAAGCCGATGTGCGAAGCCATGTCGATGGCGAAGAGACCAGGAGTGCTCTGCGCCACGACCAGCGTGTTCATGAATTCTTCATGACTTAGCCACTTCTTCTTATCCACCACCTCCTTTTCCATCAGTTGCACCATAGCAAAGCCGCCTCCTAATGTGAAGCTGCCTATCTTGGCGAATGTGAGGAAAATCTCCGTGTAGATGTCCATTCAGTTTTCAGTTCTTCTTGTTGTACAAGCTTGTACTAACTCTTTAATTCTTCTTGTTGGCTTCCACCCACTTGCGAGCGTTCACGAATGCCTCCAGCCAAGGAGTCACCTCGTCTGCCTTGCGGTCAGCAGGATAGTTGGCCTGCTGCCATGGGAAGATGGCACGCTCCAAGTGTGGCATCATGGCCAAGTGGCGACCATCTGCCGATGCGATACCAGCCACGTCGTAGGTAGAGCCGTTCGGGTTGCCTGGATAGCCTGAATAGTTGTACTTCGCCACGATGTTGTACTCGCTCTCAGCCTTTGGCAGGTTGAAGTTTCCTTCACCGTGAGCCACCCAGATGCCGAGCTTGCTGCCGCTCAATGAGCCGAACATCACCGACTTGTTTTCAGGAATCTGCAGCGTGATGAACTCGCTCTCGAACTTGTGGCTGACGTTATGGAGCATCTGTGCGTAGTCCTTAGCGTTAGTTACAGCGTGGTTGTTGTTGATGAGGCCCAGTTCTACCATCAGCTGGCATCCGTTGCAGATACCCAGCGACAGCGTGTCCTCACGAGCATAGAATGCGTCGAGTGCGGCCTTTGCCTTGGGGTTGAAGAGGAAAGCACCTGCCCATCCCTTTGCGCTGCCCAGCACGTCTGAGTTAGAGAAGCCACCACAGAACACAATCATGTTGATGTCTTCCAGTGTCTCGCGACCGCTCACAAGGTCAGTCATCATCACGTCCTTCACGTCGAAGCCTGCCAGATAGAGTGAGTAAGCCATCTCGCGTTCACCGTTTGTACCCTTCTCACGGATGATGGCAGCCTTGATGCCTGTACGCTCGCGGCGGTCGGCGCTGATGCCGTACTGTGCCAATGTGCCCGTGAATGAAGCGGGGAACTTATGCTCGATAGGTTGATTCTTGTAGTTGTCGAAACGCTCCTTCGCCATGCCGTTGAAAGACTGCTTGGTGTCGAGGCGGTAAGAAGTGCTGTACCAGATATCGCGCAGCTTGTCGATGTCGAAGTAGCGGTTGCGACCACCCTTCTTCACCACAATCTGGCGTTCCTCTGTGGGTTGACCGATTTCAACGAAGCCAACGCCAGCCTTGTTCAGCAGATTCTCCACTTCGCGCTTGTCGGCGTTCTTCACCTGAATCACCACACCAGGGTTCTCTGCGAAGAGCAGCTTCACAGGGTCGCTCTCGTTGATGCCGTTGAGGTTCACCTTGATACCACCCTTCTGGTTGGCAAAGGTCATCTCCAAGAGGGTTGTGATGAGACCACCTGCGCTGATGTCGTGACCAGCCAGAATCAATCCCTCCTTCACCAAGTCCTGCACAGCCAAGAAGGCATCGCGGAAGTACTCAGGGTTCTTCACTGTAGGCACATCGCTGCCCACCTTGCCAAGCGTCTGTGCAAAGGCTGAGCCGCCGAGCTTCAGCGTGTCGAACGAGAAGTCGATATGATAAAGAGTTGTATCTGCATCGTTCACCAATACGGGGCTTACCACCTTTTTCACGTCGCTCACCTCGCCGCCTGATGACACAATCACAGTTCCTGGAGAGATAATCTTGCTACCGTCAGGATACTTCTGGGTCATGGAGAGTGAATCCTTACCTGTTGGTACGTTCACCTGCAAAGCGCAGCAGAAGTCGCTCAGAGCCTGCACACCTTCGTAGAGGCGTGCGTCCTCACCCTTCTGCGAGCGGCAAGGCCACATCCAGTTGGCTGAGAGGCTTACAGAGTCAAGGCCTTCTGCCAATGGAGCCCAAACGAGGTTGGTCAAAGACTCGGCCACAGACAGCACAGAACCTGCTGCAGGGTCGGCCAAACCAGCCTGAGGGGCATGACCGATAGCGGTAGCAATACCCTTCTCGCCGCGATAGTCGAGCGCCACGACGCCGCAGTCGCTCAAAGGCAACTGGATTTCGCCCTGACACTGCTGACGGGCAATCTTACCTGTCACAGAACGGTCCACCTTGTTGGTCAACCAGTCCTTACATGCCACAGCTTCCAGCTGAAGCACGTTCTCCAGATAAGCTTCTATATCGTTGTAAGAATAAGATGCATCTTCATATTTGCGCACCACTGTCTCGTCGTGCATGTAAGTCTTGGGCGAGTGGCCAAACATCTGTGCCACATCCAGGTCGAATGGGCGTACGCCGTCACCCTGCTGGAAAGCAAAGTGTGCGTCGCCAGTCGTTTCACCCACCACATACAGCGGAGCACGTTCGCGCTCAGCAATCTGGCGCACGTGTTCGATGTGCTTCTCGTCAATGAGCAGACCCATGCGCTCCTGGCTCTCGTTGGCAATGATTTCCTTGCTTGAGAGGGTCTGGTCGCCGATAGGCAGCTTGGTCATGTCGATGAGGCCACCACACTCTTCTACCAACTCAGACAGGCAGTTCACGTGACCTGCAGAGCCGTGGTCGTGGATGCTGACCACAGGATTCACCTCTTCCTCGCAGAGGGCACGCACCAAGTTGTTGGCACGCTTCTGCATCTCAGGGTTAGCACGCTGCACGGCGTTCAGCTCGATGCCTGAAGAGTAACGGCCTGTGTCCACAGAAGATACGGAACCGCCACCGAGACCGATGCGGTAGTTGTCGCCGCCCACCACAACAATCTTGTTGCCCTTCTCAGGCGTGCCTTTCAGACAGTCGCGCTTGGTGCCGTAGCCCACACCGCCTGCCAGCATGATGACCTTGTCGTAACCATACTGCTCAGTGGTGTCGCCTTGCTGCTCCTCGTGCTCGAATGTGAGCACAGAACCGCAGATGAGGGGCTGGCCAAACTTGTTACCGAAGTCTGAAGCACCGTTGGATGCCTTGATGAGAATCTGCTCAGGGGTCTGATACAGCCACTTTCTCACAGGGAGAATGCTTTCCCAAGGACGGATGTCGCCCTCTTTGTCAGACTTGGTCCACTTTGGATAGCTGTGAGGCTGACTTGGAGCTACACCGTTGCGTGGGTAGCTGGTCATATAAACAGCTGTACCCGCGATAGGCCATGAGCCTACACCACCGCCCATACGGTCGCGGATTTCACCGCCCGTACCTGTAGCAGCGCCGTTGAATGGCTCCACGGTGGTTGGGAAGTTGTGCGTCTCAGCCTTCAGCGAGATGACAGACTCGATGTCCTTCACCTCAAAGTAGTCGCTGGTTGAGTGGTCGGCAGGTGCGAACTGCTCTACCACTGGACCCTGGCTGAATGCCACATTGTCCTTGTATGCTGAGAGAATCTTGTTGGGATTCTCCTGCGTGGTCTTCTTAATCATCTGGAAGAGTGAGCTTTCCTTCTCCTCGCCATCGATGATGAAGGTGCCGCCGAAAATCTTGTGGCGGCAGTGCTCTGAGTTAATCTGCGCAAAACCAAACACCTCAGAGTCGGTCAGCTTTCTGCCCAGCTGGCCCTCCACCTTGTGCAGGTACTCGATTTCCTCAGGAGAGAGTGCAAGACCCTCTTGTTCGTTATATTCCTCCAGATTCTCGATGTGCAGAATTGGAGCAGGCTCGATGTTCACCGTGAAGATGTCCTGATTCAAGCCCTTGTACATGCGCTGCAGCATGGGGTCATGCTCAGCGTCCTCGCTGTCCACAGGGAAATACTCCTCAATGCGCTGCACGCCTTCAATAGCCATGTTCTGCGTAATCTCCACAGCGTTGGTGCTCCAAGGCGTAATCATCTCACGGCGTGGGCCTACAAAGAAACCCTGCAAATTGTTCTCGCTTTCTGGACGAGCTTCGCCATACAGCCAGCAAAGCTCATTGGTTTCATCAGCCGTGAGTTCGTGGTTCACCTGAGTGGCAATCACGCTCTGGGCTGGTGTTCTAAAAAAGTAAATCATAAAAGTTACAGATCTGAAAATTTGCCGCAAAGGTACGACTTTTTCGGGGAACCCTCACCACAAAACGCCGCCAACTTACATTATTTATAGAAAAAACATCTTTTCACCAGTCATTTACACACCCCAGAAAGCACTGCCTCTATGGCTCCATAAGAAGGTGCCTGCAACAGGTTCTTTCAGCACTACAAAATCAGTGTGACTCAGACCGACCTATGCGGTGTGAGTCACACCGAGGGTGCCGGTCTGAGTCACACCGCCTGAGAGGTTCTTCCTGCACCTCTTCTCCCCCACTCTCTTTCCCTTCTCTACGGCGCACTCTTTCCGCCTTTCTGTTCCAAACATTTGGCTGAGCGGAAGAAAAGTCCTAACTTTGCAGCTGATTTAATAATTTGAGCATCAGAAAATAAAGAAGATATGGCATTGAAAGCTGGTATTGTGGGTTTGCCAAACGTGGGCAAATCGACGTTGTTTAATTGCTTGTCGAGCGCAAAGGCTCAGGCAGCAAATTTCCCTTTTTGTACAATCGACGCCCAGTTGGGACAAGTGAGTGTGCCTGATGAGCGACTGACGAAGTTGGCTGAGCTGGTACACCCAGGACGCATTGTGCCTGCCGTCTGCGACATCGTGGACATTGCAGGTCTGGTGAAGGGCGCCAGCAAGGGTGAAGGTCTGGGCAACCAGTTCTTGGGAAACATCCGCGAGTGCGATGCCATCATTCATGTGTTGCGCTGCTTTGACAACGGCAACATCGTGCATGTAGATGGCTCGGTTGACCCTGTGCGTGACAAGGAAATCATCGACACCGAGCTGCAGTTGAAAGATTTGGAGACAGTTGAGGCTCGCATCAAAAAGACAGAGAAACTGGCTAACGTTGGTCATGACAAGAACGCCAAAGTGGAATACGGTCTGCTGCTCCGCTATAAGGAGGCGCTGGAGAAAGGGCTCTCGGCCCGTGTAGTGGAGCCTGAGAACGACGAGGAGGCTGTGGCTGCCAAGAACATGTTCCTGCTCACCACAAAGCCTGTGCTCTATGTGTGCAACGTGGACGACGCCAGCGCCAAGTCGGGCAATGCCTATGTGGACAGGGTGCGTGAAGCCATCAAAGGCGAGAATGCAGAACTGATTGTCATCAGCGCACAGACCGAGGCAGACATCGCCGAACTGGAGAGTTATGAGGAAAAGCAAATGTTCCTTGAGGACATGGGGCTCGAGGAAAGCGGCTGCAACCGCCTTATCAAGGCTATCTACGCCTTGCTGAACCTGCAGACGTTCATCACAGCCGGCGAGATGGAGGTGAAGGCTTGGACGTTCCGTCGAGGATGGAAAGCCCCGCAATGTGCCGGCGTGATTCACACCGACTTTGAGAAAGGCTTTATCCGTGCCGAGGTCATCAAATACGAAGACTACATCAAGTATGGCAGCGAAGCAGCTGTGCGCGAGGCTGGCAAACTGGGTGTGGAAGGCAAGGACTATGTGGTGCAGGACGGTGACATCATGCACTTCCGCTTCAATGTGTAATCAAGTTGTTGTAAAGCGCAAATCAGTAACCATTCGTTAAATAAGAAAGGTCATGACTACCCTCTTCATCGATTGGCAACCCTCTATAGAAGCCTTCACCATTGGCTCGTTCAGCGTGCGCTGGTATTCGCTGCTGTGGTGTGCAGGCCTGCTGTTGGCCTATCTTATCGTGCAGCGTCTGTATCGTCAGCAAAAGATTGAGGATGAGAAATTTGAGCCTCTTTTCTTTTACTGCTTCCTGGGCGTGCTCATCGGTGCGCGGTTAGGGCACTGCATCTTTTATGAGCCACAGTACTACTTGACCAGCGGAACTGGCTTTATCGAAATGCTTATACCGTTCCACCGTTTGGGCAACGGCTCGTGGAAGTTTACGGGATACGAGGGACTCGCATCGCATGGAGGCACCATCGGTCTCATCATCGCGATGGCGCTCTACTGGAAGCGGATGAAACTGAAGCCCTGGACCGTAGTGGACAATGTGGCCATAGCGGTGCCGGCTACAGCATGTTGCATCCGTATGGGAAACTTGATGAACTCTGAGATTATCGGCAACGTGACAGACGTGTCGTGGGCATTCATCTTCCACACCCGTGAGGCGATGGTGGATGGAGCGTTGGCGCCACGTCACCCAGCACAACTCTATGAGGCAATTGCTTACTTGGTCTTTTTCTTTACTGGCGCGCTGATTTATTGGAAGTGGTACAAGTCTCAGGACATGAGCCAAACGTCGCCCATAGCCGTCGGAACGGGCTTTTATTTCGGTTTCTGCCTCGCCACTATCTTTACGTTCCGGTTCTTTATTGAATTCCTGAAGAAGGAGCAGGTGGATTTTGAGCAGGGCATGCTCCTGGACATGGGGCAACTGCTTAGCATCCCATTCGTGATATTGGGAATGTGGTGCATGATTAGAGCAAAAAGAAAGGCTGCCAAATGATGGCAGCCTTTCTTTTTATGGATGGTATCTGAAATATAGGGTAGGCCAGATGCCACCGATGATTGGTTTATCCGCTTTTTACAGAGACTCCAGCATTCTCTTCAGCACGACGGTTGCAGAAATCTCGCGGTTGGCGGCTTCAGGAATGACGATGGAAGTAGGGGCCTCTATCACGTCGTCCGTCACAATCATGTTGCGGCGTACGGGCAGGCAGTGCATGAAGAAGGCGTTGTTAGTCACGGCCATCTGGCGGTCGGACACAGTCCAGTCTGCGTAGTCGTGATAGTCGCCGAGCACCTTGCCGTAGTCCTCAGGGCGGGTTACACCAGGACAGCTCCAGTTCTTTGCGTAGATGAAGTCTGCACCCTCGAAGGCTTTCATCTGGTCGTATTCAACTTTAGCGTCGCCCACAAACTCTGGGTCAAGTTCGTAGCCTTCAGGATGTGTCACCACAAAGTCCACATCAGCAGCGTTCATCCACTCAGCGAAGGAGTTTGGAACAGCTTGTGGAAGAGCCTTGGGGTGGGGGGCCCATGAGAGCACGACCTTAGGACGCTTGTTGGGTGTGCGCTGTATGGCGCTGCCACCAAAGAGGGGGTTAGGCTCGATGAGCGTCTTGTTCTTGTACTCCTCGATGGTGATGAGGTCGGCAAATGCCTGCAGCGGGTGAACTGTGGCGCTCTCCATAAAGAAGACTGGGCGGCCGCTGTACTTGATGAATTGGTTGAGAATCTTCTCCTCGTAGTCATCCTTGCGGCTTTCGAAGCGGGCAAAGGAGCGTACGCCGATGATGTCGCAGTAGCAGCCCATCACGGGAATGGCTTCAAGCAGGTGCTCGCTCTTGTCGCTCTCCATGATGACGCCACGCTCGGTTTCCAGTTTCCAGGCGCCCTGGTTGACATCAAGCACAATGACGTTCATGCCAAGGTTGAGGGCTGCCTTCTGGGTGGAGAGGCGTGTACGGAGCGAATTGTTGAAGAAGATGAGCATAGCAGTCTTGTTCTTGCCAAGATGCTGATACTTATAGCGGTCGGCCTTGATCTCAAATGCCTCGTCGAGAGCTTTGCGCAGGTCGCCAATGTCGGATACATGCTGGAAAATGTTCATTGTTGTATTGTTTTGGGTAGTAATCAGTTTTCTTTGAGGAGCGCCAAAGCTTTGTTCTCTTCCGCCTCCATGATTTCTCTTTCACCGGGTCCTTTGTCGTTAATGCCACAGAGGTGAAGAACGCCGTGGATGATGACCCGATGTAGCTCTTCCTCGTAGGTGGTGCCTTGCAGCTCGGCGTTGGAGCGTACGGTGTCAAGGCTGATGAAGAGGTCGCCAGAGATGGTGTCTTTCTTGCCCATCATCAGCTCGTCATCGCAGTAGTCAAAGGTGATGATGTCTGTATAGTAGTCGTGCTGCAGATACTGACGGTTCACCTCGAGAATCTTGTCGTCGTTGCAGAAGATGTAGGCGATGCTGCCTACGCGCTTGCCGTAGGAGGCGGCTACTGCCTTAATCCATGCGCTCGTGTCGCGGCGACGGATGGCGGGCATCTTGACTTGGTCTGTTTGATAGGAAATCATAAACTTTCAGTATTACGTGATGACGAATTGATAGTATATAGCGTGTCACTAATTGCCGGCATGACGAGATGTAGGTGTCGAATAGCGGGTGTTTAGTGGTCTATTCCGACTGAATCTTCTCGAAAAGGCTGTCGTCCTTGATAGCTTCAAGTCCTCGCTGGTAGATTTCGTTGGTGGAGTTGATGATTTGGAAATACTCCGACATATCCCAAAGGTCGCGTGCCACGAGTGCTTTCAGTTGCAGGTTCAGCATGGGCAATGTAGCCTGGAAAGCGGAGTCGGTGTACTCGACTTTGGCTTCTTTCGCCTTTGCAATGAGGATGTCAAGCATATCTTTCGGCACTGTAAAGCCTTGCTTGAAGCGTTCAAAGCCTGCAACCAAGTCGTTGGGATCGTAGTTCTTATTGTTGGTTTGCTTGGCTTTTGCCTTGCGGTAAGTGGCAACATCGTATTCCTTCATGATTTGCTTGCGGTTGAGGTCAACCCACTTCAGAACGGTTGTGTTCACACAGCTCTTGGCGGCAAGTTCACGGTGCAGGGCCGTGTAGCGCGTTGTGTCGAGCGGCACATAAACGTCTGGCATGATGCCGCCTCCGCCATAGACGATGCGTCCTCCTTTGGTGGTGTACTGAAGGGAATCGGGGAAGTGGATGCTGTCTGCGCTCATCAGTTCGCCGCTGTTTAGCCGGTCAAGCATGTCCATGTCATACTTTTTGCGGTCTCCTTTTTCGTATGGTTTCTGGAAACAGCGTCCCACGGGGCTGTAGTAGTGGGCAATGGTGAGGCGGATGAGAGAGCCGTCTGGTAGGGTGACAGGGCGCTGCACAAGGCCTTTGGCAAAGGTGCGCCGTCCCACGATGATGCCTCTGTCGTTGTCCTGGAGAGCGCCAGAAAGGATTTCTGCAGCAGAGGCTGTGTAGCCGTCAACAAGCACTACAATCTTATGGATGTTCATCTTGCCGGATTCTGCGCGGTATTCGTGCCTTCCGGTTGTGCGGCCTTCTGTATAGACAATCATTTCGTTGTTGCCTAGGAACTGGTTGGAAAGTTCCACTGCGGCTTGCAGATAACCGCCACCGTTGCCTTGAAGGTCGATGATAAGGTCTTTCATGCCTACGGCCAGCAGTTGTGTGGTGGCTTTAATGAATTCTGCATTGGTGGTTGCTCCGAAGCTGCTGATGCGCACATAGCCGGTGGTTGGGTCCACCATGTAGTAGGCGTCGATGGTATAGACAGGAATCTTGTCGCGAGTGACGGTGAAGTCTTGTATGCCTTTCACGCCGCGGCGGATAATGCCCAGCCGCACTTTCGTGCCTTTGGGACCGCGCAGGCGCTTCATGATTTCTTCTTTTGACATCTTCACGCCAGCGATAGATGTGTCGTTGACCGTCACGATCATGTCGCCTGCCAGAATGCCCACTTTCTCTGAAGGTCCGCCGCTGACAGGCTGGATGACGACAAGGGTGTCTTCATTCATGTTGAACTGCACGCCGATTCCATCGAATGAGCCAGCCAGTGGTTCGTTTAGCGCTTCCACCTCTTTGGCTGGAGTGTAGGTGGAGTGGGGGTCGAGTTCTTTGAGCATGCCTCGGATGGCTTCTTCGGTGACCTTCTTCATGTCGACGGTGTCAACATATAGTTGGCTGATGGCTCCTTGTGCATAGACAAGTTTGCGCATCTGCAGGTCTATGTCTGAATTGCTTCTTTGCTGGGCGGCGAGCGGCATGAGCGCCATCATCAGCAGGAGTGTGGTTGTGTTTCTGAGGTTTAGGAACAGTTGTTTCATGTTGTTGGTAAAAAATCGTTTACGTTTGTGTTGTAGGACATTAGCTCGCGCACTACGCTGGAGCTAATGCAGGCATATTCGGGGGTTGTGAACAGAAGTACGGTTTCTATGCCCGTGAGGCGTTTGTTCACTTCGGCGATGTCGCGTTCGAACTCGAAGTCTTTGACGCTTCTCACGCCGCGCAGCAGGAAGTCAGCTCCGATGCGTTGCGCATAGTCGGTTGTGAGCCCTTCGTAGGTGTCTACGTGCACTTTGGGATTGTCCTTGTAGAGTTTTCGGATGGCTTGCAGGCGTTCTTCGCAGGAGAAGGTGCTGTGCTTGTCGCGGTTGATGCCGATGGCTATAACGACTTCGTCGGCCACGCTTTGCAGGGCGCGGTCGACGATGTTCTGATGTCCTTTGGTGAAGGGGTCAAAGCTTCCGGCAAATAATGCTTTTTTACTCATCTTCTTTCAGTTCGCGGTCTTCTTCGGGTTTGTCTTCCTCGATGACCAGGTTGTTAATGATAAAGTTCTGGCGCTGCATGGTGTTCTTGCCCATGTAGTATTCGAGGAGTTCCTTCACTTGGTCGGTTTTGCGCAGTGTGACGCTTTCCAGTCGCATGTCTGAGCCGATGAAGTTCTTGAACTCGTCGGGTGAGATTTCTCCCAGTCCTTTGAATCGGGTGATTTCGGGTTCAGGTCCGAGCATTTCGATGGCTTTCTGGCGCTCTTCGTCGTTGTAGCAATACAGGGTGATGAAGTCGCCTTTGCTGTCGGGATGTTCTTCCATATATTTGTCCAGCAAGGCTTTCTTGATGCGCTTTTTGCGGTTGCGTACGCGGAAGAGCGGTGTCTGGAGGATGTACACGTGTCCGGTTCTGATGAGTTCGGGGAAGAACTGCAGGAAGAAGGTGATCATCAGCAGTCGGATGTGCATGCCGTCCACATCGGCATCGGTGGCCACAATGACTTTGTTGTAGCGCAGTCCGTCGAGTCCGTCCTCGATGTTGAGGGCTGCTTGTAGCAGGTTGAACTCTTCGTTTTCGTACACCACTTTCTTTGTCATGCCGTACGAGTTCAGCGGTTTTCCTCGCAGGGAGAAGACGGCCTGTGTCATCACGTCGCGGCTCTTGGTGATGCTGCCGCTGGCTGAGTCGCCCTCGGTGATGAAGATGGAGCTTTCCTCTTTTAGAGGGCCCTTGGCGTCGTTCAGGTGTATCTTGCAGTCGCGCAGTTTGCGGTTGTGCAGGTTGGCTTTCTTTGCCCGTTCGCGTGCTAGTTTTGTTACTCCTGCAATAGCTTTTCTGTCTCGTTCGTTATTCTTGATTTTCTCTTCAAGAACCTCTGCCACATCAAGATTTTTGTGCAGGTAGTTGTCGACTTCCATCTTGATGAAGTCGCCCACAAACTTGTTCACGCTGATGCCGCCATTGGGCTCCATTGTGAGTGAGCCCAGCTTGATTTTCGTCTGTGACTCGAATTGCGGCTCCTGCACGTTGATGGCTATTGCGGCAATGATGCCTGAGCGAATGTCGCTGTACTCATAGTTCTTGCTGTAGAACTCCTTAATGGTCTTGGCAATATGTTCTTTGAAGGCACTCTGATGGGTACCTCCCTGAATGGTGTGCTGACCATTCACAAATGAATGGTATTCCTCGCCGTATTGCTGATTGGTGTGGGTGAATGCTATCTCAATGTCGTCACCCTTCAGGTGGATGATATCATAGAGTGGGGTGGCGTCCATCGTGTCCTTGAGGAGGTCTTTCAGACCGTTGCGGCTCACGATGCGGCTGCCGTTGTAGAAGATTTCCAGTCCTGTGTTCAGGTAGGTGTAGTTGCGCAGCATGTTGCTTACGAACTCATCCTGAAACTTATAGTTAAGGAACAAGGTGTCGTCGGGTTGGAAATAGATGTAGGTGCCGTTCTCCTCATTTGTCTTCTCCGTCTTATCGTCCACCAGCTTGCCTTTTTCAAACACAGCCGTGCGCACCACACCGTCGCGGTAACTTCTCACCTCGAAGCGGTTGGACAGCGCGTTCACGGCCTTGGTGCCCACGCCGTTCAGGCCGATGGACTTCTGGAATGCTTTCGAGTCGTACTTACCACCTGTGTTCAAGATGCTGACGGCCTCAATCATCTTGCCTTGCGGAATGCCACGGCCATAGTCGCGCACCGTCACGGCGCGGTTGTCCTGCACTTCCACCTCGATGCGCTTGCCGGCCTGCATCTTGAACTCGTCGATACTGTTGTCGACTATCTCTTTCAAGAGCACATAGATGCCGTCTTCGGCATGGCTTCCGTCGCCTAGGCGGCCGATGTACATGCCTGGACGCAGGCGGATGTGCTCCACGCCTGTCAGCGTGATGATGTTGGCATCACCATAGGCTGCATCGGGGGTGGTGTTGTTCAGATTCTGTTCTGCCATTATTTTATCTCCTTCTTGTAGCACCTTCTTCTCTTGTGCTGTCTTCTTTCAAAATAGATCCACTGCTGCTGCACCTTTTCGTTTTCTTCCAGCTCTGGGTTGGTCTCCACGTAGTCATAGCCCTCAGACACATAGATGGGCAGCAAGTCGTAGAACAGGATGGAGTTCACGCCCTTACTTTGGTATTCAGGCAGCACGCCCACCAGCAGGAGGTCGAGCACCTTGGGCTTCTTGAATTTCAGTGCCTTCAGCAGGTGCCACCAGCCGAATGGCGTGAGCTTTCCCTTGGCGGCCTGCAGCGCCTTCGACATAGATGGCATGGAGATGCCCACAGCCACCAGCTTGCCGTTTGCTTCTGTCACGAGGCTCACCAGCTTCAGGTCGAGCACGGGAAGGAACATCTTCACGTATTGGTCTATCTGTTTCTGGCTCAGCTCGCTGTATCCGAACAGAGGCTTGAAGGCCTCATTGATGACCGAGAAGATTTCTTGGCCATATTCTTTCGCAATCTTCTTGGCCGACGTGTATTTCTTGATGCGCAGGTCGTACTTCTTCATCACGATTTCGGCAATCTTCTTGAGCCGTTCGGGCAGCCCTGTCTCTTTGGGCACAGTCATCAGCATCTCTATCCAGTCGGCATCCTTTTCAAAGCCTAGTCGCTCGATGTGCTTCTGATAGTAAGGATAGTTATAGATGGTGGCCATTGTTGAAAGCTCCTCGAAGCCTTCAATCAGCATGCCTTCTGCATCCATGTCGGTGAAGCCCAGCGGACCTTGAATGGTGTCCATTCCGCGCTCCTTTCCCCATGCTTCCACCGTCTGCAGCAGCGCCTCGCTCACTTCCTCGTCGTCTATAAAGTCTATCCAGCCGAAGCGCACATTCTTCAGGTTCCACGCCTTGTTCGCCTTTTTGTTGATGATGGCTGCCACGCGGCCTACCAGCTTCCCATCCTTATATGCCAGGAAATAGGCTGCCTCGCAGAATTCCATTGCTGCGTTCTTGTCAGAGAACGTGTTCAGCATGTCCTCATACAAGTCGGGCACGGAATAGGGGTTGTCTTTATATAATTCGTAATTAAAACGGATGAACTGTTTCAGTTCTTTCTTTGTTTCTACTTTCTTGATGGTTACCATTTTGTCAAATGCAAATTTGGGTACAAAGATACGAATAAGTGGGAGAAAAAACAAATTCATTCGGTTTTATTCTTTCTCAGCGTCGCGGCGAAAGCACAAGTGGTGCCTAGACGTGCGTCTCGCCGGACATCGCCCAGCGGGAGGCCCATTGCCTTGAGTGCATCTTTCTGCTTTCTTACAGAGGTGGTTTTCACGCTTTCTTTGTTCCTGATTCATGTTCTGCGCCCTTGTTGGCAATAGGTGTGCAGGAATTGTACAAAATGGCCAGCAGTATATGCCTCAAAATCGGTGTGACTCAGACCGTACTGTGCGGTGTGACTCAGACCGCCACCATCGGTGTGACTCACACCGGAAAAGTAGCACAAGGCGAGTACATATTGGACAATAATGTGAAGTGAATAGAGGCTACCTCATTTGGAAGACACTTACCACAGGGAGGTGGTCGCTGGGACCGCCGAGATAGTTGGGTCCACGATACGTTCGGTAAGGTTTCTCGTTGTTGCCGAGTGGGTCTGGCTCGGTGAGGAAGGGGAAGGTGAGGATGCGTGTCAGCAGGTGGGAGAGGGTAGTGGTATGGGTGAGAATGTGGTCAATCGTGGACCATTCTCCTTGATACTTATAGGTGCCAGGTTCAAGATCGACAGTCCTGTCAGTAAGGCTGCGGCTTTGAGTGAGCAGCTTGAGTTGTGGCGAATTAGTTTCGGCATTGAAGTCGCCCATGATGATGAGGTTGGGGCACTGGCGCGATGCACATACAGAATCGGCGTGTGAGAGGAGCTGCTGACAGATGTTCATGCTGACTTGTTGTGCCTCTCCGCCGCCCAGTTTGGAAGGCAAATGGAGCACGTAAGCATCAAGTGTATCGCCTTTGGCAATGATGCCTGCCACATGTAGAATGTCGCGTGTGTTCCTATTGCCTGCGTGAGGATGTATGTCTTGAACCTCAACAGGATAGAACGTAAATGGCGAGTAGAGCAGGGCGACATCGATGCCACGCTTGTCGCTGGAGTGAGTCATGATGTAGCGGTAGCCGAGGTTCTTCAGCGGAGTGTGTTCAGTGAGGTAGGTCATCACCGTGTCGTTCTCAACTTCGCAGAGGCCTATCAAGTCAACGGGCTTCTGCTCGTCTGCTGCCACAATGACTTTGCCTATGGCTATCAGCTTCTTGAACAAGCGCTGCTTGTTCCATCTCCGTTCTCCGCCCGCACAGAATTCGTAGTCTTGCTTTCCCTCGTCGTGGATGGTGTCGAACGCGTTCTCGATGTTGTAGGAAAGGGCCGTAAAGGTCTGTTGTGCCTTTACGTCATGCGCGTATAACAACAATAATATGAATGCAGCGAGACTTTGCCACATGGGGAATTCTGCTTGATTCGCTTGGTTTGTGTTTGAGGTAAATAATGGGCTTTCCCATCGTGCGTGAACGATGGGAAAGTGCTATTGGATTTAGTGTGCCTCAAGCCAGTTGGTGCCCCATCCGCAGTCTGCAAAGAGGGGCACGGAGAGCTGGATGGCGTTCTGCATCTCGTTGATAACCAATGCTTGCAGCATCTCTTTCTCTTCGGGCACGACGGAGAAGTTGAGTTCGTCGTGCACTTGCAGTATCATCTTTGAGCGCAGACCTTCTTCGCGCATTCGCTTGTCGATGCGTATCATCGCCACCTTGATAATGTCGGCGGCAGTTCCCTGAATAGGAGCATTGATGGCGTTTCGTTCAGCATAGCCGCGCACCACAGCGTTGCGCGAGTTGATGTCGGGCAGTTGGCAGCGACGTCCGAGAAGGGTCTCTGTGTAGCCCAATTCGCGGGCTTTCTCGATGCTCTGGTCCATGTACGCTTTCACGCCCGGATAAGTGGCAAAGTAGTCGTCAATGAGTTGTTTGGCTTCGCTGCGGCTCACCTCCATGCGCTCGGCCAATCCGAAGGCGGAGATTCCGTAGATGATGCCGAAGTTGGCAGTCTTGGCCTTGCGGCGCATGTCGCTCGTCACATCCTTGATGTCCACCTTGAAGATTTTGGCTGCTGTGGCCTGATGGATATCGTGTCCGCTGTTGAAGTCCTCTACCATATTGTGGTCTTGGCTCAAATGAGCCATCAATCGCAATTCTATCTGACTGTAATCGGCAGAGAAAAAGAGCTCTCCTTGGTCGGGAATGAAGGCTTTACGCACTTCCTTTCCATTCTCGTCACGGATGGGGATGTTCTGCAGGTTAGGACTGCTTGAAGAGAGTCTTCCTGTGGCTGTAACTGCTTGGTTGTAAGATGTGTGTATGTGGCCTGTGCGCGGGTTTACCAGCTGAGGGAGCGCGTCAATATAGGTGCTCAGCAATTTCTTGTAACCACGATAATCCAGTATCTTCTCCACCACGGGGTGCTTGCTCTTCAGCGCAAGCAGAGTGGCTTCGTCAGTTACATATTGTCCTGTTTTTGTCTTCTTGGGTTTGGCGTCGATTTTTAGCTTGTCAAAGAGGAGTTCGCCCACTTGTTTCGGAGAGCTGATGTTCAGTTCCTCTCCTGCCACTTCGCGTATTTCTCGTTCGATGCTTTCCATGCGCTCTGTAAACACTCGTGAAGTTTCCGACAGAGAGGCTTCGTCGATGCGTACACCATTCATCTCCATCCTTGCCAGCACAGGCACCAGCGGCATTTCTACCTCGTTGAACAGTTTCCAAAGCCCCTTCTCCAGCAGTTCCTTCTCCAGAATGTTTTTCAGCTTCAGCGTCACATCGGCATCCTCTGCTGCATACTCGTACACTTCTTTGGGGTCGAGCTCATGCATGGAGCGTTGTTTCTTGCCCGAGCCGATGAGGGTGTCGATGTGGATAGTTTGATACTTGAGATATACTTCCGCGAGGTAATCCATATTGTGGCGCAGCTCGGGTGCGATGATATAATGCGCAATCATCGTGTCGAACATCTTGCCCTCAAGGTGAATGCCATAGTTGGCGAGCACCATCATGTCGTACTTGATGTTCTGTCCAATCTTTAGGATTTGGTCTGACTCGTACACCAGTTTGAACTTGTTAACAATCCTTAACGATTCTTCAAACTCGCTGCCTGTCCACTCTTCATGATAGGGAATGGGTATATAGAATGCACTTCCTTCTTCCACTGCAAAGCTCAATCCCACCAGTTTTGCCGCCATAGCGTCCACGGAAGTAGTCTCTGTATCTAGACTAATGGAATCGGAAGTCAATAATTTTGCAATTAGCGAATCCATTTCTTCCTCAGAATCAACGAGCTGGTAATTATGGCTTGTTGATGTTATGTCACTGAGATTCGACGAAAACAAATCGCCTTGCCCCTCGCTCGAATTGAGCGCAGTATTAGGGGCGTCAAAAAGGGAGGGTTGCGAGGTTGGCGCGGGTCCACCGAAGAGGTCACCGCTGAAAAGATCGCCTTGTGCTCCTTGTCGCTTGTTCCTTGCTCCTGCTTGCTCCTTTTCTCCATTTGTGTCTTTTCCATCGCTGAAAAGTTTTCTGCTTAGGGTACGGAACTCTAGCCGTTCGAAAATTTCTTTCAAGGCAGTTTCGTCAATGGATTCACGCTTGAGGTTATTGAGGTCGAGGGTGATGGGCACGTCGGTACGTATGGTTGCGAGGTACTTCGATAGCTTGATGTCGTCCACATGTTCCTCCACTTTCCGTTTCATCGCTCCTTTCAGCTGGTCGATGTTGGCTAAGAGTCCTTCGATGTTGCCAAACTCGTTGATGAGTTTCACGGCTGTCTTCTCGCCTACGCCTGGGCAGCCAGGATAGTTGTCGGATGAGTCGCCCATCAAACCTAGAAGGTCGATGACTTGGTTCACATTGTTGATGCCATACTTCTCCGTCACCTCTTTCACGCCCATGATATCGAAGCCACCATCATGTCGAGGCTTGTACATTTTCACGTGTTCAGCTACAAGTTGCCCATAGTCCTTGTCGGGAGTCATCATATAGGTGTCAATTCCTTCGATGGATTCGCTTTGTTTTGCCAATGTGCCGATTACATCGTCTGCTTCAAAGCCTGGAACTTCCAATACGGGGATGCGGTAGGCTTTCAATACATCTTTAATTATGGGTACGGCAAAGCGGATGCCTTCGGGTGTTTCTTCGCGCTGCGCCTTGTATTCGGCGAATGTCTCATGGCGAAATGTTGGGCCGTGTGGATCGAATGCTACACCGATGTATTCGGGGTTCTCCTTGGTGAGAATCTCTTCCAGCGTGTTGACGAAGCCTAGCACTGCTGAAGTATTTTCGCCTTTGCTGTTGATGCGGGGATTCTTGATGAAGCCGTAGTAGGCTCTATAAATCAATGCGTAAGCATCGAGAAGGAACAATTTTGCCATGCCTTTTCCATTTTGTGTGTAAACTTACGAATTATATTTGGAAAAAGCGCTAACTTTGCAGATGTTTTTTGTAAAGATGGACGTATTGCAATATATCAGAAAGCCAATTGAATCCGAGATGGACACCTATCGTCAGGTGTTTGACTCATACATGGTGCACACGAACCCTCTCTTGCGTGAAGTGCTGGCCACTATCGCTAACAGGAAGGGGAAAATGATGCGTCCAATGCTTACGTTGCTGGCCGCTAAACTGATTGGTGGTGCTGTAAATGAAGATTCCATCTATGCTGCAGCTACGTTTGAGTTCTTCCACACAGCCAGCCTTATCCATGATGATGTGGTCGACGAAAGCGCTGAACGTCGTGGGCAAGAATCTGTCAATAGCGCATATAGCAATCAGGTGGCAGTTCTTGTAGGCGATTTCATCCTTGCAAATGCACTTCGTTGTGCTGCCAAGACGGGTAGTGTCGACTTGGTGAATTCTGTGTCTGATGCCGCACAGAGCCTTTCTTCTGGCGAGCTGCTTCAACTTCACAACGTGAATAATCAGACTATCGACGAGGTTGTTTATTTTGATATCATTCGCAATAAGACGGCTGCGCTCTTTGCTGCATGCGCCGAAGCAGGGGCACTTTCTGTTTCGTCGGACAAATCAGTACGACGAATTATGGCTCAATTCGGAGAAAATGTTGGCATTTGTTTCCAGATTCGTGATGATATCTTCGATTATTCCTCTGATGCAGCGATAGGAAAACCTACTGGCAACGATATGAAGGAGGGTAAGCTCACGCTTCCCGTTATTCACGCTGTGCTCGTTTCCGGAAGCGACGAAATGCTTGCTTTGGCACGTAAGGTGAAATCACGCATGGTATCTCAAGCTGAGATAGACACTCTTGTTGAGTTTACAAAGGCGAATGGCGGCATTGAATATGCGGAGGCGGTGATGAATAGCTATGCCCAAAAAGCAAAGGATTTGCTAGCTTCCTTCCCTGATTCAGATGCTAAGCAAGCATTAATTGCCTACGTTGCCTATGTGATTGATCGTTCACTTTAGTCTGAACTGTGATTCACCCTTTTCAATAGAATATATAAAGAAAGCAGGCCCGAAAGCCTGCTTTTTATGTTCTGAAAACGGTGTGACTCACACCGAGGTTGGTGGTCTGAGTCACATCGCCTATCCCGGTCTGAGTCACACCGATTATGTGGTTGTGTGTGTCGCTCTGTAGAAGTATAGGATATACCTTCTTCGTGTATGTTTGTGAGCTTTTTCCCTGTTTATTGAAGTAGTTCCTTGGTGCTTTAGGGCATCACTCTTTTGTGCTTGTAGGCAAGCTTTCATTGTGCTTGTGAGCAAGCCTTTATTGTGCTTGTGGGCAAGTCTTCATTGTGCTTGTGGGCAAGTCTTCATTGCGCTTGTAGGCAACGCATCTGTGCGTTTCAAGAAACTACTTATTTGTGCTTGAGGAAAAAGACTCAAAGCAGTTCAGCCTTTCTCTTGCATCTATTAGAAGAACTTCACTTCCTTACCTTCAATCTCAGAGAGCAGCTTATTGGCCAGTGAACTTGTACCAAGGCGCAGCCATTGGTTCGTGAGCCATTTCTCTCCCAGCACTTCTTTTACAATGGTGTAGTAGGTGAGGGCGTCTTCTACAGTTTTCATGCCGCCTGCGGGCTTAAAACCGATCTGAATGCCCGTTTTATCGTAATATTCCTTAATGGCTTGGCACATGACAAAGGCGGCTTCGGGCGTTGCTGCAGGCTCCAATTTGCCCGTTGAAGTCTTGATATAATCAGCACCGGCATACATGGCAAGGATGCTAGCTGTCTTGATGTTTGTGGCAGTTTTGAGACATCCTGTTTCAAGGATGGTCTTCAGTTTTTTATCACCACAAAGGGCCTTCATTTCTTCGATTTCATCGCACATTCCCTCATAGTCACCATTCAAGAACTTGCCTACAGGAATCACCATGTCTATTTCTGTGGCGCCATCCTTTAGCGCCAACGCAGTCTCTGCTATCTTTACTTCCAGAAATGTCTGTGATGACGGAAAACTACCCGAGACGCAAGCGATTTCCACCTCTTCACTCTCCAGTGTGTCGTGGCAGATCTTGGCATAGCAAGGATAAACACACACAGTGGCGACGTGTCCTAGTTCAGGATAGACATCGTCAAATCTGTTTACCTTTTCCACGAACTTCAGCACGCTGTCCTCGCTGTCTGTTGTCTTTAGGGTGGTGAGCTCTACGCTGTTCAGCAGGAACTGCTTCACTTCCTTGGTGTTGTTCTCCGCCAGATGCTCCTTCAGAAGAATCTCTACCTGGCGCTTCACTTTCTCGTCATCTAGTTCTAAATCATATTGCTTCAGAACTTCGAAATACTTGTTTTCTTCCATATTGCTTTTCTTTTTTGTTCTTGTGTTCACTCGGTGAAATGAGCGATTTATTCCTTATTCTTTGTATCCATGCAGATGGTCACCGGACCGTCGTTAAGTAGCTCAACCTTCATGTTTGCACCGAATTCCCCTGTAGCTACTTGATGACCAAGTTGTTCCGATAAAACCGTGCAAAAACGTTCATAGAGCGGGATGGTTACTTCATGACTTCCTGCACGCAGATATGACGGACGGTTACCTTTCTTGTAACTTGCCCAAAGGGTGAACTGGCTGACAACCAAGATGTCTCCTCCTTTGTCAAGTATGGACTTATTCATCACGCCATTCTCGTCATCGAATACGCGCAAATTGCATATCTTTTTTGTCAACCATTCTATATCTTCTTCATTGTCTGCATTTTCGCATCCTAGAAGTACAAGGTATCCATTGCCTATCGATGACTTTTTCACTCCGTTTATGGTGACTGAAGCATGCGTTACTCGTTGTAGTACAGCTCTCATATTTTATTGTATGTTTTGTTCGTTATAATAATCTTTAATGAGTTGTGCTTTTGATGTGCCAATTATATTTGCAAGTGATTCAAAATCAGCTTCTTTGATTCTCTTCAAACTCTTGAACTTTTTGAGTAGCGCAGTTTTAGTTGCGTTGCCGATTCCCTTGATGTTATCGAGCTCAGACTCCGTGTTGTGCTTGGCGCGTTTTTGCTTATGGAATGTGATGGCAAAACGGTGCACTTCATCTTGAATCTGTGTAAGCAGCTTGAATAACGGGCTGTCCATCTCAATCCCTACTGTTTGTGCAGGGAATCCGAAGAGCAGTTCATTCGTGCGGTGGTGACTGTCTTTGGCCAATCCGGCAATAGGGATATCCAAGTGCAGCCGGTCTTCTATCACTTTCCTAACCACTTCCATTTGTCCCTTGCCGCCATCTGTGATGATGAGGTCGGGTAGGGGCGTATTCTCTTCGATGGCGCGGCTATATTTGCGGAATACTACCTCGCTCATTGAAGCATAGTCGTCTGGCCCGATGACAGTTTTGATGTTATACTTGCGATAGTCGTTCTTTGACTTCTTTCCGCCGATGAATACAACGCATCCCGCTACGGCGTCCTGTCCCATAGTGTTGGAGTTGTCGAAACACTCGATTCGCATCGGTATTTCAGGCAGTTTGAGTTTGCGTTGTAGTTCTTTCAATAGATTGATGTTCCGTTGGTCAGGATTAAGACGCTCTGCTTGTTTGAGTGCATCAATGCGGTATTGACGCACATTTGCTTCCGATAAGAAGAGAAGTTTCTTCTTGTCTCCCGCTTTCGGTACTATAAATGTGGCGCCTTTCAGCGTGAAATCAAGTTCGAAAGGTATCACAATCTCTTTGGATTCATCGCCATATTGTTCGCGCATGTCAATGATCGCTAATGAGAGTATCTCTTCTGCTGTCTCATCTAGCCGTTTCTTGTATTCGTTGGTGAAAACGCGGGTAATACAACCATTTACTACATGCATGTAGTTGACGTATGCCTTGCTTTCATCGTCTTCTATGCTGAATACATCGATGTTTTGGTTCGTGCTCGTAATCACGCGGCTCTTGCTGTCAAAGTCTTTAGCTAGTAGGTACTTCTTCTTGATAGCTTCTGCCTCTAAGAATTTTTCTTCTTCTGCTAAGGTGCTCATCTCTGCGATGAGCTTTTGACATAATTGGCGTGTGTTTCCGCTCAGTATTTCCTTAATTTCATCGATTTGACGCAGATAATCCTCTCTGGATTGCCAGCCGAGACAAGGAGCCTTACACTTGCCAATGTCGTAGTATAGGCACTTCTTGAGTTTGCCTTGCTCCATCCTTTCAGGGGTAATTGTGGTGTGGCAGAGGCGTACTTGGTACAATTTATCGATGAGCTCAAGCATTGCGTTTAGTGTGCCCGCATGACTGAAAGGACCGTAATAGGTACCAGCTTTCTTGTCTATATTTCGTGTTTTAATCACGCGTGGAAAGTATTCGTTTGTGATGCAGACGGAAGGGTAGGTCTTGCCGTCCTTCAATAATATATTGTAGAATGGCTGGTGCTCCTTGATGAGATTGTTCTCCTGAATCAGTGCATCTTCATCTGTCGGGACGACAACGTACTTGATGTCCTCAATCTTGCTGACGAGAATCTGAGTTTTGTGGTTTTTAGGTGAATTGTTGAAATAGGAGCTGACTCTGCGCTTTAAGTTCTTAGCCTTGCCCACATAAATCACCGTGCCATCTTTATCTAAGTATTGATAGCATCCAGGCTCTTCTGTGAGGCTGTTAACAATCACTTTGAGGCGCCGTAGTCTTTCTTCGTTTTTTGTTTTGCTAAGCGTGTTCACTTAAAGCTTTACTTTTGTTCCACGTGAAACAATTCTCCTCTAACTGCTCAATTTTCAGTATGTAACGCAAATGTGTTCAACGCCTTGTTGACTGTAAAATCAACTTTTCGACGTGTGGAACGCTTGCGTGTGAGGAACTTCTTATACAGAGAGAAGAGTGGTGATTTCGATGCCTTCTCCAATTGCTTCTCTGCCGTGCAAGCCTTCGTCGCGAATCTCTATCAAGAAGTTCATATAACACTTCTTGGGATGGAGCTTCTTGACGAGTGTCCATGCAGCTTTGATCGTGCCGCCTGTCGCGAGCAGGTCATCGTGAAGGAGAACAACGTCGTCTGGCTCGATAGAGTCAAGGTGTATTTCGATGGCGTCTGTCCCATATTCCTTGGTGAAGCTCTCTCTTACAGTGGTAGCCGGTAGCTTTCCGGGTTTACGAGCCATTACAAAGCCTGCGTTCAAGCGTCGTGCAAGGATAGAGCCCATGATATAACCTCGAGTCTCGAGGCCAACTACCTTGGTGATTCCTTTGTCTTTGTAAAGTTCGTAAAGCATATCTTCCATTATTTCAAGCGCTTTGGCATCTTTGAAGAGTGTTGTTACGTCACGGAAGTTAATGCCCTTCTTAGGGAAGTCTGGGATGCAGCGCAGGTGGTCCAGTAAATACTTGGTGTTGGGTTCCATAGTTGTTTTGTTATAGAGTTTGTTTGATGTCTTTTTGTAACTGCTTGGTTTTGTTCGGAGTGTTGTGGTATTGTTTCACGTGGAACAATGTGCCTTATCGACCCATAAGTACAAGCATGATATTGATATCGGAGGGTGAAACACCGGGGATGCGAGAGGCCTGAGCTAGCGTGACAGGCTGGATGGCTTGTAGCTTTTGGCGTGCTTCGATGGAGATTTGAGTCATGTTCGGATAGTCAAACTTGCCTTGAATCTTGATGTTCTCTAAGCGAATCATTTTCTCTGCCATTTGCTGTTCGCGATAGATGTAACCCTTGTACTTGATTTGTATTTCTGCCGCTTCAATGATTTCTTCGCGCCGATGGTCGTCTCCAATGACGTGCTCCAGTTCTTTTCGGAGAGTGTCGATGTGTGGTGTGATATTGTTGATGTTGATTTGGGGGCGTCCTAAAAGCTCTTCCAGTTTGCATCCTTGGCGGAGTGGGGTGGTTCCCAACGTTTCCAGCGCGGGATTGATTAACGAGGGCTTCATAGAGAAGTTAGCCACAAAATCTGTGATGGCCTTTATCTTCTCCTTTTTTGAGGTCATCAGTTGGTACCGTTCCTCGGAAGCTAATCCTAATTTGTAGCTACGTTCCGTAAGGCGCATGTCGGCATCGTCCTGGCGCAACAAGATGCGGTATTCGGCACGAGAGGTGAACATACGGTAGGGCTCGTCAACTCCCTTCGTTACAAGGTCGTCAATAAGCACTCCTATATATGCTTCGTTGCGTCCGAGAGTGAATGGTTCTCCGTTGTTGAGGAGAGTGGTGCCGGCGTTGCTGTGGGTGTCAACCTTCTGTTTCTTGGAAATCTCGGATGGGTAGTCTTTGCTTTTTGTGAAGTCCGCTTTACTGCTGTTGATGGCTGCATTGATGCCGGCAATCACGCCTTGCCCTGCCGCTTCCTCATAGCCTGTTGTGCCATTCACTTGTCCTGCAAAGAAGAGGTTTTTCACTACCTTCGATTCAAGCGCATGAGTAAGCTGCGTAGGGTCAAAGAAGTCGTATTCGATGGCATAGCCAGGGCGGTAAATCTCCAGATTTCTAAATGCAGGAATCTTGCGTAGAGCAGTCAGCTGTATGTCTAATGGGAGCGAGGAAGAGAAGCCATTAAGATACATCTCGTTCGTCGTCTCTCCTTCAGGCTCGAGGAAAAGCATGTGCTCGTCCTTATCGGGGAACGTGTGCAGCTTCGTCTCGATGCTGGGGCAATACCGTGGTCCGATACTTTGAATCTGCCCATTGTAGAGTGGTGAGTCAGGGAGTCCTGAGCGCAGCACATCGTGCACCTCCGTGTTTGTGTAGCAAATCCAGCAAGGCAAGTTATTGCGTTCGCTCACTGCCGTGTGTTCTGTTGGCAGATAAGAGAACTTGTGGAAGTTGTGATCGCCATCCTGCTTCTCCATCAGCGAGAAGTTCACGCTGCGCTTGTCGATGCGCACAGGCGTGCCTGTCTTCATGCGCCCAGCGCGGATGCCGTATTTCGTGATAGACTCCGTCAGTTCCAGCGCAGCCGATTCAGCACATCTTCCTCCAGGAATCTTCACACGACCAATGTGCATCAGACCGTTCAGGAATGTGCCTGCTGTGATAATGACGCACTTAGCCTTAAACTCCGCTCCGTAGTAAGTCTTTACACCTTGAACTTCTTGATTATCAACAACTAACTCTCTTGCTTGGTCTTGCCATATCTGTAGATTCGGTATGTTCTCCAAGATTTCTCGCCAAGTCCAGATGAACTTCGCCCTGTCGCATTGAGAACGAGGGCTCCACACCGCAGGTCCCTTCGAGAGGTTCAGCATTCTGAATTGAAGGCTACAGCGATCTGTGACGATACCTGTGTATCCTCCTAATGCGTCTATCTCCCTCACGATCTGTCCTTTGGCGATTCCACCAATGGCGGGATTGCACGACATTTGTGCAATCTTATTCATGTCCATCGTGATGAGACACGTTTTGGCGCCCAGATTAGCTGCCGCTGCGGCAGCTTCACATCCAGCGTGGCCAGCTCCCACCACAACCACATCATAGTTGAAAACCATTTGAATGAAGTGTAAATTTTTGCAAAGATAGTGAAAATGAGATGAAAAACGTGTCTTTTTTAGAACAAAACCCGAAAAAGCTTTGGAAGTAACCTTTGAAATATCTACATTTGTACACACAGACCTATTTACATATGTTATAATAGGGAGGCTAATAGGGTGCAAGGTGTGGGCAACTGATAGCGCAAGTGTCCCCGTTTCCCCCTCTCTTTATAGAAACAGCCAATACCAGTCCTTATAGAACGGTTGGGACTCAAGAACAGATATAAATCACATTAACTAATTATTAATTTCATATCTTTATCACAATGAACAAATTCGCGTTATTTGTCGCTTCTTTGTTGATGAGTGTGACATCCTTTGCCCAATGGACTAAGCCTGCAGCTCCTGCTGTGGCTCCTTTGTCCACCAATCAGAGTTGCTACTTATATAACAAAGATGCAGATGGTTTCTATGTGGGAGCCAATGACTACGGGACACGAGCAAGCGTCAGTCAGACGTCAGGCTACGAAGTCAAAATAGAGCAGGGCACCGAATCTGACTCTTATTACATCAGCAGTTATGTGTTGGAAGGCTGGATGAAAAACAGTTGGGGGTATATGTTCCTTGACAACTTCAGCGCCATTTATACAGACAACACAAAGGAAGGCAAGCCCAATAACCAGTACACCTTTGTTTCCCAAGGCGATGGTACCTATAAGATAGGTCTTTCCAACAAGAATGCCACTTTCACCGCTACCGATTATCCTACAGCCTTTTTGGGTGTGAACAAGGCGAAGAAAGACACTCGTCTTTACTTCTGTGACTATGAGAATGGAGACGAACAGGAGTCTGATTGCCAGCTCGTTTGGTACTTTGTGACTCCAGACGACTACACGGCTTACGTTGCCTCCATTATCATTTATAATGCGGCAATGGAGCTTGGCGAGCAAATAACCATAGCAAAAGCGACGGTTGGCGTCGATGCCGATGTGTTGTCTGCTTCTGAAGCATTGTACAACAACACTTCCAGCACTGTTGAGGCCATGACCACGCAGGCCCAGAAATTGCGCGATGCCATCATGGCTGCGGCCTATCATGCCGCTTCTTTGGAGAATCCAGTGGAAGTATTAGTGAATCAGAGCATCGCTACAAACTTCTCCGATGAACAGACGACAGGCTGGACCTCTACTACCAATGCGCAGAATAAAGGAGCAGGCAATGGACACAATGCCAAGGACTATTCTGTGACAGGCAATCACTATGAGAACTGGAATGATGGTGCCATGTCTGTAGGCAAGGTCTCTGCCACAGCCGTCAAGCTTCCGGCAGGTGTTTATCGTTTCGAGGCATTAGCTTTCACCAGCACTGGTGCTGGACTGAATCTTTATGCTGGTGCGGCACAGAAGCCTGTCACCTCGACACTAATAGATATTGAGTCTCCTACAGAAGTATATACATATTGTGGTGGAGGTGAAATGGAAATAGGTCTTAATTTGTTCGCGAAAGGACCCAATTGGATTGGGCTCGACAATGTGCAGCTCTATTATTTGGGAGATAGCGATGAGTCTTATGAGAAGTTGCTTGAAGAAATCATGCTTCTTGAGCCTGACTACGAGGCACTGTTCGATGATGAAGAGGCTTGTGCTCAAGCATCAGTTCGCGCAACCTACACGGCTGCGAAGAACACCGTCGAATCAGCCCAGACATCCCAGGCTCGTGCTCAGGCTGTGGATGACTTCATGGCCGCATCCAAGGCTATGGCATCCAGCGTGGCTGCTTATGGTGCATACAAGAAAGTCTTTGACGAGGCTACTGACTTTGTTGGCAGTACCACCAGCGAGAGTACAGAAGTAGCGCTTCTTAGTGACTATATTGGTGATGACGAGAAAGAGGAAGGCGCCTACAATGGGAATGGTGGTGCGCTTTATGTCCTCGAGAATGCTTTGCTCAACGATGAGCAGATAACAGCCGAACTCGCCTATCTCAACAAGCTCTTCCTTGATGCCAAGGCCAATGCCAAGGAAGATGGAGACGATTGCACCGACCTATTGCAGAATCCGGACTTCACCGCCGATGGTGGCTGGCAAGGCAAGACCAACAGCAGCATCACATGGCCTGCAGGCAGGGAAGATTATCGTCTTGTGGAGGTGGTGAATGCTGTATGCGACATCTACCAGAACCTCAACAACCTGCAGAATGGCCTCTATGAGTTTACGCTTCAGGCAGCCGTTCGTCCCGACGACGGTGCTTATGACGAAGCCAACGTGAACGCTATCAAGGCCCATGCCTACATCAACGACTTCAAGACCTCAATCCCAGCAGGTCTGATTCTTGACGATGTGACACTCAACAGCCAGGAAGACGCCTCCGACGCCTTTGCTGCAGACAAGTTCCCCGTTACGGTATATGGCCTTGTGACCGAGGGAAAGATGAAGATAGGCTTCAGCAACGAATTGCGTGTTGCTGACGGCATGCGTCTGTGGGCAGGTGGTGCAAAGCTCACCTTCCGAGGCAAGAACCCAGAAGTGCTGGCTTCAGTCATTGCTTCGCTCACACCTGTAGCTCAAGAGTTGCTGACTCAGTATGCAGGTTCCCCTGAGCTCAATGCCCTTTCCGACGCCATAGCTGAGGCTGCATCTGCCGACGATGCTTATAAGGCACTCATCGCCATGAAGGCCGCGATGGACAATGTGCAGGAAGGCGTAGACCTCTACGGGAAACTCAAAGTGGCTTTGACATCTCTTTCTGCAGCCATCGAGGAGAACCCATCTTCCAGCAAGGCAGCTGCAGCACAAAACATTCTTGATGCTGCCCAAGCTGCATACGACAGCAAGACCTACGGTAATGCAGAGGCCGAACAAGCCATTTCCGACTTGAACGCCGCAGCGGTTTCCGTCAGGATGGGCGACGACACCGCTTCCGAGTACAATCCAACCGATTGTACCAATCTCATCGTCAACCCAACCTTCGACCCCGCCAAGGGTGACAAGAACACCGGCGTCATCGAAGGCTGGACCACCACAGCGATGAACGGTTACAAGCAGTTCTCCGTGTCCTACAACCGTGCCCCATTCGAGCTCAACCAAAAGTTGACAGGCTTGAAAAAAGGTAAATATCGCGTGACTGTCCATACCTACTACCGTGCAGGCTACTGGAACGAGGAGGAAAGCCGCATTGCAGAAGGCGCAGAGACCCACCTCACCACCCTCTATGCGCAGACCTCCGAGAAGAAGTATACGAAGCCCGTGCTGAACCTGACCGAAGGCGCCGTAGCAGCAGCTGATGTGCCAGAAAATGCAGGCAATACCTACACGCTTACAAGCGGTCTCATCGCACCTGACGGCACCACTCCAACCGTGGCCTTCTTCAACGCGGGCTACTACCTCAACACCCTCGAGTTCTTCGTGGGAGAAGATGGTGAAGCAACTATTGGCTTGAGCAAGGCCAATACTTTTGACAACGACTACGAAGTGGTAGGTGCATGGAACCTCTACTACTTGGGCGACCAAGATTGCACAAGCCTTATCGTCAACCCAACCTTCGACCCTGCTAAGGGTGACAAGAACACCGGTGTCATCGAAGGCTGGACCACCACAGCGATGAACGGCTACAAGCAGTACTCCGTGTCCTACAACCGTGCTCCATTCGAACTCAACCAGAAACTGACGGGCTTGAAGAAGGGCAACTACAAAGTGACTGTCCACACCTACTACCGTGCGGGCTACTGGAATGAGGAGGAAGGCCGCATCGCAGAAGGCGCAGAGACCCACCTCACCACCCCTCTATGCGCAGACCTCCGAGAAGAAGTACACGAAGCCCGTGCTGAACCTGACCGAAGGCGCCGTAGCAGCAGCTGATGTGCCAGAAGGTGCAGGCAATACCTACACGCTTACAAGCGGTCTCATCGCACCTGACGGCACCACTCCAACCGTGGCCTTCTTCAACGCAGGCTACTACCTCAACGAGCTCGAGTTCACGGTCGGTGCAGATGGAAGTGTGACCATTGGCTTGAGCAAGACTCAGACCTACGACAACGACTACGAAGTGGTAGGTGCATGGAATCTCTATTACTTGGGCGATCCAACCCCAGAAGAAGAATGTACAAGCCTCATCGTCAACCCAACCTTCGACCCTGCCAAGGGTGACAAGAACACTGGTTATATCGAAGGCTGGACTACTACCGCGATGAATGGTTACAAGCAGTACTCCGTATCCTACAACCGTGCTCCATTCGAGCTTTACCAAGACCTCTCTGGCTTGGAAGAAGGCACCTACAAAGTGACCGTCCACACCTACTACCGTGCAGGCTACTGGAACGAGGACCTCTATGCGCAGACCTCCGAGAAGAAGTACACGAAGCCCGTGCTGAACCTGACCGAAGGCGCCGTAGCAGCAGCTGATGTGCCAGAAGGTGCAGGCAACACCTACACGCTCACAAGCGGCCTTATTGCTCCTGACGGCACCACTCCAACCGTGGCCTTCTTCAACGCAGGCTATTACCTCAACGAGCTCGAGTTCATTGTTCCTGCCGACGGTAAGGTACGTATTGGCTTGAGCAAGACCCAGACCTACGACAACGACTACGAAGTGGTAGGTGCTTGGAACCTTTACTACTATCCTAACGGTTTGCCAACTGATATCGAAGGTGTCGAAGTTGATGGAAGCGCCGTTGTTGAAGGCATTCCAGTGGCGTTCTACTCGCTCTCTGGTGCACAGCTGGCTGCTCCACAGCGTGGTTTCAATATAGTGAAGTACTCTAACGGTCTGTCGAAGAAGGTGCTCATTCCTTAACGAGTTACCGATTCATTCAGGCTTCAAATAGTCAGACAAGGGGCTGTGTTCAAAGGTGACACAGTCCCTTCCTTTTGCCCCGCACTTTGTGCCTCAAAAACGGTGTGAGTCACACCGCCACCCTCGGTCTGACTCACACCGGTACCCTCGGTCTGAGTCACACCGATTTTGAGGTGCAGGGTGCCCCATTCTGTCGGTGCTTCTTTTAGGAGGCAATCATTGCAGGTTTTCCGGAAAGTTCTTACCTTTGTCAGGCTAATCCATAAATAACGATGACTTGGACTTCCGACATACGCGATTTCATTCAGCAGCATCAAAATGCCGACACCGTAGAACTGCTGCTGGCAGCCCGACGCTATCCAAGCATCGACGTGCCATTCGCCGTGGAGCAAATAGAGGCACGCCGGCGCTTGAAAGGGAAACTGCCCGAATGGTATGCCTGTGCCGACCTCATTATGGGAGGGCGAGTGCCCGCCGAGCAATGCAGTTCGGAGCAGACAGCCCGCTACAAGCGTGGAATCATAGAGCAGACCTATGGCCTGACGCAGGCAGATGGCTCTTCGAAGCCAACAAGCCTGTGCGACATGACAGGTGGCATGGGTGTAGACTTCTGGTACATGTCGGCAGGCATGGAACGCGCCATCTATACAGAGCGGAATGAATGGCTCTGCGAGACGGCCCAGCATAACTTTGAGGTACTGAAGGACGCTCAGCACCCTCAAGTGGAAGTGCGCTGTGGCGATGGACGAAATCTTCCCATTCCATCGGTGGATGTCATCTATCTCGACCCAGCCCGACGAGCCGGCGACGGTAGCCGTGTGTATGCGATGGAAGACTGTGAGCCAAACATTGTGGAGTGGCAGGACGAACTCCTGCAGCACGCACAGATGGTGCTGGTGAAACTATCCCCCATGGTGGATATCAAGGATGTGTTGCGCAAGTTGAAAGGCGTGACAGAAGTGCACGTGGTGGCCGTGCGCAACGAATGTAAGGAGGTGCTGGTCAAGCAAGTTGCAGCCCAAGCACAGGACGATGTTCCCCCTGTGAACAAGGTGAAAGTCCATTGTGTGGATTTCTTAGCCTTCGATACCATTAAATATACCTTCGGTTTATCCGATGAAATGTGCATTTCCCTGACAGATGGAGGCGTGAAACGCTATCTGTATGAGCCTGATGTCACCCTGATGAAAGTGCAGGCATTCAGCAGCCTCTGCGCACGCTATCCCGTGCAGCAGTTAGACGTAGATACCCATCTGATGACCTCCGACGAGCTCATAGCAGACTTCCCCGGCCGCATCTTCGAAGTAGAAGAACAGATACCCTTCACATCGAAACTGCTGAAAAGCCTGAAGAAAGCGGTGCCCCAAGCCAATATAGCCACTCGTAACTTTATTCTCACCGCTGATGCCCTGCGCAAGAAGACCGGCATCAAAGATGGCGGCGATGTCTATTTATTTGGAGCAAAGGTGAAAGACATTGGCAATCAGCTGCTGAAGTGCCGAAAAAGAGAATAAATCTCCAAAGGGATACATCTTTTCCGTGAAATGCGACAAAGTGAATCCATTCTTTTGATGGAAACATGAAAAAGTTGTACCTTTGTGGCCATGAAACGTTCTGATTTTGAAATCATGGCACCTGTTGGAAGCCGCGAGAGTTTGGCGGCAGCATTGAAGGCAGGAGCTAATTCAATCTATTTTGGTATAGGGAAGCTGAATATGCGGAGCCACTCGGCCAACGCGTTCACGATTGATGACTTGAAGGAGATTGCTGCCATCTGTCATGAGCATGGCGTGCAGTCGTACCTGACGGTGAACACGATTATCTATGGCGAGGACATCCCAACGATGCATGAGATTATCGATGCGGCGAAGGAAGCGAAGATTTCGGCGGTGATTGCGAGTGATGTGGCGGTGATGACCTATTGCCGAGAGGTTGGGCAGGAGGTGCATTTGAGCACCCAGCTGAACATCTCAAACATTGAGGCTCTGAAGTTCTATGCGCAGTTTGCCGATGTGGTGGTGCTGGCGCGCGAGCTGAACATGTGGCAGGTGCGTGACATTTACCAGCAGATTGTGGAGCAGGATGTGAGAGGTCCGAAGGGCGAACTCATCAGAATCGAGATGTTCTGTCATGGCGCTTTGTGCATGGCGATTAGCGGTAAGTGCTACCTGTCGTTGCAGAATGCAGGCCGTAGCGCTAATCGTGGCGAGTGTGTGCAGATCTGTCGTCGAGGCTATGAGGTGACTGATGTGGAGACAGGCACACAGCTGAATGTGGATAACAAGTATATCATGTCGCCTCGTGACTTGAAGACTGTCCGTTTCATCGATGTGATGATGAATGCGGGTGTCAGAGTGTTCAAGATTGAGGGGCGTGCCAGAGGTCCAGAATACGTCTATACGGTGGTGAAGGCTTACAACGAGGCTATCAACGCTGTGCTTGACGGTGATTTCACCGATGAGCGGAAGGATGTGTGGGACAAGGAACTCAGCACCGTGTTTAACCGAGGCTTTTGGGATGGTTACTACCAAGGGCAGAAGTTGGGCGAATGGTGTGAGGTGTATGGCAGCAAGGCCACAGAGAAGAAAGTCTATGTGGGAAAATGCATGAAGTACTTCTCGAAGATAGGCGTGGCGGAGTTCTTGATAGAGAACGTGGACCTGCATGTAGGCGACAAGATATTGGTGACAGGCACCACGACGGGTGCACTCATCCAGCCCTGCGAAGAGATTCGCTTTGACTTGGAACCAGTGGAAACGGCTACACGTGGGCAGCACATCAGCATCAAGGTGAATGACCGGGTGCGGGTGAACGACAAGCTCTACGTGCTGCAGCCCGCTGACCGACTGACGCAACGATAATACACACAAACACATCAATGAAACGACATCTTTTACTATTCATCTTCACCCTCTCTGCCGTAGTGGGCGGATGGGCGCAGGACAACAGCGAACTCGTCGGCGTGTTGTCCTACATGAAACGTGCCATGAACTTTGCGCAGACGATGCCTCAAGAGAAGGTGTATCTGCATTTTGACAACACGGGATACTTTAAGGGCGAGACTATCTGGTTCAAGGGGTATGTGATTCGTTCTGACAGCGGCAAGCCAACCGACATGAGCGCTGTGCTGTATGTGGAGCTGGTCAATCCTTCGGGCGATGTGGTGGAGACTCGCAAGTTGCCCATTCTGGATGGCGTGGCACATGGTGACATCAAATTGGACAGCCTCTATAGCACGGGTTTCTATGAGGTGCGTGCCTACACACGTTATATGACGAACTGGGGGAATGGAGGCATCTTCTCACGGGTGTTCCCTGTATTCAACGCCCCTCAAAAGGAGGGCGATTACTCCAAGATGGTGATGGATGATTATGGTTACCGCAAACGCTTGCCCAATACACGAATGGCTGATACTTCCAATCCGAAAGAGAGCGGATTGAAGGTGAAGCTCTATCCGGAGGGTGGTAAGCTGGTGCGTGGTGTGCCTAATCGTGTGGCTTTCTATGTGACGGACAAGACGGGCGTGGGCATTGATGCCCAAGGAAGCGTGCTGAATGACCAAAAAGTGGAATTGTCGGCTGTGACGACTGTGCGCGACGGAAAGGGCGTGTTTGATGTGGTGCTTGACGGAAAGCCTAAATATTTGCGCTTGATAGATGCCAACGGCAAAAAGCATGACGTGCGTTTGGAAGAAGGAGAGGAGGACGGATTGGCGATGAAGGTGAACACGCTGAAGGATGAAACGGTGGAGGTGACGGTGTACGCTACTCCGTCGATGGTGGGCAAATTGTTGGGCTACACGCTGATTAACAATGGTCGTGTGATGATGGCTGATACGGTATATGCTGAGCCTGCAATGATGATTCCGATAGACAGGGCTTCGCTGCCAGCAGGAGTGAATCAGTTGACATTCTTCACGGCTGATGGACGTATTCAGGCAGACCGTCAGTTCTTCATTGCCCCTGTAGCCGACAAGGCTGACTCTATCCGCGTCACTTCTGTGCAGGCTTTCCCGAAGCCTTGCAAGACGGTGACACTCAATATTCAGGCTCAGCCGAACAGCAACCTGTCTATTTCAGCGATGGATGCAGCCACGATGACTAATGGGTGTGAGGGTAATGCGCTTACGTGGCTCTTGCTGTCTAGTGACATTAAGGGCTATATTGCCGATCCGGGTTATTATTTTGAGGCTGATGATTATGAGCACCGTCTTGCTGCAGACTTATTGATGCTGGTGCAGGGATGGCGCAGGTATGACTGGGCGCTGATGGCCAATGCTGTTGCTCAGAACGAGGGACGTACTTTCTTCAACGACAGCACGGCAAACTTTACGCAGCCTATAGAAGATAAACTGTATGTGTTTGGCACATTGGGGCAAAAGCGTAAGAAGAACACGGTGGATGGCGTGAATTTGTTCATGTACTTCTACAACCAAAACGGCGAGCATCTGGAAGGTGCCACGGTGACGGACTCTTTGGGAAATTATGCCTTCTCCCTGCCGAATATGGATGGGGAGTGGAAATTGATTATCAACACTCAGAAAGACGAGAAGGATGCCAATTACTATGTGGGCATTGACCGCCATTTCTCACCGGCTCGGCGCTGGTTATCGCCCAATGAGACTAAGACCATCAATCTGATGCGTCCTAATCTCTTTGCTACCGAAGCATCGAAAAAGGCTGCAGAGGAAGAGCATGAGTATATTCCTATCCAGCGGCGCGAGCACGTGTTGCCTACGGTGGTGGTGAAGGCTAAGCGCGCTCGTATCTATGACAATGCCCGTGCAGCATGGGAGTCGGAAACCCAAGCCCAGCACTATGCTTCCATGTATTACAACGCAGATACTGATGCGGACATGTTTGCCGACAGGGGAATGGAGTTGCCCACTTTGAGCAGTTGGCTCCATATGCGCAATCCTTTCTTTGGAGGGTCTGGCAAGGACGTGAATGCTTTTGCCACTGATGCCGCCATACAGGAAGCAACGGCCGATGCTTCTGCTGTCTCCACGGCCGATTATTCGCTGGAAGTGGCAGAGGATGGGGATATGGCAGAAGAAGGGGCAGACATTACGGAGTCTGAACCATTGGAGATGGACGAAAATACAGAAACAGGCAGCATCTACCGTTACGCAGGGCTTTCTTACAAGAATCGGCCTATTATTTGGATTGTTGATAATGCCTATTGGGCCATCACGATGCTGGGTTCTCTCAAGTTTGACACTTTTGAAGTGCAGCAGGGTAGTGCTGTGGCTCAAGCGGATTCGGATATCGCAGGAACGTTGCTCAATATGGACCTGGACGAGGTGAAGTCTGTCTATGTGACAGAAAGGTCGGATATCTATCCGCGCTATTTGAGGGCGATTCCGTCCATTCCAAATCCTGTGACGGTGTTTGTCTATACCCATCATTCGTTCCAAACGAAGCAGAAGGGATTGCGCAACACTCATTTCCAGGCTTTCAACAAGGCTACCACTTTCGAGACGGATGATTATTCGGTGTTGCCTCCGATGGATGACTTCCGCCGTACGCTGTTCTGGGAGCCGGAAGTGAAGACTGATGCCGAGGGTAAAGCTACTGTGGAGTTCTACAATAACTCGTCGTGTCATGAGATGTATATTTCTTGTGAGGGAATGACGCCCGAAGGCAAGTTTATGGTGAATGAATAATTGCTTGAATGACTATGCAAGAAGATTTCGATATACGTGAACAGCGGAATACAAAGGATAAGGACTTTGAGAATGCCCTTCGTCCGCTCCGCTTTGATGATTTCAGTGGACAAAACAAGGTGGTGGAAAACCTTAGCGTGTTTGTTGAGGCGGCCCGTTTTCGTGGTGAACCTCTTGACCATACCTTATTGCATGGTCCTCCAGGACTGGGCAAGACTACGCTCTCCAACATTATCGCCAATGAGTTGGGGGTGGGGTTTAAGGTGACGTCGGGTCCTGTGCTTGATAAGCCTGGTGACCTTGCTGGCATTCTCACGTCGCTGGAAGAGAATGATGTGCTTTTCATTGATGAGATACATCGTCTTTCGCCGATTGTGGAAGAGTACCTCTATTCTGCCATGGAGGACTACCGTATTGACATCATGATAGACAAGGGGCCGTCAGCACGCTCCATCCAGATAGATTTGAATCCTTTCACGTTGGTGGGCGCTACAACCCGCAGTGGACTCTTGACAGCGCCACTCCGTGCTCGTTTTGGCATTAACCTTCACCTTGAATATTACGATGCAGAAGTGCTGACAAAGATTATTCTCCGCTCATCCAAATTGTTAGGTATTCCTTGCGATTTTGATGCAGCAGGTGAGATTGCTTCCCGCTCTCGTGGTACGCCTCGTATTGCCAATGCCCTTTTGCGCCGTGTGCGTGATTTCGCGCAGGTGAAAGGTAATGGCACTATTGATTTGCCAATTGCTCACATGGCTCTCGAAGCGTTGAATATTGACAAGTTTGGCTTGGACGAAATCGACAACAAGATTCTTACCACTATCATTGATAAGTTCAAGGGAGGTCCTGTGGGGCTTGGCACTATTGCCACAGCCATAGGAGAAGATACGGGCACGGTGGAAGAGGTTTATGAGCCTTTCCTTATTAAGGAAGGATTCATCAAGCGTACTCCACGTGGGCGTGAGGTGACGGAGCTGGCCTATAAGCACCTTAGCCGCAATCCTTGGGCAAACCCCAATGACACGACAGGCATGCGCAATCTGTTTGATTGAGGTAATGAAGCATAAAACGAAGGGTGTTTCAAAATAGAATGAGCCTAACACTCTCCCAATTGATGTCCTCCACATCGATTAGTCTAAGTGCCCCACATCGGTTGACCGATGTGGGGCACTTAGGTTCTGAGGTTATAGAGACATCTCTTTCCCTCTTTCTTTTTCTTGCAAGACCTTGTTTATTTCACTACAAAGTTGAGGCTCTGTAGGTCACTGTCGAGTGAAGACGTCCCGTAGAGTATCTGGTATCGTCCAGGGCGAGTAGAGAGCTCGTCGATGGAAGGATCGTAATACTCAAAGGCTTCGCCGTCCAGCGTAATGATTGCCTTCCCTGTCTCGCCAGCTTGAAGTGACAACTTCTGGAATCCTTTGAGCGACTTGATGGGGGCTTCTGGATAGTCGAGCGCCTTCACGTAGACTTGCACTGTTTCAGTTCCTTCACGCTTGCCAGTATTTGTGACAGGAACGGTCAGTTTTACGTTTCCGTCTGCTTTCATGGCGCTTTTTGACAGCTTGCCTTTACCTACAGAGAAGGTTGTGTAGGAAAGTCCTTGACCGAACGCATAGAGTGGAGTGCCATGGAAATAGCGGTAGGTGCGATTCTCCATGCTGTAATCGAGGAAATCGGGGAGGTCGTCGTTGGAACGATAGAATGTGACAGGGAGTTTGCCGCCTGGGTTGTAGTCGCCGAAGAGCACTTCTGCCAAGGCTTTTGCTCCGCCTTGTCCTGGATACCATGCCTGAAGGAGTGCGTCGTAGCTGTCTTCCACACTGCCGAAGGCGATGGCAGAACCAGAACAATTGACGAACACAACAGGCTTTCCTGTGGCATGCATCGCCTTCACCAAGCGTTGCTGTACCTTGGGCAGTTCGATGTCTGCCTTGTCTCCGCCTTCTCCTTCCATTCGGGCAGAAATGCCACCGATGACGATAATGGCGTCCATGTTTTTCACTTCCTCGGCAAGGTTGGTGAACTCAACAGGCTTGCGCTCGCAGATGTCACCGCGTAACATGGCAAAATTGCCGTTGCCATGTTTGTACTCAATCACGACATCATAGGTCTTGCCCTCTTCCACCGGGAAGGACTTATACTGTACGTTGCGGCCAAATCCGAAACCGCCACGGCGGCCACCCGCAGTGGCTTCCTCTACCACCTCGCCATTTACCTTGAGAACATAGCCATTGTCGGTGGAGAGGGTATATTTCATGTCGCCTGTAAAGGTGGCTTTATAGGTGCCTGATACGCGAACGGAGAGGGTGTCCTTGCTGATGCCTTGAGCGAATCCCCATGCGCCGAACGTGCTAAAGTTGAGTTCGTTGTAGTAGTCTGTCTTGTCGGGAGTTCCACTCAAAGAGTTGTTGTTGAAGAACTCAACGCGCACGCCTTTGCCATCATTGAAATCGTTCAAATGGTGTACGGTGGCGAACTCGTCGTTGAGTTCACAGGCTTTCTTGTAGAAGATGTTAGCGTTAGGCATGGCATTACGGATGCCTTCAAGCAGGGAATGTGTGTGCTCTTTGGTGGGTGTGCCGCCATAGTTACCATTGAGCAGTTCGGTATCGTCAGCATTAGGGCCAAGCACAGCTATGTTTTTGAGGCTTTTCGAGAGTGGGAGCACTCCGTTGTTTTTCAGCAGAACCATTGACTCGCGTGCTGCTTGGGTGGCGAGTTCATTGTTGGACTCGCTGCTGATGACTTCTGGTCCTAGTTTTGCCCAAGGCAGCATGTCGGCAGGGTCGAACATCCCAAGCTCAAAACGCCCCATAAGTGTCTTGCGCAGGTGGTCGTCCAGCGTAGATTCTTGGATGAGTCCTTTTTGCAAAGCTTCTGTCAGCACCATGAATACCTTGCCGCATTCAAGGTCTGTGCCATTCAGTACAGCATCTACAGAAGCAGACAGAGGGTCGGGGTGCGTCTCATGCTGTCCTTTGTTATAGAAGTTGTTGATTGCGTCGCAGTCGGTCACAACGATAGCGTTATAGCCCCATTTGCGGCGAAGAATATCAACCAAAAGGCGGTCGCTGGTGCAGCAAGGCTTGCCTTCGTAGCGGTTGTAGGCACACATCACCTCACGTACATTGCCTTTCTTCACCAAGGCTTTGAATGCTGGTAGATATGTTTCCCATAGGTCTCGCATGGAAACAGAGGCATTGTAAGTGTGGCGCAAAGGTTCTGGTCCACTGTGTACTGCATAATGCTTTGCGCAGGCATGGGTCTTGAAGTACTTGTCGTCATTTCCTTGCATGCCAAGTACGGTCTGTACGCCTAGCACCGCGTTCAAGTACGGGTCTTCACCACAAGTCTCTTGACCACGTCCCCAACGGGGGTCGCGGAAAATGTTTACATTCGGACACCAAAACGTCAGTTCCGGATTGCCTGGGTAGTAAGTGACTCCCATTGGCACATTGAATACGTTGTGGTCGGAACGGTTCCAGTTGGCACGGGCTTCGTCAGACACTGTTGAGAACACGTCATAAACTAGTTTCTCGCTGAATGCGGCTGCCATACCAATAGGCTGTGGATACACTGTATAGCCTCCTTGGCGTACGCCATGGCAAGCTTCACTCCACCAGTTATAGGATGGAATGCCGAGACGATCGACAGAAATAGATTTGTTCATCATCAGTCCGACCTTTTCCTCTGGAGTAAGGAGAGAAAGGAGGTTCTCCACGCGCTCTTCGTTCGAAAGGTTGGGGTTTTGGAAAGGATACTTCTCTCCGTCTGGCATCAGAAAAGAAGGAGCATTCTCTTCAACAATGGCTTTTGTCGAGAGGGTGCCTAGTGTGCGTCCTTCTGTGTCCACCAACTCCACGCTGCGATATGTCTTTCCAGATGTGCCAGAAGGAGACATGGCAACCATGACCTTGGTTACTTCTCCTGGCAAGATGGCTTCTTGAGGATAGTGTGCCTTGATGCACTCGCAACTTGGAATTGCCCTGCCAATCTTGACTGCTGTGTTCGAAGTGTTCTTCAGCGTGAACGTGTGGCAGACCGTTCCTTTCAAAGCATTGATGGTGCCAAAGTCCCATTCGTATGCATTAAATGTAACGGGACTTTTCAGTGTTTGTGCCTGCGATGATGAGGCTATCATCATCAGCCCCACCACGGCAAAATAGAATTTCTTCATACTAGGTTATTTGAGTTTGGGTTAAATATAATGGGTTTGATTAGTCCTTGCTAAGCAGTAAAAGTCGTTTTATGAGCCCTTAAAAGAATAAGCATGACAAAGTTACGATATTCTCTATCCCTTCTCCTTGCAATTATGAAACAAATCTTTCCGAAAGGAAAAAGAAGGCGGTCTTGAATAGGGAAAATAACGCAAGTGCTCTGTATTTTTCAAAAAATTACACATTATATATATAAGAGAAGAAATATTTTATTTACCTTTGCACCCGATTTTCTCAAAAAGGGATAGAATAAATAACAATATATGCAGAAAAACTTAGTGATTGTCGAGTCTCCAGCCAAGGCTAAGACGCTGGAGAAGTTTCTCGGTAAGGATTACAAAGTGATGTCCTCATACGGGCACATCCGTGATTTGAAGAAGAAGGAGATGAGTGTGAATCTGGAGGATTTTTCACCAGAGTATGAAATTCCTTCTGACAAGGAGAGCGTTGTGAAGAGCCTTCGCAATGAGGCTAAGAAAGCTGATACTGTTTGGCTGGCTTCCGATGAAGACCGCGAGGGAGAGGCCATTTCTTGGCATTTGAGTCAAGTATTGGGGCTTGATCCCAAAGCGGCAAAAAGAATCGTTTTTCACGAGATAACGAAGACGGCAATCTTGAAGGCTATAGAGACACCACGTACTATTGATATGGGACTGGTGAATGCACAGCAAGCACGTCGTGTGCTTGACCGCATTGTGGGTTTCAAACTCTCGCCGGTGTTGTGGAAGAAGCTTAAACCAAGCCTCTCAGCAGGGCGTGTGCAGAGCGTGGCAGTGCGTTTGATTGTGGAGCGTGAGAAAGAAATCGAGAACTTCCACAGCGAGTTCTCATACCGCGTGAATGCTGTGTTTATGGGCGAAGGACAGGAAATCAAAGCATCGTTGGGGCACAATTTCAAGACCGAGGAAGAAGCAGAACAATTCTTGCTCTCGTGCAAAGATAAGGAATTCACCATCACCGATATCGAAAAGAAGCCTGTGAAGAAGAGCCCTGCGCCTCCTTTCACCACTTCTACTTTGCAGCAAGAAGCAGCTCGCAAGCTCGGTTTTACGGTGAGTCAGACTATGATGGTGGCACAGCATCTGTATGAATCTGGACACATTACTTATATGCGAACAGACTCTGTGAATCTTTCGTCACTTTGTATCAATACGACAAAAGAAGAGATTGCCAAGATACATGGAGAACGCTACTCCAAGCCTCGTCAGTTCCATACAAGTTCGAAGGGAGCGCAGGAAGCACATGAGGCAATCCGTCCAACCTTTGTCGCAGAGCATGAGATTACAGGCAATTCGCAGGAAAAGCGTCTTTACGACTTAATATGGAAACGTACCGTTGCTTGTCAGATGGCGGATGCTGAGGCTGAGAAAACGACAATTACTATCTCTAATCCTGAGACTGGTGCATCCTTTGTCGCAACAGGTGAGGTGATTACGTTTGACGGTTTTTTGCGTGTGTACAAAGAGTCTTATGATGATGACAACCAGCAGGAAGAGGCCGATGCTCTGCTTCCAACAGTGAAAAAGGGCGAAACCTTGCAGATGAAGGAAATGGTGGCAACTCAACGTTTCACGCAGCATCCATTGCGTTACACAGAGGCAAGCTTGGTGAAGAAGCTGGAGGAACTGGGTATAGGCCGTCCTTCTACTTATGCGCCAACAATCTCGACCATTCAGCAGCGTGAATATGTGGAGAAAGGTGACAAGAAGGGTGAAGAGCGTAGTTATGGCATTATTAAGTTGTCGGCTGGCAAGTTAAAGAAATCTACTAAAAAAGAAATCGTTGGCAATGAAAAGGGAAAGCTTATTCCAACGGATATAGGGACTGTTGTGAATGACTTCCTAATTCAATCGTTCCCTGATATTGTTGATTACAATTTCACCGCGAATGTAGAGAAAGAGTTTGATGAGATTGCCGATGGAAGAGAGAATTGGCATGAAATGATGCGAGAATTCTACTCCAAGTTGGAGCCGATGGTAGATGCAACTTTGCAGGAGAAGAGTGAGCACAAGGTTGGTGAGCGCGTTTTGGGGACAGAACCAGAAACTGGCAAGCCTGTAAGTGTGAAAATTGGTCGTTTTGGTCCGATGGTACAGATCGGTGTGGCTGATGAGAATGAAAAGCCACGTTTCGCTCAGCTTAATAAGGGACAAAGCATTGCCACAATCACTCTTGAGGAAGCGCTTGACCTCTTCAAGCTTCCCCGTGAATTGGGCGAATATGAAGGTGAAAACGTTACTGTAGGTGCTGGACGTTTTGGACCTTATGTGCTGCATAAGAAGAAGTATGTTTCTTTGCCTAAGGGTGCAGATCCTATGCACATCACACTTGAGGAGGCGATTCATCTGATTGAGGAACGTCGTCAAGGTGAAGCTTCTGCTCACATCAAGACTTTTGAGGAGGATGCAGAGCTGGAGGTGATGAATGGCCGTTTCGGCCCTTATTTGAAGTATAAGGGAGCTAACTATAAGTTGCCACGTACAATCAAGGAACCAGCCAGCCTCACTTATGAAGAGTGTATGAACATTGTCAATACTCCACAGCCTGCTAAAGCTGCAGCCAAGCGTGGACGTAAACCTGCACCAAAAGCATGACCCGCATTATTCTGATTGGTTATATGGGTGCCGGGAAAACGACCATTGGTAAAGTGTTGGCACGCACCTTGGGGCTGGACTTCTACGACCTAGATAATTACATTGAAGACCGTTTCCATCAGAAAATTCCTGATATCTTTGCCGAAAAAGGTGAAGAAGGCTTCCGTAACATTGAGCAAAAGATGTTGCATGAGGTTGCGGAGTTTGAAGATGTCATCATTTCATGTGGTGGCGGGACACCCTGTTTCTTCGATAACATGGATTATATGAACACTCGTGGTGAGACGGTCTTTCTTGATGCCTCACCTCAAGTGCTTAACGAGCATCTGCACATGGGAAAAACCATTCGTCCGCTCATTGTGGGAAAGACAGAAGAAGAGCTCATAGCCTATATTAAAGATTCGCTCCAAAAGCGGCTTCCTTTTTATCAGAAAGCCAAGCATGTCTTGAGGATAGAAACGATTCACACCCAGGAACAAATTCAGAATTATGTCAATCAAATCATTGATTTAATATGAGAAAATGGCGCATCGAAGACTCCAACGAATTGTACGGTATTAGTGGTTGGGGCGTTAATTATTTCCGTATCAATGAAAAGGGAAATGTAGCAGTAACACCTCGTAAAGATGGTGTGGAGGTCGATTTGAAGGAGGTGATGGACGACCTCGCTTTACGTGATGTATCTGCCCCCGTATTAGTGCGTTTCCCTGACATCATTGACAATCGTATTGAGAAAACTGCCACGTGTTTTGCGAAAGCAGCTAAAGAATATGGTTACAATGCAGAGAACTTCATCATCTATCCGATTAAGGTGAATCAGATTAGTCCTGTTGTTGAGGAAGTTATCAAGCATGGCAAGAAGTTCAACCTTGGCCTTGAAGCCGGTTCTAAGCCAGAGCTGCATGCTGTGTTGGCTGTCAACATGAACAGCGATTCGCTTATCATCTGCAATGGCTACAAAGACCAAGATTACATTGAGCTTGCTCTTTTGGCTCAGAAGATGGGAAAGCGCATCTTTATCGTCGTGGAGAAGTTCAATGAGCTGGAAATAATCACGCGCATGGCCAAGAAGATAGGCGTGCGTCCTAATATGGGCATCCGCATCAAGCTTGCAGCATCAGGTTCTGGAAAGTGGGAAGAGAGTGGTGGAGATGCCAGCAAGTTTGGTCTTACCTCAGGCGAACTATTGACTGCCCTCCAGTATATAGAGGAGAACGGCATGAAAGACTGCCTCAAGCTTATCCATTTCCATATTGGTTCCCAAATCACGAAGATTCGTCGTATCCAGAACGCTTTGCGCGAGGCGAGCATGTTCTATGTTCAGCTTCACAAGCTGGGTTACGGTGTGGAATTTGTCGATTGTGGTGGAGGTTTAGGCGTTGACTACGACGGTAGCCGTTCAAGCAACAGCGAGAGTTCTGTCAACTATTCTATTCAAGAGTACGTGAACAACTGCGTTTATACGTTTGTGGATGCAGCTAATGCCAATCAGATACCTCATCCCAACATCATTACAGAAGGTGGTCGCTCGTTGGCTGCCCATCACTCTGTGCTTATCATGGAGGTGCTTGAAACCACCGAGGTACCAGCAATGCCAGATGAGTTTGAGGTGAAAGACGATGACCATGCCTTGGCCAAAGACCTCTACGACATTTGGTGCAACATCAATGTGCGCAATATGCTTGAGAACTGGCACGATGCTCAGCAGATTCGCGAAGAAGCGCTCGACCTCTTTTCTCATGGCATGCTTGATTTGCGTACGCGTGCAGAAATAGAGAGGATGTATTGGGCGGTGGCACGCGAAATAAACACGCTCGTCCACACGATGAAGCATGTGCCAGAAGAGTTTCTTTCTCTTGATAAACTGTTGGCAGATAAGTACTTCTGTAATTTTTCACTCTTCCATTCACTGCCTGACTCTTGGGCGATTGACCAAATCTTCCCCATCATGCCCATCCAGCGCCTGAACGAGCGTCCTGATCACAATGCGACCTTGCAGGACATCACATGCGACTCCGATGGTAAGATTGCGCAGTTCGCCACAGAAACAGGTGTAAGCCATTTCATTCCTCTGCATGCACTTGATAAGAAGAAGGGTTCCTACTACATCGGGGTTTTTCTGGTTGGTGCTTATCAAGAGATTCTTGGTGACATGCATAATCTCTTTGGCGACACTAACGCTATCCATGTCACTACCGACAAAGACGGCTACCATATTAAGAACGTTATTGACGGTGAGACTGTAGCAGATGTACTTAGCTATGTACAGTACGAGCCCAAGAAACTTGTTCGTAGCCTGGAGGTATGGGCTAAGCAGGCCATTAAGGAGGGAAAGATTACGCTTGAGGAAGGCAAAGAGTTCTTGGACACCTATCGTTCAGGCCTCTACGGATATACCTATCTGGAATAGGATTGCCTTTGCCTTGAAGAGAACAAGAAATAGGAAACATAAATATTATGGCAAATCTAAAAGGTCTTGTGAAGGACACGGCCATCTATGGCATGTCCTCAATTGTTGGCCGGTTCTTGAACTACCTGCTTGTGCCTCTCTACACTCACGTCATTTCAGCCGAGAGTGGTGGCTATGGAGTTGTTACCAATCTCTATGCTTATTCGGCACTTTTTCTGGTTATCTTGACGTTTGGAATGGAGACGACATTTTTCCGCTTTGCTAATAAGGAAGGCGAAAATCCACATGCCGTATTCTCTACTGCCATCGCGATGGTAGGTACTTTGGCTCTGTTGTTTTTGGCTGGCGTGCTGGGCTTCATTGGCCCGATAACCGAAGCTATGGGCTATGCTGACCATCCTGAATATGTGCAAGTAATGGCCGTTGTGACAACACTCGATGTGCTGCAGGCCATTCCTTTCTCCTATTTGCGCTATCAAAAGAAAGCCATCAAGTTCGCTTCTCTCAAGTTCTTGTTCATTGTCCTGAACATTGGTCTGAACCTGCTGTTCTTCGTTGCATTGGGCAAGACCGATGTAGGCTATGTGTTTACCCTCAATTTGGCGTGCACCGGGCTCATCACGTTCTTTTTCATTCCCGAGCTGTTTGGAGTTCGCTGGGAATTTGATTTCTCTTTGCTCCGTCGTATGTTCACATACTCTTGGCCTATCCTTGTGCTAGGCATTGCTGGTATTCTTAATCAGACCTTCGACAAGATGATTTTCCCATGGGCCTATACCTATACAGGCGAGCATACGATGAAAGAAGCGCAGGTACAGCTTGGCATCTACGGTGGCTGTGTGAAGGTTGCCATGATTATGGCCATGATTACTCAGGCCTTCCGCTATGCTTACGAGCCCATCGTTTTTGCCAAGTCGAAAGATAAAGATTCCAAGGAATACTATGCGGTGGCGATGAAATACTTCATCATCTTCACCCTCTTTGCCTTCCTCTGTGTGGAAGGCTACCTCGACTTGCTCAAGCGCATCGTCAATTCCGACTACCATGAAGGCTTGAAAGTTGTTCCCATTGTGATGGTGGCCGAAATCATGATGGGTGTCTATTTCAACCTTTCTTTCTGGTACAAGTTAATAGATAAGACCATTTGGGGCGCATGGTTCTCCTTCGCTGGATGCATCGTGCTGGTTGCTGTCAACATTCTCTTGGTTCCATGCTATGGCTATATGGCTTGTGCTTGGGGTGGTTTTGCTGGCTATGGAACAGCCATGGTGCTCAGTTATGTTGTAGGTCAAAAAGTGAATCCAATCCGTTATGACTTGAAAGGTATTTGTGCCTACACGCTGCTTGCTGCCGTCCTGTTTGTGGTTATGGAGAGTCTTCCCTCCGCTTGGCCTGCTTGGCTCCGCATGGTTCTTAACTCTGGACTCATCGTTCTCTTCCTTATTTGGCTGGTGCGTCGCGACTTGCCATTGCACAGCCTTCCCGTCATTGGAAAAAAGTTTAGAAAATAGCTATACATGAAAAGAATTGTTTTTATCATGATTGCCCTCTTCTGCCTTACGGCACAAGCCGATGAAGGTATGTGGGTCATGGGCAACATTTCGGAGAAAACTGACTCCATTCTTCGTTCACTTGGGCTTGAACTTACGCCTGAGGAACTATATAGTACCGAACAACCGTCTCTCAACGACGCCATTGTGCAGTTGGGTGGCTTCTGTTCCGGTGTTGTTGTGTCCAACGATGGCCTGATGTTTACCAATCACCATTGTGGTTTCGGTTCCATTCAGGATCACTCCACCACCAAGCACGACTACCTCAAATATGGCTTCGTCGCAAAGTCCTTTGCTGACGAGCTCCCCAACGACGGCCTTTATGTGCTTTTTCACATCAAGACCATTGATGTAACAGACCTCATCCTTGGCGCAGTGCCGGCAGGTGCTAGCGAGTGGGAGCGTGACTCCGTTATCAATACCGTTTCCGCTCAGCTCATGAACATGGTAGATTATAGTGCAAAAGGTATCCAAAGCGAGGTGAACCCTTTCTATAAGGGCAGCAAATACTTCCTGTCCGTCTATCAGCGCTTTGATGATGTGCGCCTTGTCTATGCCCCACCACAGTGTCTGGGCAAGTATGGTGGTGACACCGACAACTGGATGTGGCCCCGCCAGACCTGCGACTTCAGCGTCTTCCGTATTTATGCCGACAAGAACAACGCTCCTGCCGAATATAGCAAGGACAACGTTCCTTACCATCCCCGCAAGTATGCCCATGTTAGCACTCAGGGCTACCAGGATGGCTCCTATGCCATGACCCTTGGCTATCCAGGCAGCACCGACCGCTATCTTTCTTCCTATGGCATTGAGAGCACCATGCGCGCTGTCAACGATGTTCGCTATCAGGTGCGCGGCGTCAAGCTTGACATCCTCAACGAGGCGATGCGCCAAAGCGATGCCATCCGCATCATGTATGCCTCCAAGCACGCCTCATGCTCCAACTATTGGAAGTTCTCCCTGGGTCAGAATACGGCACTTGACAATCTCAAGGTGATAGACGAGAAACAGCAGCAAGAGCGTGAGCTGGCCGCATGGATACAGGCTGACACCATTGCCCGTGCACGCTATGTCGGTGTGCTCGACTCCCTTAAGGCTATCTACCAGCAGGAGCGCGACATGCTCTACACCTACAACCTTTGGGTGGAATCCTTCTATGGTGGCAGCGATATCCTTTCCTTTGTCATCAAGAATATTTTTGGTCCTGTAGGTAATCTTCAGGAACGCATCGCTAAGACCTACCGCGACATCGATATCGCTACAGACAAGAAAGTGTTCTTGGCCATGCTCAAGAATTATATGAGTCATGTGCCAGATGAGCGCTATCAGCTCAGTGCCGTCGCACAGGCTGTCGATTCTCTGTGGGAGGGAGATTACCAGCGCTACGTGGACAATCTCTATGCTACCAGCCTGTTGGCCCATCCTGATGAGCTTAAGAGGGTAGCGGACATCTCTGAGCTTCGTGACGACCCTATGTTTAGTGCCGTTCTTGATATTATGATGCCATTTTATGCTTTGGCGGGCACGCTCCATCAAGAAGAGGCTTACGAGCAACTCCTTGGTGATGGCATCCGCGAAATGAACCACGACCATGAGTACTATCCCGATGCCAACTTCACCATGCGCCTCAGTTACGGTCTCTGCAAGCCCATTGATTTCGCTCCTGGCACTACAGGACTGAAGGAGGAGGCAACCTCTTTGATTACCTCCCCCCGTTCGTTCCTCAACAAGCATGAGCAGAACCCCGACAATCTTGACTTCGAGCTTATCCCCCAAGTGTATAAGTGGATGAAGCGTGGTAAGTTCTCCAAGCAGTATCTAGATGCTCAGACGGGACAGCTTCCTCTCTGTTTCCTCACAACCAATGACATTACTGGCGGAAACTCCGGTTCAGGCATGTTCGATGGTCGTGGACGTCTCATCGGCCTTGCCTTCGACGGCAACTGGGAAGCCATGTCTGGCGACTTGAAATTCGATAACGCCCTTCAGCGTTGCATCGGAGTTGACATTCGCTATGTGCTCTCCGTCATGGATGACTATAGCCATGCCAAGCGGCTCATCAAGGAGTTGACTATCGAGTAGCATCCCTACCAGCCATAGTGATGATGATGGTGGTGATGATGAGGTGGCGGTGGTGGAGGCGGTACGTCAATGCGGCAAACTGGGCCATAGTCCCATAATTCGCAATAGCAAGACTGCATCAGCAGCGAGCCAAGAATCATCGCAAGGATAAGAATCAACTTAGTTTTCATAAGGCCATTGTTTTAAGCGTTCAACAATCTGTTTCTTTCTCGAACCGTCCGCTATGTGGAGGTTTACGATGCAAAGATACAAGCACTTCAACGCCCGATCAAGAGCCTTTTTCCTAAACAGTTCCGAGAAATCCCTACGCTGTATCGGTCTTTTCCCCATCTTGGGTATTCAATCCCTCCAGTCGTCAACTCATACCACAATCGTCCATTCATATCACAATTATCCAAAAAAAGGTCTTGCCTACGAAAAAAGTCTGTAGGCAAGACCTTTTGTTTGGTGTGAATCCTCTACATTTGTGCTGACAATCAACGACTAACTAATAGCTAGATTCCTATGAAGAAAAATTTACTGACTCTCTTGATGGCATGCTATGTGGCCATCAGTTTCGCAGGGGCGAAACAAATCTACACTACCGACATCGTCCGCGATGTGGCAAAGACAGAAAGCCAACCTGCACTCATGCGTGTGAGCACGAATGTGCTAGTTGAGGCCTTCCAGCTCTCGTCCGAAGAAGCCTTCTTCAAGGCTCTTGCGGCAGGTTCTGTCAAGTTCCTCGCCAAATCGGGCAGTAAAGGCACCATCTCCAGCGCTGTTTCCTATGGCACTCATGGCTACTGGTTCACCTCAAGCAGTGTAGTGGTCACTGCCGAGAACGGAAACCGTCGTGTGGCATGCAAATATGAGGACGGGTACTTCCATCTCATTCACCGCACGGGCAGCAATTTGAAGGGTGTGCCCTATGTGAACACAGGTGATTCCTATTCCTTCACTCAGCTTTTTGTAATGGGTACTGATACAGTCGAATACGTGTTCAATGTCACTATGGGCTCAGCCGAGCGTATAGACACCGATCAGCCTCCCTACGAAGAGGTGCTTGAGCATCGGAAGGATGAAATCGATGTGTGGAAAGTGCAGCCTCTTGTGCGCCAGAACGAGGGAGAGTGGCTTCCTCAGCACTACATTCAAGTGATGGTAGGCGACAAGATATCCTTCAGTTGTGCCGACCGATCTCCCAATACCGTTTATCGTGTAGCTTATAAGGATGCCAAAAAGAAGAGTCTGCGCGTGTCCAAAGCCAATCCTGAGTTTGTGCTCACTGAGAGTGCCCAGATTAGCGATGGCGGTTATTACTACTGCGATGTGCGCTACAAGGATGCAGAGGGACACGTCTTTTCTCAAAGCAACCTTCGTATCTATGTGGATGTGCAGGAAGCCCCTTTAGGCACCCCTTTCTTTTGGGAAGGGAGGGTGCCGCAGTTCTCGCACGACTGGAAACAGGACCCGCAATATAATTATGGAGTCTATGAGAAGCCCACCAGAAACCGTGATGACGTGTCTGCCACCGATCGCAGTGGCAAAGCAACCCATTGGGTAAACGGCGAGTGGTGGACCGTATGCTGGGGCAGCAACTTGAATGCCGAAGCGGGCGACCCCGATTCGGAAGAAGTGAGGAAGTGTGCCGAGAACATGATGAAGAAGTATGACGACGACTTCGGCTACATCCGTGAGCAGATGGGGTGGCCGCCCGACCTCCGTGCGCGCAATGGCTACCGTTCCCTTGTCTATATCTTTGGCTCCGGTCTGCAGCAGGACAATACCTCCAACACCGAGAAGGGTGGATACCAGAGCGCTATTGGCGGGTGGCCTTGTGTGTATGCCTCTTACTATCCATTCTCCCGTTTCCGCGATGATGCAGACAAGAAGTGGAGCGATGGCGACTACCAGCGTGAGGCCATGATTCATGAGGGTATTCATGCCATCTTTGCCGACCTCAATCATTGCCGGCGTTCTAGCTGGTTCCACGAGGCGGGCAACACCTGGCTGCAAAGTGCCATGAACACTGAGCGCTACAACCGCTATGGCGACCCGGGTTTCCTTGACGCTTGTCCACTTGTGGCTCCTTTCATGCCCATCGAGTGCTACTCCGGCTGGTTGCAAGACGGTTCCTTTGGCGGTCCACAGGCCGAGGGCGTCAACATGTACAACGGCAGTGGCCAGCAAATCTGCACGTGGCGCAATCTTTTGGGCGGAACCCAGTATGGCAACTCTTTCCCCATCATTCTTGGCGAAATCTGCGGAAAAGGCAGCATCCCGTGGATTTGGCGCAACTGTGAGGACTATGTGCTCAAGGGCATCGGTGAGTATCTGGGCGATGAGACAATGCGCCAGCTCATCCTCCAGTATCGTGCCCGCATGGCTACCTTCGATATCGGTGGCTGGAAAAAAGGCTACCGAAATGTGATGAACGGAAACATTGGCACAGTTGTCAAGCCTGAGTGGGAACCCTACTGGATAAATGTGGCTCCCTTCAAGCTTACTCCTTATCAAGGTCTGAAAAAGAACTCTGCTGATGGCTGGATGGCGCCCGACACGCTCACCAATCCTGGTTGGTCAGGTGCCAACATCATTCCGATTCACGTCGATTCCGAAGCTGCCAGCGCTACGGTTGAGTTCCTGCCTCAGAACACCGAGATGCGTGCCCAGCTATGTTATGTGACCAAGGATGGAACATGCCACTATTCGCAACCCGTCCGCTGCGGAAAGACTCAGATAGACCTTGCCAGCCGTCCAGCCAACAATGTGGTCTTCTTCGTGGTGTGTAACACAGATTACATTTACACTGGCGACGAGCAGCGCAAGACGCACTACGATTATCGTGTCCGTCTGCTCGAAGGAGCCTTGCAAGTGGCGGATCTCTACACCAAATGGAGCCTGAATGAGCAGACCCTCACCGACCCGTCATTTAATGAGGAGACTGCGCGCGAGGAGCACAACATAGCCCTTGCCATCGATGCCGTACGGCAATCCGATGACTCTGCGTCCTCTTCCTCTGTGCCCGGTGCCAATGGTGTGAAACTCCTCACGGGCTATTGCCAGGCTGGTCGTCCTATCACGGTCGAACTCACATCCGGCATTGATAGCAATGATGTGCGCGTCAATATGCTTGGTCTTTCGGGCATTGTGGTCGATGACGCCCCTCTGCAGGGACTTTCCTACACCTTGCCGGCTAACCTGCCCCATGGACTTTACTTCCTCAAGTTCACTCATCACGGGAAAGCAGACACATATAAAGTCATTGTGGAGTAAACACTTGCCCAGACACTTCCTCTTCCGTTATGTGGTTTTTCTACCCCTCAAACGCTGCAGTCACAGCCTCTCAGACGGTGTGACTCAGACCGAGGGTGCCGGTGTGACTCAGACCGACCTATGCGGTGTGACTCACACCGATTTTGTGGTTTACGGTGCCCCTCTTATGGGCTACCTCAGTTTGGGTCTTTAATGCACCCTCGCGTGTACAATATTGGTCTAAAGTTCACTATAGAGGCAGGGGAGATTGGTCTTATTGTAATAAAAAAAGGTTGAAAGGGAAAGGGTTTAGGTGGAGTGATGTTGAATACAGGCGTAAAAGTGCTACTTTTGCAAACGTATCAGCCATTGGCAGGAAATCTTTAGCATTGCTCATGTTGAGGAGACTGCATCTGGAATAGATTTCTGTTAACAACATATAAATCTCAAAGATTATGAAAAAGAGCATTCTATGGATGTTGGCCGCCCTTCTTGTTTGTGGCGCAAATGTGCTGACATCTTGTAGTGAAGACGACACCTCATTAGAAACCGATGAAAGTCGCCTTGCCGCAAAGCTAAAGGGCAAGTGGATGATGGCTGAGGTTGACGGAAAGCCCGTGCCTACAGACTCCAAGCAGGTGCTGACCTACGAGTCGCCCTCACGGTTCTATTATAGCTTGTCCATTAGTGCCATCAGCAACCTGAACATTTGGGTGCATGGTTGCGAAGGCCTTATGAAAATCAAAGGAAACGAGCTCTCACAGGTTGTGGAGCTTCCTGATGCCAACATCAAGTTTAACCAGCAGTTCAACATCCTTTCTATCACAGACAAGGAAATGCGGGTTGTTGCTAATAGCGAAACCTATGTGAATGGACAGTCGTACAGAATAACGAGAGGCCTGGACGAGCGCAAAGTCCGCGTGACCCGCGACTATTCCACCGACATTATTGGCACATGGGAAGGCCGTCACACCAGTGGCCTGGATACCTACACCGATGATAAGTTGCACCGGTGGAAATACAAGACTGACGGTACCTTCGTCTATTATAGCCAGGATGGACATGGCAATTGGGTAGCCAGCGAAAACACGATGTCCGAATACTATGTTGATGGCGTACTGCTCTGTACGCGTTGGAAGAATGTCGGCGACGACACGGAGAAACGCGAAAGTTGGGAAATCAAGTCTATTGAAAATGGCAAGATGGAGTGGACTGCCCTTCGCCAGAAACCAGACGGCTCTACTTATACCACTACCTTCAGCATGACACGCGTGGAAGGCTCTGAGTCGGATGTGACAGAAGCACTCACCGGCCAATGGATGACAGTCATAGAGTCTGTCAGGTATGGTGACCACATGAAGCTATATTCTCTTCTTACTTTGGATGAAGATGGCGTTGCCACCAATACAACATATTGGATCTATCCCGACGAGCCCGCGTCATATGATGAGCGCATTCGTCGCCACAGCATCTATACTGTTGACAAGGAAGCAGGCACCATCACCACAGATGATGGCTATGGAGAGCCAGAGGTTACCCGTTATGTCTTGACGGACGATGGCCTTATCTGCTACTCCATTGAAAACGATTTCGCTTACCGTTTCCACCGGCCTACAAGTAGCGAGCTGGAGCTGTTAAATGAATATAACCGCAGAATAAAGAGCGATGACTATGTCGGAAGATGGTTCTTCGTCACCGATGACAAAGGAGTGTACACTTACAAGATGTTGGAATTCACAGACGACGGTACTCTCAACACCATATGCTACACCGTTGATGGTGATCACTGCACGCGTACCACAAAATCCGTGACTGCAGGTGAAGCCGATGGCGATGAATATGGTGATCAGGTGATAGAAATCCATAACAAGAAAGATTTCTCGGACACGGACCTTTATAGGTGGAAAATCAAGGAGAATAAGCTCTATTTGAGTGATGTCTCAGGCGATGAAGACGAATACGATATCTACTATCCACTCACTTCAGCCGACCTCGAATTGATGTCCGAGCTGGACAAGAAGGTGAAATAGCGGACGCTCTCAACGTTAGCCAGTTCCGTCAGGTCATTCTCTCCCCAGAGAGCACCTGCCGTGGAAATACCAGCGGCGCACCCCAAATCGGGTGCGCCGCTTTGTGTCTGTGGAAGTATAACTGTGGTGGTTCGAGCCCTCCTGTTATTTGTGTTTGGGAATAGTGTGCTCCAGAATAGTATATGTCTTTGTTAATGAACGCCATTTTTTCCACTCTTTCTTTTTGTAGAGTGCGCACTTATCCGTAACTTTGCAGCGATTTTCAAAATGTGGACAGATTTGGGCTGCTTGCAACCACAGTAAAAAATGCTAAAACGACAAAGGATGGACCTCTGCAGGAGGCGGTGTTTTGTCGGTGCATATTCTCCCAATCTTCCCCATATATTATTAATTTTTATCATTAATTATTCATTGATTATGGGATATTTATTTACATCTGAATCGGTTTCGGAGGGACATCCGGACAAAGTGGCCGACCAGATTAGTGATGCCGTGCTTGATAATTTGTTGGCTTACGACCCTGAGTCAAAGGTGGCTTGTGAGACATTGGTGACTACAGGCCAGGTTGTAGTAGCAGGTGAGGTGAAGAGCAATGCGTATGTAGACCTGCAGGAGGTGGCTCGTGAGACCATCAACAAGATTGGTTACACGAAGTCTTCTTATAAGTTTGACGGTGAGAGCTGTGGCGTGCTGAACGCTATCCATGAACAGAGCGGTGACATCAACCGTGGCGTGGAGCGTGAGAATCCTGAAGAGCAGGGCGCTGGTGACCAGGGCATGATGTTTGGCTATGCGACAAACGAAACGGAGAACTGCATGCCGCTGTCATTGGACTTGTCACACCGCATCTTGCGTGTGTTGGCTGATATCCGCCGAGAGGGGAAAGTGATGACGTATGTGCGTCCGAACGGTAAGGTGGCTACATATCTGCGTCCTGATGCCAAGAGCCAGGTGACAATTGAGTATGGTGATGACAACAAGCCTTTGCGCATCCATACGATAGTAGTGAGCACGCAGCACGATGAGTTTGTGCTGGTGGACGGCAAGGAGGCTAAGACACAGGAGGAGGCAGATGAGAAGATGCTGCAGCGTATCAAAGATGATGTTATCAATGTGCTGATTCCACGTGTGATTGCCGAGATGGATGATGACAAGGTGAAGGCGCTCTTCAAGGATGGCATCACGTATCATGTGAATCCGACAGGCAAATTCGTGATTGGCGGTCCTCATGGCGACACGGGTCTGACAGGCCGTAAGATTATTGTGGACACCTACGGTGGGCGTGGTGCGCATGGTGGTGGTGCTTTCTCTGGAAAGGACCCCAGCAAGGTGGACCGTTCTGCAGCTTATGCGGCACGCCATATCGCCAAGAATTTGGTGGTTGCTGGTGTAGCTGACGAAATGCTGGTGCAGTTGAGTTACGCTATTGGTGTGGCTCGTCCTGTGAGCATCTACGTGAACACGTACGGTACGGCTAAGGTAGCGCTGTCGGATGGTGAGATTGCCAAAAAGATTGACGAGATTTTTGACTTGCGTCCAAAGGCTATCGAGACCCGCTTCGACTTGCGCAAGCCAATTTATCTGGAAACTGCTTCATATGGTCACTTCGGAAGAAAGCCTGAAACGGTGGTGAAGAAGTTCAACAACCGTTATCAAGGTGACAAAGAAGTAACTGTAACCCTTTTCCCATGGGAAGAGACGGAAAAGTTCCAGCCTCAGATTAAGAAGTGCTTCGGTTTGTAAGCGCATGTGGAGAAGAGTGGTGATTGTACTGAATCATGACGCCTGACTACGACAGCATTCTGACAGCAACGGACTCGAACGTGGTGACTGTCACGGAGTTCTACAAGGTGGGAGCAACGGTGTCTTCCCACACGGTGCCTATGCAAGAATGCAGCGATGTGGTGGCGGATAATGGCTATGTGATGGTGGCAATGACTGTGGCTTTCATGGTCATTGCTGCTATTCTCTTCCTGAATCGCTCGGCATTGATTTATCGTCTCAAGGACTTCTTTGCGTCCAAGAGGTTGTATGTGGATGCCAATGCTGCCAGCAACACGAAATGGAAGGTGAATGTCTTCTTGCTGATTCTAATCAGCGTGGCGAGCCTTTCCATGATATTTTGGAAAGGGCTGGTTGAGCAAGCAGGAACGACGCTGTCTTATGGACTGCTGGTGTGTGGCTTTCTTGTCATGCTGACAACCGTCTATGTGAAGGCGTGGGCGTATTCGTTGGTGAACTGGGTGTTTTATGACAGTGAGTCTAGTCAGTGTTGGATGTCCAGCTATTTGCTGATGACGGCCACGACAGCGTTCCCTTTTTACTTGTTGACCTTGCTGGATGTGTGCGCTGTGTGGAGCCATGAATTTGTCACTGGGTGTGTCATTTTGGTCATGTTTTTGTATGAGTCACTATTGTTTTATAAGCTTTTTATTAACTTTCGGACACAGACGGATGGCTATTTGTTAAATATTTTGTACTTTTGCACCGTCGAATTGCTGCCTACCCTCGTTGTGAATGACGTGTTGGTGTGGGTAAGCAGAAGTGTTATAGTCCAAAACTTTGTATATTGATGTTAGCAAAAATCTTGGTATCTCAGCCAAAACCTCAGACGGAGAAGTCTCCCTATTATGAGGTGGCAAAGAAATACAATGTAGATTTGGTTTTCCGACCATTTATCAAGATTGATCCAATGTCTGCGAAGGACTTCCGTCAGCAGAAAGTTTCAATCCCAGGCCACACAGCGATTGTCTTCACGTCGCGCCATGCTATCGACCACTTTTTTGCTTTGTGCAAGGAGTTGCGCGTGTCGATTCCTGATGACATGAAGTATTTCTGTGTGTCTGAGCAGGTGTCTTTGTACATCCAAAAGTATGTGCAGTACCGCAAGCGTAAGAACTTCTTCCCAGAGACGGGACTTCTCACAGACTTGATTCCTATTATGGCCAAGCACCACACGGAGAAGTATTTCGTTCCTCAGTCTTCTGTTCATACTGACGATATGAGGCGTATGCTCGATGAGGCGGGATTGGATCATGATGAGGCTGTGATGTACTATACAGTGGCAAATGATTTCGCCCCTGATGAGGCGTTTGATTATAACATGTTGGTGTTCTTCTCTCCTGAGGGTATTCATTCGCTGATGAAGAATTTCCCAAACTTTGAGCAGGGCGACGTGAAAGTGGCCTGCTTGGGCACTAAGACCATCAAGGCAGCTGAAGAGGCTGGCATTCATGTGGATTTCCAGCCAACTCCTGAGCTTCGCTCGGTTCCAGCTATCATTGAGGCGTATGCAAAAACGCTGTAATGAATAATACGTTTAAGAAATCAGAAAGGCTAACAAGCCAGATTCTCATTGATAAACTTTTCGCAGGAGGAAATGCTTCCATGGCAGCATTTCCCCTGCGAGTTGTTTATATGCAGGTGGAGAAGACGGAGAAGAGTGGTGCCGATGCGGCTCTGCCTCCAGTCTCTATTCTTGTTTCTGTTCCTAAGAAACGTTTCCATCATGCGGTTGACCGCAACCGGATGAAGCGATTGGTGCGTGAGGCTTATCGTTTGAATAAGCATATTCTTTGGGATGCCATGGCAGATAAGAATGTGCGTTTGGTTATGGCTTTTGTGTGCATCACTGACACTTTGCCGTCTTTCCGTACAGTCAATAAGAGTGTGGTGAAGGTTCTGAACCGCATTGTGGAACGTATGGAAGGTTTGCCGGCATAACTGGGAGAGGAGGGTGTTATGAACGTGTGGACTCGTTTGGTTTCTTGGTTCAGTGCAGCGGTTTCTTTTCTTTTACTGTTGCCCATTCATTTTTATCGAATGGCGATTTCTCCGTTGTTCCCTCCTACTTGCAGGTTCACGCCTACTTGTTCTCAATACGCAATAGATGCCATTCGTAAGCATGGTCCGTTGAAGGGGCTGTATTTGGCTTGCCGCCGTCTTTTGCGTTGTCATCCTTGGGGCGGGAGTGGTTATGATCCTGTGCCTGACACTTTCCGTTGGTGAAGATGTTCAACTTCCATACACATCATGTAGATGAAGAGCCCTGCCTGCTTAATGTTGATGTGCTGCAGCAGCGGGAGTCGTTCCCTTCTCATGTGGCTCTTTCTGTTGGGCTACACCCTTGGGATGTTTCTGCTGATTGGCAAGAAACATTCTCTCTTGTGCGCTCAGCGGCTTTGGACGAGCGTGTGTGGGCGATAGGGGAGTGCGGGCTGGATAAGGTCCGTGGTGGGGCTATTTCGCTTCAAATGGAGGCTTTCCGTGCCCAAGCGCTATTGGCAGAGGAGGTGCATAAGCCTCTTGTGCTCCATTGTGTCAAGGCATACGATGAATTGTTGGAGGTTCGTCGTGATGTGGTGCTCTTGTGCAAGCAGCGCTCTTGTGTTCCTCAGCCTTGGGTGCTTCATGGTTTCCGCGGAAGGCCAGAGCAGGCTAAGCAAATGATGGCCAAAGGATTTTTGTTCTCCTTTGGCCATCACTATCATGTAGAAACGCTGCAGTTTGTCTTTGGCTGTTCTGTAGGGACGGAATGTCTTGGGGATTCGGAAGTCTCTAAGGATTCAGTGTTTAGTCCCTTTTTCCTCGAAACGGACGATTCCCGTCTTTCGGTCCGTCAAATTTACGACCAGGCCGCTCGCCATCTCGGCGTGGACGTCGCTCGTCTTGAGCGCCTCTGCGACCCTCGCCAAACGATTTTCCGCTGAACGGTTTATCCTTTCCTTGGCCAGCAAAGAACTCGCGGCGGGCGTCTTGACGTGACTCGCGGCTTGTGAAGCGTTCGCGCTCGTTGTCTCGCTCATCGTCTCTTCTGCGGTCTCTGTCTCTGCGGTCATCCTTTCTTTTGTTGCCTCGGAAGCCGTCTCTGTCTCGGTTTGGGCGTACGTTTCTGTCGCCCCATTTGCCCAAGTGACGGTTGATGATTTCCGCTTCTTCCTCGTCTGCTGCTTCAAACATCATTCTTCTTGACTCGAAGTCAGGGAAAGGCTTATCTTTTGATGGTCTTTCCTTGAAGGGCTTTGACTTGAAGTAGTGGCTTTCATCGTCGGTCTTGCGGTCGTTGCCCCATTCTCCATCCTCGTTCTTTTTGTGGGGCTTGAAGCGACGGTTCTGGAGGAGCTCTTCTTCCGTCTTGATGTCCAGGCCTTCTTCGCGGCGGTCTTTCAGACGTCCATCGAAGATTTGATACTTGCGGAACTCGCATTCCAGCGAGCCGTTGAACAAGGCGAATTTGGTAGATGGACGGAATCCGATGTGGTCAAATAGCTCTTCGTGGTGAGTGATAATCCATGCATCGTTGCCCACGAAGTTACGCTTCAAGTTCTTACCGATGGTTTCATAGAGGTCATAAATATCATCTGTTGTGATGCGGTCTCCATAAGGAGGATTTGTGATGATGATGGCCTTTTCGCGTGGCTGCTCAAACTCGTAGAAGTCGCGCTGTTCCACACTTACCACGTCCTTCACGCCTGCATTCAGCACGTTGTCGGTGGCAATCTGCACCACTTGTCGGTTGATGTCATAGCCATATATCTTATGGTCGAACTCTCGTTCTTGGCTGTCGTCGTTGTAGATGCGGTCGAACAGGTCTGCATCGAAGTCCTTCCACTTTTCAAAAGCGTACTCCTTGCGGAACACACCAGGATAGACGTTCTGTGCAATTAGTGCAGCCTCGATGAGGATGGTGCCAGATCCGCAGAAAGGATCAATCAGGTCGCATTCGCCATTCCATCCTGTCAACATGATGAGTCCTGCTGCCAGCACTTCGTTGATAGGGGCGGGCACTGTGCCTGTTTTGTAGCCGCGCTGATGGAGACTTTCGCCAGATGAGTCGAGTGAAATGGTCACGTCGTTCTCTGCGATGTGCACGTTGATGCGGATGTCGGGGTTGCTGATGCCCACATTCGGACGGTCACCGGTCTTGTCGCGCCAATAATCAGCAATGGCGTCTTTCACGCGGTATGCCACAAATTTTGAATGGCGGAAGTTGTCGCTGAAGATGACAGAATCGACAAGGAACGTGCTCTTTACGTCCATGTACTGTTCCCAGTCAATCTTCTTTACCGCTTCGTACACTTCGTCGGCATCTGTGGCCTTGAATTCCTTGATCGGCTTCAGAATTTTCACGGCAGTTCGTGTACAGAAGTTGGCTTTATAAAGCATTTCCTTGTCGCCGGTGAGCGATACCATGCGACGGCCGATTTCCACATTGTTGGCACCCAAATTAATGAGTTCCTTGGCAAGGACTTCCTCTAAACCTTGGAAAGTCTTTGCGATTATCTTGAATTCTGTCATAATTCTATGGTTGTTTCCTGTTGTCTGAATGGCAATCTTCTCCGAATGATGCGTGAGCTTGCTGTGTGATGCTTGCTCCTGCGGGCACGTCTTTTGTCACCCAAATGTTACCGCCAATTACAGCGCCTTTGCCGATGGTGATGCGGCCAAGGATGGATGCATTGGAATAGACGATGACATCGTCTTCCAGAATTGGGTGTCGTGGGATGCCCTTGATGGGGTTGCCATCCTTGTCGAGCGGGAAACTCTTGGCACCCAACGTTACGCCTTGGTAGAGTTTTACATTGCGCCCGATGATACATGTCTCACCAATAACCACGCCTGTTCCGTGGTCGATGGTGAAGTACTCACCTATTGTAGCACCTGGATGGATGTCGATGCCGGTCTCCGAGTGTGCCATCTCTGTCAGCATACGAGGAATGAGCGGCACGTCCAGATTCCACAGTTCATGGGCTATGCGATATACCGTCAGTTCCTTGATGACGGGATAGCAGCTGATGATTTCGCCATAGTTCTTCGCGGCAGGGTCACCATTGAAAGCTGCTACCACGTCGGTGGCTAGCACTCTGCGCAGTTCGGGAAGTCGTCCGATGAACTTCTCGGCCCTTTCTTCTGCCATGCGGCGCATCTCTGTGTCGAGTGTCACCTGGTTGTAGGCTGCGAAGACAGCTGTTCTCTCTTCGAAGTTGGCGAAAGAGAGTCCTGCTTGAATCTGTGATACAAGCAGAGAATGGAGCTGTTCTGTGTCCACTCCCAACTGATACTTCAGTATGGTGGGGTTGATGCACGACCGGCCATAATATCCCGGAAAGATGATTCCTCGTGCGAGGTCGACAATCTTCTCCAGCACATCGCTAGAGGGAAGTGGCACGCCGTCGCTGTGTTCGTGATAGAGATCCTTATAAGACGCTGGCTGTGCTAGCGCTTCGACGGTCCGTGTCAAGGTGTCAGCAAGAGTTCTTGCACTCATGTAGGTTGTTATATATGACTTTTGGCTACAAAGGTAGGTATTTTTTAGTTTATAATTCATCATTAGTAATTTATAATTTACTATCCAGCTTGGTTTTCAGTAAAAAACACTTCCTAAATGTCAATTAAGAATCAAAAAATCCCTACCTTTGTAGCCAGAAAATATAAACAATAATAGAATAAGAGAAAGAGTCCATGAAACTACTTCTGCTTGGCAGTGGCGGCCGTGAGCACGCCTTGGCTTGGAAGATTGCCCAAAGCCCGAAGATTGAAAAACTGTATATAGCCCCAGGCAATGCCGGTACGGCTGGTGTGGGGGAGAATGTGCCTCTGAAGGCTGATGACTTTGATGGCATCAAGGCTTTTGTGCTTGAGCATGCTATTGATATGGTGGTTGTTGGCCCTGAGGATCCGCTGGTGAAGGGTGTCTATGATTATTTTAAGCAAGACGCTCAGCTGAAGGCCATTCCCGTTATTGGCCCTTCCAAGGCAGGAGCTGTGCTGGAAGGTAGCAAGGACTTTGCCAAGAGCTTTATGCAGCGTCATGGTATTCCTACTGCGGCCTACCGCTCTTTCAACGGTACCAACATTGAAGAAGGCATTGCATTCCTTGAGACGCTTCAGCCGCCTTATGTGCTCAAGGCTGATGGCCTTTGTGCCGGCAAGGGTGTGCTTATTGTTCCCACTCTTGAAGAGGCAAAGAAAGAGTTCCGTGGCATGCTTGACGGCATGTTTGGCGAAGCTAGTGCTACGGTGGTTATTGAAGAGTTCCTCTCAGGCATTGAGTGCTCTGTCTTTGTGCTCACCGATGGCAAGAATTACAAGATACTGCCTGAGGCTAAGGATTACAAGCGCATTGGCGAAGGTGATACAGGCTTGAATACGGGTGGCATGGGCAGTGTTTCTCCCGTTCCGTTTGCTAACAAGGAGTGGATGCAGAAGGTGGAAGAGCGTATTGTTAAGCCTACTATTGAAGGTTTGGCTGCCGAAGGGATTGACTATAAGGGTTTCATCTTCCTTGGACTCATTAAGGTGGATCGTGATTATGCTTATGCCAAGGCTGGCGACCCAGTTGTTATCGAGTACAACGTCCGCATGGGCGACCCTGAGACCGAGACTGTCATGCTTCGTGTCAAGAGTGACCTCGTTGACTTATTCGAAGGTGTTGCCGAAGGTGATCTCAACACTCGCACGCTCGAGTTCGATCCTCGTTCTGCTGTTTGTGTCATGATGGTGAGCGGAGGTTATCCACAGGCCTACAAGAAGGGCTTCCCTATTACGGGTATTGACCAAGTGAATCCGGAATCGGTAGTGTTCCATGCTGGCACTGCTCTCAAGGATGGTCAGGTGGTTACTGCAGGTGGGCGTGTCATCGCTGTCTCTTCCTATGGCCAGACCCAGAACGAAGCCCTTGTAAAGTCCTTTACTGAGGCTGAAAAAATCAAGTTTGAGGGCAAGTACTTCCGTCGTGATATCGGTCAAGATTTGTTGCGCTAGGCACTCCGTCTTCAGCGTACTTTACTAGAAGAATAGCAGACGTCGTTTGGACTCCTACGGGCGCACCCTGCGCAAGTGATTTCAAGCACCCTGCGCAATTAAACAAGCGCAGGGTGCACGATTTTGATTGTTGTGAGCTGATTGGATATGCAAACCGCTGTTGACGAGAAAGGGCCACCTTCTCTGCCGCGCTGTGTGGCAGCAGAGGGGGGATTATCGTGCCAGTTCCTGACAGAAGCGGTCTTGATAGTCGCGTGCGGTCTTGGCCTGCAGCACCCCGTTGATGAGTATGGAGAAGGCAAGCTGGTGACCATTGGAGGCAGACACGTAGCCAGTAAGGGCAATGACACCTTCGAGTGTGCCAGTCTTTGCATGTACATTGCGGTAAGCGCATCCAGAGCGCATGCGGTCACTCAATGTGCCGTCAACACCTGCAATAGGCAGGGCTGGGTAGAAATACCGATATATCTGCTGGTTGCGGTAGGCATAACGCAGCATGGCTACCTCGGTTTCAGGACTGACGTAGTTGTAGAGCGATACACCACTGCCATCAGCCACTTCCACATAAGCCGTGGAAGCTCCAGCCTTTCGGATTACATTCTCTACTTGGCGTGCCCCGTCCTTCCAGGAGCAGTACTTGCCTTGGTTCACATGAGCGAGTTGGAAGAATACCGCTTCAGCATGAAGGTTATCTGAATTCTTGAGCATGCGCTGCATCACTTGGTCAATGGTGCGGGCTTTCGTGTGGAAGTTGTGCCCGTTGCCAGGGTAGTTCTTCATGCCATAGTCGATGAAGGGCCTCAAGGTGTCGGCAGGCATGATGCTGAGCTCCTGCAGTTCGCGCGAGAGGACGTAGGCAAAGTGGGTGGCAGGATGGAAGTTGGCATCTTTAGAATAGGAACTGAAGTGGGGATAGGTTCTGCCACGTTCCAGCATAAGGGCGCATAGGTACGGCTCGTACTTGCTGGGCACGTCGTCCCAGCACCATCCGTTGCCATAAAGGTCATTGTTCTTCATGCTGGCATCGCCATAGATGCTTCCGCTGATGCGGCGGATGCCAAGGTCGCGGACTGCACGTGCCAATTCGCGGATGTCACCGTAAGAGTACATAGGGTCGAAGCTCCCCACCACATAGATATCGCCTGCCAATGTGCTGTCGGGCGAGATGCTGCCAGTGTAGTAGGCCCGTGTCCTGAACTCATGCTGTGCGCCAAGAATGTTGAGTGCGGAGATGGCTGTGAGCACCTTTTGGGTAGAGGCCGGGCGCATCACCTTGCGTTGGTTATAGCCCCATAGCATCGAGTCTGCGGTGAGGTCCCAAACGCAGATGCCAGTATTGAAGTAGGCATTATCCGCCTCGCGTGCCAATTGGTCCAAAGAGGTCTTGATGCGTTGCTCCCACGAGAGGGTTGCAAGCGTGTCAACGGCGAGCGTGTCTCTCTGCTCGGGCACGAGGGATTGGGGGACAATGTCTTGTGCCGATGTGGAGATGAATACGGAAAAACCGAGAACGATGAGTGATAGTATCCCTTTCATGTCGTTTATAGTAAAAATAGCCATGCTGCGTGTCTGTCAACATGCCGTATGGCTATTATTTATAATACATTATTAGTTATTGTGCCACAGGGCTGGTCATGCCGACCTCAATGCAGTTGCCGCTTTTGAAGATGCGACGTGCCAATTCTTGGATGTCTGCAGCAGTAATGTTGTTGACGGTCTCCACATAAGGAGCAACATTCTCTTCGCCGTAGAGCACGTAAGAGGCCATCTGGTTCATCCAATAGCCATTCTTCTTCAGGCTCTCTTCATGGCTGCGGAGCAGGTATTCCTTCACTTTTTTGAGGTCTTCCTCCTTAGGACCGTTGTTGACCATGCTTTCCACGCCCTTATAGACGATTTCAGTCATGCGCTCGCGCTTCTCTGGAGCTGTGGGCAGCTGAATCTGCACCGTAGCCTCTTCCTGTGGGTAGCGGCTCAAGCCAGAGTTGACAGGCACACCGTAAGCTCCACCTTCGTCTTCGCGTACAGTTTCCGTATAAAGCATATCCATCAGCTGGTCCAGCATGCCCATCATGACTCTGTTGCGGAGATTCATCTCCATCGGTGCATGGTAAATGAAGAGCACAATAGCGTTAGGAGTTTCCATCTGCTTCTCAAATACGTTCTTCAACTGGCCTTCTGCCATCTTGAAGTCAATGGTCTTATAGGTTTCAGAGCCCTTCTTGGTAGGAAGTGCGCCTAGATATTTGGCAAGCAGCGGCGCGATAGTGTCAGCGTCGCAGTCGCCCACGATGAAGAACTCGAAGTCGTCTGCATCGGCAAAACGCTCCTTGTAGAGTTCGATGATGCGGTCGTAGTTGATGCGGTCAAGGTCCTCTGGCTTAGTGCGTACGGCACGGATATGGTTGTTGTAAACCACCTTCGCAATAGTGTCCTGCAATGCAGTCGTAGGCACTAGCTCCTGATTCTTCATCTGTCCCTTTGTGCGCTGAAGAGCGGAGTTGTAGGCTTCGATGTCCTTGCGAGGAGCGGTGAAGTGGAGATAAGTGAGCTGGAGCATAGTCTCCAAGTCTTTCTTTACACATGAGCCAGAAACCGTTTCGCTCTCTATGCCAACACTGGTGCTTACATTAGCCTGAATGCCAGCCAAACGCTTGTTCAGCTCCGTGGCGCTGAAGTTGCCCCAGCCACCCACGCTGACCCAGCCGATGTTGTCGGTTTGGTCGAACTCATCAATGCTATAGAGAGATGTGCCACCCCAGCTGTGGGCGTACATGCTGATTTGGTTAGGCGAGAAGTCGGTCTTCTTCACGTGCACCTTGATGCCGTTCTTGAGGGTGATGAGCTTGGCGTCATACATGTCATCCTCTATTTTCTTCACCTTGCCGGGCTTTGGCATCTTTTCAATGAGAGGAGCGTTGTTGGCCTCTTCTTTCAGCGGTTCAATGTTTTCAGCTTCCACTTCAGCCATCCATCGGAGAATGTCTTCCTTGGCTGGTAGGATGTTGTCTTCCTTATCTGCAGCGAACAGCGTGATGACAAGGTTGTTGGAAGGCATCTGCTGAATGAGCTGGTTCACCATGTTAACATTAGTGTTAGGCACAATCTGGTTCATGGCTTTGTATTCCCATTCAATGCCAGTCATAGGCTCGTTTTCAAGGAAGTGGCGTACACACTCGTTCACGAAACTCTTGCTCTGAATCTTATCGCGATGGAGGTAAGCGCTTTCGAGTTGAGAAAGGAGTTCAGACTTGAAGCGCTCGTACTCAGCTGCTGTAAAGCCATATTTCTTGGCACGCAGAATCTCGCGGTAGAGTGCTTTGATACCCTGTTCATACTTGTTGTCCTCGCAAGTCACACTGCCGCTGTAAGACTCCTTTGTTTTCGATACGAAGAAGTTCTCGTAGCCAAAGCCTGCATTCAGGAACGGTGCGTTCTCCTTCTGTAAGATGTCGCTGATGCGCTCGCTGAACATGCTTTCCATGGCGTTCGCAATCAGGTTCGTGACCAGATAATTGGGAGTGTTCTTCATCTCGCGTGGGAAGGCTTCTGTCTTCCACATGAAGATGACGTTGTTGGTGCGCTGTTCCTTGTCCTTATTGATGGAGACGATAGGCTCAGCATTGTCTGGCACTGAGTAGTATTCAAACTTGGCGGCATCAGCACCAGCAGGCTGGATGTCTGCAAACACCTTTTGAATCTTCTGTTCCATCTCGTCCACATTGATGTCGCCCACGATGACGATGGCCTGCAAATCTGGACGGTACCATTTGCGATAGTAGCTGCGCAGTGCCTCATAAGGGAAGTTCATCACAATGTCCATGGTTCCGATAGGCAGGCGCATGCCATATTTGCTGCCGGGGTAAATCTCTGGCAGCGCCTTCTCGTACATGCGCATCATGGCTGAGGAACGCATACGCCATTCCTCATTGATGACACCACGCTCCTTGTCAATCTCCTTGTCTTCCAGCAAGAGGTCATGGCTCCAGTCGTGGAGAATAAGCAAGCAAGAATCGAGCGCGCCGGCAATTTCAACGTTCACGTTGTCGATGTTATAGACGGTCTCGTCAAAAGAGGTGTAAGCGTTCAGGTTCTCACCGAACTTCACGCCGATGCCCTCGAGGTACTTCTTCAAGTTGTCACTAGGGAAGTTGGTCGTGCCATTGAAACACATGTGCTCAAGGAAGTGGGCCAAGCCTCGCTGATTGTCTTCTTCTTGAATGGAGCCCACCTTCTGTGCGATGTAGAAGAAGGCACGCTTCTCAGGCCATTCGTTGTGACGCAGATAGTAGGTCAGCCCATTGGGCAATGTGCCTTTCCGCACTTCTGCATCCATGGGTAACGTCATCTCTTGTGCAGCAACACGAGTCATCATGCCCAAGAGCATGACCAAAGCTAATAGTAACTTTTTCATTGATAATCTTTGTTATGTTATAGTCGTTGTTTTATTTCTTGTCTAATGCGTGTTTAGCATAATCCACGGTGTAATGGAGTCCGCGGCTCTCTTTGCGTTCGAGCGCTTGACGGGTAATGAGATAGCCCACATTAATCATGTTGCGCAGTTCGCAGATGTCACGGGTGGGCTTCACGCGCTTGAAGAGGTGCTCTGTCTCTTCATAGAGCAAGTCAAGACGCTCCCAAGCACGGTGGAGGCGCAAATCGGAACGGACGATGCCTACATAGGTAGACATGATTTGCCCCACTTCTTTCACGTCTTGTGCAATGAGCACCTTCTCCTCGTTCGTCATCGTTCCTTCGTCATTCCATGCAGGTACCTTGTCGTTGAACTCATATTGGTCAATCACCTCCAAGGAATGTTTAGCTGCAGCGTCAGCGTACACCACAGCTTCAATGAGCGAGTTGGATGCCAAACGGTTACCGCCGTGCAGGCCCGTGCATGAGCATTCACCGACAGCATAGAGGCGCTTGATGCTTGACTGGCCATCAAGGTCCACCTGAATGCCGCCACACATGTAGTGAGCCGAAGGAGCTACAGGAATGTATTCTTTGGTGATGTCGATGCCGATGGATAGGCACTTGGCATAAATATTGGGGAAGTGGTGTTTGGTCTCTTCAGGATCTTTGTGGGTCACATCTAGGCAAACGTGGTCAAGAGCATGAATCTTCATCTCGTTGTCGATGGCACGTGCCACAATGTCGCGTGGTGCCAAAGAGAGTCGTTCGTCATACTTCTGCATGAATTCCTCGCCATTGGGCAGGCGGAGAATGCCCCCGTAGCCACGCATGGCCTCAGTGATGAGGTATGCAGGATGTGTTTCTGCAGGGTTGAACAACACCGTGGGGTGGAACTGTACAAACTCCATGTCCTTCACCTTGCCTTTGGCACGATACACCATGGCAATACCGTCGCCTGTGGCGATGTTGGGGTTGGATGTAGTAGCATAGATGGCCCCGGTTCCACCAGTGGCCATCAGTGTCACTTTGGACAAGAATGTATCAATCTTTCCTGTCTTTGGGTTCAGCACATAAGCGCCATAGCATTCAATGTCTGGGGTGCGGCGTGTCACACGGATGCCCAGATGGTGCTGGGTAATGATTTCTACCGCGAAATGATTTTCCAACACATCGATGTCGGGGTGGTTGCGCACAGCCTCCATCAAGCCACGCTGAATCTCTGCACCGGTGTCGTCGGCATGGTGCAGAATGCGGAACTCAGAGTGTCCTCCTTCGCGGTGCAGGTCAAATGAGCCATCTTCCTTCTTGTCGAAGTTGACACCCCACCGTAGCAAATCTTTGATGCCTGCTGGACCGCCCATGACCACTTGTTTTACCGCCTCAGGGTCACTGATCCAGTCACCGGCAATCATGGTGTCTTCAATGTGCTTCTCAAAGTTGTCGACCAACAGGTTAGTGACTGATGCGATGCCGCCTTGAGCCTTTGCCGTGTTAGCCTCTTCCAGTGTTGTTTTACAAATGATGGCAATCTTGCCCTTCTTGGCCTCTGCCACCTTGAGGGCATAACTCATACCGGCTACTCCTGAGCCGATAATGAGAAAATCGTATTTCTTCGTCATAATTAGCTAATGTTGACATGCAAAGGTAGGTATTTAATTCACAATTGGCAATTGATGCTTAACAATTTTGCTGTTCAACTTGTATTACAGCGTGAAAACGTATGCCAAATGGCTAATTATCAGTTAGCAATTGTCAATTATAAATTAAAAGTTATATCTTTGTGGCGAAATTCTAATTGATAAACGAAACCTATAGGTAACATGAAGAGGTATTCACGAATGTTGATGCCGTGGCTGATGGCTGGCGTGGCAATTGGAGCCCAGGCCCAGCGTACGGCAGTGAAAGCGTTGGCAGACGGACATTATCTGGGTGCCAAGCAACAGCTGGAACTTTTTTTGAGTGAAACAGACAAAGGCAAGGGGCATGAGGACGCAATGCCGCTTCTCTTGGTATGTGATTATGTGTTGGATGTGTCTGGAACGGCTGATCGCGTGGGCGAGTGGGTGGAGCAGCATCCTTTCTCGCAGTATGCAGACGCATTGCGTGTATTCCATCGAAATCTGCTCATTAGGGAAGCTCGCTATGACGAAGCCTTGTTGTCGTTCTTTGAGGACGAGGAAGAAGGCCGCTCTTTGGATTTGCCGCTGGCTTATCCGCTCTCTAACTTGAGCGATGAGGCTTGTGCTTGCAATGGTGTGCTGTATAGACTGGCAGGAGAACGCATGTATGACAAAGGTGAGTATGCGCAGGCTCTTCCTTATCTGGAGGCTGGTGAGAAAACCCGCACTTCGCAGTATAAGCAAGGCATGTGCTATTACACTCTTGGACAATGGGACCGTGCATGGAACACGCTGACGGAATCTGCAGGTAGCAGTCAGGACGAGATGGCGCAGAATGCGTGGCTGCATGCGGGTCTTGCGGCATTGCAGCAGGGACAGAAGCAGATGGCTCAGACAGCCTTCTTGAATGCGTCAAGCATGTCGGCGAATGCGTCTTTACGTGAACAGTCGCTTTATAATTATGCCTTGACATTGCACGAACAAAAATCTTCACAGACAGTGCCTGTCATGGAGCGTTTCCTTGGCGAGTTTCCTGCCTCTCGGTGGGCGAAGCCTGTGTCGCAATGCCTGACAGAAGTATATATGACCAAGAAGGATTACTCCAAGGCTCTTCAGGCCATCAGCAAAGTTCAGGCCCCCGATTCCAATACACAAACAGACAAGCAGCGGGTGCTATATAACTTGGCAGTTCAAGAACTGAATAAAAACCATGTGCAGGAGGCGCTGGCTTATGCCACGCAGTCCGTTGGCTTGGGGCGTCAAGACGTTGAGGCCTATGCTGAATCTTTCTATATCAAGGGAGATTGCAACTATCGTTTAGGCAACTATGCACAAGCCGCAAACGACCTCAATACTGCGTTGAATTTAGGAACTCAGACTTCAAGTGGAAAGCTGAAAAACGCTGCCTATGCTCAGTACAGCTTGGGATATGCACAATTCAAATTGCAGAAGTATAACGCTGCCATTGCTCAGTTCGAAAAGGTGGCTGAGATGCCAGAAGGAAGCAAGGCTATGCGTGCGGATGCTTATAACCGAATGGGAGACGGCTACTTGAATATGCGCAACTATGATGTGGCGGATGCTTGCTATCGGCAGGCTAAGGAAATGGACCATTCGCTGGGCGACTACGCCATGCTGCAGCAAGCCTATATTGAGGGACTTCGTGGCAACTATGACAAGAAAGTGGAACTGATTCAGCAGATGAATGTGGAGTATGCTCAATCTTCATTGGGCGCAAAGGCTTTGTATGAGAAAGGCCGTGCTTATGTGTTGCAGGGAAAGACGGATGAAGCTGCAGCTGCTTTTGGCGATTTGGCAATGAGATATCCTAACACGGAATATGCACAGAAAGCCAGTGAAGAATTAGCCAACATGGCAGCAAACATTGCCATCCAAGATTCTATTGCGGCAGCCCAAGACTCTATCGCGACGGAACAAGCCAAAGCACCTGTGTTGGCAGCCCAGGCATTGTATGATGCCCGGGAGTATGCACAGGCGGAACAGCAGTTGAACCAGGCTATCGATGCTGGCATCGGAAAGTCCTACTGGCTGGCTCGTGCATTTATCCTGCTGAGCGATATCTATAAGGCCGAAGAGCGTATCGTTGAAGCGCGGCAGACGCTTGAATCGCTGAAAGCTAACTACAAAGATGATGATGATATAAAGGAGATGATAGAAGAAAGACTGAAGTAACAACAAAATGCAAGAAAGAAGACAACGGTTATGAAACATAGAATATTCGCAGTTCATATTTCACTTTTCGCTTGCCTCGCAGCAATGGCGCAGTTGAATAACACCGTGGAAGTGACCAACGAAGTGAAACCCGTAGTGACTGATGCCAAGAAAGTGGAGGTGAAGACTCAAGCGGTGCAGACACAAGTGAAGCACTACACCATGCAGTATGCCACAGAAGGGCAGCCTACCACCAACTATGCAGAAGAGCCTGTTGGCGACTATGCCACCGAGGAGATAGTGAAAGGCAATAAAAAAGGGTATGTGCATCTAGGAGGTGGAACTCATGGACAATTGGATGGCAGGGCATCGTATCAGTTCAATCTCACAGAAGATGATGCTTTGGGCGTGAGTCTGATGCTACAAGGATTTGATGGGAAAGTGCGAAATAATAATTATTATGGTGTGAAGGATTGGCATAGCCGTGATTACCGCAATAGGGCGGCCGTGAAATACAATCACCATATTGAGCGTGGCGCAGATGTGTATGCGCGTGGTGCCTTTGAAAATCGGGTGTTCAATTATATGGGAGGAGCCAACTACACGGACAAGCAACATAATGTGCTGGGTTCGCTGGACTTTGGCTTGATGCCTTATCAGGTAGAGGACCTTATGGTTGAGGCTAAAGGTGGTGTGGATTTCTTCAGCCAAAACTACCAGACTACTTTGACGGAAAAGCTGGGCGAAACATTGGTGCATTTGGATATGGTGGGTGCATATAAGTTTACCGAGCAGCATCAAGTAGGACTGGGTTTGGGCTTTTTCAACTCTTCTTACGGCAATGCAGAGTTTGAAGGTATTACAAGTCTCCGTCTCTCGCCCCACTACCTGTTTGTAGGCAAGCAGCTGAGTGCGCAGTTGGGTTTCTTTGCCAGCACCAGCGGTGAGGTCGGGCCAGATGCATGGGTGTCATACCGTATTGACCCGCAGAGTGAAGTGTATGTGAAGGCATCTAGCTATGAAACTGACAATAGTTTCCAGCGCTATGCCCGTGAGCATCCCTATTTCGCATTCGGGGATGATGTGGCACGGAATGCGAAAGGTGTGGGCAAGATGAAGGCGGAGTATCATCAGATTGATGTGAGCGTGGGATACCGCATCAAAAGAATCAACGGCTTCAGCGCCCATCTGAATGCGGGTCTTGATATGGTCAAGAACAAGTCTGCCTTTGATTGGATGTCATTTTCCCGGAATGGGTGTTATATGCCTTGTGTAGAGTTTGCCAAACGTCGCAACTTCTACATCAATGCCGATTTCTCTTATGCCTACAGCGACATCTTGAAGGTGGAGGCGAAGAACCAAATTAATATGGTGGGCAGCAAGCTAGATGATGAATGGGCAAAGGGTTCCTTCACGAAGCCCGTTTTCTTGATGGATTGGACTGCCGATGCCAAAGTGCTAAAGGGTTTGTATGTAGGTTTGGAATGGGATTTTGCCATCTACGATGAGCCATCATTTGATTATGAGTTGATTGGCGCTTCATATCAGTGTCCCGACATGTTGAATATGGGTGCCAGTATCCGCTACACGCTGCCTGTCAAACTTCCCTGTACTCTCTTTGTGAAGGGCGACAATTTGTTTGACCGTAAGTATGACCGCTATTGGGGATATCGTCAGATGGGCGTGAACGTGCTGGGTGGTTTGGCCCTGAGCTTTTGACAACTGTACAAGGTGGGGCAAGAGATAGCGCAACTTCCTCATTCTGCACACTATGTGCGTTCCTGTAAAAAAAAGAGTAAAAATTTGGTGGTATAGGTGAAAAGCCTTACCTTTGCACACGAAAAGATTGGGAGGGTTCCAGCATCAAATGGTGTTGGGATTCTTTTTCTTTTCATCTTTCAAAGAAACACTTTTAGTAACACAAGAAAACCAAAACAAGAAACAGCATTATGGCTTATATGTCACAAGAGGGCTACGACAAGCTTCGTGCCCAAATCAAGCAGTTAGAGGAGGTGGAGCGCCCAGAGGTGATTCGTCAGATTGCCGAGGCGCGTGAAAAGGGCGACCTCTCAGAGAATGCGGAGTATGATGCAGCGAAAGAGGCACAGGGAAAGCTTGAAACTAAAATTGCAGAGTTAAAGGCTATTCTTGCCGATACCAAGATTCTTGACCCGTCCAAACTGACAAAGAAAGACGAAGTACAGATTTTGTCAAAGGTGGAACTGAAGAATGTGGAGAATGGCATGAAACTCACCTACACCATTGTGAGCGAGGGTGAGGCAAATCTTCGTGAGAACAAGATTTCCATCAAGACTCCTATTGCACAAGGACTTCTGGGTAAGAAGGTCGGCGACGTGGCAGAGGTGACTGTGCCACGTGGTGTGATGAAGTTCGAAATCATGAGCATTAGCTTTGGATAATTATGAGTATCTTCAGTAAAATCGCAGCAGGGGAAATCCCTTCTTATAAGTGTGCGGAGAACGATGAGTTTTACGCGTTCCTAGATATCAATCCGCTGGTGAAGGGTCACACGCTGGTTATTCCCCGTCGTGAAGTTGATTACATCTTCGATATGGAGGATGACGAGTTGGCTCGCTTCGAGGTGTTTGCCAAGAAGGTGGCCGTTGCCATCAAGGCGGCTTTCCCTTGTGTGAAGGTCGGACAAGCCGTTTTAGGGCTTGAAGTGCCTCATGCGCACATCCACCTCATCCCTATGCAGAATGAGAAAGACATGAACTTTGCTAATTCAAAGCTCAGTCTCTCTTCTGAGGAGATGCAGGAGATTGCCAGCAAGATATATCAGGAGTTTTCAAAATAAACTCGCACGTCCAGGTGGCGTGCTGAACGAATGACGTACCAAGATGAAGAATTAGGTACAGTGACGGTGACCGTCAGCCCAAGAGCGCGCAGCATCATTATGCGCCCTGAGGTTGGCGGTCTTCGTGTAACCGCCTTCAGAGGCGCCTCATTGGCTTTTGTCAAGGGTGCTATCGACAAGTTTCGTCCTTCCTTGATGAAGAAGCAGCAGATGCTGAAAGAGCGTCCCCAAGTGACGGCTGAGGATGTGGAGCGGATGCGTCAAGCAGCCAAGGCGCTTTTGCCACGCCGTGTGGCCGAATTGGCCTATATGCATGGCTTCCATTACGAGGGGCTTTCCATTCGTGATTCCAAGACCCGATGGGGCTCTTGCTCGGGAAGAAACACCATCAGCCTTTCGCTCTATCTCATGCAAGTGCCGGAACATCTGCAGGACTACGTCATTCTTCATGAACTTTGCCATACTGTTTATCACGACCATTCTGTGAGATTCTGGGCGTTGATGGATGAAGTGACTGGTGGGCAGTCATGCGTTTTGCGGGCTGAATTGCGGAAGTACCACACCGCCTAAGCCATCCTGCAGCTTCCATAAAGAGTAATTGTAAAACATAAATTGTAAGTATAATCGTGTTGACTCAACAAGAATGTGATTTCCTTCATGCCCGGATGCAAGGTACGCTGATTGAGGCTTTGGGCATTCGTTTTCTTCCTACTGATGACGAGTATGCGGTGGCAGAGATGCCTATTTCGCCCCATACGCGTCAGTATTTGGGCGTTGTGCATGGTGGGGCATCCCTTGCACTGGCCGAGACCATTGCAGGCGTTGGCTCCCTTCATTTGACCCATTACGATGAGTCTCTTGCGGTGTGTGGCACAGAGGTGAATGCGAGCCATGTGGCTATGTCTGCTACAGAGGGTAAAGTATATGGCAAGGCACGCCTTGTTCATGCAGGCAAAAGCACCCATGTGTGGAATGTTGATATTGTGGGCGAAGATGGCACCATCATCTCGGCTGAGCGTGTGACGAACCGCATCATTAAGCGTAAATAACATAACGTGAATTCGTAGAACTCACGTTAATAAAGATAGCCCTCATTTCCTTTCCATGTGGTGGGAACCTGTGATTGGTATGAGGGCATGGCAAAGAAAAAGGGACATCTCCGTGGAGTTGTCCCTTTTTTCGTGTCTAAGCACGAAGTTGGTTTCAAGAGAATTGAACCTCAGTTCAATGTTGCCTCTGGAGATAGTCTCCTTTGGCGGAAGGTATTGGGCTTCGCAGCTTTACCTTCAATAGGTTTCGGTTTAGTTAAGCATTAATTGTTTATCGTATTTGTAAAAGCAAAAGTTCAATTGAGTGAGTCGTGCGAGAGCGTGGTCTCATGTATTCGAGTTAATCACTGAATCTCGTCCTTGGTGGCGATGTTGATGATGGAGTCGTTGGTTGCTTTCATTTCGGCTTGGCTCACATCCTTCACGCGGATGGCTTGCTGCACATCGTTTGTTTTGATGTAGGGGTCAACTGCCACCACATTGCCTTTCTCTTCGGCTTCCTGCTCACCAATGGCGTGTTCTGCGGCGCGTCCGATGGTGAGTGCAATGGCCACCACTGCTGCGGCTTTGAAGAAGGGTGTGAAGACTTGGGGTGAAATTCCTAGGAACCTTCTCTCTGCGAGTGAACGGGCTGCCAGCTTGATGATGCGTGGCTTCTTCGCTTCTTCTGCCTTCGTCTCGGCTGTTTCAATTTGACTCATTATCCGCTCGTCAAAATCCTCGCTCAGCACATCCTCTTTGGCTGCGGTTTCGTAGTTGAAGAGGCTGGCGTATTGAGCCAAATGCGCAGGTACATCTTCTTGTGAGAAGAACGAACGTAGAATCTGTTCCTCCTGCAGAGTTGTAGTGCAGGCGAAATAGCTTTCGATAAGTTGTTCGATGTACTTGTAGTCCATTGTTTGAGTGAGTCTTTTTTGACTGCTTCTGATATGAAGACGGTTGAGGAACGGAAAAGTTACAAGAAAAATGATTTTTTTTGCAAGATTTTTTCTTTCATTGCTTGCCGTGCGCGGAAGAGTGTTACTTTTACGTCTGATTCTGAAATGCTTAACGTGTTTGCTATCTCTTGATAAGTTTTTCCTTCGATGTCTCTCAGTTGTATGATGGTGCGTTGTTTTTCGGGTAGTGAATTGATGATTCGGGCGATGGCTCCCGTTGTTTCCTTTTGTGCCAGCATCTTGTCAGCGCTATTGGTGTTCTCGTCGAGGCGGTCATGCGCTTCGTCATCGAAAGATACATGCTGGTTGTCCATTTTCTCTTTCCAGTCAAGAGCAAGATTTCGGGCCATGGTCAGCGCGAAAGCCTCCAGGTTCTCCACCTTGTCCAGTTTCTCGCGGCGTTCCCACAGTTTTACTAGTGTGTCTTGCACGATGTCTTCCGCTTCCTCCCTGTTCAGGACGATGCGCAACGCTGTTCTGAAAACAATGTTCTTCAGTGGAAGGATGTCGTGCCGGAAATTCATTTTCTGTGGGTGGATTGTAGTCAACTAATCACTGTCCCTTTCGTGCCGTCGATGGCGTCAGCCTTGGTGATGATTACTTGCTTCACGCCTGCGCGGACAGCCTCGAGCGCATTCTCTATTTTTGGGATCATGCCGCCATTCACTGTTCCGTCGGCCTTCAGTTGCTCAAATTCCTCTGCGTCGATGTGGGGAATGACGGAAGTCTCGTCGTCTGGGTCGGTCAGCACACCTGCGTGCTCGAAACTGTAGATGAGCGTCACGTCAAAGTATGGAGCCAGCGCCTTGGCCGTTTCGCCCGCAATCGTGTCTGCGTTCGTGTTTAGCAGGTGGCCTTGCTTGTCGTGTGTCAGCGGAGCCATTACGGGCACCACGCCCTCGCCAATCAGTGTGGCAAGCATACGTCCGTCGCATTGGTCCACATCACCCACAAAGCCGAAATCCACCATTTGCTCCGTGCCGTCATCCATCTTCACCTTCTTCAGAGGTCGCTTGTGTGACAGCATCACGTTCATGTCGGCTCCTGTCAGTCCCAGCGCATTGATGCCACAAGCTTGCAGGCGAGCCACGATGTTTTTGTTCACCAACCCGCCATACACCATTGTCACCACGCGCAGCATATCTGCATCGGTCACACGCCGTCCGCCAATCATGGTGCTTTCAATGCCCAGCTGCGCTGCCACCTTCGTGGCAGACCGGCCTCCGCCGTGCACCAAGACTTTGGCTCCGTCGATGGCCGAGAAGTCTTTCAAAAGTTGTTGCAGGGTACTTTCGTTTTCCACGATTTTACCTCCGACTTTCACTACAGTCAGTTTCTTCATCATTGCTTTGTTTTTAAGCTGTTTCGTCACATCACTTCTTTGCCACCACTTCAATCTCCACCAGCGCATTCTTAGGCAAGGTCTTCACCGCTACGGCTGAACGGGCAGGATAGGGCTCTGTGAAGAATTCCGCATACACGCTGTTCATCTCGGTAAAATCGCCCATGTCGGCCATGAACACCGTTGTCTTCACCACGTTGGTCATCGAAGTGCCTGCCTCTTCCAGAATGGCCTTCACGTTCAGCAGCGACTGACGAGCTTGTTCCTTCACGCCGCCCTCAGGGAACGCGCCCGTTGCAGGGTCCAGGCCCAGCTGTCCTGATGTGTAAACGAAATCTCCTGCCTCAATGGCCTGGCTGTAAGGACCGATAGCCCCTGGAGCCTTCTTTGTGCTAATTGCTTTCATGCTTGTTGTTGTATGATTGAATTCTTAAATACCGGTACTTTCTAATAACAGTACAAAGATAGGAAAAAATGCTGGAATTAGAAAAGTTTTTGGGGAATAGTTTAGAAGAAAAGTGAATGTGGCGAATGGGGTGCCGAATCCGCATTTCTGCCAAACGCCAAATGCCCAATAAGCGTGAAGGCCCTGTTATTATATTAATATAGTTCCTATCCATTTACTTCTATCCCTATTATTAATATATATTATATATAAGGGCATTTTTTTCTTATTTGTTATTTGGCATTTGGCGCTTTTTTCAGTGGCGGACTCATCCCTTCTGCGCCGCTTTTCCCTCTTTCTTGGCATAGGTATATACTTCCTCTTGCAACGCTATTTTGTGGTGCGGCTACACGCTCTTCTCTTTCCCCTTTCATCGTAAATACGATACCGCCTTCATCGTAATTACGTTGCAGAGTGCGAGGTGATTGCGATGAAGGCGGCGCTTCTGAAAGGGTGCTTTATGTACTTTACTTCAGATGGTCTTCGAAGTAACGGGTAATGGTGTTGTGAAGGTGTATGCGGTCAGTGCCCTGCATGTTGTGCCCGTCGCCTGGATAGGTGAAGAGGTCGGGGTAAGTATCGGCATCAATGCAGGCACGCATGAAGGAGAGGGTGTGCTGAGGTACGCATACGGGGTCGTTTCCTCCATAGATGATGAGGAGACGGCCTTTGAGGTTCTTAGCCTTATTGAGTAAGGATGCCTGATCATAGCCTTCGGAATTGGCCTGCGGGGTGTCCATGTAGCGTTCGCCGTACATCACCTCGTAGAATCTCCAGTCAATGACGGGACCGCCTGCCACGCCCACCTTGAAAACATCGGGATAGGTGGTCATGAGGCTTGTGGTCATGAAACCGCCGAAACTCCATCCATGCACGCCCAGACGGTTGGCGTCCACATAGGGGAGGCTTTTGAGGTAGTCCACGCCGCAGAGCTGGTCTTTCATCTCTTCCACACCGAGCTGGCGGAAGGTAGCTTGCTCAAAGGCAAGCCCACGGTGCTCGCTACCTCGGTTGTCGAGGCAGAACATCACATATCCCTGCTGTGCCATCCAGATGTCCCATCCGCGTGCGCCCCAATTGCGGGAGGCATCGATATTGTGGGCATGAGGACCTCCATAGACATAGACAACAGCGGGGTATTTCTTCGTGGGGTCGAAATTGGTGGGCAGGATGAGACGGTAGTAGAGGTCGGTCATTCCGTCTGCAGCCTTGAGGGTGCCTGTCTTGATTTCAGGCGCTTGGAAGCTCTTCCAGGGGTCTTCAGCCTTGAAGTAGGTGAGTGCCGCCGCTTTTGGACGGAGCGTTGAGATGATATTAATGTGGCGGGCAATGTCGGGCGATGAGCAGTTGTCGGTAAAGAAATTGCCCGACTCGGAAAGGGTGGCATTGTGCCATCCTGTGGCGTCACCCAGTAAGGTGCGCTTGCCTTTCATGTCCACTTTATACACATTCTGCTGGAGCGGATGTTGCTCGTTGGATGTGTAGAGGATAGTTTCCTGCTTCTTGTTGAATCCCAGTATATTGAATACTTCAAAAGAGCCTTTTGTCAGCTGCTGGAGGCATTCTCCGTTCACGCTGTATAGATAGATGTGGTTGTAGCCATCCTTGCGTGTCTGATAGACAAATTTTGTGTCATCCCAAGGCAGGAACTGGATGGGGTGCAGGGGCTCGAAGTATTTCTCGTTGTCCTCAGTGATGAGGGTGCGCAGCTTCTTGCCTGTCAGAGCGTCATACTCGTCTAGGGAACCGTGATTCTGGTCACGGTTCAGCTCTATGAGATAGATTTTCTTGCCGTCGGGAGCCCATGCGATGTTGGTAAAATAGCGGTCAGTCGGGTCGCCTGTGTTCAAATAGACCGTCTTATCTGTCTGGGGATTGAAGATGCCCACATAGACTTTGTGTGAAGTCTGGCCTGCCATCGGGTAAGGGTCAGGGTCGAGCGTGGCGCAGCAATCCAGAGTTTCTAGAGGGGATTTGATGCTCACCTGCGGATATTTTGTCACCATGCTCTGGTCCATCTTGTAGAAGGCCAGGAGGGTGCCGTCAGGGCTCCAGAAGGTGCCTTTGCTGATGCCGAACTCGTCGCGGTGCACAGAGGCGCCGTATGTGAGGTCCTGGCTGCCATCAGTGGAGACTTGGTGCGTCTTGCCATCGGCAGTGAGAACGAAGAGGTTGTGACGGCTGGTGTAGGCCATGGATTTAGATGGCTTGTTCCAGTCTGTATTGCCTGCTTCGGGAGAAAGTGTAGCGTGCCATACCACCTTGTTTTCAGTCCAGTCGACAAGGATCTTTTCATGGCTCAAGGTGATGAGAGCAAATGTTTTTCCAGCATAGGGGAAGGTAGTGTCGTACAGATGATGGATAGGCTTATGGTCAGCCTTTGTCAGGATGTCGTTCAGTTGTTCCAGGGTGACAAGTGTCTGGGTGGAACCATCCTGCTTGTTGATGATGCGGCACTCATGAATGTCTTGCTCCACGCACTCGTCGCCCCACCACACGAGATACCTGTTTTCAGGCACAGAGTTCCTGTAATAGGTGGAACCGCCAGGGATGAGGTCGTTGATGGTGAAGAGTTGTTTCTGTGCCATAAGTGAGAGGGGAAATAAAGCGAATAGGATTGTTAGTTGAAAAGAAGTGAATGATTTCATATAAGTATTTCTTTTAATGGAATGAGCACGAAATCCCGTTGCTGCATGAGAGGATGGGGAATCGTGAGCCGAGGTGTGTTGATGTGGAGGTCATCGTACAGCAAGATGTCAATGTCGATAATGCGGTCTTGATAGTTGACAGTTGACGGTTGAGGGGTGGCACTTGGCGTTTTAGGGTTGGAAGTTGACTTTTGAGTGCGTCCCATGTCGCGCTCTATCTGTTGGGTCACGTCGAGCAGGGCGATGGGGGAGAGGTTGGTTTCGATGCGTATGGAAGCATTGAGGAACGTGTTTTCGCTCTCGAATCCCCACGGCTCAGTGGTAAGAAAAGCGGATTGTGCCCTGACTGGACCAATCCGCCTTCCTATTTCTGTAATGGCGGACACAAGGTTGTGTTCTTTGTCGCCAAGATTTGTACCGAGTGAAAGATAAACTATGTGCACCCCTTTGAGCATAAATAATCGCCCAGCGCGTGGGCTGGTTAGTCGATAATAAGCATGGCATCGCCGAAGGTGCCGAACATGTAGTCGCCCTTGAGAGCTTCTTTGTAGGCATTCATCACCACATCATAGCCACCGAATGCAGTGACGAGCATGAGCATAGTGGTGAGTGGCATCTGGAAGTTCACCACAAACGCATCAGCTACGGTGAAGTCGTATGGAGGGAAGATGAACTTGTTGGTCCATCCGTCGAACTCCTTGATGAATCCGCCTGGTCCTACAGCTGTTTCGAGTGCACGCAGGGTGGTGTTGCCGACTGCGCATATCTTGTGGCCATTTTCCTTGGCTTTGTTCACGATGTCGCAAGCCTCTTTGGTGACAAACATCTGCTCGGAATCTGTCTTGTGCTTAGTCAAGTCTTCCACATCGATGCTGCGGAAGTTGCCCAGGCCAGCGTGCATGGTGATGAAAGCCTGCTCAATGCCCATAATCTCCATGCGCTTCATCAGCTCGCGTGAGAAGTGGAGGCCTGTGACAGGCACAGTTACAGCGCCTTCGTGGCGTGCATAGATGTTCTGGAAACGTTCTAAATCCTCTTCTTCTGCAGGACGGTGCATGCGGATGTCGTCGGGGATTGGGGCTTCACCCTGAGAGTAGAGTGCCTCTTTGAATGCGTCGTGTGGACCATCGTAGAGGAAGCGGAGGGTGCGACCACGTGAAGTGGTGTTATCGATAACTTCAGCCACGAGTGACTCGTCAGGACCGAAATAGAGTTTGTTGCCGATACGAATCTTTCTGGCTGGGTCAACAAGCACGTCCCACAGGCGGAGCTCCTCGTTGAGCTCGCGCAGCAAGAACACTTCGATGCGTGCACCTGTCTTTTCCTTGTTGCCATAGAGACGTGCAGGGAAAACCTTGGTGTCGTTGAACACGAAGGCATCGCCCTCTTCGAAATATTCGATGATGTCTTTGAAGAGACGGTGCTCAATCTCGCCAGTCTTTTTGTGCACAACCATGAGCTTGGCTTCGTCGCGGTTGTAGTACTTTGTCTCAGGATTGTAAGTGCGTGGATAAAGAGCAATCCTGTCCTCCGGGAGTTTGAACTTGAATTGTGATAACTTCATATTGATAGTTGATTATAGACGGGAATTTGATATTAACTTTCTGCCTATTTGAATTGTGGGGAGGGAAGATGGTCTTCAACCTCAGCCTTCATTTTTCTCCAGTGTCTGCTGGTCGAGCCATTGAGGGAACTCGTTGATATCCATGCAGTCTTGGAGGGTGTATTGGCCAATGCGGGTGCGGACAAGTCCTGTCAGATAGCCGCCCGAACCGATCGTCTCGCCAATGTCGCGTGCCAAAGCACGAATATAGGTACCTTTGCTGCACACCACACGGATGGTGAGTGAGAGGTGGGTGCCCTGAAGATTGCCGCTCTGGTACTTGATGCGCTCACGTGGGTCAATGGCTTCGTCGGTGGCTTCATTCTTGACTTCTCCAAAGTGTAGAATCTCCAGCTCGTCAATGACTAGAATCTTGGGCTTCAGCTCTACTTCCTCGCCCTGACGGGCATACTTGAAGGCTCGTTTGCCATCCACCTTCACAGCCGAGAATGTGGGTGGAATCTGCTCAATGCGCCCAGTGAAGGCTCTGAGCTTTTCCTCTACCAGCTTGCGGGTGATGTGAGCCGTAGGGAAGGTGGCGTCTTCTGCTGTCTCCATGTCAAACGAGGGGGTGGTGGCACCGAGTTTGATGGTGGCTACGTATTCCTTCGTGTGGGATTGGAGCTCGTCAATCAGCTTGGTGCTCTTGCCCGTGCAGATGATGAGCACACCTGTGGCAAGCGGGTCGAGCGTGCCTGCATGCCCCACTTTAAGCTTCTTCACGCCCAAGCGGTGCGAGAGTTCTCCCCGCACTTTAGCCACCAGGTTGAAGGATGTCCAACGGTAGGGCTTGTTGAAGATAAGAATTTCACCGTTTTGTGGGTTCATGAGTGTGGACAGAAAAGTGCTCTGCCGTAATAGGGTTTATGCAAAATAGAGAGCGAGAGCGCCAACAATGGCACAATAGAGAGCGAAGTAGATGAGCTTGGCGCGTTTCACGAAGGCAATCATCCACTTGCAGGCAAAGCAGCCGCTGACGAAGGCGGCAAGGAAGCCCACCACAAGGGCTGTCATCGGAATCTGTGCCGCTTCACCATGCTCAGCGATGTATTCTGCGCTGGGGGCAACAATATGCTTGAAATCTAGCAGCGCCTCGCCCAAGATGGGTGGAATGACCATGAGGAATGAAAATTGCGCAAGGTTCTTGCGGCTGTTGCCCAGCAAAAGGCCGGTGGCAATCGTGGAACCACTTCTTGAAAGTCCTGGCAGCACAGCGCAAGCTTGTGCCAAGCCAATGACGAAGGCGTGTATCGGAGAGATTTTCTCGCGTTCCGTTGGCTGATAGAAGTGTGTGAGTGCCAGCAGGCAAGCCGTCACCAGCAGGCAAGTGCCCACTACGGTGAGACTGTCTTGGAAGATGGCGTCTACGTAGTCTTTGAAACAAAGACCAACGATGCCGATTGGAATCATCGAAATGAGAATGTTGATGGCATATCTCTGCTGGTTGTTCAGCCGGCCGTCCCAAATGAAGAGTCCCTTGAATATCCATGTCACTTCTTTCCTGAGGATGACGAGTGTGGAGAGTACGGTAGCCACATGCACCACAATGTCGAAGGTGAGTCCGCCCACTTCGTTCACGCCCAGCAGATGCTGGCCGATTTGCAAGTGTCCGCTACTGCTGACGGGGAGATACTCCGTGAGGCCCTGAACGATGCCCAAAATCAAAGCTTGAATCCAATCCATCTTTTTCTATTTCGTTTTGACGAGTTTTCTGTTTGCCAGTTATTTGCTGCTTGAATCCTTTTTTGAAGCGGGCCACAAGATGGCAACTACTTCGAAAAGAAAGCCGAAGAGACACACCATCGGTGCAACTTTAATGCGTGTGTCGCTGAAAATTTCTGTGTTAAACTGGTCCTCTGTTGTTGCGTCGCCAGACATAAGAATGAAGCCTGCGACAATGATGATAAATCCTACCGCCAGTAGGATGTAGTTGGTTTTTGTGAATGCGAAGTTCTTCATTAGAATTGATAGTTGATAAAAACGTTTGATAGTAGTAAAAAAACTAACTTGTGAAAGTTCGGTCAAATATAATAAAGTTCTCTACTGTTCATTTTCAGGTATTTGTTGATAGAGAAAAAGGTACAGAAGAAGGTAATGATGATGCCGAACAGGAAGACGGCTGCCGATACAACGACGATGTCCTTGAAACCGATGACAGCGTGGATGTTGGGCTCAAAATTGTGTAGCCAGTACAAGCCGCTGAGAATAGCGGTGTCAGCAAGGATGGCCGAAACGATGCCCAGCGTGAAGCCGTTGACCAGGAAGGGGCGGCGGATGAAGCTCCAGCTAGCTCCCACCAGCTTCATGGTGTTGATGATGAAGCGCTTGGAGAAGATGGTGAGCCGTACGGTATTGTTGATAAGGGCAAACGAGATGTAGGTGAACAGCGCCGCAATGATGAGCAGGATGATGCTCACTTTGCGGATGTTGTCGTTTACGGACTTGATGAGGTCCTTGGAGTAAACGACATCTACCACGTTGCTGTCTCCTTTCAGCTGTTTCACTGCCTGGCTGACACTATCGGGGTTGGCGTGGTCAGCATTGATGTTGATTTCGAAAGATGCCGTGTAGGGGTTCATGCCAATGAATTCGGTGGGGTCAACTCCCTGTGCAGCAACCTCCTCTTGCAAGGCTTGCTCCTTTGAGATGTATTCTACGCTTTTGGCGTAGGGTGCCTGCTTCAGCGCGCTTTCCATCTGTTTGATTGCTTCAGCGTCCATCTCGTCGTTGATGAGCACGCTGATTTTGATATTCTCTTTCACAAAAGTGGAAAGATTCTGGGCTGTCATGACAAACAGCACGATGATGCCCAAGAGCACCAGCACTAGCGTGGTGCTGATGGTGGCAGTGATGAATTGGGTGCTGAGAAACGAATGCCTTTTCTTACTCATGGATTTCAATGCCTTTGAGGGTTGCTGAACTGGATTCTGTCACCTTCACCGTGACGAAGTCGCCAATGTGGTGGTTGCCTCGGTCAAACACCACCACCTTGTTTTGTGGCGTGCGGCCAAAGAGCTGTTCTCTGCTGCGTTTCGACACACCTTCCACCAGTATCTCGAATGTCTTTTCAAGGTCTTTCTTGTAATTTGTTGCTGACAGCTCGTTCTGCAGGGCTATCATCTCGTTCAGACGGCGAATTTTGGTTTCCTCTGGCACGTCATCGGGAAGATGCTTCGAAGCATAAGTGCCGGGACGTTCAGAGTACTTGAACATGAAGGCGGAATCGTAGCCCACTTCTCGCATCAGCGAGAGTGAAAGCTGGTGGTCTTCCTCTGTCTCGGAATGATAGCCGACAAAGATGTCGGTGGTGATGCTGCAATCGGGGATGATGCGCCGGATGGCTGCCACGCGCTCCAGATACCATTCGCGTGTGTATTTCCGGTTCATCAGTTTCAGAATGCGGTTGGAACCGCTCTGCACGGGCAGATGGATATGGCGGCAGATGTTGGGGTGTGATGCAATCACCTCCAGCGTCTCGTTGCTCATGTCCTTAGGGTGTGAAGTGGTGAAGCGGATGCGCATCTTTGGGAATGCTTCTGCTACAGCGGCAAGGAGCTGCGGGAAGCCCACTTCGCCAAACTGGTAGCTGTTCACATTCTGTCCTAAGAGAGTCACTTCCTTATAGCCCTTTTCTTGCAAGTCCTTCACCTCATTCAGAATGCTGTTGACCTCGCGGCTGCGCTCGCGACCGCGTGTGTAAGGGACTATGCAGTAGTGGCAAAAGTTGTTGCATCCGCGCATGATGCTGACAAAGCCGCTGATATGGCTGCCGCAAACGCGCTCAGGGATGACATCACGGTAAGTCTCCGTGGTGCTCAGCTCCACGTTGATGGCTTTCTCGCCAATTTCTGCTGCAGCGAAAAGCTCGGGGAGGGAGAGGTAGGAGTCTGGGCCTGCCACAAGGTTTACATGGTGGTTCTCAATCAGGTCGTCCTTCACGCGCTCGGCCATGCACCCCACCACGCCGACGATGAATGCCCGCTTGCGTTGCATCGCATAGAGAGCCTCCAGGCGGTTGTATATCTTATTTTCTGCGTTTTCACGCACGGAGCAGGTATTCAGCAACACGGCATCAGCCTCGTCGATGGATTCGCAAGTGTCATATCCTGCCATCTTCATCACAGAGGCAATAACTTCACTGTCCGCCACGTTCATTTGGCAGCCATAAGTCTCAATAAAGAGTTTTTTCATCAAAAACGTTTTTGTACAAAAATCGGCTGCAAAGTTACGAAAAGAAAGTGAAAAGTGAAGAGTGGAAGGGGAAAAATCTAAGTTGCTGACAATCTGAATGGCAGGCAGGAATGTTTTTTGACCTTTTCTTCTTCACTTTTCGCCCCAATTTCATAACTTTGCAACTGATTTTCACTGATGCTCCGCCAGAGGCGAAGGTGCAAAGTTGGAAAAAGAACAATCTGTGAGGTATAATATTCAAAAATCTATAGCCAGTAGTCAAATGACGCTTCCAGTTGTGGGAGGCGTTGCTGCATTGCTGTGGCTGGTGACACCTGCTTCTTTGGCTGAGTCGGAATTTGAAAGTGGGGAGTATGGCTTATGGCGCTTTGTTCCCGAGGAGATGCAGAAAGGCTATGGAGCGCTCGGATGGGGTGTCCTGTGTGCCGCTCTGGCTGTGTACATGATGGTGGAGCTGAACAATAAGAATCTTTTGCTGAGGGTCAGCTCGCGTATGCTGGGCAGCATGCTTGGCATCTTGTTGACGGTTGCTGTTGCCTATCATGCTTTTCAGCCAGGCTGTGTGGTCATGCTGCTGTTGCAGCTGTCGTTCTTCCCTTTGTTCGCCTCCTATCAGCGGCCTGAACCGCCGTTGTCTTTCAGGTCCTTCCTGCTGCTGTCACTGGCCTCCCTCGTGTTTCCGAAACTGGTGTGGCTTGTGCCTCTGTTTTGGCAAATTCAGTGGTTCTTCCGTACTCTTTCGTTTCGTAGTTTCTTAGCATCGCTGATGGCCGTGTTCACGGTGTATTGGATGTTTGCGGGGATTGCGGCGCTGATGGGCGGATTCCCATTGTTCTTGGAGCATGTGAAGGCGATGGTGAGTTTTCATCCAGGCGATTATCAAGGGCTGGATTATCGGGAAGTGGTGACTTTCTTCTTCCTGATGCTGCTTTTTGTGATTGGCACTATCGATAATTATGCGCACAGCTATCTGGACAGAGTCCGGACACGCATCATATATGATGCAGTCTGCCTGATGGGCGGAGTTGTTGCTGTGCTGATTTGTGTGCAGCCGCAATACGCTGATGTGCTGATGCCGTTGCTGCTGATGAACACGGCGATGGTGTTTGGGCATTTCTTTACATTAACACATACAAGGTTTTCGCACATCTGCTGCCTTATCCTTGCACTGCTGGCTGTTGCGGTGTGGGCATTGCAATATGTATGTGATTCCCAACTTCGTTTAATTTTCTGAGACGGGCTGACATATGGATCCACTTAATCAGTTTTTCATAGAATACGGCTACTGGGGCATGGCGATGGCCTCTTTTTTGGCGGGCACGTTTGTGCCTTTCAGCTCCGAGGCGGTGATGGGCGCTTTGCTGGTCACCACGGGCATGGATCCTATGCTCACCGTGATAAGCGGAACTATCGGCAATGTGTTGGGCTCGATGTTTAATTATTGTATCGGGCGCATTGGCAGCATTGAGCAGATTGCGCACTGGATGCATGTGAAGGAAAGACGTCTGTGCAAGACGCGTGACTATGTGGAGAAACGAGGCTCATGGATTGCTGCCTTCTCCTTCCTCCCCGTGTTTGGAACGGCTATATCTATCTCGTTGGGCATCTTGCGCGCCAACGTGTGGGGTGTCATCTTCTGGTCGTTCGTGGGCAAGTTTACTCGTTACATGATTGTTGCTTATTCAGCGGTTGCTCTCCGCTGACGCGGTGCACCTCGAAATCGGTGTGACTCAGACCGGGGGTGCCGGTGTGACTCAGACCGACCTATGCGGTGTGAGTCACACCGTTTTTGTAGTGTAGGGCGATGGGAAAAATGCAAGGGGCTGCGTCGTTGTTGACACAGCCCCTTGCGCTTGATGAATAGTATGGGTTGTATTAATGCCCGAATGGGAAGTTAATGCCAATGTTAACATTAGCTCTGCCAGAGAGTGGGATAGCCTGCTTGGACATCTTGCCAAACTGGTGGTCGGTGGCAAGGAAGATGTTGAAGCCGCATGGGTGGAAGTTGATGAGCCAGCCAAAGCTTGTGCCGAATGAGTTCACAGCCAAAGACGTGGAGGCTGAGAAGATGTTGGTTGGCGACACGTTGGCAGAAAGACGTACCTCGGTGGTTGTGTATTTGCCTGCCACACGGGTGCTGCTCAAGAGGCCGATGGACAGCTTGTCATAGAAATCGGGGGTGTACTCAACGCCTGCATTGATGGTGGTAGCCAACATGCGGGAACGTTTGCCCTGATCGCCGAGGTCATCCAGCTCGTAGAGTTTTGCAAGGTCTTCCATCAAGCGGTCGCCTTCTCTTTCGAACGAGTTGTCTTTGTCATCGTCCAAACTGAAAAGGTGCGTGTCGGTGTTCACCTTGCGTTCGCCACGGGTAGAAGCTACATAGTTGTTGTTCCAATTGATGAAGCCAAGGTCGAGCACGGCAGCAGAGAAGGACCAGTTGTCGTCCACTTTGTATTCAGCACCGAGGTCGAACGCTACGCCTACACCGTCAACACTCCAGTTGGTGTCTTCAATGCCGCTGACATAGCGGTGGGTGCTCTCTTCGCCGTCTGCACCACGTTCCTTTTCTTCCATCTTGTATTTCATTCTCTTGAGGCTGGTCTGCACCTTAGCGTCGGTGATGGCGGTCCATTTGTCTTCGCCCAGGGTGAGAGTTGCCTTGCGGAAGTCGGCATCCATATTGCCTATACCCAGCAGGAGCTTGGCTTTGCCGCCGACGCGGAGGTGCTCGTCAATCTGGTGGCTGTGGCCCAGTGCCAATTCGGCATAGGCGTCAACATGAGCGGCCAATTTATTGATTTGGTAGGATTGGTTCTGCGCACCTTCCTTGGCCAGACGCAAGAGAGAGCCAGGCACGTTGAGCTGCAGGCTCTGGCGTGCATTGATTTCGACGGTGTTGTAGCCACCCAGCCCTTTGAAGCCTACGCCTAATACTTGCAACTTGAGGTCCTCGTAAATCTTGTGCTTCGTCTTGATGTGGCGGAGGAATTTCTGGTCGCTTACTTCAGGATTGAGGAACAGGGCAATGCGTCCATTCACGTTGTAGAAGATATTGTCCACGCGGAGGTTACTGTTCACGCCTACGTTGAGGTTACCGATGCCGGGCATTGCCACATAGCCTTGGTTGTTGCCAAAAGCGGGGTTTACCTCGTGGCGGTATAAGTAACCGTCGTTGAAGTATCCAGTGTTGAGGTTCTGGGCTGTTGCAGTTGAGGCCATTCCAAGAACTGCAACCGCAATGATAGACTTTATGTGTTTCATAATCATTTCGTTTTAGTGCGTTGTTGGGTTAGAGTTCTTTATCATAATAGCCCGTTACGGTGGCCTTGCTGTTATTTACATATATCTTCATGTCAGGACTGAGCAAATCACTTTCCGTATTGAGGATATGCGCCTTGATGAGCAAGCCGTCAAGATGCTTGATAGTACCGGTGATTTCTACCTCTACAGGCTGGTCCTCTGCCTTTGCCTTGATGTGGGCAGTCGTGGTGGTGACACCTGCGATAGGCTCGCCTGTGGTATCGATAGGATAGATAGTGAGCTCTGCATCGAACGGAATCTCGGTGGTTGCGTCGAAGCTGATAATCAGGTGCTCGATGGTGACGTTGTCCAAGTCCTCGTCGTTCCAGTCGTCAATGGTGTCAGTGTAGGCAATCTGTGACTCTTCAGAGAGCTGGAGAGGTGCATAGAAAGAGTATTTGCCGACGACGGCATTGAGATTCTCGCCCAGAACAAAGTCTTTCACAGCCTGTCTTGGAATCTTGGGCTCCTTCACATTGACATTGATGGTGGTTGGTATGCCAACGCCAGTCTCTGCGACTTCCTCTTCTTCCACTTCCTCATCGAGGATGAGAATGCGCTTCAAGTCGCTGAAGAGAACGTGCTTGGGGTTCGGATATTCCGTCTCAAGGAAATTGTCTTCAGCCGAGAAAGATGGGGCCAGTACGAATTGGTTGCCTTCGGCCTTCTGTGCGCTTCCGTCTGTAGTCTTGGTGCCAAAAGTGGCATCGTCAATCGCGTAAGTCTTCTGCTTCTTTACATCCACATTGTTCTCTCGTACAATACGTTCGGAGGTGAGCTCGAAACCGCTTTCGAAGTAGAGATTGTACTTCGCAACAGGGTTGTTGATTTCGAGGAAGAGCTGTGGCTTGTCCAGCATCAGCTTGGTGCCGGGCTGGTTGATGATGTCGGGTACGTCTGCCAAATTGATGGGGTCAATGGTGAAGTCATCAACGTCGTACTCCACTTCACCCGTAAAGGTGGTGACTGCAATGTTCTGCAGCGTCGGTGTAGAGGTGAAGGTAATTTGGTTGGGGAGTACGCTGGGGTCTGCATTATAGATATTCACTCGGCCAGCGATGATTTCCACATCGTCTGCAAAGACAAATGTGCCGTATTGCTTGTCTCCAGAGGCACCGGTAAATGTGATGTTGGCCACCTTGGCATCGATGGCGGTGATGGTCAGCGTTACAGACACTTCGCCATTGTTGTTGGGAGTAAGTGATTCGGAGGAGAGGTCGAGGATGCCCGTGCTGGAGTTGTATGTTCCTTTGCTTGTTGTGGCGGTGAGCCCCTTGGGGAATTGAATTTTCACACCTTCGTACTTGAGGTATGGGATGATGGCGCTGGAACCAGTGCCAGACACGGAAATCTTAATGCTGAAAGTAGTGTTTACACCCAATTTGCTGATGCTCTTAATGGCCTTGTCCACGTTCTCAGACTTTGCTTCGAATGACGTTGGGTCGCTCTTGCCTGCGATGTCATAGTATGCGGAAATTTGGTTTATCTGTCCAGGCACAAGGGTAAGTGGCGTCAAGTCCAGCGTATTGCTTGATGGAGAGATGTTAGGCTTGGCCGCTGTGAATGTGGCAACGTCAATAGGGTCGGAGTCGAATGTTCCGTCCTTCTTGATGGCGTACCAAGTTTTGCCAGTTTCTGGATCCTCGAATTTTTTGATTTCACTGTCTTCGTCCAAGTCCATGACTTGATCGTGTGTGATGGCGTCAAGATTGAGAGGAACAACCAAGTTCTTGGTTTTGAACCGTGCCATGGAGTCAATGTCGCTCAGGTCGTAGTCGCTGTCGACACACGACGATAGCACAAATACGGATAGTGCAGATAATCCGGTGAACAAAAAGTGCCGAGTTCTCATCATATGTTTGGGTTAATAAAGTTAAATAATGTGGCAAATATAAGGTGTATTGTGAAATAAACCAAAAAAAAGGATAAAAAAATGATAGTATAAGCGTATTTTGATACAGTCGGTGTGGGATAGCCCATAGATTGAGCTGATACCATTGTTTGTATATTGCAGGGTTGTGGACAGAAGTCTATGTAAAGCAGTGACTTTCATAAGTGGGACATGTTTTGACTCGGTGTAGAGTAGAACAGTCCTTTCCCATTCTTGGCGAGACGTTTTACTTAGTCATAGTAAGATGCTTTGTTCAGTTATAACGAAATGCTTTATTCAGTCATAGCAAGATGCTTTACTTGGTCACAACGGAATGCTTTGCTCGGTCATAGCATGACGGCTCGCTCAGTCATAAAAAAATGTTTTGCCCGGTTAGTCGTATGCGTTTAGCCAACAAGCCTTTTAGTCTCTGCCTAATGGTGTATCTATAATATATGCTCGCATGTTCCTGTTTGCCTGCAGGGGAGTGTGGGCAAAAAGAAAGGTGCTGTTGTGGATTCACAACAACACCCTTTGTTCTTTTTCTCTGTCTTAGGCGACTATACAGTTAGTTGATAGCGCTTTCGAGGTCAGAGCCAGCCTTGAACTTAGCAACCTTCTTGGCAGGGATAGAGATAGGAGCCTTGGTTGCAGGGTTGATGCCTTGACGAGCAGGACGCTCAGCAACAGCAAATGTGCCAAAACCAACGAGAGAAATCTTGTCACCAGCCTTAAGAGCGTCTGCAATTGCTTCGATTGTTGCGTCGAGAGCCTTCTTTGAATCAGCCTTGCTCAAACCAGCCTTTGCTGCGATAGAGCTAACGAGTTCTGTCTTGTTCATAAGTTCGATAATTTAGGTATTGTTAATAAAGTGGTTAAACAGTTTTTGCGTCAGACCGGGGCTTACGTGCTGATTGCAAGCCTGTTTGGCGTGAAACTTTGTTGCAAATATATGTGATATATTTTCATGTTCAAACAAATTATTAAAAAAAATGTTGAAAAAAGTCAAAAAAGCGTGTGTTTTCCAGATTTTTGCCCTATAAACTGAGGAAAATCGCTAATTTTGCAGCGAAATAGAAAGATGTATAGTGTTATAGACTAAATGTAAGGATTGTATGAGAATGACTCCTGCCGTTAAGGTGATACTGATTATCAATGTGGTGTTTTATTTGCTGACGTACCTGATTACGCCAGCTGTTGCCTTGGATGGGCATACGGATTGGTTCATGAACTTCAATGCCCTGCATCCAATTGGCTATAGTGGTTTCGCGCTATATCAATATGTCACCTATATGTTCATGCATGGCGGCTGGTGGCATTTGTTCTTCAATATGTGGTCGCTGATGATTTTCGGCAATGCTGTGGAGCAGCAACTGGGGACCAAGCGCTTTGTGTATTACTATCTGTTTAGCGGCATAGGTGCGGCTTTGGTCAATCAGTTGTGCACATACGTTGGACTGATTCCACCTGTTCAGCTGGTGGGAGCCTCTGGCGCCATTTATGGTGTTATGGTGGCTGCGGCCTTCTTCTTTCCTAATGCAAGGCTTTTCATCATCCCTATCCCGTTCCCCATCAAGCTGAAGTATCTGGTGGGTTTCTACACCTTGGTGGAGATGTATATGGGCATCACGTCTATTGATGGCGTGGCTCACTTTGCCCATCTGGGTGGTATTTTGGTGGGTTTGCTGTTGCTCTTCATCTGGCGGGTACAGGCCAAGCGGAGTGCAGGCGCCTGGAACTATAGATATGACGCTTCGGCAAAAGGCTCGAATTATGATAAGGAAGAAGGGCTGTGGTCAAAAATGAAGAAGGGCTTTGGCGCTTCGCGTGCTCCCAAGATGCGGGTAACGAATGTGCGTGAGGTCAACCATGCTGACCATGAGTACAACAAGCAGAAGATGCAGAACAGCGAGGAGATTGACCGCATCTTGGACAAAATCCGTAAAAATGGGTACCAGAACCTGTCTGCTCAGGAGAAAGAAACCCTTTTCAATGCCAGCAAGCGAATGAGAGGAGAGGCATGAGATTATTGAAGGCCATACCCCAAACGATATTCATTGTCATCAACGTCCTGACGGTGGTGGCAATGATTTTTTGTGCCTATTCGGTTGTGCTGCCTCCCCAGCAATACACCCGATTATCAGAAAGCGGGATGTGGTTTCCTCTGTTCCTTGCAATGAACATGGTGTTCGTGCTGTTTTGGCTCATTTTCAAGAGGCGTTTTGTGCTAATTCCTTTGGCGGGCATGTTGTTATGTGTTAGCAGCATCAGAACATATGCCCCCCTGAATTTTGTGCAAGAGCCTCCCGCAGGAGCCATCAAGGTGCTGTCCTATAATATCATGAACTTTGGAGACTTGAAGGGTGTTCCATGGAATGAGAATGGGATTGTGACGTATCTGCAGCAATGCAATGCTGATATTGTTTGTCTGCAAGAGGCTACACACGCTGGAGTGGAGCTGGCATTGGAGGTGCTGAAGGATCAGTATCCTTATTACCGTTTGTGTGAAAACGAGAAGAATTTTCTTGCTTGCCTTTCTAAATATCCCATTCTGTCGGAGCGAAAGATAGACTATACCTCTTCATCAAACGCTTCTTACGCTTATGAGGTGGCGATAGGCAACAAGACGCTGCTGGTCATCAACAACCACTTGGAGTCTTATCGACTGACTGAAGCTGACAAAGATGACTATAAGTCTATTATCCGGAATTATAATCGTCCGGAAGAGAATGATTCGGAGGAGAAACTCTTTAGCCTTTTCGGGAAACTTGCATCCCCTGACTCGTTGCGCGGCGTGCAGGTTGACTCTGTGGCGGCTTTTGTCCAGCAAAATGAGGGAAGACACATCATCGTATGTGGAGATTTTAACGCATCTCCTATTTCCTATGCCCATTACAGATTGACGAGAGATTTGAACGATGCTTACACACGAAGTGGCAACGGACCCGGCATCAGTTACCATTGTAGTGGCATGTATTTCCGCTTGGACCACATTCTCGTCAGCCCCAACATAAAAGCCTATAAAGCAGTTGTTGATTGTTCCGTCAAGACCAGCGACCACTATCCCATTTATTGTTTCGTCAGCCTCGAGAGTGAATGAGCCGAGTGCGTACAAGTAGTCTTGCTCCGTTGTGCAGCCAGATGCTATTTAATGTAAAAGAGTTTGCCTGTTGGCGGCGAAACAAATAAATTTGTTGGGAAATTCTTCTGTTTTGTAAAAAAATGTATACCTTTGCATCTTGAATGTACCACCTTGTTTATGCGCGCGTTCTATAATTATTATATATACCGTGCAGAGTAGAGCGGGTTGTTCAGCCTTATAGGCATTCGTCATAGACAACAAATAACAATCAATCAATTAATAAAATCAACAAAATGCAAAACAAAGGATTTGTAAAGTTTGTAGCAGTGGCGTTGACGCTCATCTGCCTCTTTTACCTCTCCTTCGGCTTTGTCACCAAGTATGTGGAGAACAAGGCTGCGGAGATGGACGAGCAGGCCGCTGAGTTGTATTTGGATTCGTTGAACACGACTCCATTCTACCTTGGCAACTACACGCTGAAGGACTGTCGCGAAACCGGCATCGGTCTGGGTCTGGACTTGAAGGGCGGTATGAACGTCATCCTCGAAGTAAGCGTGCCTGAGGTTGTCAAGACGTTGGCGGACCACAAGACTGACGAAGCATTCCTGAAGTCTGTCAGCGAGGCGGCTAAGGAAGCACAGGAAAGTCAGAGCGATTTCATCACACTTTTTGTCAAGGCGTATAAAAAGAATGCGGCAGGTAAGCCACTTGCAGCAATCTTTGCTACCCAGCAGCTGAAGGGACAGGTGAATACCAACAGCAGCGACGCAGAAGTGGAGAAGGTTCTTCGCAAGAGTGTGGACGAAGCAGTTGACAACTCATTCAACGTGCTCCGTACTCGTATTGACCGTTTCGGCGTCGTTCAGCCCAACATCCAGAAGATTGAGGGACAGAGCGGACGTATCATGGTCGAGCTCCCTGGCATTAAAGAGCCAGAGCGTGTGCGTAAACTTCTTCAGGGTAGCGCAAACCTTGAGTTCTGGGAGACTTATGACGCTCCTCAGGTAGCACCTTACCTCTCACAGCTCAACGCAGCCCTTCGCAATGGTGGCGTTGTTGCTAATGCGGCAGACTCTGTTGTTGCCGATACAGTGGCTGCAGAGCAGGTGGCAGAAGTGGCAGATACCGTTAAGAGCGCTGCGAGTGTATTGGCTCAGGTGAACAAGGTGGAGGACAATGCGGCACAGGCAACTAAGGCTTCTGATGCAGCCAAGAAGGATAATCCTCTCTTCGCTATGCTTCAGCCTACAGGTGCTCAGCGTGGTTGTATGGTGGGCCTTGCACAGGCGCTTGACACTGCTGAAATCAATGCGCTCCTCAATTCAGAGGTGGCTAAGCAGATTTTCCCTGCAGATCTCTCACTCAAATGGGGCGTGAAGTCAATGGATAAGGCTGGCAAGATTTTTGAGCTTTATGCGATTCGTACCACAGGTCCTAACGGACGTGCTCCGCTGGAGGGTGACGTCGTGACTGAGGCAAAGGATGACTTTGACCAGTATGGCAACCCCGTTGTCAGCATGAAGATGAACACAGAAGGTGCTCGTAAGTGGGCTGCTCTCACTGAGGCTAATGTAAACCACTGTGTGGCTATCGTACTGGATAACTTGGTGTATAGCGCACCAAACGTCATGAACAAGATTGACGGTGGTAGCACACAGATTTCTGGTAGCTTCACTACGAATGAGACCAAGGACCTTGCTAACGTGCTTCAGTCTGGTAAGATGCCTGCACCTGCAACGATTATTCAGGAAGACATCGTTGGTCCTACTCTTGGCGCACAGTCTATTCAGGCAGGTTTCATCTCTTGTATTGTGGCCTTCATCATCCTGATGCTCTACATGGTTGTTATGTATGGTGCTCGTGAAGGTATGGTGGCCAATTGTGCACTGATTCTCAACTTCTTCTTCTCATTCGGTATCCTCACTTCACTCGGTGCGGCTTTGACCATGTCTGGTATTGCAGGTATGGTGCTCACACTGGGTATGGCAGTCGATGCCAACGTGCTCATCTATGAGCGCACGAAGGAAGAGATGCGAGCCGGCAAGAACATCAATGCCGCTGTGGCAGCAGGTTACAGCAACGCGTTCTCTGCTATCTTCGACTCAAACGTGACAACCATCCTCACGGGTGTTATCCTTTATAACTTTGGTACTGGTCCCATCAAGGGCTTCGCTACCACTCTCATCATTGGTATCGTTTGCTCATTCTTCACCGCAGTGTGGATGACTCGTATCGCATACGAGCACTTCTTGAACCGTGGCAAGTGGCAGAACATCAAGTTCACTACCAAGTTCTCTCAGAACATGATGAAGGATACGGCTTTCAACTTCATGGGCAACTATAAGAAGTCATTTGTCGCTTTCGGTATCTTCTTGCTGGTTGTTTGTGCAAGCTTTGTTGTCCGTGGCTTGAGCCAGTCTATCGACTTTACAGGTGGCCGCAACTACAAAGTTGAGTTTGTCAAGCAGGTAGAGCCTGAGGCTGTCAAGAACGCTATCGTGAAGCAGTTTGAGGCTAACAACAAGAATGATGAGGCCATTAACGTGACTGTCATCGCTATCGGTACAGAGGGTAACAATGTTCGTGTGTCTACTAACTTCAACATTCAGGACAACAGCTCTGAGGCAGATGCTCACATTGAGTCTCTGCTCTATCAGGCATTCGTTGACGGTGGAATGGTAGATAAGGCTGTTTCAGAAGAGGCCTTCCTCGACCGCGACAATCGTGAAGGCGGTTCTATCGTTTCTTCTCAGAAGGTAGGTCCAGCTATTGCGTCTGATATCCTCCGTGGCGCAGTTCTGTCAGTGCTCTTCGCTATTGTAGTCATCTTCGTGTATATCCTCGTTCGTTTCCGCAACATGGCATACTCTGTAGGTTCTATCATTGCGTTGACACTCGATACGGTGCTCGTTATCGGTATGTTCTCGCTTTGCTATGGTTGGATTGGCTTCTCTCTTGAGGTTGACCAGACGTTTATCGGTGCCATCCTGACGGTGATTGGTTATTCTATCAACGATAAGGTGGTTATCTTTGACCGTATCCGTGAGACCTTCAGGAACTATCCAAAGCGTGACCGTCAGCGTATCTTCAACGATTCGCTCAACAGCACTCTTGCACGTACCATCAATACTTCGGTATCTACGTTCATCGTGCTGCTCGTCATCTTCATCCTCGGTGGTGATAGCATTCGTGCCTTCGCCTTCGCCATGATGCTTGGCGTCATTATCGGTACAAGCTCTTCGCTCTTCATCGCAGCTCCAACGGCTTACCTTGTGATGGGTGCCCGCATCAAGGAGGCAGAGGAGGAGCCGGCTCAGCAATAAAATCAAACAAGGAGGGCAGCAACATGCACGTTGCTGCCCTTCTTTATAATAGGGATTATAGGTATTATATAGGTTAAACAGGACTTATAGGTTTTATAATTTAGACCAACACAAAATTATGACAAAGATTCGTGCCGCCATCGTAGGTTATGGCAACATTGGAAAGTATGCGCTCGAGGCTATTGAGGCTTCAGAGGACATGGAGTGTGTAGGCGTGGTTCGTCGCAATGGCGAGGCTAACAAGCCTGCTGAACTGGCCAACTATCCAGTAGTGAAGAATATCACAGACCTGAAGGATGTGCAGGTGGCTATTCTTGCCACTCCAACCCGTAAGGTGGAAGAATATGCAAAGCAGTGCCTTGCTTTGGGCATTAATACAGTTGACTCATTTGACATCCACACCCAGATTGTTGACCTTCGCCGTTCGCTTGATGCAGTGGCTAAGGCTAACAATGCCGTTTCCGTTATTTCTGCAGGTTGGGATCCGGGCTCAGACTCTATCGTGCGCTCCCTGATGGAAAGCCTTGCTCCTAAGGGTGTAAGCTATACGAACTTCGGCCCAGGCCGTTCAATGGGTCACTCTGTGGCTGTACGTGCTATTGATGGTGTGAAGGACGCTCTTTCTATGACCATTCCGGTGGGCACAGGCATTCACCGCCGCATGGTGTATGTGGAGCTGGAGGAAGGTGCTGATTTCAAGGCTGTTGAGGCTGCTATCAAGGCTGACCCTTACTTTGTCAACGATGAGACGCATGTGCAGCAGGTTCCATGTGTGGATGCGCTCAACGATGTAGGCCATGGCGTGAACCTTGTTCGTAAGGGCGTTAGCGGCAAGACCCACAACCAGCTCTTCGAGTTCGACATGAAGATTAACAATCCTGCGCTTACGGCTCAGGTGCTTGTGAATGTGGCTCGTGCCTCACTCAAGCAGCAGCCTGGTGCATACACGATGATTGAAATCCCTGTTATTGACATGCTGTGTGGTGACAAGGAAGAGCTTATCCGTCATCTTGTGTAAGCGTCGGAAAGCGGATTAACGGCCCTTGTAGGCTCGCTATAGTGCGCACCCTGCGCGTGGTTAAACGCGCAGGGTGCGCATATTTTATTGTGCAGGGTGCGCAATTAATAACGCGCAGGGCGCTTGTGTGGAAGTGCGTTTCTGCTCAGTCTGTTGAAGCAAAGTCGAAGGCGAATTGGGTGGAAAAGCTGAAAGTGCAGCATGAGGAGAAAAACTTTTTGGAAAAAGTGTCGTTGCCGAGAAAATATGTGCTATCTTTGCAACATTAAGTCATAGAAGTTTACCATGAATAAGATTTCAATTGCTTTAATGGCATTTGTTGTGCTTGCTTTCTTTTCGTGTGAAGAAAAGAAAAAGGAGCCACAGAAACCACCTGTGGATATACAGGTGTTGGATGAGATACCGAATATCATTGAGGCGCATGGGACCATCGGTGAGGGCTCAAGTATGAATGTGATGGAGTTTCTCGGTGATGATGGCGACACGGTTTATATACGTGTGCCTGGGCAGGCTGTGATGGGCGGTGTTCGTGTGGGTGATGAAGTGCAAGTGGTTTACAATGTGTCCGAAGACGATGTCTTTGCCTCTGTAGCGGTCAACCTCACCTCGTTGCAGCACTTGTGGTCTCAGCGCGGAGCAGATGGCCGCGAGCAGAGTCTGGAACTGAACTCGGGCGGTAGGGCAACGACCTACAACATGTCGGTTGATTACGACTCGTGGGAGGTACAGGCAGGGCAGTTGCTTCTTCGTGTGCCCAAGCGAATCGGCGATGAGGCGCCTGCAGTAGTTGACACTTTTGAAATCATGCAGTTGACCACAGACAGTCTTGTTCTAATGAACGGAGACTTCATGACGGAGTTTGAACGATATAATTGACCTAATATGCATGCCAGGATAAGGCATAAGAATTGAATAGAAACAATAATGAATAACCTATTATGAAGAAATTTGCTTTGACTATGGCTTTGGTGTGTGCCTGCATGAGCACGTTTGCCGCGCCGAAGAACAAACAAAAGACAGACCGCGAAGTATGGGTGGACATCATGTATCAGATGGCAGAACCCGTGATGCGGAACATGGCAGAAGGAAAACTGCAGCAGGTGATGGACACTGCAGGTGGCTGCACTAATTTGGAGCTTTCTCCAACGTGGGATAAGCGCGATAAGAAAGTTGCCTATATGGAGGCCTTCGGCCGCCTGCTGGCAGGTTTGGCGCCATGGCTTAATCTTCCTGACGATGACACTCCTGAATGTGCGAAGCGTAAGCAATTGCGCGAGTGGACACGCAAGGCCATCATCAATGCCGTTGACCCGAATTCGCCCGATCGTCTTGGCTGGGAGAATGGTGGACAGACTTTGGTGGACGGAGCTTATGTGGTAGAAGGCCTCTACCGTGGCTATGATTCCCTTTGGGTGCCACTGCCTAAAGAGACCAAAGAACTTTATATCAAGGAAATCAAGGGTCTGCGCCGTTATGACCCGCCTTATACCAACTGGTTCCTCTTTGTGGGCATGGAAGAGAGCTTCCTGATGTATGTGGGAGCAGACTATGACGCATTCCGCATCAAGACAGCCATGAGCAAGGTGGAAGAGTGGTACATCGGCGACGGCATCTATAGCGATGGCCCATCTTTCGCGTTCGACTACTACAACTCGTTCGTTATTCAGCCAATGTATTTGGAGTGTCTGGAGATGATTAGTGCCCGTCAGGGAGGTAATAGCTACCTTATCCGTGCCACCGACGGAAAGCGCAACACCGCCAAAAACCGTATGCAGGAAGTGCGCAAGCGCATGCAGAAGTGGTCAGTCATTCTGGAGCGTTTCATCTCGCCTGAAGGTACGTTCCCTGTGGTGGGACGAAGCATCCCTTACCGCATGGCTGTGCTTCAGCCATTGGCGCAGTTGGCATGGCGCAAACAGCTGCCTCAGGAGCTGCACAACGGTCAAGTGCGTGCCGCTATCACGGCTGTAGCCAACCGTATGTTCTATGGCCAGGTGGAAAACCCTCTTAAGAACGCTAAACAAAAGAGCCATAACTACAATTCAGGCGGCTTCCTGACCATCGGCTTTGTGGGTTCACATCCCAATGTGGCAGACTGGTACACTAACAACGGCTCGCTCTACATGACCTCATTGGCATTCATGCCGCTTGGATTGCCTGCAACAGATCCTTTCTGGACAGATCCTGCCGAGAAGTGGACTAGCAAGAAGGCATGGGAAGGCGATGACTTCCCCAAGGATCACAAATGGAATATTAATCGCGAGATTCTCTATTGGGAATAAACCCCTTCTACATGGCAAAAGCCCCAGAACATTTATGAAAGAATGTTCTGGGGCTTTTGCCTGTTATGTTGTAGTGTCGTTTAGAAAGGCAGGTCGCTTGATTCGTCGGGAGCTGCCTCAAAGGCATTCGCCTGTGCAGGCGCAGCTGGCTGTGCAGGAGGGAATGGGGCGGCGGCTGTTGCAGCAACAGCGGGCTGAGCAGCAGGTGCTGCTGCCGGCTGAGCGGCTACAACGTTCCATGCGCGTATGTCATTGTACCAGCGGCCGTTGTATTCGCGGGCGTTGATGTCAAAAGATACGGTCAATTCCTGACCCTTCTGTATATTGAAACGATTCAAGTTATCTTCACCGAAGACATTAAAAACCATTCTCTTGGGGAACTGACCCACAGTCTCCTCTATCACGAAATCTTGCATTTTCCATGGGTTGCCAGTTCTGGCTGACATACCGCTTCTTGGCTCCAGGGCCTCGATGATTCTTCCTGTAAATTCCATATTTTGTTATTTATTGTTATACAATCACTAAAATCAGCCACAAAAGTACGCTTTTTTTTTGTATTCTCAAAACTTCTCTCTAACTTTGTGTGCAAATAAATATTTTCGACAATGAGATTCAATGTATCAAGCACAAGCCTCAGCAATCGCCTGCAGACAATAAGCCGAGTGCAGAGCTCGAAGAATGCTTTGCCTATTCTCGACTGCATCCTGTTTGAGCTTTCTGGCAGCACACTGAAGATGACCGCATCCGACAGTGAAACCACGATGGTGACTACCCTCGAGGTGATGGATGCAGATGGAGAAGGAAAGTTTGCCATTGGCGCTAAACAGCTAATTAGTTCGATAAAGGAAATATCCGAACAGCCTATAACGTTCAATGTGGATCCAAACACGTTTGCCATTGAGATAAACTACCAGAATGGTCGGTATAACTTGATTGGACAGAACGGCTATGAATTCCCCGAACCAACAGGCGTGAGCGAGTCTTCTCGCCATATCGCAATTGAAGCGCAGGTGATGCTGGACGGTATCACGCGTTGTCTTTTTGCAGCTGCTGATGACGAGCTTCGTCCTCAGATGAATGGCGTATATTTCGATATAACTACTGAAAATATCACGTTCGTAGCCAGCGATGGACATAAATTGGTTCGCAACCGTGTTCTTTCTGTCCGCTCAGATGAGAACTCGGCCTTTATCTTGCCTAAGAAGCCGGCCTTGTTGCTGAAAACGGTGCTCCCCAAGGCAGAAGGCGAAGTGGCGGTGCGTTTTGACGACCGCAATGCTGAGCTTCAGATGACAGACTATGTGATAAGCTGCCGCTTGATTGAAGGACGTTATCCCAATTACAACTCAGTGATTCCTACCGACAATCCTTTCCGCGTGACAGCAGATCGTCTGGCCTTTATTAGTGCTTTGCGCCGTGTCAGTGTGTTTGCCAGCCAGAGCAGTGCACTGATTAAGCTTCATGTGGATCGTGGCACATTGACGGTTTCGGCTCAAGATTTGGATTTCTCCACATCAGCAGAGGAACACATCATGTGCGAGTATGATGGCATGGCAATGAGCATAGGCTTCAATGGCCCATTCTTGCTTGATGTCCTGAACAGCATTACCAGCAGTGACGTTGTGCTTGAGCTTGCAGACCCAAGTAGAGCTGGTGTTATTACACCAGCGGAGCAAGATGAGAATGAAGACCTTATCATGCTGCTGATGCCTATGATGTTGAAAGACTAATAATGAAACTGAACTTACAAAATCCAATCATATTCTTCGATTTGGAGACAACGGGTGTTGATGTAGCAAAGGACCGCATTGTGGAACTTTGCTACATCAAAGTTTTTCCTAATGGTGATGAAGAATCGAAGTCTATGCGTCTCAATCCGGGCATGCCAATCCCGCCTAGAGCGTCGGAAGTGCATGGAATATACGATGCCGATGTAGTTGACTGCCCAACATTCAAGGAGATTGCACCAGAGCTTTTCAGAACCTTCCAAGGCTGTGATTTAGCAGGTTTCAACTCTAACAAGTTTGACATTCCTTTGTTGTGTGAGGAATTCATGCGCCAAGGGATGGACTTCGATGTGTCGAAGCGTAAGTGCATTGACGTGCAGAACATCTATCACAAGTTGGAGCGTCGCACGTTGGTGGCAGCTTACAAGTATTATTGTGAGAAAGATTTGGAAAACGCCCATTCGGCTTTGGCTGACACGCGGGCTACGCTGGAGGTGCTGGAAGCACAGCTGGATCGCTATCCTTCTGATTTGAAAAATGACGTGGACTTTTTGGCCGAGTATAGCAAGATGAACAATAACGTGGATTTTGCTGGCCGTATCATCCGCAATGAGAAGGGAGTGGAAGTCTTTAATTTTGGAAAGCACAAAGGCAAGCCTGTGGTGGATGTGCTCCTTCGTCTCGATCCTAGCTATTATGCGTGGATGATGCAGGGAGATTTCGCCCAAAACACCAAGCAGGTACTGACCAAGTTATATTTGGCATCTAAGTCACAAAAGTAACTATGTTAAAAGGCAAAAAAATAGTGCTCGGCATCACTGGCAGCATTGCTGCTTATAAGTCATGTCTGATTATCCGTCAGCTCATTAAAAAGGAGGCGGAGGTGCAGGTGGTCATTACCCCTGCAGGTAAAGAGTTCATTACGCCTATCACTTTGTCGGCACTGACCAGCAAGCCCGTCATCAGCGAGTTTTTCTCGCAGCGGGATGGCACATGGCATTCGCATGTGGACCTTGGACTATGGGCAGATGCCATGCTGATTGCACCTGCTACGGCTTCAACCATTGGCAAGATGGCCAACGGCATTGCTGACAATATGCTCATCACTACTTATCTGTCGATGAAAGCGCCTGTTTTCGTGGCTCCAGCCATGGACTTGGATATGTATGCCCATCCTTCTACGCAGCAAAATCTGAACACTCTGCAGGCATATGGCAACCATATCATAGAGCCTGGTACAGGATTCTTGGCGTCGAAACTGGAAGGGAAGGGACGCATGGAAGAACCAGAGAACATTGTAGCAGCGCTGGAGCGTTTCTTTGCCCAGCGGAATAGCCTGAAAGGCAAGAAAGTGCTCATTACGGCAGGCCCGACTTATGAGAAGATTGACCCAGTGCGCTTCATTGGAAACTACTCTTCGGGAAAGATGGGTTTTGCTCTTGCTGAGGAATGCGCAGAGAGAGGAGCAGAAGTGTCTTTGGTTTGTGGACCTGTATCTGCTGTGATGCAGGCAAAGCATCCTAACATACATCGTACGGATGTGGAAAGTGCTCGTGAGATGTATGAAGCATGTTTGCAATTATTCCCATCAATGGATTCTGCAATCTTATGTGCTGCTGTGGCAGACTTCACCCCTTGTGATGTGGCTTCAGAGAAAATCAAGCGTACTGGTGATGAGATGGTTCTACGTTTGAAGCCCAATCCTGATATTGCTGCTTCGTTGGGTCAACTGAAAAAGGATAACCAGGCTCTTGTTGGATTTGCACTTGAAACTAGCCACGAGGAGACAAACGCTCAAGCAAAATTGCAAAAGAAAAACTTCGATTTTATTGTGCTGAACAGTTTGCGTGATGTGGGAGCGGGATTTCAGACAGAAACCAACAAAGTTACCATCATTACGGCAGATGCCAAGAAGGAGTATCCTCTGAAGTCAAAGGCAGAAGTGGCAGTTGATATTATTAATCAATTGGAGGCCGTTATGCGGTAGCGGTTGAGCGTGGCGTATGTGGATAAGGTTATTGAGAATAAGGGTGCTGTCAGTCTTGACACTGGCTTTTGTGCTAGCGTTGGGTAGCAAGTTGTGTGCTCAAGAGCTGAATTGCACGGTCAAAGTGATTCACTCGCAAGTGCAGGGCACTAACAAGAGTGTATTTGAAACGTTAGAGACTGCAGTCTCGGAATTTATGAATAATCGTGAATGGACAGATCTCCAGTTCCAAAAGGCGGAGCGTATAGACTGCAGTATGAACATCACGATTAAAAAGTATGATGAGGCAAATAATGCTTTTACCGGGGAACTGTTGTTTCAAGTCTTACGTCCGGTATTCAATTCTGCTTATAGCACAACGGTCTTTTCCATGAAAGATGCGGACTTTTCCTTTACATACAAGGAACACGATCCGTTGGAATTCAATATCAATAATTTAGACAATAACCTGACGGCAATGCTTGCCTATTACGCATATCTGTTTATCGGTATGGATTTAGACACCTTTTCTCCTCTGGGTGGAACGGAAGTTTTGCATGTGGTGGAGAGTATTGTCAATAATGCACAGGGCATGGAGGGCTCAGGTTGGAAAGCATTCCAAGACTCTAAGAACCGGCATGCCATTATCAATGACTATATGGAGTCATCTCTCGAACCTCTGCGGCAGATGCAGTATAAATACTATAGGCTGGGGCTTGACGAGATGGCACAGAATGCAGACAGAGGTCGAGTGGCTGTTACAGAAGCATTGGAATTGCTGAAAGAAGCACACAGCAATAAGCCCTTGTCACAATTGCCTCAGATTTACACAGACTTCAAACGTGACGAGATTGTCAATATATATTCAGGGCATGGCACAGAGAAGGAGAAGCAAGAAGTTTATGATATCGTTTCTTCCATCAATGCTAGCCAAAACACCTATTGGAACAGAATTAAGAAATGATTCGTCATCTGCATATAGAGAACTACGCGCTGATTGAGCATCTGGATATAGAGTTCCATCCTGGCTTTTCCGTGATTACGGGTGAAACTGGTGCTGGTAAGTCTATAATTATCGGTGCTATCGGTTTGCTTTTAGGACAGCGTGCTGATTCGAAAGCAATGAAGCCTGGAGCAAGCCGTTGTGTGATAGAAAGTACTTTCGACCTATCTGCTTACCAACTTGATTCGTTTTTCAGTGAGAACGATTTTGACTTTGATGGAACGGAGTGCATTATTCGGCGCGAACTGACGGCATCTGGAAAATCACGTGCTTTCATCAATGATACGCCAGCTTCTTTAGCTCAGTTGAAGGAGATAGGCGAACAGCTCATCGATGTGCATTCGCAACATAAGAACCTTTTGCTTGGAAAAGAAGATTTCCAGTTGAATATATTGGATATTGTTGCCAATCATCAGGCATTGCTTGATGAATACAAAGATGCATACAGGGCCTATAAGGCATCGGTACGTGAGCTGGAATCGGTACAAGAGGAGACTAAACGTAGTAAGGAAGACGAGGATTATCTACGTTTCCAAGTAGAGCAGTTAGCCAACGAAAACTTACAAGAAGATGAACAAGCCGAATTAGAGGCAGAGCAAGAGACATTGGAACATGCAGAGGACATCAAGTCAGCGCTCTATATGGCGGCGAATCTTCTGCAATCTTCTACAGACGGAACTGATGCGTTGAGTTTGCTCAAGCAAGGACTTTCAGCCTTGCAATCCATCTCGTCCGTATTTACAGTGGCAGATGAATTGGCAGAACGGATAGATTCTTGCTATATAGAGCTCAAAGATGTGGCAGCAGAACTGGAAAGTAATGCGGAGGACGTAGAGTATAACCCACATCGGCTAGAACAAGTGAATGAGCGTCTAAACACCATTTACTCTTTGCAGAAGAAGCATGGGGTTGACACAGTGGGAGAGTTGCTGGCTTTGCAGGAGGCGTTGGAGGAAAAGTTGATGCGCATTACCAATTCTGATGAGATGCTTGAAGAATTGCGTCAGAAGGTGGATACTTTGCAGAAACAATGTGTTCAATTAGCTGAACGTTTGTCTAAAGGGCGAGTGAAGGTGGCCAAGCAAGTGGAGCAAGAGATGCAGGAGCGGCTTTTGCCACTAGGTATGCCCAATGTCCAGTTCAAATGTTCGGTGACAGTGCATCCTTCTGAACTGACTTCTACGGGATATGACCAAGTGCTGTTCCTTTTTAATGCCAATAAGAGTGGAGACTTAAAGCCTGTCAGCCAAATTGCATCTGGTGGTGAAATAGCTCGTGTCATGTTGTCGTTGAAAGCGCTTATTGCGGGTGCGGTCAAATTGCCAACCATTATCTTCGACGAGATAGATACGGGTGTCAGTGGCTCCATCGCAGAAAAGATGGCACGCATTATGCAAGAGATAGGACAACAAGAGCGTCAAGTCATCTCTATTACGCATTTGCCACAAATAGCGGCATTGGGTGCTCATCATTATAGAGTGTATAAGGAAGATACCGAAGATGCAACGTTGAGTCACATCGTTCCGTTAACCGAGGAGCAGCGTGTGGAGGAAATTGCCCACATGTTGAGTGGCGAGAAACTCACGCAGGCCGCCTTGGACAATGCACGGTCTTTATTGGAGAACCAATAGTGTATATGCAATTTGAACATGAAGAAATCTTTACTGCTTACTTTCTCTCTCTTTTGTATGGCCTGTATGGCTTGTGCTCAACCCAAGTTCGCGGCGAAAGCAAGGAAAGGTATATTCTCTCTTACTACGTACGACAAACAGGGCGCTCTCCTTCAGAAAGGCATAGGCTTCTATGTAGGCGGGAATGGCGAGGCTTTGGCTGATTTCCGTTTGTTTAAGGGCGCAAGCAAGGCGATTGTGGTAGCGGCTGATGGGAAGCAGTTGGAGGTTGATTACGTATTAGGTGCCGATGATGCCTATTCGCAGGTGCATTTCCATGTTCCTGTAAAAGGAAAGGCTCCTTATCCAGTAGCGCCATCAGTCCAGCCGCTGAAATCTGTGTTATATGTGCTGCGCCCCTCTGACGGAACTGCTGTACAGAGTGAGCAAGTAGCGGTTGAAGACACATCTCTTATTCAAGGGAAATATGCCTATTATGGTTTGAATCGTCAGTTGGATGCCGGCTTGATAGGGTCACCAGTATTCAATGGTTCAGGAGAATTGGTGGGCATTCTGCATTCTACCTTGGGCAATAAGAGCTATGTGCTTGATGCTCGTTTTTGTGAGACGTTGAAGATGGTTGCTATCCCAACGAACTCTGCGTCGGTTGCTCTGAACAATATATTCATTTCAAAAGCTTTGCCAGCCACGGCCGAGGAAGCGTTGGTCTATCTATATATTAAGTCTCGATCGTCGGAGAATGAAGAGTATATGGATATGGTCAACCGTTTTGTGGCCGCATTTCCAAAGAATGCAGAAGGGTATCTCCGACGAGCCACTCCTCTCATTGACCTTACTCGCTTTGATGAAGCTGCACAAGATATGGAACAATATCTGACGCTAGTAGAGGACAAGGCATCAGGGCACTACAACGTAGCGTCACTCATCTTTGACAAACTGAGGCTGCAGCCAGAGCCCGCATATGCGCAGTGGACGATTGAGACGGCCATGCGATATGTAGAAAAAGCCCTTCAGCTGAATGCCGCAAAGCCGGCCAGTGACCAGCAAAAGGATGAATACATAAAGTGTCAAACACTCTTGGCACAAATGCTGATGGAGAAAAAGGACTATGATGCTGCAATCACCGTATATGATGGCTTATTGCAAAGTGGTGGCAGTGCTGCCCCAGCCTATCTTTATGCCATCAGCATGGCTCGTGAGGAGCGTGGAGATTCCTTGATGGCAGTGGTTGAACCGCTTGATTCCGCTTTGACATTGATGGGAAACCCTTTGCCTCGTGAAGCTGCGAACTATGTCATTCGTCGTGGACAGCTCTATGCCAATGCCGGCAAGTATCGTGAAGCTGTGCTTGACTACACTCAGTATGCCTATCTGCTAGAAGGTAAAGTGAGTGCAGTCTTTTATTATGAGCGTTCACAGATAGAAGTAAATGCCCGTATGTTCCAGCAAGCGCTTGACGACATCAATAAGGCAATAGAGCTGGCACCGCGTACACCGCTCTATTATGTGGAGCGTGCCGCTATCACTATACGGGTTGGAATGCTTGATGAGTGCATTGAGTCGTGTCAACAAGCCATTCGCTTGAATTCTGGCATCATTGATGCATACCGCATTCTGGGTTATGCGCAGTTACAAAAAGGCGAACGTGAAAACGCTCGCCGGAATATTCAACGTGCCATCGATATGGGGGATAGTGCCGCCCAAAAGTTGATGGAAACGTATTTCCAATAGAGAAAGAAGGAAAGGGGAGAACTTTGGCTTTGGGTCAAAGCTTTACCGTCACTTCTACAGGGCAGTGGTCACTGCCCATAATGTCAGTATGTATATGGGCGGAAAGTAGCTGGGGCTGTAGCCGGTTGGAACAGAGCCAATAGTCGATGCGCCAGCCTGCATTCTTTTCGCGAGCGTGGAAGCGATAGCTCCACCACGAATAGATATTCTCTTGGTCTGGGAAGAAATATCGGAACGTGTCAGTGAATCCGCTCTGAAGTAGGTCGGAGAATTTTGTGCGCTCTTCGTCCGTAAAACCAGCGTTATGGCGATTCGACTTAGGGTTCTTGATGTCGATTTCTTCATGTGCCACGTTCATGTCTCCACAAGCAAGAACAGGCTTCTTCTGATCCAGTTGTAGCAGATACATGCGGAAAGCATCGTCCCAGATCATGCGCTGCTCAAGGCGCTTAAGCCCATCTTGTGAGTTGGGAGTATATACGGTGACAACATAGAAAGTGTCATATTCGAGTGTGATGACGCGTCCTTCAGTGTTCATCTCTTGCCATTCATTGGCGGGCATCTGCTGAATAATATCCAATGGCAGCCCGTATGTGACATTGAGAGGTGTATGCTTCGTGTAGATTGCTGTACCCGAATAGCCTTTCTTGTCGGCATAGTTCCAGTAGGATTGGTAACCTGGGAACGCGAGGTCGAGTTGTCCAGCCTGCATTTTAGTCTCCTGCAGGCAAAAGAAATCCGCGTCGAGCGTGGCGAAGGTTTCTGAGAAACCCTTGCCGCACACGGCGCGGAGTCCATTTACATTCCAAGAAATAAACTTCATGGTTATGTTGCTTATGCGAATTTGCTGAAGTCCACCTTGTGCATGTCACCTTCCTTGATAAAGGTATCGTGGAATGCGTGGGTGGCGGCGAGGTTGTGCCATGACTGACCCTTCTGCGAAATCTTGAGATAGTCCCAAAGCAGTTGCTTGTAGTCTGGGTGTGCACAGTTCTCAATGATAGCATGTGCGCGTTCGATAGGGCTCTTTCCGCGCAAATCGGCTACACCCTGTTCTGTCACGATGATGTTCACGTCGTGTTCGGTGTGGTCAATGTGGCTACAGAATGGTACAATAGCAGAAATTGCACCGCCCTTGGCTACAGAAGAACAAGTGAAGATAGAAAGGAAAGCGTTGCGTTCGAAGTCGCCTGAACCGCCAATGCCATTCATCATCTTAGTGCCACAAATCTGTGTAGAGTTCGCATGTCCATAGAGGTCCACCTCGATAGCAGTATTGATAGCGATGAGTCCCAGACGGCGGATAACCTCAGCATTGTTAGAAATCTCTGACTGGCGGAGCACCAGCTTATCCTTGAAGAAATTGATGTTGTCGTAAATGCTCTGGAGCTTGTCGTTTGTCACAGTGAGTGAACAAGTGGAAGCGCATTTAACTTTCTCCTGGAACATGAGGTCAACAATCGCGTTCTGAAGCACTTCTGTATAGACCTCCATCTGAGGCATCTCTGGATTGCTGCCAAGCGCGAAGAGAATAGCGTTGGCAGTAGTGCCCACACCGCTTTGGAAAGGAAGGAAGCTTGGAGGAATGATGCCGCGCTTCTTCTCGTTCATGAGGAAGTTTGCCACGTTCTCACCAATCTTGTCTGTAATAGGATCTGCATCCTTGAATGAACGGGCTTCATCAGGAATGTTGCACTCCACTACACCCACAATCTTTTTGGGGTCGAGCTGCAAGTAAGTTGTGCCGATGCGGTCAGTTACCTTCTCAATAGGGATAGGTTTGCGGCATGGAGGATCAAGTGGCTCATACACGTCGTGTATGCCGATTGAGTTAGCAGAATGGAACGCATTCAATTCAAGAATAATTCCTTTCTTTGCGAGACGGGCTACAGTGGGAGAAATACCGCCAGCAGCCGTAAGGTACACTTTGCCGTCCTCTTCGATGGCGCACACTTCAAGGATAGCCCAATCTACATCGCCGAGGAATCCATAGCGAAGATCCTGTGCCATCATGCCGAGGTGAATGTCGTTATATGCGATTTCACCAGCATTCACATGCTTGCGGAAAGTAGAGTTAGTGGTGTAAGGTGCGCGGTAACGGATGGCTTGTTCATCGGATAAAACGCCATCACAAGACTGGCCTGTAGATGCGCCTGTAAAGATACCAATCTGGTATGGGCGGCCGGCTTCATGCTCAGCGTGAGCAATCTTAGCAATTTCTGCTGTTACAGCTTTGGGTGTGCCTGCAGGAGTGAAGCCTGACAGGCCGATATTGTCTCCGTTCTTGATGAGTGCTGCAGCCTCTGCAGCGGTGATTCTTGTAAATGCCATAGTCTTTTAATACACAAATCATTTAATTTTGTGCAAAAGTAGGTATTTTATTTGTATTGACAAAAAAAGTGGCACGAAAACTAAGAAACTGTGCCACTTTTGCGCGGGTTGTAATCCCCATTATATTTATAGATGTGCGGAAAACCGTTAGAGCAAGTCATTTCACGGGGTCAAAGTCATCTGTAAGCTCTTCCTTGTTCTTGGGCTCGTAAATGACTTTGTTAGCACCGCTGGTGATGCGGATATACTCGGGGTGCTCCTTTGCGAAGTTATCCACGTAGCGGATGCGCTTCTGGTCGTAGATTTCGCTGACAGCAATCAAGATGCCGGTTTCTTCCACGTCTCCGAAGCCGTAGTTGATAGCTGTTCCAAACATCTTCATTGTGGGAGAGAGTCCCATGTATGCATTGACAAGTGGAGGAATGTTGTAGCCTAAGGCACGCACTTCGCGGTTGAGAATCTTGTAGTCCTCCTTGAAGGAATCCTCACAGAAAATCTTCTCAAACTCCTTGGGGTCATGCTCCAGTTCCAGGGGCTTGGTAGGAATTACAAGACCGTCCTTGTCGCCGAAGTGCTTGCGGAGGAAGTAGAGGATCATGTCGCGTCCTTTGCGGTTGTAGCTGGGATACATGGTCATTTTGCCGAAGAAGTACTTGCATCCGGGCATGATGACAGCCAGCGCTCCGAGCCCGTCCCATAAGTTGTCCAGGGCGAAGATAGACTTGCCGTCTGCGCGGGTAGATTGGTATTCCACGGTCACGAACGAACGCCCAAGCTCAATGGTGTAGGGCATATAATCCTTGATGAATTCATCCGAGAAGTGGAACATATGGCTGGTAGCCAAGATGGGTTGTCCTTTCTCGTCCAGTTTGATGTCGGGACCCAGAATGTAGCGGTATCCGCCAATGATCTCTTCCGATTCGGGGTTCCATACGATGAGTTGCTTGTAGGGGTTCTCCATCGTGTCAAACTCGTCAAGGTCGCAATCGAGTCCTGTTCCGCCCCCAGCTGCGCGGAAGGCGATTTCGCGGAGACGTCCAATCTCTCGTACTACATTAGGAGAGTCTTGCCAAGTGATGACATACACTTCGTTGTTGCTCTTGCTGGTCATGCGCAAGCGCTTGTCGTCGGTCAGTTCTGATTTCAGCACCTCTTTGGGGATGGGTGCCATGATTTCTGCTTCCATATCTTGTTTGTATCCTTATTCTGATGTTAGGGACATTCCGTATATCCCTATTGTCCTCTGTCTAACTGATAAACTTTCTCTTTCACCCATTGTGCCCATTCTGTAGGTGTTTTTGACTTGTCAAACGTCTGCCATGGGATAGGTTCTCCGAAAGTGACGGTAAAGGTTTTGCCTTGGTTCTTGTACATTTCATCGGCCAAATACAGCATGGCGATGTTGAACTTGATGTGCAGCCGTTTGCACCAACGGGCAATATTATAGAAACGCTCGGAGTTGTGTCCTGAGAAGTATACGGGAATGACGTCTCGTTGGTATTCAACAGATTTCGTGATGAACGTCTTTTTCCATTCCAGGTCCTTAATGACGTCATCTTCTCCTTTTCGTGAGCAGAGTCCAGCAGGGAACATCACCACATTCTTGGGCGACTGAAACGCAGCCTCCACCATCTTGGGAAAATTGCGGCTATTGCGTCCCGTCTTGTTGATAGGCACGCATAGTGGCGCAAGCCCCTTGAAGTTCATCAGGATGTCATTGACCAGATAGACCATCTGGCTATTGAACTTGTGGCAGACGATGGAGCCCAACGCGATGCCATCTTGTCCTCCGAGGGGGTGGTTGCTCACGATGGTGAAGTACCGTCCGTCTTCGTTGCCGGGTAAGGCCTCCAGACCTTCCTGAATCACACCACCGATATTTGTCTGCACCTTTGTTCTGCAGTTCAGATAATTGAGGCACCCATCCAGCCATTCTACACCTACTTGTCCTTTCCCTTCGCCACACAGATGCACGTTCATCCAGTCCTGGTGAATGATGCCTTTCAACCACGACACCAAGCAGCGCGGAACAAACTTGGCCTTGTTGCCCAGCTTGTCCTTCAGCACTTGGTCTATGTCCACTTTGAAGTCTTCTGCCTCTGTCGCCATATCACTGAAAAGTTATGCAAAAGTATTAAATCTTTTTCTAAATAGAACAAATATAACAAAAAAAGTGTGTTTTTCCTTGAGTGGGGAAGGAAAAGTTGTAACTTTGCAGCAATTATAGGTAAATGTGTCTTTGCATTCCGTGGTACGTTTTGGACCGTATGGCGGTTTGGGAAAGCAATTATAACTGAATGATGAAAAAGAATCTATTTCTATTTGCAATTCTCTTGCTCTTATTGAGTTCCTGTGGTTCTGTTCGCAATTTTAACTATTTCCAAGATACTGTGGCTGGGGATAACAGTCCTGTGGCAAATGCGATGCAGACGGTGAAGATTAAGCCATATGACAAGATTTCCATTATTGTAAGCTGTAAGGATCCGGCATTGGCATCCATGTATAACTTGTTGTCATCCACCAATCGTGTTGGTTCGACGACGTCTCAGAGCACGGGCTACGGCTACGTTTCTTACTATACAGTGGATGCGAATGGTGAAATAGACTTCCCTATTTTGGGTAAGATTGCAGTTGCAGGTTTGAATAGAAACGAAATAGCAGTTGCCGTAAAGCAAGCTCTCACTACCTCTGAACAGGGTTTGAAAGACGCGACAGTTACTGTGGAATACGCAGACCTTCACGTGGGCGTGTTGGGCGAAGTGAAGGCAGCAGGTGTTATTCCCATCAGCCGTGACCAGTTCACTATTTTGGACGCCATAGAGCGTGCGGGCGACTTGACGCAGTATGGCAACAGAAAGAACGTCAAGGTATTCCGCAAGAATGGCAATACAATCGATACCTACGAAGTCGATCTTACGAAGTTCAAGGAGTTGTGTGCATCACCCGTCTATATGCTGCAGCAGGATGATGTCATCTATGTGGAGCCAAACAAAGTGAAAGCGCGTCAGAGTACGGCTGTAGGCAATACCATCCTGACGCCAACCTTCTGGATGTCTGCCATGTCATTTGCAGTGACGATGGTATTGTTGATTACGAAATAGAAATAGGCGATACGAAATAGAAAGAAAAACAGTTAAAGAAAACAGAATAGAAATGTCTGAAGAAAACGCACGTAATATAGAAGTAAGTTCATCCGAGCAGGAAAGCGAGGGAATGAACATTGTTGATATATTCTTTTTGTGCCTCAATAAGTGGCAATGGATTGTCGCATCTGTCCTTGTATGCCTGACCATTGCTTTCATGTATATCAAGACCACGCCGCCTCGGTACACCCGTTCGGCAGCTGTACTCATCAAGGAAGACTCCAAGAAAGCTAAAGGAGCCGTTTCTGAGCTCTCCGACCTTGGAGGCATTAACTTGCAGTCCAACGTCTACAATGAGATTTTGACGCTCAATTCACCTTCCGTCATGTCTGGTGTGGTGAAAAACCTTGGTTTGGAGACCAACTACTACGTCAAAGGCCTCTTCTACGACAAGCTGCTCTATGGCACAACACTTCCCTATGTGGTAGAGTTTGTCAACATGGACAACGTGTCGTTGACAGGTGCGTTGTCGGTCAAGAACAACCAGTTCCGTCTGGAACTCACTTCAATAGGTCGGGATAAATGCTCCGAGGTCGTCAAAGGTGCGTTGCTTGACACTATTGCCATGCCAACAGGCGGTTCTATTGTGGTGAGCAGCAATCCTGCCTATATCCCCAATTCAGCACTTCCTGCTATCAGCGAAATCCTGATAGAGAAATACCGTTCCAAGGTGGCTGTGGAAATCTGTCTCAGCCGTATGGGTGCAGAGTTGGCCGATAAGAACGCTGACGTTATAGACCTTTCCTACACCGATGTGTCAGTGGAGCGTGCTACAGATATTGTCAACGAAATCATCAAAGTTTACAATGAGAATTGGTTGAAGGAGAAAAACCAAATCACCATCAGCACTTCCAAGTTCATTGAAGAGCGTCTGAAGGTTATTGAGGCAGAGCTCGGTACGGTCGACGATAACATCTCCTCCTATAAGAGTAGCAACCGCATTCCAGATGTGGCACAGGCCGCAGGCGCTTACTTCGAGCGTTCCAATGCGACAGGCGACCAGCTGTTTGACTTCAACAACCGTCGCTCAATGGCCAACTACATCCGTCAGCAGTTGAGCAGCAACCTCAACAAGAACCAGTTGCTGCCTGCCAACTCTGGCATTGAGAACCCCAGCATTGAACAGCAAATCGCATCATACAATCAGGACCTCCTGCAGCGCAACAACTACGCCACCAGCAGCAATGAGCAGAACCCGCTTGTAGTGGAGCTGGACCAGAAGTTGGCCATGATGCGCAAGATGATTCTTGCCTCACTCGACAACTATATCTATACACTCAACAGCCAGATAAAGACCTTGGAGCGCAAAGAGGCTATGTCCAACACGCAGTTGAGCACCAACCCTACACAGGCCAAGTACATCCTCTCTGTGGAGCGTCAGCAGAAGGTGAAGGAATCCCTCTATCTCTTCTTGCTCCAGAAGCGTGAGGAGAACGAAATAGGCCAGACATTTACAGCCTACAACACCCGCATCATCAACTGGGCTGTAGGTTCCGATGCTCCTGTTGCGCCCGCCAAGGGAAAGATTCTGCTTGTGGCCTTTGCCATTGGCTTGGCACTCCCCATCGGCATTATCTATATGTTGGAAGTGATGGACACTCGTGTGCGTGGTCGCAAGGACATTGAAAACCTCATCACTCCTTACGTGGGTGAGATTCCATTCTATGAGCGCGGGAAGAAACGTCGTTTCCAGACTCTTGCCAAGTTTATCTCTTGGGTGAAGTCAAAGCGCACGGGTGCCAGGGCTCCTGCCGAGAAACGAGAGCTTGTTGTGCGCGACCATCGCCGCGACGTCATCAACGAGGCCTTCCGTGTGGTCCGTACCAACCTCGAGTTCATGCTGGGTCACGCTGGCGATAAGGTCATCATGACTTCATCCTTCAACCCAGGTTCAGGTAAGACCTTCTTGGCGATGAACCTCGCGGTCTGCTATGCCATCAAGGGCAAGAAAGTGGCCGTTGTCGACCTCGACCTTCGTAAGGCCTCTTTGAGCATCTATGTAGATAATCCAAAAGCGGGCGTTGCAGGCTATCTCAATAGCGATATTGACGACTTCCATTCCGTCATGCTTTGTGGAACCCTCCACAAGAATCTTGACGTGCTGCCTTGTGGCTCGCTGCCTCCAAACCCCGCAGAGTTGCTGTACAGCCCACGTCTTGAGGAGATGATTGCAAAGATGCGTGAAGAGTATGACTACGTGTTCCTCGATTGTCCTCCAGTAGAGATACTGGCTGACTCATCCATTATCAACCGTTATGTGGATCTTACCCTCTTCATCGTCCGTGCAGGTCTGCTCGACCGTGGCATACTGCCAAACATTGACACGATGTATAAAGAGAAGAAGTTTAAGAACATGGCGCTCTTGCTGAATGGCACCGAGGCTGCAGGTCGTTACGGCTATCACAAGTACGGTTACTACAGCCGCTACGGTTATGGTTACGGTTATGGTTACGGCTACGGAAGCTCAGAGTAACCAGTTACACAACTCAACTTTCGGAAGTTAAATAGCAGAAGAAATAATAGGGATCTATGTTTAGTATCTTCAACACAAAAAAGAAGCTAATCAACACAGGCATCTTTTCTGGTGCCACCGATTGGCACAGTCACATACTCCCCGGAGTTGACGACGGCGTCCAGCAGATGGAGGAGTCATTGGCCGTGTTAGAGTATTATGAGAAGATAGGCATCAAGGAAGTGTGGCTCACGCCTCACATTATGGAAGATTGGCCCAATACGCCAGAAGAACTTCAAGCTCGCTTTCAGGAGCTGCAGGCCGCCTATCAAGGCCCTGTCAAGCTTAATTTGGCTGCAGAGAACATGCTTGACAACCTCTTCACCGAACGTTTGGCCGCTAAGCAGCTCATGCCCATCGGTCCCAAGAGAGACCACCTCTTGGTGGAGACCTCCTACTTCCAACCTCCTATCGATTTCTACGAGACGTTGAAGCGTATCCAGGAGATAGGCTACACGCCCATCTTGGCTCATCCTGAGCGCTATATCTATATGGAGGACAGCGACTACGAGCGGTTGGTAGCGATGAAGGTGAAACTGCAGCTCAATATCGTCTCCTTGGTCGGTGCCTATGGTAAGCCCGCGCAGGAAAAGGCTCAGATGCTCTTGGGCAAAGGCAATTATTCTTTCTTTGGCTCAGACCTTCACCGCCTGAGAGCTTTCATGGCAGGTGTCAATGTCAAGGGGCTCAAGAAAGAGCAGGTCGCCATGCTGTCCGGCATTCAGAACATGATTGTGTGATGCGCTGTCAGCGTGCCACTTGCAGGTTGCGTTGAGATTGCAACACAAGCACGCTTTCAGGCCCCATGTTGAAGATGAGGTCAATGATGCTCAGGTTAGGCAAGAAACCATGCTTCTGCTGAAAGACTTGATAATAAGTAGGAGTTGGCTGTTGAGAGTGCTCAGTTGAGGAAAGCTCGTAGGCAGTAGAGTCAACCCCTATATAATTAGAAGTACGCGAGATGTTTGGCTGGATGTCAAGCATCTCGCAGCATTTTTGTATGAGGGCTTCGTTGAAGTCCATCAGAAACTCCCACTTCCGTTCATACAGCGGGCGGAAATCGTCCTGCAGATATTCAAAGAAAGGAGAGTTGAAGTAGCTTGTCTCCAGTGCGTACCAATGCTGGTGCTGCCAGTCGTTGTGGCTGCTGATGCGTACATCCTTCATCAGGCACTTCCCGCCCACAAACGTGCTTTTGTCCACAGGGATAGACAGATTCAGCGGTCCGTTGGGCGCATCGATGGTGCACCGGTTGCGGATGGTCTGCTTGTGGTAGTTCTCGTATTGCTCAATGCAGACAGGTTCGTTCTCAAGCAGGGCTGTGAACCAGCTGAGTGGCGGGAGATATGCTGAAGGAAGTATCATCGTCATAGTTTCTTATGGGAGTGAAGAGTGAAAAATCTATTTTACCTGCCATTTGGCTTGTTGGCTCTTCATTCGCAAAAGTAACTTAGATTTTCCACTCTTCACTCTTCACTCTTCACTTTTCACTCTTCACTTAATATTATCCACCCATGTGAACAAGCGCTTCCAGCGCACGCCGTGCGACTGTCCGTAGCGGTCGGTGATGAGGGAGAGCCAGATGAATAGTGGCTTGCCCACCACGTGGTCCTCAGGCACGAAGCCCCAGTAGCGGCTGTCTGCCGAGTTGTGGCGGTTGTCGCCCATCATCCAGTAGTAGTCCATCTTGAACGTGTATTCGTTCGTCTGCTTGCCGTTGATGTAGATGCGTCCGTCCTTCACCTCCAGCTCGTTCTTCTCATACACACGAATAGGGCGCTCGTAGATGGCTAGATTATCCAGTGTCAGCTTCACGCTCTTGCCCTTGGCTGGAATCCAGATAGGACCGTAGTTGTCGCGTGTCCAGCCATACTGGTGGTTGATGGGGTAGAGGTTGCCCCAGTAGCCGTCCTTCACCTCCACGATGCTGTCGCAGAAGTCCTTGTTGGCGCGCAGCGCCTCTGCAGCCATGTGTGTGAGCGGAATGCCCATGTCATGGTCCAGAATCTTGTCACGGTCCTCATCGCTGATGTTCAGTTCCTCACACATTTCGTTAGTCAGCACCTGATAGTTGCGCGTATAGACCTTGTAGTTGAACTGTGCGAACGTAGGAGTCTCCTGCTTCTTGCCGTCCACATAGATGATTTTGTCCTTGATTTGTAGCGTCTGTCCGGGCAGGCCCACACAGCGCTTCACATAGTTCTCGCGGCGGTCAGCCGGACGGCTCGTCACGCTGCCGTAGATATTCGTCTGCGAGGCCACCACCTGCTTGCCGATGTTGTACAGCTGGTCGAACTGCTTCTGCTGCTCCTCGCGGGGAAGGTCCTGCATCAGCGGCACCTCATATCCTTGCTCCATCACGGCCCTGCTGCCCAGCTGGTAGCACAGGTCATAATAGTCGCCGTTGTGTCCCACAGCCACGGTGTCGCCGGCTGGATAGTTGAACACCACGATGTCGCCCAGCTCCACCTTGCCAAATCCCTTCACGCGGCGATACTCCCACTGAGGCCATTCGAGATACGACTTCGTGTTCACCAGTGGCAGCGTGTGCTGTGTCAGCGGCATGGTCAGTGGCGTCTGCGGAATGCGTGGGCCATAGCTCATCTTGCTCACTAGCAGGAAGTCGCCTGTCATCAGCGTCTTTTCCAGCGATGAAGAGGGAATCTGGTAGTTTTGGAAGAAGAAGTTGTTGACAAAATACACAGCCACCAGCGCAAACACGATGGCATCCAGCCAGCTCATGATGGTGCGTGCCACATCGCTCTCCAGCTCCTTCCACCAGGTCCATTTGATTTTCTTGCTGATGTACACGTCATAGATGAAAGGTACCACCACCAGTCCCCACCATGACTTCACCCATACGAGGAAAGCCAGATAGCAGGCCGTGGCCACGCCAAACTTCACCCATTTCCAGCCCGTCCATTCGGGCTTGTTGTTCTCACCAGAACGTGTCTTCTTAAAGTTCTTATAGTCGAATCCCATGTAGTTGAAATATTGTGAGTGAAAAGTGAAGAGTGAAAAGCGAAAAATCTGAATTACCATTACTATTGAGAATCCATCCGAATAGTTGGTAACTTAGATTTTTCGCTTTTCGCTTTTCACTTTTCACTGAAATTGAACAAGTCATCCGTGCTCAGCAGTCCCTCGTGCTGTGCTGTGAACTCTGCGGCAATCACAGCGCCCAGCGCAAAGCCCTGACGAGAGTGTGCGTCGTGCGTGATGGTAATCTGGTCTGCTTCGCTGTTCCATGTGATAGAGTGGATGCCAGGCACCTCGTCGCGGCGGATGCTGCTGATGGGCAGCAAGTCAGCGGCCACCTGGTCTGTGCCTTCCACTGTGCCGTCAGGCTGCTGCAGATAGCCCATGGTCCAGTCCTTCTTGCGGTCCAGGCGCTCCACAATCTGCTCTGCCAGCGTGATGCCCGTGCCAGAAGGGTGGTCCAGCTTGTGGATGTGGTGCGTTTCCTCCTCCTTCACGTCATACTGCGGGAACTGGTTCATGATGCTGGCCAGATACTTGTTCACAGCGCTGAAGATAGCCACGCCGATGGAGTAGTTGCTGGCCCAGAACAGCGTCTTGCCGCCCTCCGTGCAGGCTTTGCGCACGTCGTCGCCATGCTCCTTCAGCCATCCTGTGCTGCCGCTCACCACCTTCACGCCCGCTTTCCAGGCCTTCAGGTAGTTGCCATACGCAGTCATGGGCGTGGTGAACTCGATAGCAACGTCAGCGCTGGCAAACGCCTCGCTCTCGAAGTCCTCCTGGTTGTCGATGTCGATGATGCTCACAATCTCGTGGCCGCGGCTCAAGGCAATCTGCTCAATCATCTTGCCCATCTTGCCATATCCAATCAATGCTATTTTCATTGTCGTATGTCTTGTTTGATGGTGTAAATTCTTGAAAAACACTGCAAAGGTAGTGAATTTTCTTTTTTTTCTGTACCTTTGAACAAAAATTAGTACAAGAAACATGGAACAACTCTTGCATTACACGTGGATGCACAGGCTTTTCCCCTTGCGCGAGCTCCGCACCACCGATGGGCGTCTGCTGGAGGTGCTCAACCCCGGCATTCACAACACGGATGCAGGCCCCGACTTCACAGGGGCGAAAATCAAGCTGGACGGTGCTGAATGGGCAGGCAACGTAGAGTTGCACCTCAAGACCAGCGACTGGTTCAAGCACCATCACGACACCGACCCCGCCTATGAGAACATCATCCTCCATGTGGCATGCGAGGTGGACCAGCCCCTGTTCTATCCCAGCGGGCAGCCCATTCCCCAGCTGCAGCTCCCTGTGCCCGCCTCGGTGCGTGAGAACTACGGCACACTCTGCCACAACGATGTCCGTCCTCGTTGCCGTGGGGTAGTGGGCGACCTGCCGCTTTTTCTGGTGCACAACTGGATGACTACACTCGCCCTCCAGCGCTTCGAGGAGCGCGCACGGCAAATCATGCAGCGCCGCGAGAGCCTCGACAAAGACTGGGAAGGCACCCTCTTTGTTACCCTGGCACGCAGTTTCGGCTTTGGTATCAATGGCGACGCCTTCGAGCAGTGGGCACGTTCCATCCCCCTCATGGCCGTGGGAAAGCATCGCGACAGCCTTTTCCAGATAGAAGCCATCTTCTTTGGCCAAGCAGGCTTGCTGGAAGAAGACCCCTCGACCGGTGCAGCTCCTGCTTCAACGCAGGCAGCACAGCCACAGGACGACTATTATGTCCGCCTGCAAAAGGAGTACCGTTTCTTGCGCCACAAGTTCACCCTTACTCCCATACCGCGCAGCGCGTGGAAGTTCCTCAGGCTGCGCCCGCAGAACTTCCCCCATATCCGCATTGCCCAGCTTGCCATGCTCTACTACGAGCAGCGGCTCAATCTCTCCCGCCTTCTCAATGCCGAGAGCATCGAGGAGGTAAGCGCCCTGCTCCTCACTCATGTGAGCGACTTCTGGCGCACCCACTACACGTTCGCCTCCCAGCCAGCGAAGCCGACAGAGAAAGCTCTCTCCCAGGCGTCCATCCAGTTGCTTATCATCAACAGCGTGGCGCCCATGCTCTTCACCTATGGCCGCTACAAGTCCGACCAGCGCCTCTGCGACCGCGCTTTCGCCATGTGGCAGCAACTGCCGCCCGAGAACGACACCATCATCCGCGACTGGGCTGCAGCAGGCATTCCGTGCGAGAGCGCTGCCGACTCTCAGGCGCTTCTCCAGCTTCATCGCAATTACTGCCAGCGCCGCGACTGTCTGCGCTGTAAGTTCGGCTACGAGTATATTCGCCGGACACCCGATTTCCTGCACGAAAAAGATGACTGAAGGTGCGCTTTCTTGCCCCTTCGCTTACCCATCCTGTAGAGGTGCTTCCTGCACCACTTTGGCGGTCTGAGTCACACCGGTATGGTCGGTGTGACTCAGACCGCCACCCTCGGTGTGACTCACACCGTTTTTGGAGGGGGAAAGCCCCAAAATCTTCCTGCTTAGGGGGGAGATTAAAAGGGTGTTAAAAGTGAAGTAAAAAGAATCACTTCCCACTTAATTGAATAAAAAGCCCCGCCACTCGAAAGTGAGTGGCGGGGTCTTTATTTAGAAGAATGTAATGCGATTGTATTACTTGTAGCGCTTCACACCGTTAGAATCAATAGTGATGCCCTTGAAGTCCTTGTTGACTTCCTGACCAGCGAGGTTGAAGAGCTTCTTGCTCTCAGCCTTTGGTGCAGCTTCTGTCTCAGTGATTTCTGTAACGGTCTCCTTGAAGGTCTCACCTGAGAGGTAGAGAAGTTCGAAGTTGTCGAAGATAACCCAGTCTGAATCCTTCTTCACGGTCTTCTGGATACCAATCTCGAGTGTCTCACCATCCTCGATGGTAATCTCTACGCTATGTCTGAAGAACTCAGGATCTTTCTGGCAAACGCAGTAGAAACCGTACATAGAAGCTGGGTAGTAGAAGGTGCCTCCCTCAGTAACGACTTCGGTGTCGAATGGATAGGCAGGCTTACCTTTGTCATCCTTCTTCACCTCATCGTAGTTCTCTTTGTAAACAGGATCAATGAGGTTGTCGTCGTCATCATATTCACTGTTTTCCTTGTCGAGATCGAACTTACCCTCAGTGAATGAGAATGTTTTAGACTGGAGAGCCTCAATAGCCTTGATCTTCACAGACTGGATGTTTTCGTCGCTTGTCTTAGCGAAGAGCATTGCATTAGCGTTCTCCCAATTCTCTTGGCCTTCTGCATTGTACTTGTCAACGAGCTCCTTAGTGACTTCTTTACCGTCGCGATAGAGGACTTGTGCGCTAAGTCTGTAAGTACCAGCTGGCAGACCAACAAGCTTCTGAGAGAGTGTGAATGGATCAGCGTTCCAAAGCTCTGCGTTGAGACCCTTCACTACGTTACCTACAACTTCCTGACCATACTGGTTCTGAGATGGAGTAGCACCTGACCAACCGTCTGATGGACTATCAGTGAAGCTTGGGTTCACGATGCCTACGGTATATGGCTTATCCTTAGTAGCATCAGCAGCTCCCTCTTCAGCAAACAATGCGCGGTTGTATGCAGGATAGATATTGTCGATGAATGACTGCAGGGTTGCTTCAGATACGTAATTGGCTTTGAGGTAAGCAGTCTGCTCGCTAATCACCTTGCCCAAGTTTGCATCAGTACTTGCGAACTTGCCAGCCTTTTCGTACAGCTTGAGGTAATCACCGTACTTGTTAGCAGTAGCGTTGGCTGGATCGATCATGGTGTAAACGTCATTTTCGTTTTCACCCAGATTTATTGCATAAGTCCATGCAGGATTGATAATATCCTGTTCGTCTGCAGTAGTGTAGGTGTCCAGGAGTTTAGTGTAAGTCTCAGCAGCTTTGTAGTTCTTTGCGGCAGCCTTAGCTTTGGTGATGTAGTCGTTGATGTCGTGAATCTTTACGAGTGCAGCGTCGTATGTTTCAGCATCCTCGATAGGCAATACAATCTGCTTGAGAAGCTCGTCAATAGCCGCGTTGTCACCTTTGAATGTGATGTCGGCACGATCATTTTCAATAGCTTCAAGCTCTTTCTGGATCAGGCTTGTGAAAGGAGGATTTGTTCCGTAGAACAGGAGGCGGAAGCCTGTGAAGTTTGCAATCCAGCTACTTTGGCAGCCAATCAAGAGTCTACCGTCTGAAACTTCGATTGTGCCAGTCTTGTGCTCCTGCCATACGTTAGGATTCCATTCATTCCATCCGTATGCTGGAGAATAATAAGAGTCGGTATGGCCAACAACAGATCTAACTACTACTTCATCAGAGTTCTGCGCGAAAATGTTGTGATATGGAGGCAGGTTGTCATCGTTCCACTTACCGGTACCAGTACCACGTGCAAGTCCCTTCAGGCTATAGTAACCGTTAGGAAGACCAACCAACTGCTGGCAAACGCCTTCCCAGTCATCGAATTCAGAGCACCAGCCCTGTGATACACCAATCAGACCACCCTGATAGTACAGATGGAAGCTGTTAGCAGACCAACCATTACCGAATGCCTTCAGTCTCTTATACCATTGGTTGTTGACAGAAGCATCGGTACCCAAAATGACTTGAGATGAGATGTCGGTTCTACCATTCTTCTTATTGCTATAGTCATCTTGGCCTTGAACATCGCCCCAGTTCCAAGTCGATTCCTTCAGAGTCCAAGTTTTGTCCTCGTTCTGGGTAGGAGTGTACTCTGGATTCACGAACCAAGGATACTTGATTAAGGCAGAGAAGTCCTTTGCGCCTTCTTCGTCTTTTTCCTGAGAGTCGAGGTAGTTGGCGCGAGCAGTTGCGAGTGTCTCATATACAGTATTGAAGTAAACGCCTGGATTGTCGCCAAGTTTTTCTGTCTCGCTAGTCTTGGCGTCAGCGACTGCTTGGTTGTATGCAGCCTCGAAAGTTGAATAGCCTGGGAAGTTGGTTGATGCTAACATGTCGGCAGACATGCTGATGAGGTCATCCAAGCTATTTACGGCAGTAAGGCTCTTGAGGTAGTTCTCTGTGGTCGTTTTAATATCAGAAAGAATTTGGTCAAGGTCAGCAACAGATTCTGCTTCGTCAATAGCATCTTCGAACTCCATCACGAGGTCGCCCACAGCGCCTGCAAAGCCAGTGAAATCTGCCTCTTCAAGCTGAGTCTGGAAGTCCTTAAGCTCTTCCAATGCCTTGGTACAGTCCTCCGCAGCAGCGTCCATCACAGCCTCTTCGTTGGCTGGGCCGTTGTAGATAACCTGGAAGTCATAGAGTGGAACATAGTCCTCTGGGATAGATGCAATCTTGCGGATACCCATACGAACATAAGCATCTTCGGAGAGCACAATCTTCATCTCGTTAGGATAGCAAGCGTCTGGGCCAGCGAGGTAATAGTAGTTACCTGAGTTACAGCTTGGGTAGTAAACCTCAATAGGTTCGTTTACACCGTACTTCTTTTGCTGGTGACCGTCGGTAGCCCAGCTGAGCTCTGCGTTGCTGTAACGCTCTGCTGTAGCTACAGGATCCTGGCTGGCCATTGAACGGATCAGCTTGCTGAAGTCACGTACAACGGTTGATGTTGGGTCTTCGTTCTCCAAGATGGATGCATAGAGATATACATTCTTCTTGACACGGCCCTTGTTGTTCCAGTTGGTGAAGGTATCGTTTGGGTTACCTTCACGGTAGTAGGACTGCACCTTGATGGTGTAAGAACCTGCTGGAACTCTTACAACCTGATACAGGTCGAAGTTGGGACGGTTGTAGAAGGCAAGAACGCCATGGCCGTCTTCGATGGCACGGTACTCGTTAGGAGCGTCGCCCTTCCAGTAGTTACCGGCTGTTTTTACGTCACCGCCAGCATAATCGTTGGGAGCCCAGTCGCCAGAGAAGGTACCGTCGGTGTCACCAAGACCGAGAGCTGCAGTGACGTCTTCACCTGCCTCCCAGTTTTGCGCATAGGCCGCAAAGGATGCAGCCAGCGCCAGAACAAACGTAAAAAGTTTCTTCATACTTTGGTTTGATTGGTTAGATAAAATTGTTAATTAATAAATAATGTGTAAAAGGTATCGTCGACACTTTGCCCAGTGTCGTAGATATTTCGGCGGTAAAGTTCGGTAGATTATGGCGCATAATGTTTCAAATATTAAACCATAATTTTAGGAAATGATACAAAGGTTAAAAAAATACAAATACGGACAAAAGGAAATGGTGATGGCGAAAGAAGAGGAAAAAGGCAGGCGGGCCAAGAAGAATTGCCTTCTTGGCCCGCCTGCTGAGCACGGGGTGAGGGACTCGAACCCCCGACCCTCGGTTTTGGAGACCGATATTCTACCAACTAAACTAACCCCGTGTAGGTAATGTATAATTTATAATGTATAATATATAATAGCCATGCGGCTTGTGCGGCACATAGCGTTAGCCCTATTATATATTATAAATTATACATTATATATTAGTTCGTAGCTCCACCGGGAATCGAACCCGGATCTAATCTTTAGGAGAGATTTGTTCTATCCATTGAACTATGGGGCCATCCTAGTAAGCGGATGCAAAGGTAAGTATTTTAATTGAAACATGACGGATGGCTCGTCATAAATTTAGCCATCCGTCATGTTTTTTTCTGTTGGAACTGCTTGCTGCAGACTGATTGCCTGTGTCAGCTGACCTTGAAGCCGTTGGCTTTCTTTTCCTTGATGCCTGAGGCTTCTATTACATTTATTATATAGTCGCCCAGTTTCTCGCATTCAGCGATGAGGTCCATGTAATAGACACCGATTTGATAGTCGTAGAGCTGGTTGCTCACGTCGATGATGTTCTGGCTCTTGAGCTGGTTGCGGTAGTTATTGATTTCATGTTCAGTGTTGTAGCTCTTGTGCAGGTCCACAAAGCGATGCTCGCCGTGCTCGATGACTACGGCCATCTGCTTGATGGCTTCCTCAACGAGCTGCATCATGTTCTGGATGTGCTCGTACTGCTTCTCGGTGAAGTCTTCCTGCGAGTGCTGGCGCTTACGGTTCATGGTGCGGGCGATATTGTAGCAGGAGTCGCCTACCGACTCCAACTCGTCGCATATGCGCATCATGTGCTGAATCTCCTGCTTTGACTCGGCAGACAGGCGTCCTTCGCTCACCTTGGAGAGGTAGTCGCATATCTCCACCTCCATGTTGTCGGTGATGCTCTCGTATTTTTCCACGCGGCTGAAGAGCTTGTTGAAGTGGTCGCCCTTCTCGGTGTGGAGGAGTTGCTCTACCATCTGGTACATCCGCACGCAGCGTTCCACGAAGAGGTTGATTTCTTTCTTGGCCTCGAGGATGGAGAGCTCGGCGGTGGAGAGGATGCCGCCAGAGATGAAGTGCAGTCGACCTTCTTCTTCTTCCTCGGTGGCCTTCTGCGCCACTAACAGGCACACGAGCTTCTCCATGGGGTTGATGAACCAAATCAGGATGAGCACGTTGCACACGTTGAAGGCGGTGTGGAAGGTGGCGAGGATGGCACTGAGACTGTTGCGGTTCACATTGCGGTTGAGCACGCCTGGTGTGTACTCCACGTTCCAAAGTCCACAGATGAAATCGACGAAATAGGGGAAGATGGCCAGCACCCAGATGACTCCGAAGAGGTTGAAGACGAGGTGGGCCATGGCGGCACGTCTTGCCTGTGTGGTGGCTGAGAGAGCCACGATGTTGGAGGTGACAGTGGTGCCGATGTTCTCACCCATCACCAGCGCGATGCCCATGTCGATGGGCAGGATGCCCGTGGAGCAGAGGGTCATGGTGATGGCCATGATGGCTGCGGAACTCTGCACGGCGCAGGTGAGGAGTCCACCGATAGTGAGGAACAGGAAGTAGGAGCCATAGCCCCAGCCGCTGATATGAGCGAAGAAGTTGGAGATGGCTGGCACCTCGTCGAGGTGCATGTCATTAGCATTATTCTTCAGGGTGGTCAAACCTAACAGCATGAAGGCCAAACCAATGATGAATTCGCCCAGATTGGTATTTTTCTTGGTGTAGATGAATATGATGCTCACCACGATGGCCAGATAGATAACCAGGCGCATATCGAACGAACCGCCTCCCAGCACCATAATCCATGCGGTGGCTGTGGTGCCGATGTTGGCGCCCATGATGACGGAGATGGCCTGTGCAAGCGACAGCAGTCCGGCGCTCACGAAGCTGACGGTCATCACGGTGGTGGCTGTGGAGGACTGGATGGCGGTGGTGATGAAGGCGCCTGTGAGCAAACCTGTGAAGCGGTTGGTGGTCATGGTGCCCAGCACGGTGCGCAGCTTGCTGCCCGCCATCTTCTGAAGGCCTTCACTCATCACTTTCATGCCATACATGAGCATGGCAACCGAGCCGATGAGCACTAAAAATTGTGTTAATTCAAGCATAAAAAGTATAATTTAATCGTTTGTGTGTGAGGTGTGTCGAAGAATTGTCGTATATTTGGCACATCAAACCTAAGCGAAATTGTTTATGCCTATGGATACATCTACACCATACGGGTGCAAAAGTAATAAAAGTTCGGAAAAGTTCGAAGTGAACGGGGCTTTTTTGAAGATTTCAGAGCAAATTAAAGCAGAATTTGCAGGGAAAACGCTTGATGAGGTGATTCAGTATCTGGTTGGCCGCATCAGGGGACGCTACTTGTTCTCTCATCGCCTGAAGACGGTGTTTCTGTCTATCGGAATGATGAACCGTGCTATAGATAATGGCGAGTCTGAGAAGATGGTGAAGATGGCTGAGGCACTTCAATCGCGTGGAATACAGCTAATTGGAGACGCTGTGGCACAGCGCCCGAAGGTGAGGGCAATTTTGATTGCAGGTCCTTCTTCGAGCGGCAAGACCACCTTCAGCAAGAAGCTCTGCATGGCGCTGGAGCGGAATGGCTATACGGCTCAGAGCATCTCTTTTGATGACTATTATGTGGACCGTGAGAAGACACCGCGCGATGCCAGAGGAGGCTATGACTATGAGAGTATCTACGCGCTCGATATCCCGCTGTTTCAAAAGCACTTTAACCAGCTGTTGCAGGGAGAGGAAGTGGAACTGCCTCGTTATGACTTCACAACGGGCCGGAACGAGCCCAGCGGGCGTCGTCTGCGTCTGGAGCCCAACACCGTCCTTATCATGGAGGGTATTCATGCCCTCAATCCTATGTTGACGGGAGACATCCCAGACGAGGCCCTCTTGCGTGTCTATATCTCGGGCCTTACCGTGGCGAAGCAGGACAACGGCACCTATCAGGGCACTACCGACAACCGCTTGCTCCGCCGCATGGTTCGCGATGCTCAGTTCCGCAACACTACGGCCTCGGAGACTTTGGCGCGCTGGTCCTCTGTGCGCAGAGGCGAGGACCAATGGATTGTGCCGTTCCAGGAGAACGCGGACATCAACTTCTGCACGGGCTTCCAGTATGAAATAGCGCTTTTGAAAGAAAAAGCACTTCCCTTGCTCAAGGAAGTGCCTCAAACAGATCCGAATTATGGCGAAGCCCAACGGCTCATCTGGGTCTGCAACCGTTTCCACGATATGCCTGTCAGCTTGCTCCCGCCTGACTCTCTTTTGCGCGAGTTCCTTGGTGGCAGCATCTTCGAATATTAAGCATACCCGTTGGCGGCATTAAACACGCACTTGTTTAATGCCGCCAACTGATTATTATATCATAGGAAGGCTTTCGCCGTTAATCTTGCGGTAGAGGTCAAGGGCGAAGACGTCTGTCATGCCAGAGAGGTAGTCGAGTACCGCCATGATGCGCACATAGGTGTCGGGGTGGGTGACTTCGTATTGGGAAGACACGCGGTCGAGCAGAAGGCGGCTGTAGGCGTGTTGAGGGTTCATCACCGCATGGATGAAGAGCCCCATGAGGGTGTAGATGATTTTATAACCGGCCAGTTCGGTGTCGACAACGTCGCGGCTGCGGTAGATGCGGCTTATGGCCACTTTGACGCAAGCTTCGTAGGCATCGTGGACAAGTGGGCAGGCATGGTCGATGAGGGAACCGCAGAAGGTGCCGTTGAGGATGCTTTCTTCGTTCTCTACAAAGACACGGACACATTCTTTTTCCAGTTCGCCAATGGCGCAGGAGCGGAAATAGGCTACTTGCTCGTTGAGGTCGGCGGTTTCGGATGCGCGCTTGATGATGTGCTCGCGGCGTTCAGGTGTGACGAAGCCTAGCATGAGGTCGCGGGTTTGCTCAAAGGAGAGTATCTTCAGCTTGTGGGCATCCTCCAGGTCCATAATTTCGTAGCAGATGTCATCAGCGGCTTCTACGAGATAGGCGAGAGGATGGCGCATCCAGCCCACTTTGGTTTGTGAGATGCCGAGTTCATGGGCGATACGGGTATAAAGAGGCTCTTCCTGCGTGAAGTAGCCAAACTTTTGCTTGGTAGCCTCAATGGCAGGATAGGGGTATTTGACGATGGCGGCCAGGGTGGAGTAGGTGAGCACGAATCCGCCTTGGCGACGTCCTTTGAACTGGTGGGTGAGTAGGCGGAAGGCATTGGCATTGCCGTCGAAGTGGGTGATGTCGGCCCATTGCTCGGGGGTGAGTTGCCCTTTGTACTTGATGCCTTCGCCCTCGCTGAAGTAGGAGGCGATGGCGCGCTCGCCTGAGTGGCCAAAGGGCGGATTGCCCATGTCGTGCGCCAAACAGGCGGCAGAGACAATGGAACCAATCTCTGCGAAGAGTGTGTGGGCAAGTTCCGGATGCCGCTGAATGAGTTTGTGCGCCACATCGTCGCCCAGGCTGCGGCCCACGCTGGCCACCTCTAGGGAGTGGGTGAGGCGGTTGTGCACGAAGATGCTGCCTGGCAGAGGAAATACCTGTGTCTTGTTCTGCATGCGCCGGAATGGGGCAGAGAAGATAAGGCGGTCGTAGTCGCGCTTGAATTCGGTGCGGTCGTCGCCATGCAGACCGTGATAGTCTTCTTGGCCGAGACGCTTATTGGAGATGAGTTGAAGCCAGTTCATTACTGCGATGAGGTTAAGTCGTTTATGAGCGGCCGTTGCAGGAGAAACGAACAGGTGAAAGCGGTTTCTGCTGCGTGGCGGTTGCAAAGTTAGGATATTTTCTTAAATCTTAACTCTTTATTCTTAATTCTTAATCGAAAAAGCACTACCTTTGCACAAAATTTTGATTATGAACAATGTGAAGATGAACGGTTGGCGACAATGGGGCGTCTTTTGCTTTGTGTGCTGGTTGTGGGTTACAGCTGGTGCGCAAGGGGTGAAGTTTGACTATCTCTTCCAGGAGGCAGAACGGCAGAAGTTGGCAAACAACTATGCTGAGGCAATCGACTTGTTTAGCTATTGCAATATGTTGAATCCAACATCGGGCGTGGTGCTGTATGAACTGGCCGGTTTGTATCGCTATGTGGGCAATGACTCGCTGTCTATCGGAGCATTGGAGGAGGCATGCCGTTTATACCCTGACAATTATTGGTATAAGAACCGATTGGTGTCGCTCTATATGGAACACCGCCGCAACGATGAGGCGCTGAAACATGTGGAGGCGATGGCGCAACGCTGGCCGGAGAAGGGGGAAGTGCTGATGATGTTGCTGGATTTGTATGACCAGAAGCATGACTATGAGCAAATGGTGAAAGTGATGGACAAGGTGGAAGTGAAGGAGGGAAAGAGTGAGCAGCTGTCAATGGAGAAGTTCCGCCTGTTCTTGCAGATGAAGGATGAGAAGCGTGCGTTTGAGGAAATGGAGCAGTTGGCTGCCGAATACCCGAATGACCTGCGTTATCAGGTGGTGATAGGCGACTTGTACCTGGACGCAGGAAGAAAGGATGAGGCTTTGGCTCAGTTCAAGGCTGTTGAGGCGAAGGACCGTGAGAATGGGGCGATGCTCCTGTCAATGGCGAACTATTACAGAGGTGAGGGTCAAGATTCGCTCTACCATGACTATATCAAGCGCTTACTGACAAGTAAGGCGGTGGACGACGCAACCCGCGTGAGAATGATGGGTGTGCTGGTGCACGAGAACTTAACATCGGGCACAGACTCGACCGTCATCATGCAGCTGTTTGATGAGGTGATGCCTAATACTCAGGAGCAGGGAGGACTGCTGGAGCTGAAGGTGCGCTACATGGTCACGAAGAAGATGCCTCACAATAAGGTGAAGCCTGACTTGTGGCGGATGCTGGAGCTTGACCCTGAGAACAATATGGCACGCACGGAGCTTCTCTCTTATGCCATTGACGAAGAAGACACGCTGGAAATCATAAATATCTGTAAACCGGCAGTTGACTACAAGACGGAAGACCCTGTGTTCTACTATTATCTGGGAGTGGCCTACTTCCAGCAGGCTAAATTGGCGCAAGCGGTTGAAGCGTTCAAAGATGGTTTGGACCATGTGGAGCAGGGTGGCGTGTCAAATCGCGTGCAGTTATATACAAATATGTATTCGCTGCTGGGAGACATCTACCACCAGTTGGGGCAGGACGAAAAGGCGTTCCAATCGTTTGACGCGTGTCTGGGATATGCGCCAGACGATGCTGTGGTGCTGAACAACTATGCCTATTACCTCTCTCAGAAAAAGAAGAATCTGGTTCGTGCAGAGGAGATGAGCCGCAAATCGAACGAACTGGAGCCGAACAACGCTACCTATATGGACACGTATGCATGGGTGCTCTACCAGCTGAAACGCTATGAGGAAGCAGCCGTGTGGATGGATAAGACGGTGGAGCAGATGCAGAAAGACGGTGAAGAGATTAGTGATGATGTTGTGGAACATATTAAGAAGATTAATAAGAAAAACCCTAAGAAGAAATGAATAAACTGGTATGGTTGCTGGTGCCTGCACTGCTGGTGATGGCATCGTGTCGCTCGGCCAAGAAGGCTGTAGACAATGGAACAGACAAGACAGCGCCTGTGGTGACGGTAAATACACCTTCCGCTACCCCCTCAAAGGAGACTGCGAAAGCGCCGGCGAAGCAAGATGCTCCTTCTGCAGCGAAGCAAATTGCTGCTGGCACAAACTTCACGGCAAAGGTGAAAGTGCGCTTGAGACGAGACGATAAGGACATTTCGACCACGGGCACGCTGCGCATGCGTTATGATGATGTGATTCAGATTACCTTGGTGGACCCTCTTCTGGGCATTGCAGAAGTGGGCCGTTTGGAGCTGTCGCCCAGCAACGTGCTGGTTATTGACCGTTTGAACAAGCGTTATGTGAGCACTACATATGAGGAATTCTCTTCGCTGAAGAGCCGCAACATTGGCTTCAGCACCATTCAGGACTTCTTCTGGCAAGAGGCACAGAATTCAGATAAGGTCTCTTACACGATTCCTGCCAGCCGCCCTATCCAGTTGGACTTGCAGCTCTCCAACAAGGGCAATGCCTCGAACTGGGACGCTCATACGACAGTGTCGGACAAGTATGTGAAGACGGATGCCAACAAACTTTTTAGCAACCTGATGGCCCAGTGAAAAAACTCGTAATCATAGCAATGTCCTTGGCGCTGGCACTTCCTTCGGTAGCTCAGACCCGAGGAAAGAAGACCACAGCAGCTAAGAAGCCTGCCACCACTAAGACGGCTCAGCAAAAGAAGCCTGCTCCCACGAAAGCGCAGCTGAAGAAGGAGCAAGCTGCCACACAAGCAGCCAAGAAGCAGTCACAGGCTCGTCTGGCTAAACTGAACAAGGATGTGAAGGCGAGTTTGGACAGCGTGCTGATTCTTGACCATCAGATAGGCAAACAACAACAGTCTATTGACAGCTTGAACAAGGAGATTCATTCCTTGGATGTGACGATAGACACGCTGAATGCAGAGCTGGACAGATTACAGCGGGAACTGGATGTGAAGAAGAAGCGCTATGCGAAAGCGATGGTGCATTTGCGCAGGAACAAGTCGGTGCAGAACCAGCTGATGTTCATCTTCTCGGCAGAGAATTTCTCGCAGATGATGCGCCGTCTGCGCTATCTGCGTGAGTACTCCACGTTCCAAAAGGCACAGGGAGAACTGCTGAAGGAGAAGCAGCTGGAAGTGAAGGCTAAGCAGAACGAGCTGTTGGCGGCTAAAACTCAAAAGGAACAAAACCTGCAGACGGTAGAGCGGCAAAAACGCTCGTTGCAGGGCATGAAGCAGCATGCACAGACACAGGTAGAATTCCTGAACAAAAACATTGCTACGGTTCAGCAGCAAATTAAAGACTACCAAAAGAAGGAAGCAGCTATCAATGCTGAAATAGACCGCATCATTCAGGCTGAGATAGAGGCTGCACGCCGTGCAGAAGCCGAGCGGAAGCGTAAGGCTGAAGAGGCACGCAAGAAGGCTGAGGCAGAGGCTCGTGAGAAGGCACGCAAATTGGCTGAGGCCAAAGCGGCAGCAGAACGGGCACGCAAGGCTGCAGAGGCCGCAGAAGCCGCTCGCAAAGCTGCAAAGACTGATGCGGAAAGAACAGCAGCCAAGGCTGCGGCAGAGAAGGCCAAGGCTGAAGCTAAAGCGGCTGAGGCGAATGTGAAGACGGCCACGAAGGAAGAAAAAGTGGAACGTGAGAAGTATGAGGCCTGGAAGAGCAACGATGCCAGTGGTGATGCCCGATTGTCAAGCAACTTTGTAGCAAACAAGGGACGTTTGCCAATGCCTATCACGGGCAGCTATAATGTGGTGGGCCACTATGGCAACTATGCTGTAGCAGGTCTCCGCAATGTGATGCTGGACAACAAGGGCATAGACATACGAGGACAGCAAGGATGTGCTGCTCGAGCTGTGTTCAACGGAACAGTAAGTTCTGTGTTCCAATATGCGGGCACTTACATCGTCATGCTTCGACACGGTTCTTATATTTCGGTCTATTCTGGCCTTTCATCTGTATCGGTTCGGAAGGGGCAGAGCGTGAAGACGAAGGACGCGCTGGGCGCTGTTGGCCAAGATTCGGATGGACGCTACATATTGCACTTCCAGCTGCGTAACGAAAGTACGCGCTTGAATCCGGAACAATGGGTGAGATAACCAGATTGACAGCTGACAACACAATCAGCCCTTTCATTCTTTGTCAGGATAGCCCTTACACGGAATAACGTATGGCTCATAAGCACGGCCGGCAATAGCCTTGACACAGTTTAACTTGCACTACCTAATACAAAGGCGTGAACATGTCTTTTGCTACTGCCTTGCTACGAGCTTACCACGAGCTTACCATCACGAGCCATCACCGATTTGTCAAGGAAAAGCAAAGGGACACCAAAGGAGGACTCTTACGAGTACTCTGCTGTCAACGTAATTAAGTTCTATTTTATGAACCTGTCAACCTGGCGACTATTCCAGGTTGACGGGTTCGTGAAATAAAACTAATTTACGTTGAACGTCGTCTGCAGTGCGATTGATTATTGTTTCGAAAGCCCAACTCCTTTTCCATTCCTTTCTGTTCTCTTCCATTCAACTTGCGAACCATTCGCACGACGAAGTAAAAGTTGAGTCAGTTCACCTTGACGGTGGCTTGCGCTGGAAACATATAGCGGAGGTCGCCACGCTGTGCGAGGGTCGTTTGCAGGTTGGTGAGGGTGCGGGGCAGTTTTCCTTTGAAGAGGGTTCTCCCGTTGTGCTTGATGGTGACGGGTTGATCGAGGTTCACCATCTGGTCGTTGAAGTGGAGGGTGAGTTGGGTGTAGTCGCACTGCTGGATGTTGACGGTATTGCCTTGGAGAGTGAGGCGTACGGTCTTGCCTCGCTGAAGCTGATCGGAGGGGGCTGTGAGCCAGTAGAAGTGGGAATGGGTAACTTCTTCCTGCTGCCACACGATGTGGGTAGGGTACGGACTGCGCTGATGTCGTTGCAACCAAGGAAGGGCGGCTGCGTCAGCGAGATCCATCCAGTGTGGTTTTCCGGCAACGATGTGGTTTTCGTGGATGTAGCCGTTGGGATCTTGGGTGTGAAGGGAGTCGAGTTCCATGCCTCGCTGAGCACATTCGTGGTTGCGGTTGTAGGCGGCATCGAGGGCACCGCACCACACCATGAAGGGGGTGTTGCGGAGATTGAGCAAGGATACATCGCCGGGGTGCCCTGCCATCATGGAGGCTCCTGCCCATGTGTCTGCCATGCGGGGGGCCATGCGCCACACGCCGTCGCCTCCTGCGGAGTAGCCTATGAGGTAGACTTTGTCGGGGTTGACATCGAGGTAGGCTACGCACATTTGGATGAGGGCGGCATAGAAGGAATCGAGGTCGGGCTTGAACCACATGTCCCAATCGTCGTAAGGGGCACGGGGAACAAGGTAGATGCTGTTGACGGGTTGATAGAGCTGCTTTTGGTTCTCCCACTGGCTGTCGTTGAGTCGAGCGGGCGCATTTCCTCCTCCGTGCAGGGAGATGAAGAGGCTGTAACCATCGGTGGGCTTGGTGCCGAAAGTGGTGTACCAAAAGGGCATGGTTTTGCCGTCGATGGTGAGAGTGTGGTCTTGCCAAGCCTGTCGATAGCGTGTCTGGATGTCGACAATCCATTGGGTGGCAAGGGTTTGTGCTTCCTGCTGCGCTTGAGCCTTAGTGAGGTTTTGTGCGGATAGCGGAAGGGAGATGAGGGTGAGGAGAAGGATGAGTCGTAACATGGTTATTCTTCTACGCCCATTGCTTTCCCCTTCACCGTCAGCTCGATGCCATCGGGACGGATGGTGATGAGTTCCTGCTTGTAGAGGTCGCCCACTGCCTGCTTGAACACTTTCTTGCTGACGCCAAACATGGAATAGATTTCCTCGGCGGGCGACTTGTCATGATAGGGCGAGAAGCCGTTGGGAGTGAGTTGCAGATGCTCGAAGAGGCGCTTCGAGAAGTCTCCGATAATCACCTTGCGGTCTGAAGGTGGCGTGTCGGGGTAAGGTGAGAAGTTGGGGCGTGCAGGACGCGAGGACTGTGTGCTGCCTCCGTTCTGTTCGCTGATGGCTTTTTGGAACTTCTCAATCTTGCTGGAGCAGACAATGCGGTATGTCTTGTCGTCGATGTAGCAATAGACTTGGTACCGCTTGCCGCGTTGCATGCGCACTTTCTGCTCGCGGAAGGGGCAGAAAAGGTCTTTCATCAAGCCCCAGTTGAGGTAAGCACCGTATTCGTTGGTCCAACTGCACTCAAGGTAGGCAAACTGCCCCACCTCAATGAGTGGATGCTCGGTCGTGGCGATGAGGCGCTCCTCCTGGTCGAGGTAGAGGAAAACGTCGAGTACATCGCCCACTTTAGTGCCTTCGGGCACATAGCGCTTGGGCAGCAGGATGTCGCCTATGTCGCCTCCTTCAAGATAAACACCATGTTCTTTTATGCGCAAGACCTTCAGTTGGTTTCTCTTGCCTAATTTTAGCTGTGCCATAAGTTTTCTGTTTTTGAGATGATTGATGTCGGTGTGTTGTGGTGAAGCGTTTGCAGGCGGGGCCTTACCGCTTTGCTGGGGATGAGCGCCACTTGTTATGCGGATGGCGCGGTGTTGTCATCAACGTCTTCAGCTTTATTCACTTCATCCGCTTCGTTCGCGCCAATGACGTTTTCTATCATTCCGTCTTTAATATGTATCGTTCTGTCTGTGATTTGTGAGAGCGCCTCGTCATGGGTGACGATGACGAAGGTCTGCCCGAACTTGTCGCGCAGGTCGAAGAAAAGTTGGTGAAGTTCCTCCTTGTTCTTGGAGTCGAGCGAGCCAGAGGGTTCGTCGGCTAGAATGATGGCAGGGTTGTTGATGAGTGCCCGTGCCACAGCAATGCGCTGCTTCTCACCACCGGAAAGTTCTGCAGGCTTGTGATTGGCGCGCTCGCTGAGGTTCAGGTAGTCGAGCAATTCCTTGGCATGCTCGGTGGCTTGTTTTGTGCTGGTACCTGCAATGAGGGCAGGGATGCACACGTTCTCCAGGGCCGTGAATTCGGGCAAAAGCTGGTGGAACTGGAACACGAAGCCAAGCCGCTGGTTGCGGAAGCGTGCCAGTTCTTTGTCTTTCAGCCGGGTGACATCGATGCCGTCAAGGAATACGGAGCCAGTGTCGGGGGTATCGAGGGTGCCCATGATTTGGAGCAGCGTGGTCTTGCCAGCTCCAGAAGGGCCTACGATGCTGACCACTTCTCCCTTCCCGATTTGAAGGTCAATGCCTTTGAGCACTTGGAGCGTGCCGAAGGATTTCGTGATGTTTTGTAGTTGTATCATTACTTTTCGTTGTGTTGCTTGGTTGCTGTGCGGAAGGCTACTTCCTTTGAGTGCTTGTCGCCAGTTCTTTTGTCTTTGCTCTTTCTCTTCGACTGCCTAAGCGCAGTCTTATGTGGGCACTGGAAATGGGAATGCCCGATACGGTTCCTTATCCCATCTCTCCAATCCACTTGCTGAGCCACTTGCCGAGGAGTGTGGTGTCAGCGTTCGTCGTGTTGCGATGCGGGTCGGTGAAGTCATGGTGCTCGCCCGTCTGCTCTTCCTGGTCGGGATAAATGAGCATGAGGCTTGTGTGGCTGAACTGCTGCTGCAACTGGTGGGGCAGCTTTGAAAAGGCACTCTGATAGGAGATACTGCCACGTCGGGCGGTGACCACAACAAGGAGCTGGTCTGTGTTGACTTCGTGGCGCAAGGCGGGGAAGTCGTTCCAGGATTCCAGTATTTCGTAGTCATCGCGCACACTCTTGTGACGTTCACGCATATAGCGGAAAATGAGACTGTTGGTGCTTTCTGGCGCGTAGAACACCATCTGGCAGCTGAGGTCTTCTGCCATGCGAGCCATACGGTTAATCCAGCGGTAAAAGCCACGTTCGTACTCAGCCTTTTCGGGTACGGCCACTACAATCTTGCGGATGGTGTTGGCAGGAATGTGAAGGTCCACAATGATAATTTGCCGTGACACTCCGTCGATGAGGCCTTGCGCAAAGAGTCCCAGGAAAGAGTCGCCCTTATGCCGCTGGCGGTGCAGACCGATGAGAAGCTCGCTGGCATCGTTTTCGTGCAGGGCATGAATGGTAGCTGTGGCGAAGTTGACAGCAAGGCGCGTCTGGGTCTGCACGGGCACATCTGCTGCAGAGGCCAGTTGAGAGGCCATTTCCAGACACTCACGGCTGTGTGCTTGTGTCTGGTCGCTCAAGTCAGCGTCGTTGATGATGTTCAGGCAGATGAGGCCGCGGTTGAGCTGGCGGTTGCGCATCATGAAGGCTGTAGACATCAAAGTGCCGATGTTGCCGGGCTCATTGATGGGAATAAGTATCTTTTCGTCATCGAGGGCGGTGCTGTCTCGGCGTGTCTTCTTGTCTGTGCTGCTGCCTTGCACCTTCAGCTTCTTGGCTGCCTGGTCGGTGGCAATGGAAGAGATGATGCATGAAATGAGTATCATGATGACCACACCGTCAAGCACGGCGTTGTTCATGAGGGGAATGCCTGGAGCTATCTGAAGGTTCACGCCTACCATCACCATTGCCAGGGCGCCTGCTGCGTGGGCTTCGGTGAGGCCAAACATCATTACTCCCTCCGCACGGGACATATGGAAGATTTTGCGGCTGGTGTATGCGGCCAGATATTTAGACAACGTGCCTGCCACCACCATGATAACTACCACAACGGCAGCTTGGGACTCGCGGAACAAGGGCGCTACATTCACCAGCATGCCCACGCCAATCAGAAAATAAGGAATGAAAAGGGCGTTGCCGATAAACTCAATGCGGCTCATCAAAGGCGAGGTGTTGGGCACAAAGCGGTTGAGCACCAAACCTGAAAGGAATGCTCCGAAAATGCCTTCAAGTCCGCAAAGTTCAGCGACAGCTGCAGAAAGGAGCACCACGGTCAGCGTGAAGGTGAATTGGATGACGGGCTCGCTATACTTCTTGAAGAACGCGCGGATGAGGCGCGGCAGCAGGAAGAACATAGCAAAGATGTAGACAACGAACTTTAGTCCGAAGAGTCCCCAAAACAGCCAACCGCCTGTCCCCTTGATGACGCCAGCAATGCCTGCTAAGAAGAGCAGGGCAGAGAGGAGAGCCACCATCGTGGCTGCTACCGAGATGGTGACAGAAGGAGTATTGCTGAGTCCGTAGCGCCCTACAATGGGGTAGGCCACCAATGTATGGGATGCGAAGATGCAGGCCAGCAGGAGCGAGGCCAAGAAACTGTAGTGGAGGAAGTAGTACCCTGCCACATAGCCTAAGACGAAGGGAATAAACGTGGTGATGATGCCAAAGACAAGCCCCTTAGTGCGGTTCTGCTTGAGGTTCTGCAAGTTCATCTCCAAACCTGCCAAGAACATGATGAAGTAGATGCCTACCTTTCCGAAGAGTTCGAACGAGGCGTCTCGGGCCAAGATGTTGAAGCCGTGCTCGCCAATCAGCACACCTGCCAGAATCATTCCGATAATGTGCGGAATGTGTAGTTTGCTGAATATCATAGGAGCAAACAGAATCACGCAGAGCACGAGCAGGAAGATCCACGTCGGGTCAGTGATGGGCAGATATGTGGTGATTACGTCCAAGTTGATAGGTTTGGTAGTCCAATAAGTACGTTTATGTGTCGAAACACATGATTTTTGTGCAAAGATACACTTTTTCCATCGTTCCTCTTTCTTTTTTCTATTGGAAAGTTGTAATTTTGCAGCGTTTTTTACGGTGAATCAATAATTTCAATAACAAATAAGGTAAACAAGATGAAAGTAGCTATCGTCGGTGCCAGTGGTGCCGTAGGACAGGAATTCCTTCGTGTTCTTGATGAGAGAAATTTCCCAATTGACGAACTTGTGCTTTTCGGCTCCACTCGTAGTGCTGGCACGAAATATACGTTCCGTGGTAAGGAATATGAGGTGCAGCTTCTCAAACACGGCGATGACTTCAAGGGCGTTGATATCGCTTTCACCTCGGCTGGTGCTGGAACTTCAAAAGAGTTTGCAGAGGACATCACGAAGTATGGTGCAGTGATGATTGACAACTCTAGCGCATTCCGTATGGACGATGATGTGCCATTGGTTGTGCCTGAGTGCAATGCAGAAGATGCACTGAACCGTCCTCGTGGCATCATCGCCAACCCTAACTGCACCACTATCATGATGGTGGTTGTGCTCAAGCCTATTGAGAAATTGAGCCACATCCAGCGCATCCATGTGGCAAGCTATCAGAGCGCTTCTGGTGCTGGCGCAGCAGCAATGGCTGAATTGCAGCAGCAGTACAAGGAACTTGTAGAAGGCAAGGAGCCTACTGTGAACAAGTTCGCTTATCAGTTGGCTTACAACGTGATTCCTCAGATTGATGTGTTCCAGGATAATGGCTACACAAAAGAGGAAATGAAGATGTTTAACGAGACCCGCAAGATTATGCACACCGATGCGAAGTGCTCGGCTATGTGCGTGCGTATCTCGTCACTTCGTGCTCACTCTGAGGCTGTATGGGTGGAGACGGAGAAGCCTATCTCTGTGGAAGAGGCACAGGCTGCCATCGCTGCGGCTGAGGGCGTGACACTCATCGACGATCCTAAGAACCAGAAGTATCCTATGCCGCTCTTCACTGCTGGCAAGGATGATGTATACGTAGGTCGTGTGCGCAAGGATCTTGCCAATGAGAACGGTCTTACATTCTGGCTCTCTGGCGACCAGATTAAGAAGGGTGCAGCTTTGAACGCTGTACAGATTGCCGAGTACCTCATTAAGGTCGGCAATGTGAAATAAGGCCATTCTCTTTGTAATAGATATGATATGTCAAGGGGCTGTGTCGGTATGGACGCAGCCCCTTGTTGTATCCAACCTCTTCCTTTCTCATAGATTGTTGGCTCAATGGGAGTTGTTCATGGGGATTGTTTTCTCTTGTCCAGTCTTTTTTCTCTGGGCCTCATTGACCCGCAGATAACGGCGCACAAGGTGCGTGGACAGATGTGAAAAGTTAATGCGGTCCCTGATTCCAATGTGTACGGAATCAAGGACCGTGTTGGTTGGTGGTATTTGTTGCTCTTATGGTCCTATTGTGCTTTACCTTATTGCAGCGCGTTGGAGGACAGGAATGGGGACGTTTGTCCTGTTGCAGAGTCGGTCAATCGTGTGCTTGGCAGAACTAATGCCATGTGGTGTCGGTATCTATCTTATATTTATAGATACGCGCAAGCTTCACGTTGAAGATGAGTGCTGAGTAACCTGGTATTTGGGCCGAGCCATAGGCGCTGGTTCCATAACCGAGGTGATATGGGATGACGATAGTCCAGTCATCGCCTTCCACCATGTTCATCAGCGCAGTGGCAAAGCCGTCCACATTGGCATTCACGGCCATCAGCGTGGGAACGTCTGTAGCCTCGTTGAATGTGTTGGAACTGTAGCTCTTGCCGAAGTTGAAGCCGTTTTTGTATGAGCTGGAAGGTATCAGACGACCGAAATAGTGCACGCGGACAGAGTCGTTGTACTCAGGCTTCTTGGTGCCTGTGCCATTACTGTTCTTCTGAATGTAGACGTAATGGTTGTTGTTCAGGTCTGGCTTCTCTTCAGAGGAAACGTGTTGGTAGCCCAAAATCTTGGTCCATCCGTCTGTGCCATTCTGTGCCAAGTTGGCAATGGAATCAACATAATGCTGATTCCTTGTCTGCCAGTTGTCATACTCGCCCGCTTCTTCGTTCTCGCTGCATGAAGACGCGCCCATCCCCATTAGGGGAAGGGCTAACGCAATGAGGGTACGATATAAGAATCCTTTGATAGTCATATGATATGTACTGTTTCCAGCGCTCCGTGGGCAGTGAACCGCTCGCACTTGGACTGGTTATTTCAGATTCTTCAGAAGGCTAGTGATAGTCACTTGGTCTTCGATGATGCCACGAAGGTCTGCGATGTTCACGCGTTCTTGCTTCATTGTGTCGCGGTAGCGCAATGTCACCGTGTTGTCCTCTAGGGTTTGATTGTCCACAGTCACGCAGAAAGGTGTGCCAATGGCGTCCTGACGACGGTAGCGCTTACCAATTTGGTCTTTCTCCTCATACTTGCAGTTGAAGTGGAACTTGAGGCTGTCGATGATTTCGCGAGCCTTCTCTGGCAGACCGTCCTTCTTGGTGAGTGGGAACACGGCCAGCTTGATAGGAGCGAGGGCAGCAGGCAGACGGAGCACCACGCGAGTGTCGCCGCCTTCGAGTTTCTCCTCGCAGTAGCTGTGGCACATCACAGAGAGGAACATGCGGTCCACACCGATGGAAGTCTCAATGACGTATGGAGTGTATGAAGTGTTGTCTTCTGGGTCAAAGTATTCAATCTTCTTGCCGCTGTACTGAGCGTGCTGAGAAAGGTCGAAGTTGGTGCGAGAGTGGATGCCCTCCACCTCCTTGAAGCCGAATGGCATCTTGAACTCCACGTCGGTAGCCGCGTTGGCATAGTGAGCCAGCTTGTCGTGGTCGTGGAAGCGGTAGTTCTCTGCACCGAAGCCAAGAGCCAGGTGCCAAGCCATGCGGCGCTTCTTCCATTCCTCAAACCACTGGAGTTCAGTGCCGGGCTTCACGAAGAACTGCATCTCCATCTGCTCAAACTCCCTCATGCGGAAGATGAACTGACGCGCCACAATCTCATTGCGGAATGCCTTGCCAATCTGGGCAATGCCAAACGGAATCTTCATGCGGCCTGTCTTCTGCACGTTCAGGTAGTTTACGAAGATGCCCTGAGCCGTCTCTGGGCGCAGATAGATGGTTGATGCGCCTTCAGCAGCAGCGCCCATCTCTGTCTTGAACATCAGGTTGAACTGACGCACATCCGTCCAGTTTCTTGTGCCGCTGATGGGACATACAATTCCCTCGTCGAGGATAATCTGCTTCAAGCCCTCCAAGTCGATGCCACCTTCTGCGTTCATCACTTCCTGATAACGCTGGTGCAGATTGTCACGCTTAGCCTGCTCTTCGAGCACGCGAGGAGATGTTGCACGGTACTGTGCCTCGTCAAAAGCATCGCCAAAACGCTTGCGTGCCTTTGCTACTTCTTTCTCAATCTTCTCGTCATACTTGGCAATCTGGTCCTCGATGAGCACATCAGCGCGATAGCGCTTCTTAGAGTCGCGGTTGTCGATGAGTGGGTCGTTGAACGCATCCACATGGCCTGAAGCCTTCCAAATAGTGGGGTGCATGAAGATGGCGGAGTCGATGCCCACGATGTTCTCGTGCAGCAGCACCATATACTGCCACCAGTATTGCTTGATGTTGTTCTTCAACTCCACGCCGTTCTGACCGTAGTCATATACTGCGCCCAGTCCGTCGTAAATCTCTGATGAAGGGAACACGAATCCGTATTCCTTGCAGTGGCTCACCACTTTCTTGAAAATGTCTTCTTGTTGTGCCATTATGTTGTATGTTTTTATTGTTCAGTCCACAAAAACGTTGCAAAGTTACGACTTTCTCAATAATATACGTGGTTTTGAGGGTAAAATAATGTGAATGAACGGGAAATAGATTCCTTTCTTGTGCATTATGATTGGAAAGCCGCGCCTTTGTGAGCCAAACACTTTGGCCAGATTCTTTCTGTAGCTTATTCTCCTCTTCGCAGAGGTCATTCCTTCTTCTTCGCGTCCAGATGGTATGTGAAGCTGATGCCGACATAGTGGTGGCGGAACTTCTGCCAGGAGGTCGTTTGCTGATAGGCAGACTGCTCGCTCCAGCGTCCGTCTTCGCTGTTTAATATATCGTCCAGCTCCAACGTGATACGGGCTTTATTCTTCAGTATTTTCCAAGTGACGGAACTGTCCCACACGAGGATGTTGCGGTTCATGCTGCTGAGAGTGTAGCCTCGGCTGATGCGCTCGTTGAGGCTGGTGTAGACGTAGAAGTTGCCTAAGGAAATCTCTGCGTTCAGACCGAAGTTGTTGTTCCAGTGGGTCGTGTTCTGTTCGGGTGAAGCCGTATAGCGGAGTCTGTCAGCGGCAATCTCTGCATAAACAGAGGCTTTGAGCCAGTTGTAATCGAATGAGAAAGTGAGGTTCTCTCGAGGATTCATGCTGCTTTGGCGGTTCAAGGTTCGCTCTTGCTGTGTGGGCTGGAAGGTGAGGTAACCGTACCGTTTGCCCGCATTCAGGTGGAAGTCGCTTTGCAGACGCAAGTAGTCGCCCAGACTCTGGTCGATGTTGAGTCGGAATGTCCATGATTTGCTGCCTTTGACATTTTCGGGTCGGCTGGTATAGATGGCAGTTTTTGGGTCGTAACTTAACGCAGTGGTGGTCTCGCAGTTGTTGTGCGTGTAGCCGGCAGAGGTGCTGAAAGAGGTCTGGCTGTGTGCGAGCACCATGTTGTAAGTTAGATTCGTTGTGTGCGTGTGCGTGTTTCGCAAATGAGGATTGCCCTCTGTGATGAAGTACGGGTCGGTGAGGTCGCGGAAGCCAATGGTCTTGAGGATATCGGGCTGTTTCGTCGTGAAGGCGTAGTTCAGTTCAAGTCCTATGGTCTTGCTGAGTTTCCATGTGGCCCGGAGTGAGGGGTCAACAAAAAAGTAATGGCGTACGGCCGTTGTGTCGAGCATGCCTCGTTGGTAGTCTTGACCTTCACGCTGCCAGCGAGTCGAGACCATCGGCATCAGCTGAACAGGATTGAGGTTGATGGTCTGTGAGACTCGCAAGCCATGCTCATGGTGGGTGTATAGCTGATGGTAGCTGTTAGCGTCATCGGCCATTCCATTGGTCATGAAGTCTTGGTCCTTGCGGTTGCGGTCGTAGGTCAGGATATATTGTGCCTGTATCATCCATTTCCCAGTGAGCCATCGGGCATGGTGAGCCTCTGCCGTCGTGGAGAATTGCCGAGCAGGTGAGGTGTAGGTTTGGGTGAATTGCGATGAGGAGTAGGATTGCGTATGCGCTGTGATGGTGCGGTTGGTCAGGCCATCGGTCTTCCCATCTTGGTAATCCAGTTTGACACTCGCTCCCAGTACGACATCCTTCACGTAGTGCTCCCATCCGATTCGGGCATTCAGTTTCGTTTCGTTCCCATTCGTGTTGGTTGTGTTCTGTTGCGAGAGCGTCGGCATATAGTCTATGCCAAATGCATCTTCTTGTTCGGAGCGTTGGTGGCTGTGCGAGCGGCTATCGCTGTGCTCCACATTTGCAGTTAACCAGAAGGTGTTCAGCGAGTCAGGCATCCATTGAAGGTTGGCGTTGAGTCGTGGCTCCAGCTCGTGTGTGCGCTGATGTTCCTCAGTGCTGATGCGTGTAGCTGCAGTGTTGGGAAAGTAGTTCTCTGTCAATTGGTTTAAGGTCTGCCAGTCGTCATCATGCGCTAATCCGCCAGTGAAACTGTAGAAGCTCTTCAGTTCCTGTGAGCCTTCCTTTCTTACTTTTCCATTGTGCTGATAGCCGGCCGAGATGCCTTGCTCTTTGCCAAAACCTTGGCTCATGTATGCGCTACTCCCGTTCATATTGCGTCGCCAATGCCTGTCGATGTTGTTTGCATTGGCAAAGACCATCAGGGGGTCAGTCTTAGACAGGCGGTTCATCAAAAGTTCGCCATTATAGTATTTCGGTGACTGGTAGTATGCTTTCACATCGCCATACCAGCGGTCGAGGAAGCTTGGCTTGATGTTCAGGTCGAGCACCATGTCCTGTGTCCCGTCATCTTTGCCTGTGCGCTTGCTAAATTCCGATTGCTTGTTGTAAGCCTTGATATTCTCCACCGCCTCGGCAGGCAGCTGCTTCACCAGGTCGTCGCCGCCGAATAGACTCTCACCGTCCATCGTGATGCGGATGGGCTTTCCGTTCCATGAGAGTTTTCCGTCACTGCCCATCTGCACACCCGGCAGTTGCTTAATCAGTTCGTCAAGCCTTGCGCCCTCCTGCAAGTGGAAAGCCTCAGGGTGAAAGACAATCGTGTCGCCCTTTACGGTGAACCGCCGTGCGTGCCCCTTCACCTCTACCATCTTCAGCATCTGCGGAGCCATTTTCAGTTCCATCGTGCCAATGTCAATTGTGTCTTTCTGGCTATTGCTGAAGGCCAGTACCGTCTTCGACATCGTGTTGTAGCCCAGCATGAACACTTCAAGTTTGCCGCGTCCATCGGCAAAGATTGTGAAATTGCCCAAAGAGTCCGTTTGTGCAGACCTGATGGAATAGCCGTAGTTGTCTGTCTGTTGAGTGTACTTCACCTGGGCTTCTGGTATAGGTTCTTTTGTTTCGGCATCCACTACACGGCCCTTGACAATGTCAGCCTTAAGGGCTGTTTGTGTGCTTACGATGAGGCATAGCAATAGCAGGATGCGGAGGTTTCCGGATCGAAAAAGGCTTTTCATCATGTTTGTTATGGATTAGTAGTTTGCGATAATCTGGTCGAAGGTGATGGTTGGGTCTGTGACGCCAAACCCTTCCTTTTTCAGTTTCTGCTTGCGATGCTGCACGGCTGAGACGGAAATCGCATAGATGGCTGAAAGAGCGGTGTTGGAGAGTTTCAGCCGTGTGAGCATGCATAGCCGGATGTCATCCTCGCTGAACTGCGGGTGCTCAGCTCGCAAACGGCTGACGAAGTTGCCATCGGCAGTGTCAAGCGTCATCTCTATCTCGCGCCAATTGCGGGCGTTGATGATGGTGCGTTTGTTTGCCTTTGTTTCCAGCATGTCGAGAATTTCACTCTTGTCCATGATGTGGCCACGCAGCATGGCGATGACGGTATCCTTCTGCCGCAGACGCTCTGCCAATTCATGGGCTTCGCGCTGGTGAGCGTTTTGCTCCGCTTCATGTTGTTGGCGAGTCTTGAGGTGCCAGTTGCGGAAAAGGAAAGCCAGAAACAGTAAGCTCAGCAGGAGAATGACAATGATGGCCAGCATCAGGTATCGTTGTGTCAAGGCAGACTTCTTCACATAGCCTGATGCCAGATATGCGCCTTGGCTGGTGGCGAACTCTTGCTCCGACCATTTTATGATGGTTTCATACTTCTCGGGCCAATGGTTCGCGGTGTCGGCATAGGCTTCTTCATACATCCCGATGGGTACGGTAATGTCTCCAGTGATGGAAACGCCTCTTCTGATGCTAAAGGCAAGTGTTGGTGAAAAATTGGGGTGAGGCAATGCCCAAAGGGAGTCCAGAGTCTGATAGATGGAGTCTGTGACCTGTGGCGATGCTGGTTCTTTGCAATGCAGGGCCGCCATGTTGACGATGCGTTCCAGAGAGCTAAAGTGGTGCAGGTCGAAAGGTGCGGAATGGAGCACATGGTATCCGTAGTCGTTAAGTATCGTCAGCAGCCATCGTGGATGGTCGGCCGACAAGCGATAATGTTCCAGTGCACGTCGTTGAGCCTGCTCTTGTTGAATTGACGAGGGAAGAAGCTTGTGGCTTGCAAACTTGTCATAAGCTCGATAGGCGAGGGAATGGTCTTCTGCCGTCTCGGCGCAATGGATGGCCAAGTGGAAGAACTTGCTGACTTGTGATGGCAGCGCTTTTTCATCTTGGTGGCCACTCAGCACGAAGCAAATGCGCCCGAAATGTCTCAGGGCATCCTGGTCGTCGCTGGCACCGCCAAGGCTCTCTTCTTCATAATAGCGGTACACGCGAGAAAGGGTGCTGTCATCGGGAAATGCTTGATGGCTTGCTTCCTGGCGGCCTGCTTCGCGCTTGAAGTTCCAGATTTCCGCATCCGACGAGAGGCAGGAGGCTGTATCGCTATGCTGCACATACCATTGTTCTTCATGCACCATAGCCCGCAGCAGGTCATAGAGCATCTGTGAACTCTCTGTCAACCGAGTCGTGTCAACTCGTTCCAGTATCTGTTTTGCGCTATCTGCGTCAGTGAATACAATGTCTTCTGCTTCATGGAGCAAGTGTTGCTGTGGCAGGTCTCGCAGGTTCCATCCCATGGCGCCTACCAAACCTAACACCAACACTCCGACGATGATGCCAATTGTTTTTCGTTTCATATTTGCCCGTTTTGTGGATGCAAAGGTATAGCTATTCGGTGATTCCGCAAAGGAATGAGGTGGAAATGTTGATTCCATCTATCGCTGTCTGATAATCATTGAATTACGTGCTGATTTTCCACCCTTTTTCCACTGTTTGAGGTGGAAAAGTGGCTGCGCACCCCCCACTTGCTCCCCCATTTCCCTGTGATAAAAGGGCACGTTGGACGGCTTGCTGCTCACTTGATGGAATGGCACGGGCAGATGATGTGCTATTCAAACAGTATTGTTGATGCGCCAGATGGGGCAACACCGCTGTTTCAGCTGAGGAATATCCACTCCTGCAGAAGAGGTGCGCTTTGTGCCCCAAAACCGACCTCGTCGACGTCGGTCGACCGATGTCGACGAGGTCGGTGAAGCGATGTCGACGACATCGGTTTGGAGGTGTTAGCGATGGGGCGTTCGGTTGAGGCAAAAAAGGATGGAAGGCTTTTAGGATGATGGAAAAAGAAACCAGCCACTTTCGCAAGTAGCTGGCTCTTTGGTTAACCTTCGTTTAACTAACTTATCTTTAATTACTATCAGTTGCTAAAGGCGCACAGTCATTATTGTTTATTTCACACCATACACTTCCTTGACGATGTGCCACTTGTCGTGCAGGTCGGTGCCGTCGAGGCTTTCGGGCAACTGGTCGAATAGCCATCGCCAGTCGTACTGCGGATGTTTTTGTTTCTGCAGCTGGGCCCATTGGCGATACTGCTGATCGGTCCAGTGCGCGATGGGGAGGTCTTTGACCAGCTCGTAATTCTGGATGCCCATCTCGTCCATCATGCGGGTGGCGCGGTCGATGTACTGCTGGGGCGTTTCAGCACTGGCATAGATGTAGGCTTTGTAGCCGAGGCGGTGGCAACCACGTTCCATCTCCTTGCGAACACTCCAGCCCCACTGGTTCTCATCCCAGTCGGTGATGCTGTAGTGCTGCCAGTCGCCCGCCTTTGCCTTCTTGTCGATGATGCCGAGCATGCCGTTGGGGAAGAGGAAGAGGGTCTGGATGCGTGGTGCATTGCCTGTCACACCTGATGGGATGCCGCCCGATAACTGGGTAATGAGGTTGACCATCACTTTGCCATCCTGCCGCTTCAGCTCAATCTTCTTTAGATGGCTGTTGCGCATACGTGGCAGGTTCTTCTGGGTGAATGGCTTGCCGTCTATCTGCATGACGGTCTGCGCAACGCGGAATGCCATCTGGAAATACTCTTCCTCGATGTGTCCCTTTTCGCCTTCGTGCTGAATCCACACGCCCTCGCAGTAGTGGACGATGTAGAAGGAGGTTTCTTTTCCCTTGTGCTTTTGCTGGATGACTTCTACCAGCGGCTTGTACTCAAACTTCTCCGCCTGTGGCTGGCTGTCGTTGTTTTGGATGACGATGACGGCCGAGGCAATGGCTCCGCCGAGCAGGAAGATGATGCCGGCAATGGCGGCGGCTTTGGTGGTGAAACTCTTGAGAAAAGTGTGCTTGGGACTTGGTTTTGCTGTACCCATCACTTCTTTCTCAAACTTTGCCCATTCTGTGTCGATGTCGGGCATGCCTATTTTCTTGTCAAGTTCTTCGGTTTTCATTGTTCGGTGGTCTTAAAGATGGAACGGATTTTGGAAAGTGAATGAGAAATGTGCTTGTTGACGGCAGAAGAGCTGATGCCCAGGGTTTGAGCCGTTTCGCGATAAGTCATTTCTTGGTCGTAGTGGAGAGCGAGGATGCGCTTGTCCTGCTCTGTCAGGTGCTCGTCGATGACTCGCGCCAGTTCGTCCAGCAGTTCGTGCCGTTCCTGTGCCTGATGTTCGGATAGCTCGGCTTTCAGTTCTGCTTCGATGGTGGCATTCTGTCGGCGGGTTCGCAGGGTGTTGAGGCAGTGGTTCCGTACTGCTGCCAAGAGGTAGCCCGTGATGGAGTCCTCCTTCAGTTGAGGCTGCGTGTGCCACATCTGGGTGAAGACCTGGCTCACGGCATCACGGGCATCTTCCGCCTCCTCCAGTATGGAGAAGGCGAACCGATACATTTGTCGTTAGTTGTTCTTGTAGAGTTGCTCGAATGTGGTTTTGTCGTAATTCATAAAGATTGTGATGCAGGCATTTTTGCCTTTCTCTGCAAATAAGACACACGAAAAGGAGAATCAAATACCCCTATGGCCGATTTTTTTGCAAAGTAAAAGAAAAAAACTAACTTTGCCCCCAAAAAGGAACTGAAACAATGGAACTGAAGTATAAGGAACAGACCGAGGAGGCGGTGGAACTGCTGAAGAGGCTGATTGCCACGCCAAGCGTGAGCCGCGACGAAAAGGCGGCTGCCGATGTGCTGGAAGCATATATGAAGGAGAAGGGGCTGAACCCCCAGCGGCATGGGAACAACGTGTGGTGCCTGTCAGCCCACGCGCTGGACGATGGTGGCCAGGCGGAGAAGAAGCCCATTATTTTGCTCAATGCACACATTGACACCGTGAAGCCTGTGGCTGGTTGGCAGCACGACCCGTTCTCTCCGACACAAGAGGGCGACACGCTCTATGGCTTGGGTAGTAACGATTGTGGCGGTGGTTTGATGGCGCTGCTGCAGGTGTTCATGCTGTTGAAAGACTGTCTGCAATCATATCATCTTATTTATTTGGCGAGTTGCGAAGAGGAGGTCTCTGGCAAGAACGGCATCGAGAGTGTGTTGCCCCTCTTGCCGAAGATTGACTTTGCTATCGTTGGCGAACCTACGGGCATGCAACCTGCTATTGCGGAAAAGGGGCTGATGGTGATTGATGCGACAGCACACGGCAAGGCGGGACACGCGGCTCGGAACGAGGGCGACAACGCCATCTATCATGCCATGAAGGACATCCTGTGGCTCTCGCAGTGGCAGTTCCCGAAGCAGACGGAACTGCTGGGCCCAGTGAAGAACACGGTCACGATTGTCAATGCTGGCACACAGCACAACGTCATCCCCGATCAGTGTACCTTCACCATTGATGTACGCAGCAACGAGTGCTACACCAATGAGGAAATCTTTGCTTTCTTCCAGAAGCATCTCACTTCGGAGTTGAAAGCACGTTCTTTCCGCCTGTCGTCGTCGAGGATAGACGAGTCGCACCCCTTTGTCCAAGCCTGCATCAAAGAGGGCTTGAAACCCTTCGGCTCGCCTACGTTGAGCGACCAAGCCCTGATGCGCTTCCCTTCGCTCAAACTCGGACCTGGTGAGTCGTCACGCTCTCACACGGCAGACGAGTACATAAAAATCAGCGAGATAGACAATGCCATCTCGCTGTACGTGAAGTTGCTGTCTTCACTTTGAGTTATTGGTTATTCCGTTTCCTAACTGCTGCATCCAAATCCCAATCGTCTATCGGCACGTCGGGCAAGAGGAGGGTGCGGTAGTGGGCAAGGAGTTCGTAGACAGTGGGCATGAGGGATTGGAGTTGGTCGTGGTTGTCTGTCCTCAATGCCAAGCAGATGTTCTCGAAGGTCTTCTGTAACTGTTTGCAGGTTCTTGACCCATTGTCGGAGCTTCTGGCGTATTTGTCGCCTGAGAAAGAGTACCAGACAAAGTGGTAACTGGTTCCATCAAGCGTCGTGTAGTCGGGGTCGAACTGGGCAGAAGTGTAAACCGCCAGTTTGTGCAAGCATTGGATGGAGTCGTAGATGGCTTCAGTCACTTTCATCTTGTGGGAGTGAAATGTCGCTTTCTTGCCTTTTTTCTTGTTTCCGTCCCACCGCTGCTCCAGATAGACTAGTGCTGTGTCTTTAGGACTATAGGAGAAACCGAATGGAGGAGAAAAGGAAGGGCGTGCGATGAACAGATGTCTGTGATGAGGGAGTGAGTCGGTCATCTTGTCCCGCTTCTCCTCGTAGGCATTGTACGCCTTCTCTCTCTTTTTACGTTCTTTCTCTGTGCTGGCATAGGGTATGTTTGGTTCGTAATAGCCTGTCCACCATCGTTTTGCCTCTTGGCTCATTCCATATCGGAATGCCTCGATGAAGGGGGTGTTGATGTCTTTCCCTTTCCTGTAACGAGGCAAGCCTGAGGCAGTGAGCAGTCGGTCGGTTCTCATGATTTTGAGTGGTTGCGCAAAGGTGCTGGTGGCGATGAGCGTCAGCAGCATGAGGGTGAGGGCTTTTTTCATGGGGCTGTCTTTTTTAGTGTACTACATACTGGCTGGCGATGCGGTTGAAGAGGGGGGTGGAGTCGGGCATGCGTTCCCAGATTTGGTAGTCGGTGCGGTAGCCGTCGAGGTGGACTTCCATGGCGAAGCAGTCTTTGGAGAGCCAGATAAAGGCGTGTTCGTGGGCTTTCTTGTGTTGTTCATCTACCATCATGATTTTCTTCTTGCCATTATAGGCAGCAAGTTCGATGGAGCCGCCTCGGGTGCTGTTGCTGTACATGATGGCATGTGAGTGGGTGAAGATGAGGTTGCCGATGTTCATGCCTTTGGCGGCATCCTTACGGAGTGCGTTCAGTTGCTTCTTCACATCACGCAGTTCGTCCATCATGCCAAGGAATCGCCATGTGCCGATGAAGGGATTCTGGGGGTGGGAAGCGTTGGGCGACATGAGGGCATCGAGAATGGCTTTGGCATTATTGGTGTATTTGCCTGATTCGTAGAACTCGGTGCACCAGTCGTTGTGGGGAAAGTAGAGGTGGCTCTGATAGGTGCTCCACCATTTCAGCGTGAAGTGCTCAGCGTTGCTGTCGAAGATGCGGGTGGCAGTGGCATTGTTGGCATCGGGCTTTTCGCCTGTGTAGTTGAACACTTGTGAGTCGTTCTTGCCCAAAGAGAATCCGCTACCCTGCATGGTGAACATCAGTGTCACGCTGTCGGTGCATATTTTATATTGGTCGAACGGTGCTTGGATGGTGACGCCCTCTTTATTGATGAGCGATGTGAGTTTGTAGACTCCACGAGGGTTGTCGGTCTGTGCCATGCAGAGTGTAGGCGCAAAGGCAATGGCTGCTGCGGCCATGATGTTAGTAAAAGTAGCTTTCATTGTATGTATATTTTGTGGGTTATGTAACTATGCTTACCAAGTGGTGAATTGCACTTGTGGGAAGCGTTGGCGAATAGTTTCTTTCTCTCCGTCGGAGAGCTTGTCTTCGTTGGCAATGATGAGTTCGTCAATGGTCAGACTGTCCATCCAGTCGGGAAGAACGATTTCATCGGTGAAAACGAGATGTAGTTTGTGGATGTGTTCGAGTTGGGCGAGTATTTCAGGCACTTCCTTCACACGGATATGGATGCCTAACAAACTTCCTGGGTCATTCATCCTTTGTAGGGCCTCTAGGTGGGTGGTTTCGTTGTTGTCGGTGGTGCAGACCATCCAGCCAATCTTGGGGGTGATGGCACGGGTGACTGTGTCCACTTCTGCACCTACAAAGCCTGCTATCAACTCCATCGTTGTCTCGCTGATGAGGCTTCCATCGGCAGGGTTAATCTGCTGGTATTTGAAGTTTGCTCGTGCTCGGTCGACAGGCATGCTCTTGGTGTGAGGTGTTTGGTCGAGTGTCTGTCCGTTCTCATCGGGGAAGAGTTTCAGGAGCCAGCCGTCAATCTCTGTTGGTTTATTGGGATTGCAGGCTCCACCCTCTAATTGGTCTGGCCTTTCTTGCTTGACCATGCTTTGCCAGAACTTGCGGTTGGGGTTCCCTTGTGCTGCCAAAACAAACTCTTTCAGGATGGGAGTGAGGCTTTCTGTCCATGCTTCAAGTCCGTAGGGCTTCAGCAGCTGGGTCTTGTCCAATACCTTTTGCCAGTCTTGGGGAGTTCCTTTGAGGGTGATGGAAGGAATGCCGCAACTGAGGCGCATGATAATGTATTCGAAGTAGGACTTCACCGTCTCCATCAGTGTGACTTCGGAGGCGATGCGTTCTGTGACTCCTGTGGTGGAGAAATCGGCAGTGATGGTTTGGGCAAGGTCGCCCTTGGTGTTTGCTTCAATCTGAGCGCGGAAGCCATCCAGCAGCTTTGTCCAGTCAGGATGACCTGTGAACAAATCCTCGCTGGTCTGTACCACTAAGTCCATCTTTCCCGTATGGCTTACCAATTGCTCGCGAAGCTGCTCTGGGTGGGCATTCACGTAGCGAGAGAATCCTTGGCTGATGAGCAACCAAATCATGTCGGGTGAAAGGACGATAGGGCGATGGCTCGCATAGGCTCTGATGATGCTTCTGAAGAAGACGTCTTTCTCTGGAAACGTCAAGCTCTCATCGGCAAAGCTGGTGGCAATTATCTGCGACTTGTGGGGAGATTCCATGACGGAAAGGATGCTTTTGGCAACTTCGTTTCCGTTTAAGAGAGTGTTGAAATACTTGTTGTCGATTTCAGAAAGGTCACCGTCCACCACAAACGTGACTCCTCCGTCCGAGTAGCTGATGGCGCTCTTCTCGTTTCGAGAACTGCGGACCTTGTGGTGTTTATTCCTTCCTTTTATGGCCTTTTTCTTGATTCGCTTCTGCTGCTTTTGGGTTTCTTCTATCAGCTTTGGCAGGTTGATGGAATCAATGACATTGTCTATAATCGTTTGGGCTTTAGACTTTGAATAGAGAGGTAGTGGAAGCGTGTAGGCGCGTGGCTGTTGTTCTTCCGGAATAGTAGGTGTAATAGGAGGCGTGCTTTGGTTTTGACCTCGGCAGAGTGAAAAGAAAGCAAGGCAAAGGACTGCCAGCAATGTGATACGGTTAGTTTTCATCTTGCATAACTTTGTAGTTGAACGTTTTGATGCCACAAAGATAGGCTTTTCACTCCATCGGTGCTATAAAATGGAGTTTACAAATAGTTCACATTTCGCTTCGGACCCTTATGAACAGTTCACAAGGAATTTACAGGCTTTTCCTAATCGGCAGTAAATCGGTGCGTTATAAGGAGAGGATGAACTTGTCCCAATCCTTGGCAGTCCCTTTGCCGCCAAACACTTTTTGTTGCATTCGGAGACGGTTCTGAGATACCGCACTATTGCCAATCGCCATCAATTTGGCGATATTGGAAGGGGAAACATCTATCTTGATGAGCATGCAGATGTGATACTCGGTGTCGGAAAGTTGGTAAAGGGAGAAGAGTTTCTCCTTGAAGACAGGAAAGGCACTCAATAGCTTCGTTTCTATCGTCTTCCAGTCGACCTCTTTTAATGCTTTATTATTATATATATGTGTGGTCAGCAGTTCGTCAATGTCTTTGTCGTAGAATTGACGCTTCTTTGTAGGGGAAAGCGTGGAGTTGGTGCTTTCGTCGTGATGGTGTTTATATCGCCGATACAGAATTGTTCCTGCTCCTGCCAGGGCAAGGATGAAGCCGATGCTGCCGCCCCATGCGATGAGTCTGTTTCGGGTGTTTTCTTCTTGTAGTTTTGTGTTTTTCTCATACAATGCTTGGCTCTTGACTTGTTCTGCCAGCTTTTGCACTTTCATTAAGCGCTCTGTCTTGAAAGCGTCTCTGACACTGTCGATGGAAGCAAGAGCCGTGATTGTCTGAATGTCCTCGGAGCTATATCTCATGCCTAAAGTGTCACCTTCTTGCTTGCAATAGAAATAGGCAAGCTGCTGCATGTTGAGCGCTTCCTCATAGAGGCTGTTGCGCAGATAGATGTAGCCAATCTGTGCGTAGATGCGGCTCTTGAGGTGGATAGATACGTGAGTGCTGTCTTCCAAAAGCGCTTTTTGGAAAAAGATAAATGCCCTCTCTCCGTTCTGTAAGTCGGAGTTGACGCGCCCAACATAGTAGTAGGCTTCAGGCAGATGCCCGCTTTGGGGATTTTTCTTGAAATATGTAGCGACAATGTTAATCAGGGAGTCGGAGGTGTGGCGCACATGGGCCTTGTCATCCGCTTTTACCAGTAGGAGCTGGTAATATGCGAGGACTTCCGCCGGAGCGTCGTTCATCTCGTTGCCAAGTCTAGCCAGTAGGCGTCTGGCACTGTCTGCATCAACCTCAGTGAGACTGTCTATATCCGCTAAAACAACACCATACTGACTCCTCCTGCTAGTACAGAAGGTAGTCAGTATGATGATAAGAAGGAATGAAAAGGCGGTCCGTCTCATTCGGAAATATGTTATCTTTCTATCGTTTGTTCACGGTCTGGGCCAACGCTGACGATAGTGATAGGAGTTTCGAGCTCTTTCTCAAGGAATGCGATGTAGTCTGCAAAAGCCTTCGGGAACTCGGACTCAGAAGTGATCTTGGTGAGATCGGTCTTCCATCCGGGCAGTTCCGTATAGACTGGCTCGATGAGACCGTCGCTGATGTCGTATGGGAAGTAGTCGATGACACTGCCATCTTTCAGCTTGTAGGCTGTGCATGCCTTGATGGTCTCGAAGTCGTCAAGCACGTCGCTCTTCATCATGATGAGCTTAGTCACGCCGCTCACCATAATGGCGTACTTCAGTGCTACAAGGTCAATCCAACCACAGCGGCGCTCACGTCCTGTCACAGCGCCGTACTCATGGCCAATAGCGCGAATCTTGGCGCCAGTCTCGTCAAACAGCTCTGTAGGGAAAGGACCTGCACCAACGCGTGTGCAGTAAGCCTTGATGATACCGAAAACATCACCGATTTTGTTAGGACCTACACCCAAACCGATGCATGCGCCTGCGCAGATGGTGTTGGATGATGTAACGAAAGGATAAGAGCCGAAGTCGATGTCAAGCATAGTTCCCTGCGCGCCTTCGCAAAGGACTGATTTGCCTTGTTTCAGGAGGTTGTTGATTTCGTGCTCGGAATCAACGAGCTGGAACTGCTTGATGTATTCGATGCCCTCCATCCACTTCTTTTCCACCTCTGTGATATCGTAGTCGGTATAGTTGAGGCTCTTGAGTATTTCCTCGTGACGTGCTTTGTGGGCTGCGTACTTCTCTTCGAAGTTGTCAAGGATGTCACCTACGCGCAAGCCGTTGCGGCTAGTCTTGTCGGTGTAAGTGGGACCGATGCCTTTGCCTGTAGTGCCTACTTTGTTCTTGCCTTTAGCTGCTTCGTATGCAGCGTCGAGCAGACGGTGCGTAGGCATGATGAGATGCGCTTTCTTTGAGATGTGGAGGCGGTTCTTGAGGTTGTGACCGCTCTTCTCAAGGTCTTTGGCTTCATCCATGAAGAGGTCTGGAGCCAGTACCACGCCGTTGCCAATGATATTAACCTTCTCGCCTTGGAAAATGCCCGATGGAATGGAACGAAGAACATATTTTTCTCCTTCGAACTCGAGCGTGTGTCCTGCGTTAGGACCTCCCTGGAAGCGGGCTACAACGTCATAGCGGGGTGTCAATACGTCCACTACCTTACCTTTACCTTCGTCTCCCCATTGAAGACCTAACAGTACGTCTACTTTCATTGTTCTATTTAGTTTATTGGTTTAATTTTCTTTGAACCATTCTGCTGCTTTCGCTAACTCTTCGTTGATGCGGGCGAATCGTCTTTCCTCGCGTGTCATGCTGGCCTCCTTCTGCTTCTCCATTTTCTTCTTGACACGTGCCAGTTTGGCTTGACAGATGTTGCAGAGACCGTAAATGTAAGTGCTGCACCGCAATTTCTTGAAGCGTGGCGTCTTCATCTTTGAGACTGCCTGCTCAATTGTAGAATCCTGCAGGTCCCATATCTTGTGGCATCCTGTGCAGATGTAATGGTGGTGGGGCTGCTTGCCGAAAGCGCATTCATACAGGGTGGCGCCTTCTGTTTGGTGGTTGTAGGCTAAGCCGCATTCCACCAGCAGAGTCAATGTGCTGTAGATGGTGCCTCTACTGACAGGAAAGTCTTGTGGCATCATGGTGAGAATTTCATCTGCACTATGGTGTCCCTTCATTTGCATCACAACGTCTAGAATGGCAAACCGCTCTGGGGTTTTTCGCATTCCTTGTTCTGACATGAAGCGTGCGAGGATGTCGCGTGCATTTTCCTTCTTCTTTGAGCCGTCAGTTATTGCCTCTTTCATGCGTTCTGTGCACAATATGGGCACAAATTTACTGCTTTTCTGTGGGCACTACAAATAATCAGCCACTTTTTTGGCTTTTCGTCTGTTCTCTACGCTCTTTGATGCGTAAATCTGCAGGGCTTTTGTTGCATACTTGTTGTCTAATGCCGCTCCCGCCTGATCCAGAAATTCAGCTTCAGCTTCTTCACTTAGGTCGTATTTCCGGATGAGGTGGCAGAGAGTCAAGTAGCCACAGGTTTGCAGCATCCGTTCCTCATGTGCTATCCATTCGAAGGCCTTTGTGCTGGCATATGGAAGTCGTTTGGTGAGATACATGCAGAACATTGTGGCGATTTCTTCTGTCTGAATGCTTTCAGCCCAAATGTCGCACACTTCTTCTGGCATCTCTTCTTCTGGCATTAGCATACAGGCCAGAATCTTGCATTCTCTGGTGCTGTCGTTCCACAGTGCTTGTGCTAGAGAACGCATTGATGAGATTGTCCTGTCGGCCTCATTCCAATCGCCACGCGCGATTTCATCGGCAATATTGACTAGTCTTGGCAACTCCACGCCCCAATTGATTCGATAGTCGGCAGTTTGCCTTGCATGTGCCGATGCTACTCCGTTCATTTGGGCGTGGAGTTCCTTTTTGATGACGTTGATGAAGTTATTCATTGATGAGTGGAAGTGTAGAATAGTCCTTGCTGTAGCGTAGCATTTGTTCGGCATATCCTTCCGTGTAGGAGATGGTTACGTCTGTGATATTGCCTTGTGCGTCGCGCACAGCGGTATAGACAGGATTGATGAAGCCTTTATATGGGGCAATGTTTAGTTTTATGTAACGGTCGAGAATCTCCTTGTGGAGTTCGGGGTCAATCTTCACTCCGTATGTCTCAACGAGGGTTTGTGCGCCCTTGAAATCACCAGTTGACTTCACACGCTGAATTTCTGCCAGAAGTTCTCCGAAAAGTCCTCTAAGCTTCTGGTAGTCGTTGATTTTCACGTAGGTCTTGCCGTCACGTTTTACAAGCTCCATGACATTGTCTGCTTTGCCGTGCTCATACGCCCATCGTGCGATGAGAGCGCGGTTGCGCATGTGTGCTTCTTCAATGTCATTCCCTAAATTGATACGTACCAATTGGGTGAGCAAGCCGTTTTGCATCTCGCTGATGTAAGCTGCCTTATAAGCGTCACCATCGGGTACGAGGCTGAGTTCCACCAGCTTCGGGTCTGCCAGATAATAAAGCGCAAACAAGTCAGCACGTGCCTCTTCAATCGTGCTGCCGTATGCTTTCAAGCTATCAGCATCCACGCCTTCAAGAAGTTTTCCACTGCCGTGACCAAGGCATTCATGCAAGTCGGTGTGTAAATCGCTGGTTAAATCGCCATATTTTTCCATTAACGACATCTCTTCGGGTCCATAAGAGAACTCTTGTAGCATGCCATTGCCCTTAGCTGCTTGGCTGTAGGCATGAGTAAGGTTGCCGATGGTGACGGACTTGGATCCATGTTCTGCACGAACCCAATTGCTGTTGGGGAGATTAATGCCGATGGCGGTAGATGGATAGAGGTCTCCTGCCAGGATGGCTGCTTTGATGACTTTAGCCGTGATGCCCTTCACTTTCTCTTTTTTAAACTCTGGCGCAACAGGCGAATGGTCTTCGAACCATTGGGCGTTAGCGCTTAATGTTTCCGTGCGTTTAGTCGCTTCGAGGTCTTTGAAGTTGACGAAACCTTCCCAAGAGCATTTTAAGCCCAGTGGGTCACCGTAGCATTCAATGAATCCGTTGACAAAGTCAACCAGCGGCTCTGTGTTCTGTACCCATGCAATGGAATATTGGTCAAAGGTCTTCAAATCGCCGGTTTCGTAATAAGAAATGAGCAGGTCGATGACCTTTTGCTGTTGTGCATCTTCAGCATAGGGGCGTGCTAGCTTCAAGTTCTCGACAATCTTCTTCAGCGCTGTGCCATACATGCTGTTTGTTGTCCATTTTTTCTCGATGAGTTCGCCATTTTTTGTTTTCACAAGGCGCGAATTCATTCCATACATCACAGGACGTAATGGATCGCCCTCAGCCTTCTGCTTTTCATAAAACGCTTCCGCCTCTGCTTGGGTTACATTCTCGTAATAGTTGCAAGCGCTTGTCTTCACCAGATCGTCGCCGTCAGCAAGATTCACGCGCTTCTTCATCGTTTCCGGATTGAAGATAACATCTGCGATTTCATCGGAGCAATTCGTCTGTTCTTTAAACCATTTCTGGCTGAATCCGGGTACAAACTTCTCGCACCCATAGTGGTGGTGTATGCCGTTGGAGAACCACAGGCGCTTCAGATATTCCTCGAAAGCCTTAAAGTCTTTCCCGTTGCGGTCACCCCGGTAGTTGGTATAGAGGTTCTCCATCATCTGTCGGATGCGCAGATTATACTTGCCGTTTTGGTCGAAGAGGATATCGCGACCATAAAGGGCAGCTTCTTGCAGATAATAGATGAATGTTTTCTGTTTGAGCGTGAGGTTTTCAAAGCCTTCTACTTTATAGCGGAGCATTTGCAAGTCTGCAAAACGTTCGTTGCTATACTCGAAGGTTCCTTCCTTTTTGTCCGACGAAGCCGTTTGGGAACTATGCTGTTGTGCGTTCGTCGTGCCAGCTCCAACAGCCATCAGTGCTGTAATCATCATTGTTTTTACTGTCTTATTCATTCTGTCTGATATCGTATTTATAATTGTTCGCGATTGCTCATGTACGCCTCTTCTTCTCACTGGCCAGTGCCTTGCAGCCCATTTGGGGACTAGCGTCTTTAGGGGCGTTGGCATCACGTCGGTAGCGCTCTGGGGTGGTTCCTGTTGCCTTGCGGAAGGCGGTGAAGAAAGACTGCCGGTTCTTGAATCCCACCAATGTCCCGATGTCATCAACGGAATAGGGGTGCATTCGGGCGTCTTTCAAATAGCGCATGGCGTCTTGGATACGGTAGCTGTGCACAATATCTGCATAGGCCATTCCATATTCATCTTTGATGATGCGTGACAATTTTGATGCAGACACTTCCAGCATTTCCGCTAATGCTTGAGCGGAAAAAGAAGGCTCCCGGTACTTCTTTCCCTTGATAAGGATAGCGTCAATGCGGTCTTTGTGAATACCCTGCTTGTCCATTTCGGTTGCAAAGTTATGAATTATTTTTTCGACTTCTTAGTTCGGGCCGTCATTTTTATGCTTTCTGCAGATTTCCGCCTTTCATTCCGCCCATCTATTGGACAACTTATTCTTCTCCAGTAAGTTCGTTGATAGCATCCATATCCACCACCGTCATGTTGCGCAGCACCTCTTTGAACGCTTTGTGTGGATAGAACTGCATTTTTACTTTGAACACGCTCTGGTTTCCCAATTCTTCGGGTGTTTCCGCGCTGTGCGCATTAAAGGTTGGTTTAAGAGTGCCAATGCCCTCAATCTGCACGCTGTGCCCCAGCGTGAAGTAAGTTCGCAGACGGTTTGACATAGCGCTTGCAATGCCTTTTACCTGAGCCTCCGACACTCCCTGCGCCATTACGCACTCCTTCACAAAATCTTCGAACTTAATCGGATCATAACTGAACTGCTCCATCACCCATGCTTCATGTTGCTGATGATCAGGACCAAGGATTTTCTTCTTTCTTTTTCTGTACGGTATAGCCATAGAGTTTTTCTTTATAGTGACAATAGTAATACGTGTGTTTTGCCTGCAAAATTACGAAAAAACTTCCGATTCCGCAATACCTTCTCTCCGCAGGTACGCGCCCGTTGCCTTCAAAACCGATGTCGTCGACATCGATTGACCGACCTCGTCGACATCGCCTTGCCGACATCGACGACGTCGGTTTTTTGAAGGTGAGGAAAGAAAGTCAAAGCAGAGTGAGGAGAAAACGATGAGGCCGTAGTGGTGCGTGACGATAGGCTCCTTTTTAGGAATATGCCCATATAATAATTAATAATGTGTAATTTGTTGACGGCGCAGAATAATCACGAGACCTGAAACCGTCTTCTTTTAGGCGTATTACAAGGTGAAAAGGAGTATATGCCACGCGAAGTCATGCCCTTGCTCCTGAAAAGTAGCCTGCGATAAGCGCGGTAAAAGTTATTCCACAAATGGCAGAAAGGCTTGCATAGTCTTTCACGGGTGGCTTGCATAGTAAGAAGCGTGTGTGTTGCCAACAAGCCATTTGAAGCAAGCGGAATGGCTCTTCAGTCATTCTTGTTAGCAGTGCTCAAAGTCTGATTCTGCCCATAAATTGGACGAAAAGATGGAGAGTTCGGGTAGCTGTCCAAAGAGGTGAATGATTCCATTCGTGGCCTCTTTTATGGTTTCCTACGCTTTTTCTTTCTAGATTTTTGTCCCTAATCACCTTTTTTGCCATTTCTTTCAAAAAAGTTCCCGAAAGATTTTGCCATTACATAAAAAGGCGGTACCTTTGCACTCGCTTTCCGGAAGGGAGGCAGACAGAATAGCTCTTTGACAGACTGCGAACAGAACAGAAGACAAGCAGCGCGCCTGGTGCGTTTTTCGCAAATTAGGCGCCAAGCAAGAAGTCATTCCTTTT
>ONLY01000008.1 GCA_900318775.1 uncultured Prevotellaceae bacterium | reverse complement strand
CCGTGTTTCTGCCTCTCTGTCAGCTTCCTCTATACGCCTTACTCTTATTTGACAGAAAACTGACAACCCCAATCAGCGAACTACATATGCTCCTCCTAGGCTCCTTCTAAGCTCCTCCTAAGCTCTTCCTAGGCTCCTTCTAAGCTCCTCCTAGGCTCCTTCTAGGCTCCTTCTAGGCTTACTCATGAGTATGGCTAGAGTATGGCTAGAGTATGGCTAGAGTATGGCTGGAGTAGTTTGCTGCTGGGGTTGTCTGTTTCCTGCCTGAGTACTTGCAAGAGTCCTCCTTTAGTGTTCCTTTGCTCCTCCTTTAGTGCTCCTTTAGTGCTCCTTTACTCTTCCTTTAGTGCTCCTTTACTCTTCCTTTAGTGCTCCTTGCGTTCGCATGACTTCCGCCATCGAAAGTGTACCGTCGTGGTGATATTTGCGCTTGGAACAGACTTCTATGGCATATTTCTTGGCCATAAGATCGAAAAACTTGCAGAATTCATCTGCCATATAGAAAATTTCTGTAACTTTGTCCTCGGTGAGCATAGCGATTATTGTTTGTACTACTTTGAAATTGAGCACTATAAAGGTACAACAATTTTTGCTAACCGCCAAATTTATAGACAATTATATTTCATCGAACTCACGTTATTTTATACTCTACAAATGCGTATATTATGGTAATAGTTTTATTTAGAAAGATGAAAATGAATGTTCCAAGAAACGTGGTTATTTTATTTTTATGCTTAATGGCAAGCATGAAGGTTTTTGCTGATGATTCATTCTGCATAGATGGATTTGTGTACTCAATAATGGAAGACCACCGTTCTGTGGCGTTAGCAAGTTATAAAGCCCAGCCAGAGACGGATTATTCCCGTCCGCTTCATGTTGAAGCATCAGTTGTTTTTGAGGGAAAGACCTATCCAGTGAAAAAGATAGATACAAGGGCGTTTCAGAATGTTACAGAAGTACGGGAGGTTGTGATAGATGAAGGAATTGAGGACATTGGGAATTATGCCTTTTATGGCTGTACTAATTTGAAGTCTATTTTTATCCCATCTTCAGTTATGGGCATTGGCGAGGGGCTCTTTGGCAGTTGTTACAATCTCACATCTGTAGAGGTCGATCCTGATAACGAAAGCTTAGACTCGCGTGATGGTTCTAATGCTATCATTGATTCGGACTATGATAAGCTCCTTGTTGCTTGCTCATCCACAAGGATTCCTGCTTCAGTAAAGTCGCTGGCTGATTTTTCATTCTATTATTGCAGTGTGATGGAGCAACTGGTCATTCCGGAGGGAGTAAAGGCTATCGGTAATCGCGCTTTCTTTGGGTGCAGCAGCCTTCAATCAATAGTTCTTCCTGAGTCATTGACAGAAATTGGGGGTGAAGCATTTCTTGGATGTAATTCTTTGACTTCAATTGTAATCCCAAAGAATGTGGAATCAATAGCAGATGGTAATATTTTTATGGCATGCAATAGTCTTACATCGGTGGTGGTTGATCCAGCCAATTCAAACTACGATTCTCGGTCCAATTGCAATGGCATTGTTCGCAAGTCGGATTCAACATTGATAGCTTCTTGTCGTTCTACGTCACTTAGCAGGGATATAAGTGTTTTAGGGGACTATTGCTTTGAAGGAACTATTATTCATTCGGTGAATATCCATAGTAATATCGTGTCCATTTCAAGCAATGCATTTGACTGTTGTTATGAAATAGATGAAATAACGGTATCTACAGACAATCCTAATTACGCTTCTGTGAAGGGTTCGAATGCTCTATTGAGTAAGGATGGTAAGATTCTTTTGGTGGGATGTCGTACAACCGTTATTCCGGAAACTGTGGAAACAATTGGGTATAGCGCCTTTGCAGGCCGTTATTCAAAACTTATGCTTCGTATACCAGAGCATGTGAAATCTATAGAAATGGATGCATTCAGAGGTTGCAATGCTATATGTGGAGTCATATTGCCTGCATCATTGCAGTCCCTAGGCTCTTCTGCATTTTATGGCTGTGCCAATTTGTCAGTGGTACAGATGTTGGCTCCTGTGACAATCGAAAGTGACACATTTTCGAAATGCTATCACCTCTCTGCTGTAAGTCTTCCAGATGGTTTGCTGAGAATTGACAGAAATGCATTTGAGGACTGCAAAAGTTTAAGACATATTAAGATACCATCATCTGTTACCAAGATAGACAAGACTGCTTTCAAGGGTTGCGATGCACTAGATTATAAATGAAAAAAGTACATATCCCTACATTTTTGGTTCAGACGAATGCAGATTTGACGCACATGTTTTCACCTACTATCACATATCCATAACTTGGCAGTTGCAGGCACACGCCATAGTTCTGAGTGCCTGCCGAAAAAGAAGTGCCCTCTAAAGCTAAGTGTTAACTTTAAAGGGCACTTGATTGGCATATAGATGCTTATCTTATTCTTGTCCTAACTTCTGCTCGGTGGCCTTGCAGATGTTGACAACGGTCATCATCGCTTTCTCCAAACTCTGAACGGGGCAGAATTCGTGGGGACCGTGGAAGTTGAGTCCGCCTGCAAAGATGTTGGGGCAGGGCAGTCCCTTGAAGGAAAGCTGTGCACCGTCGGTTCCGCCTCGGATGGCTTTGATTTTAGGCGTCATACCTGCCTCAGCTATCGCTTCTTTGGCGATGTCGATGATGTACATCTTGGGCTCCACCATTTCGCGCATGTTGTAGTATTGGTCGTTCAGAACGAGCTCAGCGACACCTTCTCCATATTTCTCGTTGATGGCGCCTACCACATCCTGCATTTCTGTTTTGCGGCTTTCAAAATACTCGCGGTCGTGGTCGCGGATGATGAAGGAGAGTTGTGCATTCTCCACGCTTCCGCTGATGCTGGTGAGATGGAAGAAGCCTTGGTATTCATCGGTTGTCTCTGGTGTCTCGTCGGCAGGGAGCATGCTGACCAATTCTGTGGCGATGCGGGCTGCATTCACCATCTTGTCTTTGGCGTAGCCTGGATGTACTGAACAACCGTTGATGGTAATCTTTGCTGAAGCTGCATTGAAGTTCTCAAACTCTATTTCGCCCACTTCGCTGCCATCCATCGTGTAAGCGAAGTCACATCCGAATTTCTCTACATCGAAGTGGTGCGCTCCCATTCCGATTTCCTCGTCTGGGTTGAAGCCTACACGAATGGTTCCGTGCTTGATTTCAGGATGTTGCTGCAGATACACCATGGCCTGCACAATTTCGGCGATGCCTGCTTTGTCATCGGCTCCCAGCAGGGTGGTGCCGTCGGTGACGATGAGGTCTTCACCTTTGTGGGCAAGCAGCTCTGGGAATTTGGAGGGAGAGGTGACAATGCCTTCAGACAGCACGATGTCGGCACCGTCGTATTGAGGCACAATGCGTGGTTTGACGTTTTTGCCCGATGCGTCGGGGCTGGTGTCCATGTGGGCAATGAAGCCGATGGTGGGCACCTGCTTCTCGGTGTTGGAAGGCAGGGTGGCATAGAGATAGCCCAGCTCATCAAGTTCAACGTCTTGAAGTCCTTCTCGGATGAGTTCTTCTTTCAGATATTCAGCAAAGACACGCTGCTTCTCTGTGGAGGGCGTGGTGCCTGTTTCTTCAGACGACTGTGTGTCGAAGGAAACATAATTCAGAAATCGTTCTACTATATTCATAACTATTATTCTTCTGAACCAAACATGGGATCCCAGCAAGGCAAGAGGATTGGCTTTTGCTGGCTGGCCTTCAATATTTTCTCTGAGGCGTATTTCTTGTTGATGACGAGACGGAACATGTAGTTGTCAAACCACTCGTCGGTCATGATGATGTGTCCACGGTGTCCGCTGCTGGCTCCCCAGGAGTTCTCTACCTCCCATTTGATAGGCTTGCCGTTCTCGTCGAGGTCAACGGCCTTGAGCGTCATGGCATGGGTGGAACCTGAGTCGAAGGACTGGATACGCTGGGCTTTGTTCATGCCAAACTTGGTGCCAAAGATTTCACCATAGTTGTAGTTGGCAAGGTCTGCAATGCCGCGTGAACGGTCCAGGTACTTCACCACATCGCAGGAGAAATACATCATGGTGCTGTCCTTGATGGATGCGATGGCTGCCTCCTTGATGTCCTCCATGGGCACGTTGAGGTATAGCCAGTTGTGTCCATCGTAAGTGTGGCGGTCGTACTGGATTTCATAGGTCTTCCAGTAGTCGCGTGTGGGGTCATTCATCAGCATGATGTAGTCGTTCTGCAGGTCGAGATTGATAAACTCTTCGTAGAACGAGCGTGGGGTGTATTTTTTAGGAGGATAGACAGTTCTTCCCTCGCTGTCCTTAGGCGCCCAGGTGAACTCGGTGACGGGCGTGCCAAGTCCCAATGTGAGCATATGGTAGATTTCAGAAAGATACTTCTCTTTCTGCACTTGAAGCGTTTTGCTATTGGCTTTCTTGTCGGCACGTAGCGCTAATGCATCTTCACGAAGTTTCTGTTTCAAGAAGGTGGTGAACTGGCTGGTGTTGTTGGAAGTGTAGGTCTCAGGCATCGCTCCTTTGGGCACAATGCCATATTTTGCCACGAGGTCGGCCACGCCAGTGAATGTGCCGCCGTCGGAAAGTGGGTTCTGGAACAGCCAGATGACGGTCTGGTCATCCATGGGTTTGTTCCGAGTGTCGATGATGGCTTGGAGGAAAAGGTTGGACTTCTCCAATTGATCATAGAAGAAGAGGTAATTCTGTGAGAATTCAATGCCAGAGGGCAGGTTCTGCTCCTTAATCATCTTGGCCCTTAGTACGTTCATTCCTGTGAACAGCCAGCATCTGCCGGATGACTTCTGGTCTGTGATGCCTTTAGAAGGTACCGAATGTGAGAAATATGTGTCTTGCTCCACCATGTTGTCTTGGTTGAGCGCCATGCTGGACACGGGGCCTGCCGCAAGGGCATTCTTGATGGCGATTTCGCTGCCTGTCAATTTGTTGGCCTGCGCGAATCGTGTCAACATTTGGGATGAGATTCCTTGTGCTGATGCAGACAATTGACTACAGAGACAGGCAAGGATAATCAGTTCTTTTTTCATGTCGTTTTTATGTGTTGATTTGTTTTTTCAGTACGTGGAATAGAGGAGGGTGTGCTGTGTGTTTTCCCCGTTGGATGCGAAATTAATGAAAAAACATTGGATGTGTGCCATTTATTATCGATTTATTGCTACCTTTGTATGTTTTTTGTCGATTTTTAATATAATAATAGTGAATGTGTTTCGTTAATGAAGTAATAATGTACGGAACATGTACGAACCGATGGGCTTGAAGAAAGAAAAGGCAGACATAGACGGAATGACGGCAGTTGAGAGGGCGTTGAAACGAGTGGGCGACGTGGTAGGAGCCATTGTGTTGCTGATAGTGCTGTCGCCTGTGTTGATATATATATGTGTACGTCAGAAGATGAATGCTTCTGGACCGATTTTCTATCGCCAAGAGCGGATAGGAAAAGGAGGTAAGCCTTTTTATATATATAAGTTTAGGACGATGGTGGTGGATGCAGAGAAGGATGGCGTGCCTCAATTGGAGCAAACTGACGATCCGCGCCTGACGGGCTTTGGCCGTTCGTTGCGTAAGCACCATCTGGATGAGTTGCCACAAATATGGAACGTGCTCAAAGGAGATATGTCATTTGTGGGATATCGCCCAGAACGTAAGTATTTCATAGACCAAATTATGCAGCAGAATGCAGATTATGCCCTGCTGTACCGTACCTGTCCAGGGGTCACGTCGCTGGCCACTATTGAGAATGGCTATACGGACACGATGGAGAAGATGCTCCGCCGCTTGGACATGGATTTGTATTACTTGCGGCATCGTAGCTTGTGGCTTGACATCAAGATTCTAACCAAGACATTGTTTAATATCTAAATCTTTATACAGAAGAAATGAACCTGTCGTTTTTTAAGAAACTGCTGTTGATAGCCGGACTCACCATCGCGGCTTTGCCTGTTTGTGCACAGTCCATGTCGGACAATCAGGTGATAGAGTATGTAAAGAAGGAACAAGAGAAGGGAACCTCTCAGCAGCAGATTGTGACCAACTTGATGAAGCGTGGCGTTACGACTGACCAGTTGCGTCGCATCCGCAAGAAATACATGGCAGAGCAGCAGACTCTCGGTGCTTCAGACCTGACGGGAAAGAACAACGGCAAGTCGGAGAGTCGTCTGCGCACAGAGCGGCAGCAGCAAGGTGAGCAGTCTCAGATGCGGGATCAGTATATGCTGCAGTCGCAGCAGCGCATGCTGAACCGTAATAATGTCACTTGGCAGGACCGGCAGAATGAGATGAGCGATGAGTTGGGCAATATGGGTCTGGACTTTGCTACAGATGAGGCACCGGTGCGTGACGAGAGCCAGGTGTTCGGACGCAACATCTTCAACAATCAGATGCTGACATTCCAGCCCAACATGAATATGGCGACTCCTGCAAACTACCGGTTGGGAGCAGGTGACGAGGTGATTATCGATGTGTGGGGTGCCTCTCAAGAGACTTTTACAGAGACCATCTCTCCAGATGGAGTGGTGACGATTACGGGTGTGGGACCTTGCAAGATTGGCGGCATGAGTGTGTCTGAGGCAACGGCCTACCTGCGTTCACGTCTTGGGCGCTTCTATTCAGACTCAAGCATCCAGCTGTCAGTGGGCGGAACGCGTAGCATCCAGGTGCAGGTGATGGGTGAGGTGAATGTGCCCGGCACCTACACGCTCAGCTCTCTGTCTTCTGCTTTCAATGCCTTGTATGCTGCTGGTGGTATCAATGATATAGGAACCTTGCGTGGCATTAAGGTGTATCGCCAGGGACGCATGATTTCTACGATAGACGTGTATGATTATCTGTTGAATGGCAATTCTCGAGGCGATGTGCGTCTGAATGACAATGACATCATCGTAGTTGGCCCTTATGACGCACTGGTGGAGATTCACGGTAAGGTGAAGCGCCCGATGTTCTACGAGATGAAGAAGAATGAGAGCCTCTCCACCATCTTGGGCTATTCAGGCGGCTTCACGGGCGATGCCTACAAGAAGAGCATTCGTGTCACTCGTAAGAATGGTGCTGAATACTCGATGCATACAGTAGGCGAGTTTGACTGGAATGGTTTCACGTTGGCTGATGGTGACTCTATCTATGTGGATAGTGTCATCGCTCGCTATTCTAATATGGTGGAAGTTCGTGGTGCTGTGTTCCATAGCGGTATGTATCAGATGGATGGTGGCATAAGCACAGTTCGCGAATTGATTAAAGCTGCTGAAGGATTGCGCGAAGATGCATTTACAGCACGTGCGGTCATGCACCGTCAGAAGGATGACCTTTCGCTGGAGGTGCTGGCAATAAATGTGGAAGGCATCATGGCAGGTACTGCTGCAGACATTCCTCTTCGCAAAAATGATGTGCTCTATATCCCGAGCAAGCGTGACATGGATGGCGAGCAGACCCTCTCCATTACGGGTGAAGTACATTATCCAGGCCTCTATGTATATGCAGACAATACGTCGCTTGAGGACCTTGTTCTTCAGGCAGGTGGCTTGACTGATGCGGCTTCGTCCGTGAAAGTGGATGTGTATCGCCGTATTGCCGACCCGCACGCTTTGGTGAATGACGAGAATTTGACCGAGACATTCACCTTTGCATTGAAAGATGGTTTTGTGATTGATGGTGAACCAGGCTTTATCCTTCAGCCGTACGATCAGGTAGTGGTGCGTTCCAGTCCGACTTATTCATCGCAGCAGAATGTTTCTGTCACAGGTTCTGTGAACTTTTCAGGGCAGTATGCTATGTCTAGCAGAAACTACCGCTTGAGCGATTTGATTAAGGATGCTGGCGGACTCACTTCATTGGGTTATGCCAAAGGCGCTCGATTGGAACGCCGTATGACTGAAGAGGAGCGCCAACAGCAGGAGGCCTCATTGCGTGCTGCGCAGATAGCCATGTATGAAGAGGCAATGCAGAATGAAAACAATGACTTCAATCTCTCTCGTGCAGACTCGTTGTTGATCATGAAACTGGATGTGGGCAACATCTTCCCAGTGGCCATCGACCTTGAAAAGGCTGTTGCTAATCCTGGCTGCGAAGAAGATATCGTGTTGCGTGAAGGTGACCGCCTGGTAGTTCCACAATATTCTTCCACTGTCAAAATCAGTGGTGACGTGATGTACCCCATCTCGATGAACTATAAGAAGGGTGAATCTCTGAAATATTATATCAAGCATGCAGGTGGCTATGGCGACAATGCGCGCAAGAAGCGTGTATATGCCATCTATATGAATGGTTCGGTAGAGTTGCTTAGCCATACCAGCAACAAGGCCGTTCAGCCTGGATGTACGATTGTGGTGCCATCGAAGAAGCAGAAGAATAAGATGACTACAGCGGAGTATGCCGCAATGGGAACGTCTGCAGCATCCATCGCTACCATGATGGTGACTATCGCTAACATTATGAAGTGATTCGTATAGAACGGGATATTTATGAAACAATATGATTTCCTGATTGTTGGTGCCGGCCTTTTTGGTGCTGTTTCAGCTTATCTTCTGAAGCAGAAGGGTTACTCCGTTCTTCTGATAGATAAACGCAACCACGTTGGCGGCAATGTCTATACAGAGAACGTCAATGGAATCAATGTGCACAAATATGGCGCGCATATCTTCCATACCAGCAATAAGGATGTATGGGACTTCGTGAATAGTTTTGTGCCCTTCAATCGCTACACCAACTCGCCTGTGGCCAATTATCACGGCAAACTCTATAACTTGCCCTTCAATATGAACACCTTCTACCAGATGTGGGGGGTGAAGACTCCTGAGGAGGCTAAGGCAAAGATTGAAGAGCAGAAGAAGGAATACCATATAGATGAGCCAAAGAATCTTGAAGAACAAGCTATCAGTCTGATAGGTAAAGATATCTACGAAACGCTCATTAAGGGATATACGCAGAAGCAGTGGGGCAGGGCATGCACAGAACTTCCAGCCTTTATCATCAAACGTCTCCCGGTCCGTTTCACTTTTGATAATAACTACTTCAATGATAAGTATCAAGGTATCCCAGAAGGTGGCTACACAGCCCTGGTTGAGAAGATGCTTGACGGGTGTGACGTACGTCTTGGTGTTGATTATTTCGAACATAAAGAGGAACTGGATGCACAAGCAAATCGGATCATATACACTGGAGAAATAGATCGCTACTTCAATTACCAGTATGGGCATTTACAGTATCGCACCGTGTCCTTCGAGACAGAGCTGTTGGAAGGTGTCGCCAATTATCAAGGCAATGCCGTAGTCAATTATACGGATGCTGAAACTCCTTATACTCGTATCATTGAGCACAAGCATTTCGAGATGTTTGGCGCGGCTTTGGAAGAGTGTCCCGATACGGTCATATCTCGAGAGTATAGCAAGGAATGGCAACAGGGTGACGAACCTTACTATCCTGTGAATGATGCCCCTAACTCCCAGCTATATGCTCAGTACAAAGCCCTTGCTGATGCTCAAACCAAAGTCATCTTTGGTGGGCGCCTTGCCGAATACAAGTACTATGATATGCACAAGGTAATAGAACGTGCAATGGAAGTGGTGAAGGAGTTGTGAGAAAAAACTTCTTTGACCAGATGATTATTTGACTTTTAATATATACAAAAAGATGGAATCTACGGAGAAAAGGAAAATTATAGATGTGTTGAAGTTGGTACAAACGGTTTGGGGAAAGCGCAAACTTTTCTATAAAGTTTGGGCCTTAACCTTCATACTTTCATGTATTTTGATACTTCCTCAACCACGCTACTATAACTGTGAAGTGAAACTTGCCCCCGAGATGAATGGCGAGGATATAGGAGGTGGCCTTTCCAGTATTGCTTCTTCTTTTGGTTTTAATCTTGGAGGTATGGCAGGGCAAGACGCCATCTATCCAGAGTTATATCCAGAACTCTTTGAAAGTCCGGAATTTGTAGTCGGATTATATGATATCAAGGTCACAACAATGGAGGGTGATGTTACAGCTAATTATTTCACCTACATGAAGAAACACCAGAAGCAAAATCCTCTCATGGCTCCTTTTGGTATTGCGAAAGAATGGGTGAACGGACTCTTTGAAGATGAAGGCACCATCCAACGTGGAACAGGTAGCGTTGACATCAATCCATTCAGAATGAACAGAAAAGATTACGCACTGATGCAAAAGATGATGGATAATATTCATTGTTCAGTTGATAAAAAGACATCAGTCATCACGATTAACGTGACTGATCAAGATCCGTTGGTCTGTGCCACAATGGCTGACAGTGTGAAGTCGCATCTGCAGGCTTTCATTATTCGCTATCGTACGAGCAAAGCAACTGATGATGTGATGCACTACCAGCAGATGCGTGATAGCGCAGAACATGAATATGATATGGCAATGGAAGCTTACAGCCGTTTCTGTGATGCTCACAAGGACATTGTACTACAAAGTTTCCAGAGTGAGCGTGACAAGTTAGAAAGCGAATTGTCTATTAGACAAAACACGTTGGGAGTGATGGAGGCACAACTACAAAGTTCCAAAGTCAAACTTCAGGAGAAGACCCCTGCATTCACAACTTTGAAAAGTGCTACAGTGCCTGTAAAACCAGCAGGCCCTAAACGTATGATTTTTGTACTTGGAATGCTTATCTTCGCTTCTTTAATAACAGTTATTGTTGTGAACTGGAGAAACTTTTTCTCATAATATATAATATCTCGTAATATATAAAAGAGCATGTGATGAGATTCCCGTTTTCCTCTACCATAAATTCTGTGTTGCGTCTTTCTGAGACAAAAGAGAAAATTCTCAGGAACTTGTTTTGGTCTGTGGTAGGGAAAATTGTGACCTTGTTGGGTGGTTTGTTAGTCGGTATTATAGTTGCACGGTATTTAGGTCCAGAAAAATATGGGTTAATGAATTATGTCATAAGTATAGTCACAATATTTATGATTTTTTCTCAGTTTGGATTTGATTTGATTGAAATCCGCGAAGAGTCCAAGAAACCCCATTTGAGAGATTATATCATTGGAACAGTTTTTTATTTACGAATTGCATTGGCATTGATTACGCTGTTGGCAATTGTAATTTATGTTTACACTTGTGAAGGAGACAGCTATGTCAGACTTTTGATTATGATATATTCCATATCAATCATTCTTTCAGCATTCAATGTTGCGAGAAACCATTTTACTGCATTAGTATGGAACGAATACATCGTCAAAACGGAAATTTTTCGTACTCTTGTTGGCATTGCTTTGAAGATTATATTGTTACTGTATCATGCTTCATTGACTTGGTTTGTATTGGCCTTGCTTTTTGATGCATTGCTATTGGCCACAGGATACTTAGTCTCATATAAGAAGAAAATTGATAATCCATTAAAATGGAGATTCAATTCTAAAGTGGCAAGATATTTTATTCAGCAGTCTTTCCCTTTGTTACTTTCTGGAGCAGCAATCATAGTTTATGAGCGTATAGATCAGGTTATGCTTGGAAACATGTTGGATAAAACATGTGTAGGACACTATTCTGTAGCTGTTAGATTTGTGGAGATACTCATATTCATTCCAACCATCATAGCACAAACTGTCAGTCCAATATTGGCAAAACACTATCAAGAAAACAAACAACTGTATAAGAGAAATGCTGAGATTTTTCTGAATATAACTTTATGGATGTCTATTATAGCATCTGTAATTCTCTGTATCATATCATATCCAGTTATAAAACTAACATTTGGCAGTCAGTATCTGCCTGCTGTACCAATACTGTCTATTATGTCTTTCAAGGTAATTGGTGCGGCTTTAGCACAGACCTCCGGACAACTCATTATAATTGAAAAGAGACAGAAATGGGTTTCTTTGAGAAATATCATAGGGTGTATAGTATGCATTATTCTTAATATTATACTAATTGGCAAATATGGAGCCATAGGAGCTGCTATTGTATCTATTATAACCATCTTTGTTTCAGGCTTTATTACAAATTTAATAATATCACCTTATATCCACATATTTAAGATGCAAGTATCATCACTTATCTATGGATGGAAGGACATTGTATATGTTAGACAATTATTAAAATGAAAACATGTAACATTCTTAAGAGGATAAAGGATAGAATACCTTATTCATGGTTATTGCTATATGAGATGTGGGGGTATTGGCGTAGACTACTTAAATACAACGCATCATTTGCAACTGATGATGATATGCAGAAAATGCAATATACATTGCTTCGCGAAAATCATGTTATCGAGAAGGGCATGTCCATGCGTAATCCACGGAAAGGGTTTGGACAGGAGAAGGTTTCTGCACTTATAAAACGACTTCGAAAATATAACACTCTATATGGGAATTCCGATAGGTCGTTTCTTATATATCCCCTCTCAACCATAAAGGCATATATTAAATATCAGCATGAAGATGCTGTTAATATTCCGGACATTGAAGATAAATTCTTAAATCTCTGTCAAGAAGTGGGCATAGATCCTAATGCCTTGATAACAGCTGCTGGTGTATATACGACCGATTCTGGAAATCTGCGAAGAGATGCAATGGGAAACTTTGAGTCACTTTTATATAGTAGACATTCTATACGTTATTTCAAAGAGGAGCTTCCCGCAAAAGAACGAATAGAAAGAGCTTTGGAGTTGGCAGCCCGTACTCCATCAGCTTGTAATAGACAAGCATGGCACACCCATATTTATATGGGTGCCGATAGCCATCGACTCCTGGACATGCAAGGAGGGTGTAATGGATTTGCAGACAACATACATTGTAGTATTGTCGTAACAGCAGACATGAAGGGATTTCTTGATTACGAACCATTCCAATGTTACGTGGATGGTGGTCTATATGCGATGAATCTTATAAATACACTACACTATGAAGGATTAGGGACTATTCCACTTTCATGCGGGTTCTACAGCACAAAACTGAAAATGATACAGAAGTCATTTGATATTCCCGATAATGAAGTCATGGTAGTTATTATTGGATGTGGTGAGTTGACAGAAGAAGTGAAGATTGCAGCATCCAGCCGTAAAGAAGTATGTAAAACTAATGTATTTCATTAAAAAACATGATACCTCAAAATATACTAGTGGTAAACCAACCTCTTAATAATCGAGGAGATGAAGCCGCACATAGAGCACTAATTCATGGATTGCTCAAATCTTTTCCTGAAGCAAGTATTGTGGTTCTATCGTTCGAAGATCATAATAACTACATTGCCGATTTCATTGTTGACGATTCACGTGTGGAATATAATAGATTCATGTTCAATCGGAGTTACAGGATGCACGATGTACTTGTAGGATCCACTCAGATGGGGTGTACAAAATTCGCGACAAGAATACACCCCCTATTAAGACATTTGCTACCGATATACCAAAAAGCTGATATTGTGGTGTGTGCACCAGGTGGCATATGTATGGGAGGATTCCAGAGCTGGCAACATCTGTTCTTTTTACAATTGGCAAAAGAACTTAATAAAAAGATCATTTATTATTCACGTTCAATAGGACCATTCCCTGAATCCACATGGCTTAATAGACGTTTCAGAGATGTTTCTTACAACCTTATGAGATATTTCTCTTTCTTATCGTTACGCGATAGGAAATCTGAGATATGGGCAAAAAATATAAGTGTATCATTTATCCCTACTGTTGATACCGCCTTTTTGGAACAGCCTAAAGTTGTTATTCCAGAAAGTATTCGGCAGAATCTGAAGGAGAAATATGTTATCTTTGTGCCTAACCAATTAACGTGGCATTACATGTATAAAGATGTTCCCAATAGTAATGTGGAAGCACTTTTTATTAACACAATGAAGATTCTTCGCAAGGAGTTCCTTGAACATCAGATAGTCATGCTCCCACAGATTTGTTCACTTGGAGATAGGGGTGACTATTCTTTCTTTGTGAAACTCAAAGAGCGGTGTGGTGATGATAATGTCTATGTTGTGCCAGATACGTACGGATCAGATATTCAACAGACAATCATCTCTAAAGCTTCAATGGTTGTAGGGGCAAGATATCATACAATTGTCTTTTCCATCAACAATGAAGTTCCGTTTATGGCCTTTAGCTATGAAGCCAAGATTACAGGGTTATTAGAGGTTCTTGGTATGCAAGACCACTTGATTGACATCACTCAATCCCTAAACGAACAGAAAGAAATTTGTGCTTTGGAAGAGAAAATAGCATCACGTATCAAATATCTAAGAAATCAATCAGTATCCAATAAAAAGGCAATAGACATTGCAGGAAGATGTCTAGATTGCATGAAAGAAACAATACAAAAATTGTAAAGATAATGCAGTTTGTTCCTTTTCTATATTTTACAGTACTATCTTGCTATCTATGGTATAGAAACAAGAATATAGATATAGCTACGTACATGTCCATTTTGTACACTATAACATCATTCTGTGCTGCTATTATTGTTACAGATGGACATCTGGAAGGTAGTGGTATACTTTTTGATGGATGGGAACCTGAATTAAATGTGGTGCCAACATTTTTATATTGTGGCTTGATAACCCTAACTATATTGCCATTTACGTTAATCAAGGTTGACAGATTAACCAACATAATTGACAGTCATCCGATTCTGACTCGATGTTTTGTTGTCATGATTGCAGCGGAAGCCTTACTCAATTTATACATTGTGGCAGATTCAACCGTTAGTATTCTCAGTGGAGACCTCAAGGAGGTGCGAGATATGTTATATAACGATGAGATGTCACCAGCTGATATAAAACTTGAAGGCATGCCTACAATTTTCAAGTTTTTTGATTATACGCTCCATGTTACATTTCTGGCTTTACCTTTGTTTTTTTATTACTCATGTATAAAAAAATACTCTTTATGGTTTACAGCTCCATTATTATTGATATCCGTCAGTCCTATTATTAGAGCATTGCAAACCGCTGATAGAACAGAATTGGTCAATTATGGAATTATGTTTGGCTATTGTCTCGTTTTCTGTAAAAATATAATAACCAAAAAGATAAAATGGTTCATCTCACTAATTGGTTTGCCTATAGTTGCTATTGCGTCAATATATCTTGTCGCAGTAACAGCGGCTCGCTTTGATGACACGGATGAGGGAAGCAGTGGAAGTGTCTTGCAGTATGCGGGACAGCCATATCTGAATTTTTGCTATTTTTATGAGAACCATAACGAATCACTAATTTATATGCAGCGAGAATTCCCGATTCTTTCGCATGTATGTTTTAAACAAGAGTACAGTGATGTGAAGGCTGAAAGAACAGCAAAAGAAGGCTTTTTCATAGGAGTGTTTGCAACACATATAGGTTCCTGGATTCTTGACGTAGGGAAAATGGGGGCGATATTGATTTCTGTTGGCTTCTCCATTTTGGTGACACTGGTTATTTACAGATATGATAGAACCTCGTTTGACCTGGGTGACGCTCTATTTTTATTTGTACTAGCCAATATCCCATTATTTGGAATCTTTTACTATAGATTCCATAGTTTTACTATCGCATTACAATATCTATTTGCAGGATTGATGTTTCTTATTTACAAACTACGCTTTATATTTAGCACAAAAAATCAGCAGTGATGAAATTCTCAATAACAATACCAGCATACAAGTCAAAATTTCTATATGACGCAATAAGTAGCATTTTATACCAAACTTATAATGACTGGGAACTCATTATTGTTGATGATTGTTCGCCAGAGAATTTGTATGATATAACAGCTCCTTTCCTCAGGGATTCAAGAGTGCGTTACTATCGGAATGAACAGAATTGTGGCGCAATAAATGTTGTGGATAATTGGAACAAATGCCTGTCATATTGTACTGGTGACTATGTTATTTGTATGGGAGATGACGATCTACTATTGCCATGTTGTTTGGAAACTTATAAAGATCTCATAGAAAAATATCCAGACTTGTATGTATATCATTCACGTGCTGAAATAATAGATGAATGTGGCAAGCTGATGACCCTTCAAGAGCCAAGGCCTGAATGGGAATCTGTTGTATCACTGATTTGGAATCGGTGGTCTTCAAGACATTTGCAGTTTATTGGTGACTTCTGTTATAGTGTCACTTATCTGAAATCTGTAGGTGGTTATTATAAATTACCGTTAGCATGGGGAAGCGACGATATCACAGCAATTCTTGCTAGTCGTGAAAGAGGTATTGCAAACACGCAAGTCATTGGCTTCCAATACCGACAGAATTCACAGACTATTACCAGTTCCAAAGGCAATTCTAAACTGAAAATCCTGACACGTCTGGAGCAATTACGATTTTACCGCACGTTTCTCGATGAAATGGCACAACAATCAAATCTCTCTGAAACAGATGTGAAGTATTTAAAGACTATTGAAAATGTCAAAAGCAAATATTTTTTCGGTGCTTTAGATAATGACTGTCCCAACTTCATCAAAGGAAATCCATTACGACTTCTTTGGTGCTATCGAACACTAAAACCTCTCTCTTATTCCATTGGAACATATATAAAATGGTATATCAAAAGTATTGTGTGATAAATATTTTCAAGCTTGTCTTATGAAAAAGAATCTACTATACATTACTTTCCATCGTCTTTCTGACAATAACGGGGGTTGTAACGCATCAAAGGGGTTTATGCGTTGCTTTGCAGCCCTTTATGACAATTGCTCCATTATATATCCACATTTTGAAGGAGAAACAGATGCATACATACCATCAAGCTTCCGACTCTATCCAATGTACGACAAACGTACAAAAGTGAAAAAGCTGTTCGATATGTACAGAGGGGTAACCAGTGGACTGTACTATCATGTCAGAGAGCACTTGAAAACTCACAAGTATCATACAATAGTCATTGATCACAGCTTTACAGGAACGGGACTCTGCAAGTATCTTCGTACTACAGGAGCGTACATTATCACTATACATCATAATGTTGAACGGGACTACCTACGCGACAATGGGAATGAGCGGCCTCTATTTTATCGCTATCCATTCCTGTACTATTCGAAAAGAGCAGAAAGGCAATGCCTACAATACAGTCATCTTAATCTGACTGTGACAAATAGAGATGCGGAGACATTTCGTTCGTGGTATCCAGAACAAAACATACAGCATTGGGGAATTTTTGAGTATAAAAAAATAGAGAACAAAACGTTCACCCCCAAAGAAAATCGTATGACCTTTATTATAACAGGTTCGCTGTATTTTAGACAATCATTGGTACCCATCGTGGATTTCATACAGTATTATTGGCCCTTGGTAATAGCCATTCACCCAGAGTCAACACTCTTGATTGCAGGAAGGAAGCCTTCCCAAGAGCTGATAAATCTTTGCGGTGATAACCGTAATATCAAGATAATTGCAAATCCGGAGGATATGGCTGTTGTTGTGAGTAAAGCCAATTACTACATCTGTCCTATATACACGGGAAGTGGCCTAAAGCTACGCAATTGGGACGGATTGAAACAAGGATTGCCGATTCTTTGTCATGAGCGGTCGGCGGCAGGCTACGAGGTGTTTGAAAAAAGAAAGTATCTTTTCTCCTATCATGACGACAAAACATTCATGGAGTCCCTCAATAGCCTTTTATCAAACAAGATAGCCCCCGAAGATATATATGCAGCATACAGAGAAGTGTTCTCCTTGGATACAGGTATCGAGAAACTGCATGACATTCTTGTTTATGAACATATCATTTGATGCATAATACGTAATGAATATCACAATTATAACAGAAGTACTCCCATGGCCTTTGAATACGGGAGGTGCACAGGCGCAATTCAACATGATTGATTCTTTGCGCCACCAGAACCACTTTACCATCATCTGTATCGAGAACTCAATGAACAAGATTGAGAGCATGAACGAATTGCAAGCGATGTGGCCAGAAGTGAAAATCGTGATGTATCCCCTTTGGAGACAATTATTGTATCCTAAATTTTTGAAAGATAAAATAGAACGAGCCTTAAAACTTAAATTCACTCCTGACGACACACGGTTCAAGGTTCAGCGCATACTTAAACCTTATGGGATATGGTACTCGAAGGACTTTGTTAATTTTGTAAATGAAATAATAGATAGAGAATCTACGGATGTTATTCAGGTGGAGTTCTTTGCATGTCTGCACATGGTGAATTATCTGCCCACCTCTATCCGCAAGATATTCATACATCACGAACTTCGATACATTCGTAACGAGCGTCAAACAAGTTCATTTCAGCTGACTGTTCTCGAAGAAGAACAGCTGAAGCAGACTAAAAGACAAGAAATAGAAGATCTTCAGAAATACGATGCAATAGTAACGCTGACACAAAAAGATAAGGATTTTCTCAAGTCTGAGGGAGTCATGGTTCCAATATATGTGTCGCCAGCTGCAGTACAAACCACCTCACTTCCATATCAGAAATGGAATGGCAAACTTTCATTTGTAGGCGGTTATGTGCATGGCCCGAACAAAGAAGGTCTGGATTGGTATATAGAACACGTCATTCCGTTGCTTGGCGACAATGCACCCATGCTTGACATTGTTGGCAAAGGATGGCCAGAGAAATACAGTCATTCGAAAATCAATATAATAGGTTTTGTGCCCAATCTGCCTGAGGCAATTCATGGCTCAATCATGATTGTTCCCATTCTTTCAGGTAGTGGTATGAGAATGAAAATAATAGAAGCAATGGCTCTGAGCATGCCCATCATTACTACTTCTGTTGGGGTTGAGGGCATCAAGTTGATTGATAAGGAATCTTGTCTAATTGCAGACGAGCCCAAGGATTTTGCTGAGGCGATTAATTACCTTGTATCCCATCCGGAAATATGTCAATCACTGGGAGAGAGAGCCAATAACGTATTCCGTCAATATTACTCTATAGAAGTCTTATCTGGTATTAGGAACAAGGTTTACAGTCAGTTTTTTCTTCAGTAATCATGATATCTGTTTGCATTGCTACATACAACGGGGAACGTTACATCAAAGAACAAATAGTGTCTATACTTTCCCAAATAAAGAAAAGTGATGAAATCATCATCTCTGATGATGGCTCCACTGACAATACGCTTAAAGTGATACAATCTATAGGTGCACCCAATATCAAGCTTTATCATAATGTAAAGGAACATGGTTATACGCCTAATTTCGAGAATGCACTAAAGCTGGCCAAGGGAGATTACGTCTTTTTGGCAGATCAAGACGATATCTGGGCGCCAGAAAAAGTAAGTGTCATGATGAGCTATTTGCAACGATATGATATGGTCATATCGGATGCCGACATTATTAATGCCGAAGGACAGAAAATATCTGATTCGTATTTTAAGGAACGTGGCTCAAAGGCGGGCTTTTGGAACAACTTGGTGCGCTTCTCGTTCTTGGGATGTAGCATGGCCTTTCGAAAAGAAATACTGAAAAGGGCTCTTCCTTTTCCTCCTAATCATACATTATGCACACACGATAATTGGTTAGGCATTGTTGCAATGTCCTACTATCGAACCATTGTTATCAATGACAAACTTTTCCATTATCGTCGTCATACGACCAACACTTCTGCGGGAGGATTGTTGCCGACAACCACTTTCTTCTTCAAATTGCGCTACCGATTGTATCTTATCTTGTGGCTGATAAGACACAAATAGGGAGATACAAGCACCCTTGTCCTGTTGGGTTGGTTGGATGGTGCCGTAAACTATTGTTACATCCTCAGTTCAAATATCTTATAGAAGAATTTCATACAAATCATTAAGGAATTGGTGTAGATGCCATTTTCGCGGCATGCACGTACATCGTCCTTGATGATTTGACACCGGCTTTGGATGTCACGAGTACTGGCTCCCCCTGTCCGCATGGTAACGAAATCCATGGGGAGGTAACGTGCATTGATGTGATGCACCCAAAACATTCGTACCATCATGTCGTAATCAGAGCCAATTTTGTAGTTGGTCTTATAGAGGCCGACTTTCTGGTATATGATTTTGCGGCAGTAGAAAGATGGGTGAGCGGGCATCATGCCAAAACGTAGCCACTTGGGATGAAAGTGTTTGGAACTATAATAGCGAACACATTTGTTGGGTTCTCCGTCTCGGATGAAGTGTATGTCTCCATAGACTGCATCAAGTGCCGGCTCGTTAAATGCTGCTATGATTCGTTCAATGACATCATGGGTGGTGTAATAGTCGTCAGAATTCAAAGTGCCAATCACGTCACCCGTAGCCATTGCAATGCCCTTGTTCATGGCATCATAAATGCCATGGTCTTTTTCGGAAATCCATTTCATTCTTCCATTGAAGATTGGCTCAAAGTGTTTGATAATATCTAGGGTGCCATCCGTGGAGGCTCCGTCTACAATGATATATTCTATGTCGCGATGGGTTTGGTCGAGCACAGATTGGATTGTGTCTGCTAATGTCTTGGCGCTGTTGTATGTTACTGTGATGATGGAAACCTTCACCTTTGAACGCATTTTGTTTTGTTGTGATATATACTCATTGAGTTGTATATTCAAACTCACAACAGTCCAAACGAATATTGAATAAATGGCAATATCGATTCCAATGATGTAAGTTGTTTCAAGTCCTCCTTCGTACAGTCCGTAATTGATGAGGCAGATGGAGATGAAAAGAGTGATAATGACAGCAAGGGTTTGGCGCATATCAAGCCCCATCTGCATTATGCGATGATGCAGGTGGGTTTTATCAGGTTCAAACATGGCTTTGCCGTTAAACTTACGCCATAATGCCACACGAATGGCATCAATACAAGGGATGAAAACAAGGGTGAAGGAGATAAGGAGGGATTCCTCACGATAAGGGAAACCAATAGGCTCTTGTGACATCTGGTACTTGATGGCCAGATATGCGATGACGTATCCGAGGAATAGGCTGCCAGAATCGCCCATGAAGGTCTTAAGGCTTCCTACCTTACCATACATGTTAAAGAAGAAGAAGGCGAGAGTGGCGCCAGCGAGGCTGATGCTGATAAGAGAGAAGAGATATGCTTCGAGCTGGAAGTACAGATATGCAAATGATCCTAAGATGAGACATGCGAGCCCAGAAGCGAGTCCATCGATGCCGTCTATCAGATTCATTGCATTGACGATGAGCAGAATGATGAAAACGGTGAGAGGGTAGCCCACCCAGATAGGGATGTTGTAGATTCCGAACAATCCGTGCAGGTTGCTAATCATCAGGTTGCAGAGCGGGAATAACAGGGCAGCGATGGTCTGAATGATGAACTTATGGGAGGCTTTCAAACCTTTCAAATCATCAATGATGCCTATCAGATAAATGAGGATGGAACCTACCACCATCATCACGTTGGAAATACCTATTTCAAAGTCTTTGTTTATGCCTTGATACATGATTAACAGCGTGATGACCATTCCCACACTTAAAGATGGCATGAAAAGTGTACCGCCTAGTCTTGGAATGGCATGCTTATGCACTTTGCGCGCATTGGGCAAATCATAAATCCCATTTGTGTTGCACATCTTCACAACAAATGGAGTCCCAATCAATGAAAAGATGAGACTGATAGTAAAGGCTGTAATAATATAGGTATAGTTTAGCATCATATAATTTAACTTTCCCTAATTCGTAAAACGTGAAAACTTGTTATTTATTGTGGAAATGTGAAACTATTTTATTAATAATTGAAAAAACAATCAGGTTGCCCTTACGCAGTTGTTGGATGCTTAGGGTGTGTTATGTGTGTGCGGTAATTTACTGTTCAGTGGAACATTCTAAGGTAAAACTTCCAACTCCTCACTCCTTGCTATTGTCTTTTTAAACTTCCATAAGCGTAGCGAATTTCATGAGCTGATCGGTGCTTAGGCGAGCAAGCTCGTAGTCCTTCCATTTTTGCTTCCTATTTTACTTCCGAAACTTAAGTGTATTATTACTGTTCTGGGTCAGTATTTTCGAAAGTGAAGTCTGAAGGATTCATTCTTCAGCGTCATGTTTCCGCTGCTGAGATTTTCGAACGTGAATGTGTCTTCTGTTCCCAAAATGCCATACGGAGTGAGCTGTTCGATATCTTCAATGGGCTCCAATTCTGCTTTTATTATAACACGATATGGGCTGTGGATGGTCAAGCGGTCTCCCTTCTTCTCGAATCGGAAGAGAATGATGAGATTGTTGTTGTCAATGTCTCTAACTTGCAATATATGGTTTTGTACCGCCCAATAAATATAGCTGCGCGACATGTCGCATGTGCCGCCTGTAGAGAGTGTGTCTATTTGGCGTAGCTGCCAGTTTCCGTCCAATGCTCCATTGTCCGTCATCTCCAGCTCACAGGAAGTGAGTATGAGGCTTATGATAATATAGATTAGTTTTTTCATGCCACTTTTTAATGTTCTAATCTTACGGTGATGCACCCTCCGGTGTTGTTGCCCAATAACGCTCCACGGTCAAATCCGATTGCTGCACCCACACTTGCTCCTTTATAGATGTGATGTGCATCATACATGGCCTCAATTCCTATGCTAACATTGCGTTTGGGATTGATATAGGGCCAATCATATGTGCCGAGTCCTTCTTGCCATGAAATGCGGAGACGATAATGAAGTTCGTCTGTCGGTTGCCCGGCAAGTCCCATGTGCCAAGCTGTAAAACGATTGCATTCAAATTTAAGACGATGGTCTGTATTGTAGATGGGGGAAACATACAAAGGGTTGCCCAATGTTTGTCCCCAGTGTTGCCAACCGGGTTCGAGACTGTTGTTGTAATAATTGTCAATGCCGGCCATCTGATCTGTGATGTATTCATTGCGATCGTTGTAAATAGGACCACTCTGATAACGTGTGTAGATGTATTCTACTACAGCATCAGTCAGCCAAGTGCACCGTTTGAAGTGTATGTCAAATCCAAGCATGATGTCCTTGAGGGGATAGACTAAGAAACGATTCTTCTTTTTCGTCATGCGCCCATTTTCGTAGGCATATCCATCGTAGTTGATGTGGAACATGGCCGAGTGGTCTTCGAAGAAATGGTCTGCATATAGGCCTAATCGGACAGACTTGGTGTCATAATTGAGTCGTGCCACCCAGCTACCTAGCATATTGCCTTCGTTGTTCTTGATGATGCCGTCATTGGCGTCTGAGCCTCCACCAATGAACGCGTGCCAAAATGCGGATAGATCCCTGCCATTATGTTGAAATTCATCACTGCCGCATAGGTAATGTTTGCTTCCGAACTGAGAAGCCAATTCTAATCCAGCTTCTGCGGTAAAAGGTTTGTCTTTTTTGCCTATCCGTAAATATCCGGCTTTAGTGTGCATAAGTACGTTTTGATCGTAATCAGTCAGGCCCTGTGTGAAGTTTCGTTGAAAGCGGTTGTCTGTGTACATTCCCCATGCGATGTGCCCTTTGAACGACAAAAAGCCTTTGGTTCCGGGTATTTCCCAATAGTCGGGCAGGGATAGGCGCACTTCAGGGTAGGGACGGCCATTGATGCCTAAGGTTTGTGAACCACTGCTCAATTCGTTGTTCTTGAATTGCATGGGCTGTTGCTTTTGACCAACGGTGAGCATTCCTTTCAGCCAGCGCACATCTGCATATAATTGTTGTACTACGAAGTCGCTTGTATAGTTGGCTGGTATGACTATATCTGCTCCATAACCAACATCCCATCGACGCGTGGAGTCATTCTTCGTGCTGCGGAATAGTCCTCCTCGCACATAGCCAGAGTTGCGTTCCACGGATGAAAGGCCGTATCTGTTGGCTGTGAGCCAGAAGGGGGCATGGCTGCCATCGGAAAAAGTTCCTGATGTTTCAGCAAAAAAAGTAACACCTTTACCCAAATCTGGTGATTGGGCAAAGGTGCTTAAACTCATCGTGATGAACAATGTAAAAAGATTCTTTTTCATTGTCGCTGTATATGAGGGATTGTTATTTTGCGAATGCCACAGCGCGGGTTTCGCGAATAACCGTAATTTTGACTTGGCCAGGATAGGTCATCTCGTCTTGAATCTTCTTGGCGATGTCTGCACTGAGTGTATCAATGTCCTTATCGGATATCTTGTCTGCACCAACAATGACGCGGAGTTCGCGGCCTGCCTGTATAGCATAAGTTTTAGTAACACCCGGGTAGCTGGCAGCCAGATTCTCAAGGTCGTTGAGACGCTTGATGTATGCTTCCACAATTTCGCGTCGTGCACCAGGACGAGCACCACTGATGGCATCACATACTTGTACGATAGGTGCAAGTAAGGTCGTCATTTCCATTTCATCGTGGTGTGCACCGATGGCATTGCAAATGTCTGGCTTTTCTTTGTACTTCTCAGCAATCTGTGCACCATAAAGTGCGTGAGGAATTTCCAATTGCTCGTCTGGCACTTTGCCTATATCGTGTAGGAGGCCTGCACGGCGTGCTTTCTTTGGATTGAGACCTAATTCAGCTGCCATAACAGCACAGAGATTGGCTGTCTCGCGTGCGTGCTGCAAGAGGTTTTGACCATATGATGAACGGTATTTCATCTTGCCCACAATACGAATCAATTCAGGGTGCAAGCCGTGGATGCCAAGGTCGATTGTGGTGCGTTTGCCAGTCTCGATGATTTCTTCTTCAATTTGTTTCTTTACTTTGGCGACAACTTCCTCGATGCGTGCAGGGTGAATACGTCCGTCGGCAACTAATTGGTGGAGGGCCAGACGGCAAATCTCACGGCGCACAGGGTCAAAAGCACTGATGACAATTGCTTCGGGTGTGTCATCTACAACAATTTCTGTGCCAGTTGCTGCTTCAAGAGCACGGATGTTGCGGCCTTCGCGGCCAATGACACGGCCTTTCACTTCGTCGGAATCAATGTGGAATACGCTGACAGAGTTTTCTACGGCTGTTTCACTTGCGACACGCTGGATGGACTGGATGACAATTTTCTTAGCTTCCTTATTGGCTGTCATCTTTGCTTCATCCATAATTTCATTGATATATTGCTGGGCTTGAGTCTTGGCTTCGTCTTTGAGCGATTCAATGAGTGACTCGCGTGCCTCTTCCGTAGTAAGACCAGAGATAGCCTCCAGTTTTGAGCGCTGGTCAACAATCAGTGCGTCCAGCTTCTCTTGCTGTTTGAAAAGATTGTTGCGTTGAGACTCAATGTCATTCATCTTCTTTTGAACTTCCTCATGCTGTTGGTTGAGTGTCAGTTCACGCTGTTTGAGCTTGTTCTCATACGACTGCATTTTCTGGTTGCGCTGATTGGCTTCCTTGTCAAGTTCTGCTTTGCGATTCAAGAACTTCTCTTTAAGCTCCAACTGCTTCTTCTCCTTGAGAGTCTCTGCTTCAATCTGGGCTTCTTTGATAATCTGGTTATACTTCTGCTTAATGATATAGCGGAACAGTACAAATCCTATTACGCTGCCAATAATCAAGCAGCCAACCGCAATGCTTATTGCTAATATTATATCCATTTGTTTAGTTTGTTTTTGGTTATACAAAAAGGCACAATCAAGTCGTTCACACGATGTGTTATGTGAATACCTGAAATTGTGCCGTAAAGTTCTTGTTGGGGTAACAGATTCGGAAGGCTACTCTGTATCAAGTGTAGAACTGTTACAGGGGTTATTTGATTCCAAGTGTGTCAAGTTCTTGCTCAAGGTCATGCATCATTTCGACATAAGGCTGTGTGTCAAGTCTGTCTGTCGCTTTAACTGCCTCGACGGCAGTGTTTAGCATGGCCATTGCATAATAGTACTTTTCATTGGGCATCTGGGGGTACATGTCGCGTAGGCGCTGAATGCGGCGCTGGATGGCAGATGCAGCGTCACGGTATATCTTTTCCTCGTCTGGGGATGAAACCTGAAGAGGAAGCCGGATACCTTCAATAGTGACGTTGAGACTCAGTTTGTCTGGCATGCTTTTGTACTATTATGGGGTTAGCGTATCTTTCGTCTATGGTGTTTTACAAGAAGATGATTCGCTTAACCTTCTATATCACTACCTTGTTCCTCTTCGGAACTGGTGGATAAGATATTGATACACTTGTTAATCTCTCGAACCAAACGGCTGATTTTCATCTTCGATTCCTTGATGTCGGCATCGCTGACTTCAATCATTTTGGCCAATTTCAGATTGTTGTAATCGTTCTGGCTTTGTGCCAAAGAGGCTTTGAGCTTTCTGATTTCTTCATCCCTGTTCTCTAGCTCTGCATAGAGATCTGCATTTTCTTGCTTTAGCACACGAAATTGAGCAATGGCTTGACGCACCTTTGCTTCAAAATTCTTCATAGACTGTCTTTCTTCAGTTGTCATGAGGCGTGTGCTTTATTTACACGGATGGTACAACAATTTTATGCAAATATATGTATTTGATAGAATAGTACCAACCTTTTTTGCTTTTTTTTCTCGTGAGATGGGGAAAAAGATGAAAGGAAGGTGCTTTTTGTACCGATTATCAGCATCCTATCGTCTTACTTTTTCATTTTAGCTTCAGCTTTTGCTACTTCGTCATTGGTGGGCATAGGCTCCTTTTTTGCCAAAGTGATTAGATTGTATACGTATTCCTGTATCCAAGCCTCGCTGAAACCGAGCATTTGCTGGTATTTGCGTACGGAGAAAACGGCTTTGGTCGTGCTGTCGTCATTCCAAGTGTCCTTGGTGAGAATGTCATGGACAGTGCTGTCGGTCACTTTCTTAAAGAGCTTCTTCAAGAATCCTGGAATTCGGAACTTCCATTTTAGTTGGTTTCCAATCAGCATCATCAAGTCTTGTGTGAATCCTTGGAAGAGATAAAGGTATCGGCTTACATCATTTTGGGTACGACATCCTTTTTTGATGCTGAGGTCTATTTCTTTGAAGAAATTGTCGCTGATGCCATAAAGGTCCTGAAGCATTTTGGCACATGCCTTTTTCTCTCCTAATCCTAACCTGTTGTTGACGGTGGCCACATGGAGTGTGCGCTTAAAAGTAAGAAGGTCAGGAAGGGCGGCTAAGTTCGAAATGCCCAGATTAGCTGCCAAAACGCTTTGGAAGTACACGCGAATCAAAGTCATGAAATCTTCCATGCCGCCTATGTTTTCCTTCTGCTTCTTTTTGGAAATATCTAATAAAGCCATTTGTATATATTAATGTATGGATGAAATTGCTTTTGTCTGTCGTTCCTATGTCCGAAATGGATGGAAAACCACAAATTATATAATTATTTGTGTGCAAAGGTACACAAAAAAGCGAGACAAGAGAGCTTTTTATAGCTGTTTTTTTGATAAAGAGATTTTTTCATGCCTTCAAAATGGTAAATATGAAAATTAATCTATAACTTTGCATGAAGAAATTAAAGGAATAAAAGGTTGCATAAGCCTGTAAATCATATATCCAATGAAGGTAATTAATTTTGCGAAACAAAACACGATCATTAATCAATATGTAGCGGAGTTGCGTGATGTGAAGGTTCAAAATGATCGTGCTCGTTTTAGGTATAACTTGGCTCGCATAGGTCAGATGATGGCTTATGAGATCAGTAAAACATTGAAGTATTCTGAGAAAAGCGTTCAAACGCCATTGGCGATGGCAAAGGCGGTTACTCCGGACAATGAGATAGTACTGTCCACTATATTCCGTGCGGGACTACCGTTCCATCAGGGCTTCCTTGATGTCTTTGACCATGCTGGTAATGCCTTCGTGTCTGCATATCGCTACTATAAAGATAAAGAATGCAAGAATGTGGGGATTAAAATAGAATATATTGCCTCACCAGACTTGGAAGGCAAGACTCTTATCATTGCTGACCCAATGTTGGCTACTGGGGGAAGTCTGGAACTGGGGTATCATGCATTCTGTACCAAAGGAGTACCGGCAACTGTGCATTTGTGTTGCGTTATTGCAGCTCAGAAAGGTGTGGATTATATCAAAAAGGCATTTGCGGATTATGATAATGTTACCTTATGGTGTGCTGCGATTGACCCTGAATTAAATGAGCGTTGCTACATCGTTCCAGGGTTGGGAGATGCGGGAGACCTAGCTTATGGTGACAAACTTTAGTATAAACTATATATTTCACAATGGATTCAGATAGTTATCCGGCGGACAACAGTGACCGCTTTGCAATTTTGGGGGTGAATGAGAAGATTAACGATTCAATAGCATCATGGACCATCAGATAACACTTATGTTAATTTACATGTTGCTGTCGTTGATTATCTCAGCACTATGTTCAGTGCTCGAAGCAACAATACTTTCCACTCCTATGTCATATGTGACTACGCTTGAGGCACAAAATGCTAAGGGATGGCAGCGATTGAAGCAATATAAGGCAAATATAGATCGGCCAATTTCCGCAATCTTAATAATCAATACGATTGCTAACACGGTGGGCGCATCACTTGTTGGCTCTCAAGCGGCAGGTTATGCGGCAACGCATTATTCGGCATCGGATGAAACAAGTGTGTTCGTGGGTACTGTTTCTGGTATTTTTACATTCCTTATATTAGTTTTCTCAGAAATAGTGCCAAAAACGATTGGTTCCACATATTGGCGCAAATTGGCAATTCCCGCAAGCCGCATCATTCACGTGTATGTGCTGATTACTTATGTGCTTGTGCTGTTGTTGGAAAAAGTCACTCATGTACTTGGCTCTTCATCGGTTCAAGAGTCATTGACGCGTGATGAGGTTGCTGCAATGGTGACAGTGGGTACGGAAGAAGGCGTGCTGGAAAAGAAAGAAAACCGCATGATTCAGAATCTTCTGAAGTTGGACAGTGTGGCTGCGCATGAGATTATGACTCCGAGTGTAGTGGTTAGCATGGCAGAAGAAGGAATGACGCTTCGTGAATTCTATCAGGATGAAGAGTTTAAGAATTTTTCTCGTATTCCGGTGTACAAAGGTGAGGAAAGCGATTATATCACTGGCTATGTACTTCGTCAGGAAATCTTGGAGCGGTTGGCGGAAGATAAATTTGATACTCAGTTGGGCGAATTGGCCCGTCCGATACTTTCTTTCTCTGAAGATGAAGATGTTTCTACTATTTGGGAGAAGCTTCTGGAGAAGAAAGAGCATATTTCTATTATTATAGATGAGTATGGGACGCTTCGGGGTATTGTTACTCTCGAGGATGTGATTGAAACAATGCTTGGGTTTGAAATCGTGGATGAGAAAGACGAAGTGGTGGATATGCAGGAATTAGCCAAAGCTCAATGGAAGCAGATGCAGAAAGAACAGCATAAATAGGAGGCTGGTATTTCTTGGCTGGATGCTCTTAGAGGTGGTTTCTCTTTGATGATGATGTTTTGTTTGGTAATGATGAATAGCTTAGCATTGTGATGCTGTATTAGTTTGCCCGATAGTTTGCTTCATTTGAGCCAACAAGCCATTATGAGTGCCAGAAAATAATTGTTTGTACCTTCAAAAGAACACTTTAATAAAAGAGAATATCTTCAATGACTTGGGCATTAATCTTGCGATTAAGGCGTTGGGCAATGGCACGATGTTCAAGAAGAAGGTTCTGTTTGATGGCGGGTGAGGTGATGTGAACATGAAGAGTCTGGTTCTTGATAAAAATATTGTCTGTATGTTGAGCGATATATTCTCCCATTACTTCAGGCCAGGCTTGAATTAGTTTGTATTGGTTGTAGGGCGTTTCTATGCCATTGATTCGCATGAACTGCTGAATGACGGAGTCAATTCTTTCGGTGTTGCTTTTTTTCATAAATAGAAATTCAACTTTCAGAAGTTAAAATTGGAGTTAAAAGTGAAGTTGAGCTAATTATAATAATGTTATGGGCGTGGTGTGTTATGCGCAGACTTGGCCACCTTCTACATGGAAGATTTTATAGTTGCCTTGGGAACGCTCCAGTATTTTGTCCAGATGCTCTCTATTGGTGTCTGTGATGAAGATTTGCCCAAAGGCATCACTGGATACTATATCTACGATTTGTTCTACGCGCTGTGCGTCCAGTTTGTCGAAAATGTCGTCTAGCAATAGGAGAGGGGTGGTCTTGCTGCCTGTGCGCTTAAGAAAGTCGAATTGGGCTAGTTTAAGGGCTAGCATGTAAGTTTTGTTCTGCCCCTGTGAGCCTTCTCGCTTGATGGGAAAACCGTTGAGGGTCATTTCTAACTCATCTTTATGGATCCCGTGTAAGGAATAGCCCATAATGCGGTCTTTTGTACGGTCGCGTTGGATGATTGCGAGAAGTGGTCCACGTTGACAATGGCTCGTGTAGCAAAGTCCAATTTTTTCGTTGCCGTTGGAAATGAGTTGGTAGAAATGCTGGAATACAGGAGTGAATTCCTCAATGAAGGCGTTCCGTTTCTGGTAGATTCGTTCTCCGTTTTCAGCCATCATCTCTTCGAACAGGGAGAGAATTTCGGGTTGAGGCTCTTCTTCTGCTTTGAGTAGGGCATTGCGTTGTTGCAATGCTTTGTTATAGGCGCTGAGTGCAGTTAGATATTCTGGGTCATATTGTGAAATGACGATGTCCATTAGGCGGCGACGCTCTTCACTGCCTCCATTGATAATGTTGGAGTCGTTGGGCGAGGCAATGATGAGAGGGAGTAGTCCGATGTGCTCCGCCATTCGTTTGTATTCTTTTTTATTCCGTTTTACGTGCTTTTTCTGATGAATCTTCAATCCGATAGATATCTCTTCTTCTGTGCCGTTTAAATCATAGATGCCTTGTACCATCATCAGCTCCTCACCGTGGCGTATGTTCATTGAGTCAATGGAATTTGCTGTGCTTTTGGTGAGAGATAAAAAGTGAATGGCGTCAAGTACGTTTGTCTTTCCTTCACCATTGTGGCCTACGAAACAATTGATTTTGGGCGAGAATGTCAATTCTGCCGTTGCAATGTTTCTGTAGTTGAGTATGGTCAATTTTTTTAAAATCATGCGACAAAGTTAGGAAAAATTATTAGCGAACACAAATATTTTCCCGTTCATGGTGCGTAAATCTCAATAATTTTTTATCTTTGCACTTGGAAACGCGAAGGTGATGCGTATGCGGTAGTGGCTCAGTTGGTAGAGCATTGGCTTCCCAAGCCGAGGGTCGCGGGTTCGAGTCCCGTCTACCGCTCACAAGTTATTATTCGACCGTCATCAAGAAGGGGATGTGTCTATTTTGACACATCCCCTCATTCAAAACATAGAAGAGGGGGTAATATGCTATTCATGACATTAATCATCGTGGCAGTCCTGCTAGTAGGCTTCATATTGATGAGCACAGAGCAGATGCATCACATCAATCGCGCGACAGTTGCGATGGTATGTGGCGTGATTGCCTGGGTAATTTACATGCTGAATGGTGGTGATTTTGTCCATTTGATGCATGGCACAGAATATCAAGAGTTTTTGGCGGGTGGCAATTCAACCGCTGATGGACTGAAATTTTTTGTAGCAGAGCATGTTGTGACGAAATATATCATAGAGGCATGTTCGGTTATCCTTTTTTTGATAGCCACGAACACTATTGTGGAGGTGATGCACAACAATGGCGTGTTCGATGCCTTGATTTATTGGCTCCGTATGCGTAATAGCCGCTTATTTTTATGGGTTATTTCGTTGCTGACCTTTGCTATATCAGCCAATGTGGATAATTTGACTACCGTAGTGCTGATGATGAGTATTATTTCTCAAATTGTGCGCAATTCTCATCAACGTGTTATCTATGCTTGCTCCATTTTGGTATCGGCATGTATGGGCGGGTGCTTCACTGCTATTGGCGACATGACATCGCTGATGCTGTGGGTGCGAGGGGCGATCACTCCATCCGCTTATGCTGCAGGGCTCTTTCTTCCCGCAATCATTACGGTGTGTGTGTTTAATGTCCTGCTTGGAATGCGGCTTCATGGCCGTGTAGAGATTTTCTCTGTGATTTCTCGATATAATGGTGATGACTCATATTGGTCTGGCTGGCAGAAGGCAACATTGTTGATTCTTGGTATTGTTGGACTTTGGTTTATCCCTTCCTTTCATTACATCACAAAACTCCCGCCGTTCTTAGGCTCGTTGTCGGTATTGGCGCTCATATGGGCGGTAGAAGGACTCTTCAACCTGGAGCGGAACGGCAATGTGCTAATGGTTCAGCGTCATTATTTCCGTAACACGGAATTCATAGGTATGCGCCTTATCTTGTATTTTTTTGGCGTTTCGTTGGGTGTTGGCGCATTGGCAGAATGTGGTGCCTTGGATTTTGTAGGCACATGGCTGGAGGGGTGTGTTGATAATGTATACATTTATGGATTGGTTGTTGGCGTACTGTCATCCATATTGGATAATGTTCCATTGGTGATGGCGGGAATGAATCTGTTCCATGTTGATATGACACCGGGATCTACTTCTGAATTTGTACAGAATGGAATCTATTGGCAACTCCTTTCGTATTGCTGTGCATGTGGAGGGTGTCTTCTGTTTGTTGGCTCTATGGCAGGGCAGGCGCTGTTGGAGGTAGAACGAATTCGTTTCAAATGGTATATTCGCCATTATCTTTGGCGTGCATTGGTAGCATGGGTGGCTGGTCTTGCCGTGTTCTGGCTCATTCATTAATGTGTGGTAGTGTGTTTCTGTTTGGATGAATTGATATCGTATAATTGTGGTATAGATACTGCTTATCTGATGAATAATTTGTTGACTATATTGGGGCCTACAGCATGTGGGAAAACTGCGTTTGCTGCACGTCTTGCATATGACATGAATGGTGAGATTATCAGTGCGGATAGTCGCCAAGTGTATCGTGGCATGGATATAGGAACCGGTAAGGATTTGGCTGATTATTGCATAGATGGGAAAGAAATACCATATCATTTAATTGATATAGCAGAAGCGGGGACTCGATATAATGTGTACGAGTGGCAGCAGGGATTTTTGGATGCATATGGCATGATAACGGGCAGGGGACGACTCCCAATCCTATGCGGAGGTACAGGTATGTATATTGAGAGCGTTATCAAAGGATATGAATTCGATGGTCGGGCTTTTCCTGAATTCCAATCATTGATTATAGGGTTGGATATAAGTCGTGATGCACGGAGAGAAAAAATTAGTCGTAGGCTTCGTGCCCGCTTGGATGAAGGAATGGTTGACGAAGTTCGAGGCCTTATTGTTCAAGGAGTCCCGGCGGAAAGACTCATTAGATATGGTTTGGAGTATAAGTATGTCACGCTGTATTTGTTGGGGCAATTGAAATATGATGAAATGGTTTCTCTGTTAGAGATAGCGATTCATCAGTTTGCTAAGAGGCAAATGACGTGGTTTCGTGGAATGGAAGAACGGCGAGGCATTCAAATCCATTGGCTTGATGTTGAAATGCCGATAGAGGAACGTGTACAGAAAGTAAAAGAATTATGGCAGAAGCAAATCGCATAGGTGTTATATATAGTCCTCATTCTGGATGGGACCGCTCACAGAAACGTTGGCAGCTAATTCGTCAGTACATGGAACAGAAAGGCGTGCTATTTGACTTTGTTCAGTCGGAGGCATCAGGTTCCGTGGAACGCTTGACCAAGATGATGTGTGATAATGGTTATAGGACCATTGCAGTAGTGGGAGGAGATGGAGCATTGAATAGTGCAATAAATGCAATGATGCAATCGCGTGAGATATTGCCTGACGATTTCGCTTTTGCGGTAATCCCTAATGGTATTGGTAATGATTTCTCTCGTTTTTGGGGCGTTTCAATTGATGATTATAAGCGGGTGGTTGATGGCCTTATTGCAAGGACTCTTCGAAAAGTGGATGTGGGGTGTTGTACATATCAAGATGAACAAATACCGCAACGCCGGTATTTCTTAAACTGCATTAATATCGGGTTAGGAGCGCGTTTAATAAAAACAACGTATGATGCTGCCTATATCATTGGTTCTCGTAGGCTTTCGATAATTCCGGCACTTATCAACCGTATTTTTGAGCGCAAACAGTTCACGATGTCAATGAAAATAGAGGCAGAGGAAATAGAAGGAAAGTATATGTCCATGTGCGTGGGCAATTGCTTGGGCTATGGACAAACCCCCAATTCCGTGCCCTATAATGGGTTGCTTGACATTTCTTTGATTACTCGCCCTAAATGGTGGCAACTTTTTGAAGGCTTTTGGCTGTTAGGTAAGGGGCGCTTCTTGAATTATAAAAATGTTCATCCTTATCGTGCTCATCAGATTGTTGTAAATGGTGTAGATAAGGCTTTGGTATCGCTTGATGGCATGGTGCTTCATGCCAAAGCTCCTACTCCTATGCGTATTACTGTTGAACGGGATGCACTTAATTTTGTGGTCCCATTGATATAAAAGCGAGACTATCCAATCTTGCTGATTCGTTCAAGGCTCTCTCCATCGATGATTTTTATCTTTTTCCCGTCGATGGCAATGATTTTCTCTTGAGCGAAGGCCGAGAGTGTCCGGATGGCGTTTGAAGTAGTCATGTTTGACATATTGGCCAGGTCCTCACGTGAAAGGTAGATAGACAAGGTCGCGCCATCCTCCTCTAAGCCGTAATTGTCCCTTAGAAAGATGAGTGATTCTGCCAATCTCCCTCGAATGTGCTTTTGAGTGAGGTTTACGGTACGTTGGTCGGAATTTCCTACTTCGATAGCGAGCAACTTAATGAAGAACATGGCAAACTCGCTGTTCTCCATAATCCATTTCTCTATCATTTCGATTGGAATAAGGCATACAGTACTGGCCTCAAATGCGGCGGCGGATGTTACATAGTTCTGATTAGCGAAATGCGCTCGGTATCCAAAATATTCTACAGGTTTGATGACTCGAATGATTTGAGTGCGTCCGCTTATGCCATCCTTATAAATTTTTACTTTTCCATGAATCAGGCAATGCAGCATTTGTGGTACTTCTCCTTCTTGATAAAGCGCTTCATTCTTTTTGAATGTTTGGATGGTCATGCTATGGCGTAATTCCTCTTGTTGGGTGGGGGAGAGGAGCCGCATGATATCTTGAAGGCTTTCAACCGCGTCAGTCAAGATAATGGAATCTCTTTTTTTCATTATTGCCCTTTTCTTGTTTGTTTTGCAAAGGTACGTACAAGTTGTTAATAAAACAAAACTTTCTTCCTTTTTTCTGCTATATAGCATGTTTTGGACCGTTAAAGATGTCGTAAACGTTTTTTTTCGAAAAAAAAAGGTGGAAAGGTTGTGTACACGGAAAAATGTTCCTAAATTTGAACGTTGAAAACTAACGCTAAAATCGAGAGAAGTAACAATAATACCTTAAAATACAACTATGAGTTATTTACGTTTTGATAAAGCTCTGATGGCAAACTTGCAAGAGTCCCTGCCTAAGGAGGTTCTACGCACGAATAGGTCTGGTGCGTATTCCTGCTCATCCATTGTGGATTGCAATACTCGTAAATATCACGGTTTGTTGGTCGTTCCTGTTCCCGAACTGGATGATGAAAATCATGTTCTTTTGTCTTCATTAGACGAGACTGTCATCCAGCATGGGGCTCAGTTTAATCTAGGCCTTCATAAATATTCGGGTAATGTATATAGTCCTAATGGACATAAATACATCCGTTCATGTGAATGGGAGAAGCTTCCGACAACAATCTATCGTGTGGGTGGTGTGATATTGAAGAAAGAGAAGGTCTTTCAGCACTTTGAAAACCGGATATTAATTCGTTACACATTGCTTGATGCCCATTCTGTTACAACATTGCGTTTGCGTCCATTTTTGGCATTTCGAAGTGTGGAAGAATGTACGCATGAAAATGCATCAGCAAATAGGCATTATGATGTGATTGACAATGGTATCAAAACCCGCTTGTATCCTGGCTATCCGGAGTTGATGATGCAGCTCAATAAAAAGAATGAATTTGTCTATGAGCCGAATTGGTATCGTGGTATAGAATACCAGAAGGAACAGGAACTTGGTTATGACTACAAGGAAGACTTATATGTTCCTGGTTATTTCGAATTCAACATAAAGAAGGGCGAAAGCGTGGTTTTTGCAGCTGGATTGAGTGAATTGAAGTCAACGCAGCTGAAAAAGATCTTCGATTACGAATATGATGTACATGCTCCTCGAACCAATTTCCAGTCATGTTTGGTCAATGCTGCTCATCAGTTCCATTATGAGCGGGATGGTGAAACTTATATCATAGCAGGATACCCTTGGTTCAAATGTCGGGCTCGTGACATGTTTGTGTCTCTTCCGGGATTAACCCTTGCTATTGATGAGGTCGAGTATTATGAGAAGTGTATGAAAACGGCCGAAAAAGCCATCCTGGATTTTATGGGCGGCAGGAAATCTGCCATCAAGATGTTTGAGATGGATAAGCCGGATGTCTTGCTGTGGGCTGTTTGGTGTATTCAGCAGTATGCTCGTTTGGTGGACAAAGATATAGCCCGGGATAAGTATGGGAAACTGGTCGCAATGATTGTTGATTACATCAAGTCCGACCAACACCCGAATTTGCAGTTACATGATAACGGATTGCTGTTTACTGATGGACGTGAACATGCTGTAACGTGGATGAATTCCGAAGTGAATGGCTCTCCTGTTGTTCCACGTTCAGGTTATGTAGTTGAAATCAATGCATTATGGTACAATGCTTTGTGCTTCAATGCAGAGATGTTGATGTCTGCTAATCAAGCAGCAGAAGCAGAGACTTATACGCAATTGGCTGAGGTCACAGGTAAATCCTTCAAGGATACATTCTTGAACGAGCATGGTTATTTGCTTGACTATGTGGATGAGGGCTATATCTCCTGGTCAGTTCGCCCCAATATGCTAATTGCTTCATCGTTGGAGTACAGTCCATTGACGACACCTGAACGTAAGAAAATTTTTGATATCTGCACGAAAGAGCTGTTGACTCCTAAAGGCATTCGTTCTCTTTCTCCGAAATCGGGAGGTTATAATCCAATTTATGCTGGCGGACAGGTTCAGCGAGATTCTGCTTATCATCAAGGAACCGTTTGGCCCTGGCTTTCGGGATTCTATTTGGAGACATGCTTAAAAATCTATAAGCGTAGTGCACTTTCGTGGGTGGACCGTTGCTTTATAGGCTTGGAAGAAGAGATGAACTACCACTGCATTGGTACCCTTCCTGAATTGTTTGATGGAAATCCACCATTCAGCGGACGTGGGGCTCTTTCCTTTGCCATGAATGTGGCAGCGGTGTTGCGTGTCAACAAGGTTCTTTCTAAATTCTATAACTATTAAAACGGAGGACAGGAGATATGAAAGTTTTAATGTTTGGTTGGGAATTCCCTCCTAAAATATATGGCGGACTTGCAGTTGCTTCTTATGGTATCACCAAGGGAATGATTGAAGGTCAGCCTGACGCTGAAATTACCTTTTGCCTTCCAAAGCCTTGTGGCGAAGAAGAGAAGTTCTTGCGCATCATCGGCATGAACCAGGTGCCCATTGTGTATCGTGGTCATGACTATAATTATGTGAAGAGTCGTATTCCTGACTACATGACACCTGAAGAATACTACAATTTCCGTGACCATATCTATGCTGACTTTTCATACATGAATGTGAACGACATGGGATGTATGGAATTTGCAGGCGGATATCCTGGCAATCTTCATGATGAGATTAACAATTTCTCTATTATAGCAGGTGTTGTGGCTCGTTCAGAGCAGTTTGACATCATTCATGCTCACGATTGGCTTACATATCCAGCAGGTGTTCATGCCAAGATGGTGAGTGGTAAGCCTTTGTGTATTCATGTGCATGCTACAGACTTTGACCGCTCTCGTGGTAAAGTGAATCCAACGGTCTATTCTATAGAGAAGAATGGTATGGACCATGCTGATTGTATTATGTGTGTGTCAGAACTGACACGTCAGACGGTTATCCGAGAGTATCATCAAGATCCTCGTAAGTGTTTTGCGATACATAATGCGGTCTATCCACTTCCGCAAGAGTATTTGGATATTCCGCGTGTTGATCATGGCAAGGAGAAGGTTGTTACTTTCTTAGGGCGCATCACGATGCAGAAAGGGCCTGAGTATTTCATTGAGGCGGCAGATTTGGTTTGCAAGCGTTCTAAGAATATCCGTTTCTGTTTTGCTGGTTCTGGTGACAAATACTGGGAGATGGTTGACTTGGCCGCGGCAAAAGGTATTGCGGACCGTGTTCATTTCCCCGGCTTCCAGCGAGGGAAACAGGTGTATGAGTGCTATAAAGCATCTGATGTATTTGTGATGCCTTCTGTCTCAGAACCTTTTGGCATTGCTCCGCTTGAGGCGATGCAGTGTGGCACACCCTCCATCATTTCTAAGCAATCAGGGTGTGGAGAGATTCTTGACAAGGTCATAAAAGTGGAGTACTGGGATATTAATGCGATGGCTGATGCAATTTACTCTCTCTGTACCAATGAAGGCTTGCATAAATATTTGCAAGAAGAGGGTTTGAAGGAAGTTGCTGAAATCACATGGGTGAAAGTAGGACACCGCATCCGTAAGCTATATGACCAGTGCATCTATAATGGAGGATTTATACATTGAACATTAATTGGTTATTAGGTTGTTGTTTAATAAGGCTATAACAGCCTCAGAGTTCCAAACCCTCATAACCCCAAAACCTCAAATAATATGAAAAAGATTTGTCTTTATTTTGAGATTCACCAGATAATTCATCTCAAGCGTTACCGTTTCTTTGATATCGGTCGTGACCATTATTACTATGACGACTATGAGAATGAACGTTCTATTAATGATATAGCAGAACGTAGTTATGTTCCTGCGTTGCAGACGCTTCTTCAAATGTGTAAGGATTATCCTGAGTTTAAGGTGGCCTTCTCTTTGTCAGGCGTCGGACTTGAGCAGTTGGAATTCCACGCTCCGCAAGTAATAGACTTGCTTCGTGAGATTAACTCAACAGGTCAAGCGGAGTTCTTGTGTGAGCCTTATAGCCACGGACTTGCCTCTTTGGCTAACGAAGAAAGTTTTGCCAATGAGGTGAAACGTATGAGTGACACTATCAAGGAGATGTTTGGTAAGCGCCCTACAGTGTTCCGCAACTCATCGCTCATCTACAACGATGAGATAGGTGCTCAAGTGGCAGGCTTAGGCTTCAAGGGAATGATTACAGAAGGCGCTAAGCAGGTGTTAGGATGGAAATCTCCTCACTATCTGTATCATTGCGCAAGTGATCCACGCTTGAAACTCTTGTTGCGTGATATCAAACTTTCAGAAGACATCACTGAACGTTTCTCTCGTCAGGACTGGTCTGAATATCCGTTGTTTGCGGACAAATGGGTGGATTGGATTGCCAATACTCCAGAAGGTGAGGATATCATTAATATCTTTGGTGAGTTGGTTACTTTCGGTATTCTGCAACCTCTCTCCAGCAATATCTTGGAATTCCTGAAGGCTATTCCTGCTCTTGCAAAAGACCGAGGTATCGGTTTCGCGTTCCCGTCAGAACTTTGCGAAGAGAAGAGTGTCGGTGCTATCGAGGTCCCATATAATATCTCATGGGTGGACGAAGAGCGTGACACTTCTTGCTGGTTGGGCAATGTCATGCAGCGTGAGGCCTTCAATAAACTTTACAGCATAGCTGATCGTGTACGTGTGTCGGGCGATCGTCGTATTCAGAAGGACTGGGATTCTTTGCAGGCATCCAATAACTTCCGTTTCATGACCACTAAGCCTGGTTATCAGTATCGTGGCATATATGACAGTCCATACGATGCATTCACTAACTACATGAATATCTTGGGCGATTTCATCTCTCGTGTTAATAACCTCTACGGTGGGGCTGACAATGAAGAGATTGATGGTCTTATCACCATGATTAAGAATCAGGGGGATGAGCTTGCTGCCAAAGACAAAGAGATTGAGCGTCTGCGTAAGAAGTTGGAAAAGTACAATCCAACGGGACAGGTCGAGAAAAAGCCCGCTAAGAAAGTGACTTCTACCAAGAAGACTGCACCAAAGGCGGAGGCAACTTCGGAAAAAGTTGCACCAGCAAAGAAGGCTACAGCAAAAAAGAAGTAACTAATTTTGTATGAATCTTAACGCTTCGTGCGTCCAATCGACAAAGAGCATGAGAGAAGTACGCCCATTGGTGGGCGTACTTTTTTCCGTTGAAACACTTTTCTTCGTTGATTGAATGTGCTTGACTGTGTAGAAATATTGATATGAAGCTTTTAGTAGAAAAGATTAAACTTGCCTTGCAGAAACGTACGGGTTCTGCGCAACAGAAAAAGAATCATGCATCATGGGTGGCAAAGGGATACCGGAAAGAGCCTAAGGTGACATTTGTCTTGCAGTCGCATGACAAGAGCTTGCAGATATGTCACGTGTTGCCTAAGTTGCGTCAATATGACAATGCGGAAATCATTGTTATTGATGATGGTTCCAAGGTTGAACATACGATGCGTCTTGCTGCGGCTCTTATTGGTGCCAATGAGTTTTTGCTTCGTGCTAACGACCTGTTTGAGAATGTCACTTATGACAAAGCTATTCGGTTGGCTAATGGCCAATATATTGCCTTGATGCAGGACGATGATGATTTTGAGGGTGTCGGATGGGTAGAGAAAGCTGTTGATTTGTTTCGGCGGCATCCTCGAATGGCTATTCTTGGAGGAAAAGGTGGATTGGATATCGCTTTCGAGCCTGACAAGATGTGGGCACATGGCGGAGCATCACAATCTCAGGGTGACTTCTGCTTTGTCACGGCAGTCAATCGTGCTCCCATGTGGATCAATAAAGAATTGTATACTCAGCATTTGCATCATATAGACTTCCGTTTTGCTCCGTTCCAGTTTGATGACTACGAGCTCTGTGCACGCACCTGGCTCAGCGGATTGCAAGTGGGTTGGTACGATGCCGGTTTCCAAAGTCTTACTGCTGGTGGAATGCGCTTGTGGAACAACGATTTTACGAAGGAGCAGACGCTGCTTAATGGCAGATTGCTCTATCAGTTATATGCTGATAAACAGGACGAAATTCGTCGTTTGGTTTCGGAAAGCAACCAGCAATAGGAGAGCGTGTTGCCTTAGTTTTCATGGCACCTTATTCCGTTCAGGGAAATGCGCATTTACTTTGGTCGGTTAAACACAGACGGAAAAAAATTACATATAGGGTAACATCGTGGCCGTAAAAACGGTGTGAGTCACACCGGCACCATCGGTCTGAGTCATACCGTTACTGTCGGTGTGACTCAGACCGAAAAAATGACTTCGGGTGTGTACAAATGGAACAATATTAAAGGGAGTGGGTCTGATAGGCTCGCTCCCTTTATAGTATGTCAGAAAAAGTTAGGGTAGGAGAGAAGGTTTGTGGTAGTCAACCAGTCCTTCGAGGGGTGACTGAAGGATGCGGCCAACGATGTAGCCGCATTGTTGGGCTGCCTCGGCAAGTTCCTTGTGGTAGTGATAGGCAATGCTGCCGACAAAGTGGACTGTTGGCGCCGTCTTATCGGTATTTCCCATGTTCAGTCTTAAGGGGGTGATGTTGCGGTGGAAGAACTGGGTGAAACAATCAATAAGGAGAGCATGAATGGCGGGGTGCTCTCTGTGGCGTGCGCAGAAGGGACTGAGCGAGGCGAGGTAACGGTTGGGAAGGGGAGTGCGATAGACGCGCTGGATGATGTTGGCCTGAGTCTCATGGGTTTCGTCGAAGAACAGCTGGCAAATGTCTTGAGGTAGTTGCTGCTTGAATATATCGCCAACCAGCCGTTTCCCGATGCATGCCCCACTCCCTTCATCGCCCAGAATGTAACCAAGGGCAGGGATGCCTGCGTGCAATTGCTCCCCGTCATAGTAGCAGGAGTTGCTGCCAGTACCAAGGATGCAGACGAAACCAGCATCGTGTCCGCAAGCTCCTCGTGCGGCGCCAAGCATGTCGCTTGCCACATGAATCTGGGCAGTAGCACTTACACTTTTTTTGAGGCAAGAAGCTACGATGGGAGCTTTTTCGGGAGTGCATCCAGCGCCATAGAAATAGACTGATGACGGTTGATGATCTCCGATGGCAGGGAACTCGCTGCGTTTGAGCGTCAAAAGGTTTGGCATCAGCTCTTTACGGAGAATTTCGCATATGGTTTCCTCGTCTTGCTGGAATGGGTTGATGCCTTGGGTGTAAATGATATTGTTGCCGTCTTCGGCCAGACACCACGCGGTCTTGGTCGAGCCGCTATCTGCGATTAAAGTCATTATAATTGTGATATTTTTTACAAATATACTTTTTTCTGTCTTCATGTAAATCACTTTCTGACGGTTTTTTGTGAAAAGATGTTGCGAATAGAATGAAAAACATTAATTTTGCATAAAAAATCGAATATCAGAACTACTAATTTATAGAACAGAGATAAGTATGAAGCTGAACCCTAACGACAATCTCGTGATTATGGCAGGTGGTGTGGGCAGTCGTTTTTGGCCCATGAGCACAACGGAGTGCCCGAAACAGTTTATTGACGTGTTTGGCACTGGACGTACGTTCATACAGATGACATATGACCGCTTTAGGGGAATTATCGCTCCCGAGAATGTATGGGTAGTTACTTCCCAGCGCTATGCAGACATCGTGGCTGAGCAGCTGCCTGATATTCCCAGAGGAAATATTTTGTTGGAACCTTGCCGACGCAACACTGCGCCTTGTATTGCCTATGTGAGCTGGCGCATCAAGGCGAAGAATCCAAAGGCGAATCTGGTGATTACTCCATCAGACCACTTGGTGACGGATGTGATAGAGTTTCAGCGTGTCATTTCGTCTGCCTTGAACTTCACTGCCGAGACAGACGCAATTGTGACGTTAGGCATGAATCCAACACGTCCTGAAACTGGATATGGCTACATTCAAGCTGACCTGCAAGAGCCTTCTTTGCGCAACAGGGAAATTTTCCGTGTGGATTCTTTCAAGGAGAAGCCCGATTATCAAACAGCCGTCAAGTATCTGAAAAGTAAAGAGTTCTTCTGGAATTCAGGCATTTTTATTTGGAATGTGGGTACCATCGTGAATTCGCTCCGTATTTATGAACCTGAGGTTTCTCGGATTTTCGAAGACTTGTTGCCCGTGTATGGTACCGATAAGGAACAAGCTGCGATTGACAAGCACTTTCCTGAGTGCCCAAGCATTTCTATCGACTATGCTGTGATGGAGCGTGCAGACGAAATCTTTGTGTTCCCGGCCGACTTCGGTTGGAGTGATGTGGGTACATGGGGCTCGCTCCACACGTTGGCGGAGAAGGATGCACAGGGAAATAATGTGATAGGAACCGACGTGAAGTTGTATGAGACACGTGACTGTGTGGTGCATGTCACGGAGGAAAAGCGTGTTGTGGTGCAAGGATTGGAAGGATACATCGTGGCAGAGAAGGACAACACCTTGCTAATTTGCAAATTGGAAGAAGAACAACGAATTAAGGAGTTCTCTGCCGAATAAGAGTATAGAAAGGTATGTCGCAACTTCTTCGAAGCTGCCTCGTGGCAATAATGGTGTCAGTGTCTTTTGCTTCTTTGAGGGCCGAAGACACTGATTCTGTTGTAACGGAGAATGCCCCCAAGTTCATCTATTCGGTGGGTGGAAGTGCTGGCATGAACCATTTGATTAATATTAAAATACGCGGTGAACAGTTAGTCAAACGTGGATGGGGCGCTAACTATTCACTTTTCATGAACGTGCAAGCCAACCCTTTGGACACAGCCATCAGCGTCTATGACCGTGTGTTCGGATTCCCTACACTGGAGGCCGGTGTCCAGTTGCTTGATTATAGCCATACACGTTTACATACGGAACACACTCCCTACCAGTCGCGAGTTGGCTATGTGTGGACGGCATATATTGCATTCCGCCGTGACATCTATCGCAATCGGAAATGGTCGTTCGGTTATGCCTTAGAGAACGGCCTTGCTTTGTGCTCTCGCCCCTACAACCCTCATTCCAATCTTGATAACGATTTTATCGGCCAGCATCTCGCTCTCTATTTTGGATGTGGTGTGCAGGCTGCTTATCGCATTGCGCCTCCAGTGGAATTGGGGCTGTGCTTCGAGTACAAGCACGCATCGAACGGTGCCACAGACCGCCCCAACAAAGGCTCCAATAGTTATGGATTAACTTTGCGTGGGCGTTGCGACTTGAATCGCCCGGCTAATGACATGGGACTTACGTATCATGAGCGATTGATGCAACTGCAACGCTTTAACCGCCCAGTGCTTGAGCCTTACATGTATCTTGATATTGATGCCTCTGTGGGATTCCGTACCCTTTATGAAGAGTGGCTTTTGCAGCGAGAGCACATGACGGATGCCGAACGTAAACAAGACGGAAAACTTGGTCTTCATACAGTATGGAGCACAGGCCTTACGACGATGGTGCGTTACAACCAGGTGCACGCTTCCGGTTTGGGATTAGAGTATTCTTTCGCGGGCTATTTGGCGCGCTCCCCAAAAATCGAGCGTCAGTGTGGCGTCACCACCAATTATCGCCACAGCAAGCATACGTTGTACATTTTTGGTCATCATGAAGTCTTTTACAAGCAACTCTCATTGCCAATGTCTATCGGAACCTACCTGTTCCGCCAACATGGTTGGGTGGGCGCTAAGTATGAGCCATGGTTGGTGGAGACTATAGGTATCCGCTATTATCCCAAATTTTTCAAGCCGTTTTATATTGGCTACAATGTGAAGGCCAATATGGGTAAGGCATATGCGATGGAACTGAAAGTGGGTATGCATGCAGGGCACTGGAACTTGAGGAAAAAGGGAAAGTGAAGAAAGGCTGTGGTGATAGAAGAAATGTCAAACAACAGAGAAGAGGGTGAACCCGAATGGGTTCACCCTCTTCTCTGTTGTTTGATGAGTTACATCAATCTTTACTGATTTATGCTTCAGCAGGTGCTTCTGTGGTCTCTTCAGCAGGAGCTTCAACCTCAGCTTCAGCCTCTGCCTGAGCAGCAGCTGCAGCAGCCTTCTTCTCTGCAATCTTAGCAGCGAGAGCTTCGTTGGCCTTCTTCTCAGCAGCGAGACGAGCCTTCTTGTCTGCAACCTTGTCTGCTGCAACCTTGTCAGCAGCCTTCTGTACCTTAGCGTCCTTCTCGGCTTTCCATGCAGAGAACTTAGTCTCTGCAGTAGCTTCGTCGAAAGCGCCCTTCTTCACACCACCGAGGAGGTGCTTCTTCATGTATACGCCTTCTTCAGAAAGGATGTTGCGAACGGTGTCAGTTGGCTGAGCACCGACGAGCACCCAGTAGAGTGCACGTTCAAAGTTCAAATCGATTGTTGCAGGATTGGTGTTAGGATTATAAGTACCAATCTTCTCGATAAAGCGACCATCGCGTGGTGCCTGTGCATTAGCAATCACGATGCTGTAGAACGCATAGTTCTTGCGACCGTGACGTTGCAAACGGATTTTTGTTGCCATTTTGCAATGAAAAATGTTTAATTGTTAATGATTGTGTCGCCATCCCGTGACGACGTGAACTCTGTCACTAACTCGTAATGACGGTGCAAAGTTACGCTTTTTTCTTTTCTTTTTCAGGAAAAACACTAATCTTTTCATCTTTTTGAGTGTTTTTTTTGTTTTTCTTTTTGGAATAGGATTTAAATTAGTACTTTTGCCATGTTGAATTGTAAAGTGAACTTTGCAATTTGTCAGCAAATGAAGGAAACTTCATACCAAACGTATATGTAGTCTATTATCATGAGTGAAAAAATAGAGCATCAGGGCGTTGTGGCGTCTGTAGAAGGGTCTCATGTGAGGGTGAACATCCTTCAGGTGTCTGCTTGCAGTAGTTGCCAGGCACGCGCCTTATGCTCATCCAGCGAAAGTACAGAAAAAATAATAGATGTCTATGAGCACGATGCCTCACAAAAGTATCGGGTGGGACAGCGTGTGAATGTGTGTGGCACGTTGAGCATGGGCAAACAGGCTATTCATTTGGCCTTCGGTATTCCGTTACTGCTCACAATAGTGTGGATGCTGGTAGCGGTGGTGTGGTTGCGTTTGAATGATCTTGTCTCTGTTGGAGTCTTGATTCTATTACAGGCTGTGTATTTTTACACATTATATAATAATAAGAGCCGGCTGGCTCGGCGTTTTGCCTTCTGGATAGAGTAGGGTTGATGCGGATGCAGTCAATGCAACGTGTGCGTTGTGTGTAATGCTTACTAACTTTTGAACATCTTAAATAAACTAAACTAAATAAACATTTTATGGATTTTCAAGTAATTCTGATTGCTGTGGCTGCTTTGGCCGTATTGGGCTTCGTGCTAGCACTGTTGCTCTTTGTGGTGTCAAAGCGGTTCGCGGTGAAGGAAGACCCTCGAATCGGTCAAGTGCTTGAGGTGCTGCCAGGTGCCAATTGCGGTGGCTGTGGCTTCCCGGGTTGTGGCGGTATGGCTGCGGCTTGTGTGAAAGCTGCTGATGCAGGTTCGCTTGATGGGCTTAACTGTCCTGTAGGTGGTGCTGAGTGCATGCAGCAGGTTGCGGGAATCTTGGGTATGGAGGTTGCTGCAGCAGCTCCCAAGCTGGCAGTGGTGAGATGTAATGGAACGTGTGAAGTACGTCCTCGCTTCACTGCTTACGATGGCGTGAAGAGCTGTCGTGTGGCTAACTCCACCTGCATGGGCGAGACTCAATGCTCCTACGGCTGTTTGGGCTGTGGCGATTGTGTCGATGCTTGTCTGTTTGATGCCATTCACATGAACCCCAAGACAGGACTTCCCGAGGTGGATGCAACCAAGTGTACTGCATGTGGTGCATGTGCTAAGGCTTGCCCACGTGGCATTATGGAGGTGCGCAACGTGAGTGGTGAAAACAAGGATGCCTTTGTCGTAACTTGTATGAACATGGACAAGGGTGCTGATGCCATGAAAATTTGCGGCAGTTCATGTATCGCATGTAAGAAGTGCCAGAATGCTTGTGGCAGCGATGCTGTTCATGTGGGAAACAATGTGGCATACATCAATCCTGAAGCGTGTGTGCTTTGTGGCGCTTGCTTTGAGGCCTGTCCTCGTGGCGCTATCGCGTCCATTAGCGTCAAAGGTATTGAGCGCAAGGTCATTGCTACAATGCCAAAGACTCCAGGCGCAAAATCTGCTACAACACAAATCGCTAAGGAGACTGATGCCACTGTGACAGCTCCTGCTAAGCCTGCAAAGGAATGGAAGCCTATCGAACTCAAGTATGACGGTGCTCCGCTTTTGCCCAGTCAGCAGATTCTCCTTGCAGGTCCTAAGGATATTAGCAATCCTGTCCCTGCAGCTAAAGAAGTTCAATTCGAAGCTAAGCGTACAGACGCTCCACTTCCACCAAGCCAGTTGATTCTGCTTGGCCTTAAATAATAGGAAAACGCAATGAAAACATTTAGAATAGGTGGTGTTCATCCAGCGGAGAACAAGCTTTCTGCTGCTGAACCAATTAAAGTGGCCGAGTTACCAAAAGTGGCGGTGTTTCCTATGGGGCAGCATATCGGTGCCCCCGCTGTACCTGTCGTGCAGAAAGGCGATAAGGTAAAGGTGGGTACACTAATTGCCAAACCTATGGAAAAGGCACTCTCTACATCTATATTCTCCTCGGTCAGTGGCACTGTATTGAAGGTTGATACGGTGGTGGATGCAAGTGGCTACAAGAAGCCTGCTGTCTACATCGCCGTGGAAGGTGATGACTGGGAAGAGAGTATAGACCGTACTGACAAACTGGTTACTCTGAAAGATAAGCCAGAACTTACCCCCGAAGAGATTATCGAAAAAGTGAAAAATGCGGGTATAGTAGGTATGGGTGGTGCATGTTTCCCCACTCATGTAAAACTGATGCCTCCTCCACAGTTCAAACCTGAATGGGTCATTATCAATGCGGTGGAGTGTGAACCGTATTTGACGGCAGATCATCGTCTGATGCTTGAGAAGTCTGATGAAATCCTTGTGGGCGTGGAGCTGCTCATGAAGGCCGCCAAAGTAAACAAGGGCTTTATCGGCATTGAGGAGAACAAGCCTGATGCAATTAAATTGCTTTCAGAGAAGTGTGCCGCAGGACACCCTGATATAGAGGTTGTTCCGCTGAAGACCAAATATCCGCAAGGTGGTGAAAAGCAACTCATTGATGCTGTGGTGCGTCGTCAGGTACCAGCCCCTCCTGCGTTACCCGTGTCGGTGGGCGCCATTATCCAAAACGTTGGTACGGCATTTGCAGTTTATGAGGCTGTAATGAAGAACAAGCCTCTTTTTGAGCGCATCGTCACAGTGACGGGCAAGCAACTTAAGCAGCCCAGCAACTTTCTCACCCGCATGGGTACGCCAATGAGTCAACTCATTGAGGCTTGTGGCGGTTTGCCTGATGGCGAAGCCAAAGTGATTGGCGGCGGTCCAATGATGGGTAAGGCTTTGGTGAACACAGAAGTGCCTATCTGCAAAGGCTCCTCAGGTGTGCTCATCATGAGCGGTAAGGAGGCTCGTCGTGGCGAACCACAACCTTGTATCCGTTGTGCGAAGTGCGTAAGTGCTTGTCCAATGGGGCTTGAACCTTATCTCCTTGCCACATGCTCGGGTAAAAAAATGTGGGACAAAGTGGAAGCAGAAGATATCACCAGCTGCATTGAATGCGGCTCGTGTCAATTTACATGTCCTTCTAACCGACCGTTGCTCGACCTTATCCGTGTGGGTAAAACAACAGTAATGACCAATATTCGTGCTCGTCAGATGGCGGCTAAAAAGTAAAGATTATGGCAAATAAATTAGTAGTATCACTTTCACCTCACGTGCATAGCGGTGACTCTGTACAGAAGAATATGTACTGGGTGTGCATCGCTTTACTGCCAGCGCTTCTTTGTTCGTTCATCAGCTTTGGCGTGGGTGCTATCATAACCACTGCTATTTCGGTGGCATCGTGTGTGTGCTTTGAATGGGCTATCAACAAGTTCATGCTGAAGAACCCTAAGTGTACCGTTTGCGATGGCTCAGCCGTCCTTACTGGTATTCTTTTGGCATTTAATATGCCTAGCAACATTCAGCCTTGGATTGTCATCGTGGGAGCTCTCTTTGCAATTGGAGTTGTGAAGATGACTTTCGGCGGTTTGGGATGCAATCTCTTTAACCCAGCTTTGGCTGGCCGTGCATTCCTTCTTATTTCTTTTCCTGTAGATATGACCACATGGCCAACTCCCGGGCAAGGCTTTGGCACTTATCTCGATGCGGAAACGGGTGCCACTCCGCTTTCTGTCATGAAAGCCGCTTTCAAGAGTGGCAATCCTCAGATGTTGGAACAACTGCCATCGTTTCAAGATATGCTGTTGGGCAATACGGGGGGCTGTCTTGGTGAGGTGTGTGCGGCAGCGCTCATTCTTGGCTTGATTATCTTGTTGGTGAAGAAAGTCATCACATGGCACATCCCTGTCAGCATCCTTGTTACAGTAGCAGTTCTTTCTGGTTTGCTCAATCTTGCAGATCCTGTCTATGCCAATCCGTTGACAGAACTGATGAGCGGTGGCCTGTTGTTGGGTGCCATCTTCATGGCAACCGACTACGTTACCTCTCCAATGAGCAAAGATGGACAACTCGTATATGGTGTGGCCATTGGTGCTCTTACTGTCATTATTCGTGCCTACGGCGCATATCCTGAAGGAATGTCATTTGCTATCCTCATCATGAATGCCTTCGTGCCGCTTATCAACAATAAGTTTAAACCCCAGCGCTTCGGTGAAGTGCCAGCAAAGAAATAAAGGAGGATTTTGTATGAAAAAGTTAAAGTCTTCATTGACCAATATGTTGGCGGTCCTCACCGTCATTGCTATTGTGGCAGCAGGGGTGTTAGCTTCAGTCAATGCTGTAACTGCTCCTCAAATAGAGAAAATTAACGCAGAGAACTTGAGTGCAGGTATTAAAGTCGTGATGGGAAGCAATGATATCCAAGTGTCAGAGCCATGGGAAGTCGATGCATTCATTGCTTATGATGTCAACGACAAAGAGGGTAACTTGCTCGGCAAGGCAGTCGTTACTACCGAGAATGGTTTTGGAGGCCCGCTCAAAGTGCTTGTCGGCTTCAATACAGAGGGTGATATCCTCGGCTACACTGTGCTAGAACATGCAGAGACTCCTGGTCTTGGCGCCAAGGCTGGTGAGTGGTTCCAAGACAAAATTAAGGGCATGAATCCTGGCAAGAACAACTTCACTGTGAGCAAGGATGGCGGTGAGGTTGATGCCATCACAGCATCAACTATAACCAGCCGCGCCTTCCTGCGTGCTATCCAGAATGCCTACGACAAAATTATTGCGGGTCAGGATGCCACTTCTGGTGCTACTCAGCAAGCCTCTGCTTCTGACATGGGAACCCCTGACGTGATTGAATAATCTCTAAAAGAAAGGAATAGAAATATGAATAACCTCAAAGTATTGGTGAATGGTATCATCAAGGAGAATCCTACGTTCGTCCTTCTTTTGGGTATGTGTCCAACCTTGGGTACCACTTCATCCGCTATCAATGGCATGTCGATGGGCCTTGCTACCATGTGTGTGCTCATCCTCTCCAATTTTATCATTGCCAGCATTAAGAAACTAATTCCTGATGCCGTGCGCATCCCTTCCTACATCGTGGTCATCGCAAGTCTTGTGACGGTGCTTCAGATGCTTATTAAGGCATATGCGCCAGACATCGACAAGAGCCTTGGACTCTTCATCCCTCTTATCGTGGTGAACTGCATTATTCTTGGTCGTGCAGAGTCTTTTGCTGCTAAGAATGGTCCTGTTGCCTCTGTCTTCGACGGTATCGGTATCGGTCTAGGTTTTACACTCGGTCTTACTTGCTTGGGGGCCGTTCGTGAGCTTCTTGGTACAGGCGCCATCTTCGGCGTCACTCTTTGGGGAGAGAATTACGGCATGTTGATGTTTGTGCTTGCTCCAGGAGCATTCCTCGCTCTTGGCTATCTCATCGTATTGTTTAACAGAATTACAAAGAAAGCATAAGGAGGACAGACTATGGATTATGTATTGAATTTAATATTAATCATCATTGTTGCCATCTTCGTTAATAATGTCGTTTTGGCACAATTCCTTGGAATCTGTCCTTTCTTGGGTGTGTCCAAGAAGGTTGATACAGCTTCTGGCATGGGTATGGCAGTTACAGCTGTGCTTGTGGTTGCCACCATCGTCACTTATCTCATTCAAGTGTATGTGCTCAATGCCTTTGGTCTTGAATACCTGCAGACCATCGCTTTCATCCTTGTTATCGCGGCCTTGGTGCAGATGATTGAGATTATTTTGAAGAAGACCATGCCTGCTCTTTATCAGGCACTAGGTGTGTTCCTTCCCCTCATCACCACCAACTGCTGCATCCTTGGCGTGGCTATTCTCGTCATTCAGAAGGAATATGACTTGTTAGAAGGAGTCATTTACGCTTTGGCTACTGGCATCGGTTTCCTTCTTGCCATGGTGCTCTTTGCCGGGCTTCGTGAGCAGCTCGATCTTATTGATGTGCCGAAGTCTTTCCGTGGCGTGCCTATAGCTCTCGTCACTGCAGGACTTCTCGCCATGGCCTTTATGGGCTTTAGCGGTGTAGATGGAGGTTTGAAGATTCTCTTCGGATTACAGTAAAAACAGAAAACGAATTTCTAATCAGTCATTTGTTATATGTAACAGTATAGCAGATGGCTGATTTTTTATGTGTAGTAAAGTTAAAAAGGTCTCTTCCTATGTTACAATGTTTTGGGGACAGATTCATGGGCATGTCGTGTATAATGAATCACAATCAGCATTTGTAAATAATGAACGGGTTCTCTATGTCCTAGAGACTGAAGCGTTGAAGATTGGTGCATCAAAAGTGAGTAAAGGTGAATAAGGTATGAGAGAGAAAAATAAAGAGTATTTTATTTTTTTCTTCGCTTGACAAGCATTAACTTTGCACACACAACAATGATGAACACATAAATAGAAAGGAAAAGCAATATGGAAATCAATAGTTGGTTTGAATGTAAGGTGAAGATGGACGTGATGCAAGATGACGGTACAACGAAGCCGCTGCCTTTTGTCTATCTGGTGGATGCATTGAACTTTACCGAAGCGGAGTCACGTGTCATTGAGGAAGTGAAACCGTATGCTCATGGCAATTTGGACGTGACTGACATCAAGCGCGTGAAATATGCGGAGATTTTCCCAAGTGACAGTGATGTGGCAGACAAATGGTACAAGGTTCGTTGTTTGTTTATTACTCTTGATGAGAAAACGCAGACGGAGAAGGAGATAGCGAACAACATGCTGGTGCAGGCTGGCACTTTCCACGATGCTGTGGAGAATTTTGGCAAAGGAATGAAGGGCTCGCTGATGGACTACCGCATCGCGTCACTGGCAGAGACGAAAATCATGGACGTTTTCCGTTATGCGGTGCATGAAAAGAAGGGTGATGCGAAATCTGAGTATGAGGGCTGAGAAAGGGACTGTAGATAATTATAAAAGTTGATGTCAGATGTTGATTAAGGCAAATTTGCAGAAGATTTTGGACTCGTTGAAGCCTGGTGTGCGTTTGGTCGCAGTGTCGAAGTTCCATCCTGTAGAGGCTTTGCAAGAAGCGTACAATGCAGGGCAGCGTGTATTTGGCGAGAGTCATGTACAAGAGCTAATGATGAAGCAGGAGGTGTTGCCAAAGGATATTGAATGGCATTTTATTGGACATTTGCAGACCAACAAGGTGAAATATATGGCTCCGTTTGTCAGTCTCATTCATGCTGTGGACACAATGAAGCTGCTGAAGGAGATTGATAAGCAGGCACAGAAATGCGGAAGGGTAATCGATGTGCTCTTACAGGTGCATGTCGCAAAGGAGGAAACGAAGTTCGGTTTCTCTCCTGAGGAATTGGAACAATTGTTGATAGACGGAGAGTGGAAACAGTATGGCCATGTACGTATTGTAGGACTGATGGCAATGGCTACGAATACAGACGATGAGGCACAGATTGCGTATGAGTTTGAGATTGTGCATAGTCTCTTCGGTGCTGTGAAAAAGCGTTTCTTCCTTGATGCTCCTTGGTTCAAGGAACTGTCGATGGGTATGAGTGGTGACTATCTGATAGCGCAACAGCATGGCAGCACGCTGGTGAGAGTGGGAAGCAAAATATTTGGAGAACGCCAGTATAACTGATAAGATGAGATTAGCAACTCATTATTAACGATTTAATGACCCAATAACCTTATAACAGACGACTATGAATCTTAATGACAGACGACGGGATGTGGCGAAAGACATTTGCCGGAGCTATGGTGTGACATTGAGCGTGGAAGTGTTGCGTGCGTTTGCCAATATTTTGGTGCCAATGAAGGTGTTGAGAGGACACCAATTGGTAGCTGAAGGTGATGTGTGCAACTATATGTTCTATGTGGAAAAAGGAATGGTGTTGCAGCATTACTCGAAGAATAATGTGACTGTAACAGAGCATATTAGCCATGAAGGCGATATGGTCATCTGTATCGAGAGCTTCTTCTTGCGGCAGCCTTCCAAGATTGTAGCATCCACCATTGAACCGAGTATTGTATATGGCATCCCTTATGACGAGATGCATGCGTTGGCTCGTCATTCGTATGAATTGTGCCAACTCATTTTTAAATTCTATCAACGTTCACTCATCATCTCGCAGCAGAAGGCGGACACACTCCGTTTTGAGACGGCAAAGGAGCGCTATGTGCGTACGATGCATGAGAATCCTGAGATTATTCGTCGTGCTCCTCTGCACAATGTTGCTTCTTATCTTCAGATGACACCAGAGACCTTGAGTCGTGTGCGTGCGCAAGTGACGGAAGAAGGCATCAAGTGAATCCGCAAGAAAACGGGCACTCAACGTGGTATGATATACGCTGAGTGCCCGTTTGATTTTTTGGGGGGCGTACCCTGCCAATTTTTCCTAATTGACCTGATTGATAGGCTCTCCATCTATGTATGCACGTACATTTTCTGTACAGATGTTAATGAGTCGTTGTCTTGCCTCGCGTGTGGCCCATGCTATATGTGGAGTGAGATAGCTGTTTTTTGCGGCAAGGAGTGGATTGTCTGCAGCAGGTGGTTCTGTTGTAAGTACGTCGGCTCCATAGGCTGCGAGTTGATCATTGTTAAGTGCCTCAGCGACAGCGATGTCATCGACAAGGGAACCTCTGCCTGTGTTGATAAGTATGGCGGATGGCTTCATGGTGGCAAGCCTTGAGGCGTTGACGAAATGGTGCGTGTCGTTGGTGAGTGGGCAATGTAGTGAAACTATGTCGCACTGTTCGAAAATGGTGTCGAGATCTGCTGCCTTGATACCGTAGGGTAGGTCTTTCTCTTCTTTTGAGGTGTAGGCGAGTACTTGAAGTCCAAAACTTGTGGCAATGCGTGCTGTTGCCATGCCGGTATTGCCAAGTCCAATGATGCCCATCTTCTTCCCGTAGAGTTCGAAAAGGTTATGGTCGAGATAGCAGAAGTCCGGGGATTTTGTCCATCGACCACTGCGGTTCTCAATGGCATAATAATCAACATGGCTGACAATGTTGAGCAGGTGGCAGAAAACCATTTGGGCCACACTCTCTGTAGAGTAGGCTGGAATGTTGGTGACAACAATGTTTTGTCTGCTTGCCACCTCGAGGTCAACAACGTTGTAGCCAGTGGCAAGTACGCCGATATATTGTAGGCGTGGCAGCATGTTGAGCACAGAGGCATCAAGCACCACCTTGTTGGTGAGCACAATTTCCGCTCCTTTGCATCGCTCTACGACTTCTTCTGGTGTGGTACGTTCATAAGTCTCTACCTCTGCTAGCTTGTCTAAGCCTTCCCAAGTCAGTTCGCCTTGGTCTACGGTGTATGCGTCGAGTATAACTATTTTCATATGTCAATGTTTTCGGTACAAAATTAATCAATATTCAAGAAAAAAGCAGTATCTTTGTACGATATTTTTTGAAAATGGTAGAAGAAACTCCTAATAAATTTGTAGACTCTTCGAAAGAGGCTGATGCAACCTACGGCCATGTGATTAAGTACACGGGGCTGTTTGGAGGGGTTCAAGGTATCATGATGCTTGTCGCTATTGTGAGGAACAAAGTTGTATCGGAGCTTCTTGGACCATCGGGTGTGGCATTGATTAACCTTTTCAATAATGCCGTTAAACTCATTAGCCAGTCAACCGATTTTGGCATTTCATTTAGTGCCATCAAACATGTGGCAGAATTGTCTGATTATGGTTCGGAGGCGGAGATACGGAATATGGTACGAACGGTTCGTACCTGGTGCTTGTATGCAGGCCTATTGGGCCTGTTACTAGCTTTGGTTCTGTGTAGGGGACTAAGTGTATGGACTTTTGAATCAGAAAACTATACGTGGGACTTTGTTCTTCTTTCCTTGTCAGTGTGCCTGCTGACCATTCAAGGAGGTGAGATGGCCATTCTGAAAGGGCTGAAGAAATTGAAGAGTGTGGCACTTGTCTCGGTGTTTGGTGCAATAGCCACATTTGTGCTGTCTGCTCCAATCTTTTATTTCTGGCGAATGGAAGGGGTGGTTTATTCGTTGGTGCTGTGCAGCATTGTGACGCTGGCCATCCATTTACATTATTCAAACAAGGTGATTCCTTGGCATGTATCATTGATTTCGCGAGATGTATATGCCCAAGGCCTCCCAATGGTTCGACTTGGCATCGGCTTTATCATAGCTGGCATTTTTGGGCAGGGGGCAGAGTATGTCATCCGTACGTTGATTCTGCATTTTGGTGACTTGACTGCCGTCGGTCTTTATACTAGTGGTTACACGCTTGTGGTCAGTTACTCTAATCTTATATTTGTTGCTTTTGAAGCCGATTATTTTCCTCGCCTTTCAGCTGCTCAGCATGATTTGCAGCGGATGAATCAGGCTGTCAATCAGCAAATGGAAGTGGGTGTGCTTCTTGTGACGCCCATGTTGACTCTCTTTGTTTTAGCCATGCCGGTCCTTGTGCCTCTGCTCTTCTCCGCAAAGTTTGTCAATGCTGTGCCAATGGCAATATGTGCTACTTTTTATGTTTTCTTCAGAGCTTTCACGCTACCTGTTTCCTATTTGGCTTTGGCTAAGAGCGACTCGCGTATGTATATGTTGACTGAACTAGTATACGATATCTTCATTGCGCTGGCCATTCCCTATGCCTATAAGTGTTGGGGACTCTCAGGTGCTGGATGGGCATTGTCGCTGGCTGGCTTATTGGATATGTTATCTATTCATGTTTTGTATGCTATCAAATATCATTTCTGCATAGATGCTAGTCGGCTGAAAATATACCTTATGCAGTTGCTCTGTTTCTCAGTAGCTGTTTTTGCGGCATTGCAGACGGGCTTGTGGATGAAGATTGTGGCGGCAGTGGCAATGCTAATATCGGTGGCTATATCCTTTACCGTCATGAAGAATAGAACGCACATTATTTCAAACTTGAAGAAAAGACTATGGCGAAAGTAACGGTGCTCACTCCTGTGTATAATGCAGAAGCATATCTGCGCCAATGTTTGGACTCTTTGCGTGAGCAAACGCTGGCTGATTGCCAGTTCATCTGTATTGACGATTGTTCTACAGATGGCTCTTATGCACTACTTCAGGAGTATGCTCGTGCGGACCAGCGCTTTCAAGTGTTGCAGACACCCGTTAATAGCGGGCAGGCAAAAGCCCGTAACTTGGGACTGCGGTTTGCTCAAGGTGACTACATAGCAACGCTAGATGCGGATGACTGGTTTGAGCCTGACACGTTGGAGCGGGCTTGTCTGGCTTTAAAAGAGAAGCATGCACAGTGTGCAGTCCTTCAACTGATGCTTTGTGAGGAAAGTGACGGAAGTGAACGTAGTTATCCACTCCCCGGCTATCGTACAGAGTGGAGTGGGGAAGAGGCGTTCCGTCTCAGTCTAGACTGGTCGTTGCATGGGGTGTATGTGGCAAATGCCTCTTTGTACAAACGTTTTCCTTTCGAGGACACTTGCTTGTTGTATAGTGACGAAAACACAACTCGTCTCCATTATCTTAATTCCCAAAAGGTAGTGCTTTGTCAAGGGCGCTACAACTACCGCCAGCATGAAACTTCCATGACGAAGGCTTGTACTATCCATCATTTCGACAGCATGACGGCCAATCTTTCCATGAAGCGACAGATTGAAGCAATGACTTTAAACGATAAGCAGGGAATCCTCAATCTTTTTGAGACGCATCGTTGGCTCAACCTTGTTGACTGTTATGGTTATTTCTATCAGCATCATGCGGTTTTCTTGCCTCAAGAACGACTACAGATTAAGAATCTCTTTATTCAGATGCTTTCTAGCATAGAAAGACATCGCATTCCCAAGTGTCTTAAAGTCAAGTTGGGCTATTATCCATTTCGTTCCTATTATTGCTTCTCTCTAATAGAGAACCTCTATTTCGGTCTGCGTAAGATGATTGGGCGTTGAACCGCTTATATTCTTATAGTCTTCATAGTGCGCTTTCACTGACTCTTGAGGCTTGGCGTAAAGTTTTAGGGTCGTAGGCTGTTTGTGAATATTCAGAAGATGTGTGAAAGCAGCTTTTGCCTGTGTGCCGCTATGTAAAATGAAGAGAGGTCGTGTCTAATGTAACAGACACGACCTCTTTGCTTTGAATCATTATTCTTATGAGCTTTCGTCTGGGGTACCCCTCGGAATGCTTACTTCTTCTTCATTACAGCCCAGCGGTTCATGAACTTGTCGACGCGACCAGCGGTGTCAACGAGCTTAGCCTTACCTGTGTAGAATGGGTGAGAAGTTGAAGAAATTTCAATCTTGATAACGGGATACTCTTGGCCTTCGAACACTTCTGTTTCGTTGCTCTTGGCTGTAGAGCGAGAGAGGAACATATCGCCGTTTGACATATCCTTGAAGATAACAGGACGATAGTTCTCGGGGTGGATACCTTGTTTCATTGTTTCTTTTGTTTTATACAGTCAATGTAAATACTGCTGGTGTAACAAATAATTAAGTTTCAAATGCTTTGTTTGTAAAAAGCGGTGCAAAGTTACGACTTTTTATCAAACGGACAAAACAAAAAGGCTGTTTTTTGTTTCAGTCAATGAAAAAGCGATTAGAGGGGCAAAAAAACTGTTGACTCCTCACTCTAAACTCCTAACTTTTCTGTATCTTTGCACCGTTTTTAGAAACATTCTTTATTTAATAACTATAAATTCATCAAGTTATGGTAAGTTACAAAGACCTCGGTCTCGTGAATACTCGCGAGATGTTTAAGAGAGCTATTGCTGGCGGTTACGCTATTCCAGCTTTCAACTTCAACACAATGGAGCAGATGCAGGCTATCGTGATGGCTGCTGTGGAGACTAAATCTCCAGTTATCATGCAGGTGTCAAAGGGTGCACGCAACTATGCTAACGGTACAATTCTCCGCAACCTTGCTAAGGGTGCTGTTGAATATGCAAAGGAGCTCGGCTGTGAGCATCCCGAAATCGTTCTCCACCTTGACCACGGAGATACATTCGAACTTTGTAAGGACTGTATTGACAACGGTTTCTCTTCTGTGATGATTGACGGTTCTTCACTCCCATACGAAGAGAACGTGGCTCTTGCTAAGAAGGTGGTTGACTATGCTCACCAGTTTGACGTAACTGTTGAGGCTGAGCTGGGTGTGCTCGCTGGTGTTGAGGATGAAGTTCAGTCTGCTGAATCTCACTACACAAAGCCAGAAGAGGTGATTGACTTCGCTACTCGTACAGGTTGCGACTCTCTCGCTATCTCTATCGGTACTTCTCACGGTGCTCACAAGTTCACTCCAGAGCAGTGCACTCTCGTAAACGGCGTTCTCGTGCCACCACCATTGGCATTCGACATCCTCGCTGAGATTGAGAAGAAGCTCCCTGGCTTCCCAATCGTGCTCCACGGTTCTTCTTCTGTTCCAATGGAAGAGGTTGAGACCATCAACAAGTACGGCGGTAAGCTTGAAGCCGCTATCGGTATTCCAGAAGAGCAGCTCCGCAAGGCTGCCAAGTCTGCTGTCTGCAAGATCAACATCGACTCCGACTCTCGTCTTGCTATGACTGCTGCTATCCGTAAGCACCTCGCTGAGCATCCTGGTGATTTCGACCCACGTCAGTACCTGAAGCCAGCTCGTGAGAACATGAAGAAAATGTACATCCACAAGATTGTGAATGTGCTCGGTTCTGATGGCAAACTTGCTCAGTAATTTCATGATTTTGAACTGATATTAATATGCGCAGCAATAGGCCTTTTACGTCCTGTTGCTGCGCCATTTTTTTGATATGCTGCGTATTTTCTGCTCTGTGTTATATTGGGCCTGTTCGTTGGCATTTGCCTTCGCTCAGTATGCTGATTCTATGCCTGTTGGTGAGGAGAGGAGTTCCTTGGATTCTACTTATTTTTCCCAGATAGATTCTGTTATGCAGGCATATGAACAGGTGAAGCGTCAGCGTCAAGTGGAGCAGGTCATCCGTCAGCATGAAAGTAAGCTGTTGAAGAAGGAAATGTCTATGAGTATTGATGGAGCATTACCGTTGGCACGAGGTTTGCTCCTTACATGGACTGATCATGGATTCATCACACACCCTGCACGGTTTGAATCCAAAGGCGACAAGTGTAATTGGACTGATTATGGAGTTGCAGGTGCGCCTTTAGTGGCAACGTGGTTGATGAAAGCGGTGGGCGTGAAAAGCCGTTCGAAACTGGAGCGTATGTTGACAGCCAATGCGATGGCATTAGGCATTTCGTTTGGAACCTCCGAACTGCTGAAAAATACGGTAAGTGAAACACGTCCAGATTTGAGCAATGACCAATCATTCCCTTCGGGGCATGCCAGCTTTGCATTTGTGGCAGCTACTGTGTTGCATCGGGAATATGGCCATGTTTCGCCTTGGATAAGTGTTGGTGGCTATACTGCTGCAACAACGACACAACTATTGCGCATTCGTCATAACAAGCATTGGATGAATGATCTTTACATGGGGGCAGGTATAGGCACCGTAAGCACGAACTTGGCCTATTTTTTGACCGACAAAATTTTCGGTATGAGTGGTGTTAATAAGCCCGAGGTGCGTTTTAAGGATGTGGTGCGCTTGATGAAATTTAATGCGATGCCAACAGGTTTCTCGTTTGTCGCCGGTACAGAAATAGGAAATCGTAAAGTGTATTTTGATGATGCAACCCTAAAGACTGGTGCCGCCATTGCTGTAGGTGCCGACCTCTCGTTGCACACTTCTCCGTATTTCTCTATAGAACTTATGGCGCGTGCCGTGGATGCTCAAATGAAGGTATATGGTCAAGAGCGTCTTTTTACAGGTGATAACCTGAACCTTTACCATTTCGATGCAGGTACAAAGTTTAGTGCGCCGATTTTCCCTGGCATACGAATCGGCACTCGTGTCTTTGCGGGTACACGCGTTATGGATGGCCTCACCTTGACCGATCATGTGAAGTCATATACGATTCCCAATGAGACGAAGTTTGAATGTGGCATAGGCGTTACATACGAATGTCTTGATACCGACAACTACGCCTGGGGTATCATCGCTGACTATTACCATACTTTTTCCCGCTATATGCAGAACCGATACAGTATCTCTTCTACATGGAAAATACTATTTTAGGTTCTTCGGCTCTTTGGTGCCAGGTTGGGAATTCTATGATTCTAATCAGTTTGGTTTTTCCTTTTTCTGAGGAGTAACTCTTCGAAAAGCGACATCCATCGGGAAATAATGTTTTCGATGTTGTATTGTTCAGATTCTTTCGCGCTAACCATCCCCATTTTCCTTCTTAATTCATTGTCTTCAATCAGTTGGCAGACACGCTCTACAAAGATGTCCTCATTGTCTAGAGGCACCAAGTATCCCGTTTCTCCATCCTTCACCAATTGGCTGATGCCACCGGGGCAGTTGTACACAATCGTGGGAATGCCCGCTGACATTGCCTCAAGCGTGACGAGGGAGAAGCTCTCCGAGCGAGAAGTCAGTACCATCAATGATGCTTGGCTCATTTTTTCGCCTATCTTATCAGTATAGCCCATCAGACAAACATGCTTCTCAAGCCCCAATTGCTTGATTTGTTTTTCGAGCGTAAGTTGCATATCGCCAGTGCCCCATATCTGCAGCATCCAGTCTGGATGACGTTTTGCTACTTTAGACCAAATATTGATAAGCCCCGTAAAATTCTTCATAGGTGCCAACCGCCCAGCGGTGATAGCCACTTTCTCCTCGCATTGGCTTAGGGCTCCTGTCCAATGTGTGATGGGATTGGGTATTACTGCCAACTTCTTCCAGTTTTTCCAAGAACCGGAATTCTCTTTTTCGGTTAGTACCACCACTTTGTCGTAGGCGTGGATCTTCCAATGGAAATCATAAAGTTCTCCTATTAATGCGATACACTTCTTGATGATTCCTTTGGCTGAGTCTCTGTTGTAATGGCGGTCTGTGTGCAGTTCGCGGATGAAGACTGGATTTGAGGAAATCTTTAATGTGGGTAAAAACGTTTTCGTCAATACCCCCGAAGATATGACTACATCGGGTTGAATGTTTTCCAGAAAGTTTTCTAGTCTCTTTTTATGTATTCGCTTCGTTTTCAGGAGGTCGATGATGGATGCGATAAGTCCCTCGTCGTCGTGCTGGTAGTAGCGTACATTCAAATCGGTTACGGATACCTGTTTGAGACGTTTTAGCAATGAACGTGGGTTGCCTGCGCTGACTATCCACACTTTATTGCCGGGAATGGTAGCTAAAGCGTTAGCTTTCGTGATAGAAACAATGTCGGTCCCCGACAGGTTGTATGCCGCGTCTATGCAATAAACTATTTTCATTTGTGTGTTGTGTTTTGTTGATTTACGCCTTAGTCTTTCTAATGAATGCAGGCCGTATACACTTCATGAAAAGAATGTTGCGCGTGAAACTAAGTATAATGTGAAATGGATAACAACAGCCAGCCATCCTTTTTGCCCCCAAAACCATCTTCTCTGCAAGTGAAGCATCTCCGTCCAATTCTAAATGATAGGGTAAGGCTTTCTGTTTTTGATGGTAGTGGTTCCATTCATTCCATGATAGAAGCACCATTGACAGTTTCTTGTGGTATGTAGTCAAGAAATTATTGATATCACGTATGGCGGCAGGTTTCATCGTCCATGTGTCGCTTGTAATGTAGCTGCTTACATATTCGATGTTGTCAAACATATCATCCATTGTTCTCATCGCTTTCTGTTTATTTGTGGTGCGCTGAATGGAATTCTCATTGCCTAGCTCGTAGCGACAGACATTACTGCTAACGATGCGTGTGTGGGGATGATGGCGGAATACATCAAAGTTGAATATCTCGTCCTGGCAGGATACGATGTGCGACTGGATGTTGTATTGTTCCAGAAATGCTCTTTTGTAAAACTTGGACCACACAAACGGAAGTGGATTTTGATTGTATGCATCCACTCCGTCACCATCAAAGATGACTTCTCCATCGGGGTGCGTGTCTCCTCTTTGTAGCGCCATTCCATCTGTGTAGATGTGCATGTGTCCATAACACAGTACATCGGGCTTGTCTTTGCAGAAATGCTCCAGCAGGTATGAATAGGCGTTGTCGATGATAAAGTCATCGCTGTCCAGATAAGTCACATACTCGCCTTTGGCCAGAGCTGTACCTGTGTTGCGGGCGCCACCAAGCCCCTGATTCTCCTGTGTGATGACGCGGAAGATGTCAGGGTGCTTTTCTTCATATTCAGTCAAGATTTGTGCGCAGTTATCCGGTGAACCGTCGTTTACGCAAATCACTTCATATTCATCTGCACTCAATCCTTGCCGTAGGAGCGAATCAAGGCATCGTTGAAGGAATCGCTCCACGTTGTATACGGGAACTATTACGGATAGTTTCATCTATAGGTATTAATTAGAATTCGGGTAAAAAGTTTCGAATTGTAAAGGTAAACCATTTTAGATGAATGTACAAATAAAAGGCTAGTTTATCGTACAAAATGCCTAAAATATTCCTGGAAATATCATTTTCTTTACGATAGGAGATAACTAGTGTTGGTTTTCGTGATGAAATGTGAGCGAACAAAACGTTCAAAGAGCCTTTCGTAGAAGAAGCTTACGAATACGTACATTCCGTAAGAATTAAGCGAATGATTGTTGAGGACAGCGACTAGTTTCCCCATGGCAGATCCCTCTGTGCCCATCTTGCAATAAGGGTACTCGCGTAGTTTCTTCATGTGGTTACGCCACTCGGAATGGGAAAGGTGAGCCTTATAAGTTTTTTTGTGGTAGGTTTTGAGAAGGCGGCAGTTTGACTGCTTCACTCCCATTGCGAAATCATCATTGCTATGTGCTATCAGGTATCCGTTCATGATGCCAATGACGTTTTCAAGGTCCGTCATCTGTTTGCGTTGTCTGCTGTGGTCATTGGTATGTAGGATAGACTTGGGATTGTTTTGTTCGTAGCGGTAGATATTGGCATCGGTTACGAGAAAGTGTGGCGCGTGGAGGAATAATTCGTAGTTGAACAATTCGTCCTCGCAGATGCCGTCTTTGAAGCGGCAGTTGTGTTCTTCGAGGAATGCGCGGCGATAAAACTTGTTCCAAGCATAACCCAAGATGTGTGAGCGCCATCTTTTTATGTTGTCTCGCCCAATTACCGAAATGGGTTGCTTAGGTGCTTCTGATTTCGCTCGCTCGATGCCATCGGTCACCACGTTGGTTGAGTGAAAGTATACGATGTCCGGCAATTTGCTTCCCGGTGTTTGGGCTTGTTCTGTTTCTATTGTATTTAATAGTTGGGCATAGCCCTCGTCCACTACGTAGTCATCGCTGTCTAGATAGACAATGTATTCGCCTTTGGCTTGTGCTGTGCCAGTGTTGCGCGCACCTCCCAAACCTTTGTTCTCTTGTGTGATGACGCGTATGATCTCTGGATGCTTCTGCTCGTATTCCGCCAAGATTTGTGCAGAATTATCCAGTGAACCATCGTTCACACAAATCACCTCATAGTCATCTGTATTTAGACCTTGGCGCAAGAGCGAATCGAGGCATCTTGGTAGAAAACGTTCTACGTTATAGACAGGAACAATGACAGATAATTTCATTTGAGTTCGTAGTTTTTAATGTTTAGCAAAAGGATTGTTAGTGGTGTATCTGAGCAGTTAGTGAATTGTGGCTTTTTCTTTATGCCTTAGTTTAGTGTTGGCTTCCGATGAAGAGGAACAGCATTGAGAGCAGCACGAGTAGTAAGTCAATGACCTTCGACTTGAGGTTCTTTTCGTGGAATGCCATCGCTCCAAAGAGGAAGCTGACCACGACAGAGCCTCGTCGCACCATCGAGACGATGGAAATCATGGCCCCGTCTAGTCCCAGCGCATAGAAGTAAGCGAAGTCGGCAGCAGAGAGGAATACGCTGATAGGGATGATGCACCAGTCCCAGCGGAACGGGGTGGTTTTCTTGTGAGTGGGCCACCACAGCAGGAAGAGCATCGTGAGCATCATGAAGAACTGGTAAATGTTATACCACGACTGTACAGCGAGCTTGTCCAGCCCTACACCGCCATTTTCAGGCGATGCCATAAGGAACTTGTCGTACAATCCGCTGATAGCGCCCAGTACATTGGCCAGCACCACGAATATAATCCATTTGTTGTGTTTGAAGTCGATGCCCTCCTTTTTGCTGGAGCGCGAGAGCATATAAAGACCGGTCATGGCTACAATGACACCCATCCATTGCCATAGGTTCAGTCTTTCCGAGAAGAACGTCAGCGCGCCAATCAGCACCATCACGGGGCGTGTGGCATTGATGGGGCCAACGATGGTGATGGGCAGGTGCTTCAGCCCGAAATATGCAAATAGCCAGCTGGCCAGCACGATGCATGACTTCAGCAAGATGTACTTGTGCTCTGCCCAACCATATTGATGTGTGTAAAAAAGACTGTCTTCGTTGATGTGTCCCTGTGCCGACAGGATGATGAACGGCAGGAATATCAGCGATGAGAACAAAGTGTTCAGCAGCAATACGGGGATAACTGCATTCTCTTTCAACGATTTCTTTTTAAAGACATCGTAGAAACCTAAAAGGAAGGCTGACAGGAATGCTAATATAAGCCACATATGCTTTGTTTACAGATATTTCGTTTGTGAATAACTCGTTTGATTTGCAAATACCGCTTGCGGTGCGATGTGATTCGTGTGCTGTCTACTTCTTTTTCCTCTGCTTCTGCATCGGCAGTTCCTTACAGCTTGTACGGACTAGCTCTGAGAGATAGTTGTGGTCATCAATCTCTGCAATGTGGAAATAATCCTTTGCCCCTGGGTAGGGTGGGCGGAGGTCAAGTGTGCGCAGCAAGGCTCGTCCTGCCTCGGTCGGCTTGATGTAGAAGTGGTCATCGCAGATGAGACCAAAAATCTTGCCGCCGCAGTAAATTCCATACTCGCCAAACATCCGCTTGAGCGTGATGTTTCCTGCATCAGCGCATTGGTCGGCGATGTACTGTGCATAGTCTTGTGTGCTTGCCATATCTTTGTTATGAACAAAAGACCTCTGCCGGTTTAAAATTGGATATCATTCCCCTTTTGCCCGTCTTTTCGTGAATTCATTTCGCTTTTACTGTTGCAAAGTTACTGAAAAGAGCGGCAAGCTCCAACCATTTTGCTCAAAAAATGTCTATAGAATGGCTTTTTATGCTTACGGTATACAATAATGGTCTACTTTGAAACGACCATATTACATATTCCAATCCTATTTCTGTCCGAAAAGGTCTTCGGGATATGTGATGTCTGCAAGGAAAAGAGCGTTGCCGGGCACTGACATTCCTGCTGAGCAGCGGTCTTTCTTCTCGATGATTTCACGGAACTGCTCCAAAGTCAGCACGCCTCGTCCCACGTCAAGGAGGGTGCCCACGATTGCACGCACCATATTGCGGAGGAAACGGTCTGCCGTGATGGTGAACTTCCACTTGATGGGACTGACTTGCTCCCATTGGGCCGCCATGATGCGGCAGTTGTTTGTCTTTACGTCGGTGTGGAGCTTTGAAAAGGATGTGAAATCAATATAGTCAAATAGTGCCTTTGCCGCTTCATTCATCTTGTCGAAGTCAAGAGGTTGGGGAAAACGGTAGGCATATGGTTCGAAGGGGCTCTTTGCCGTGATGACATAATAATGATAGGTGCGCGAGGTGGCTGAGAAGCGTGCATGGGCCTCTGGCTTCACGGGCACAATCTTGTGGATGGCGATGTCTTGTGGCAGGAATTTGTTCAGACGATAGGCTAATTGATTGTCTGCCGTATGCTCCGTGTCAAAGTGCGCCACCATCAGAGAGGCGTTCACTCCTGCGTCTGTACGTCCTGCGCCTGTCACTTCGATAGATTCGTGCAGCAAGGTGGAGAGTGCCTTGCCCAGCACCTCCTGCACGCTGCTCCCGTTGGGCTGAATTTGCCAGCCGTGATAGCGTGCGCCGTCATAAGACAGATAGATGAAATACCTCATAGTTGCTTGAAAGATTGCTGAATTACCAATTGTCACCTGTCTGCTTTCATGGTGTGACTCTATTGTGAAAGAATACGCGTTTCAGGGTGCTTGCCATGCGGGTGCGCGGGGCATGAATCTTCTCTCTGCTGTGATAGAATTGCCATAGGAGAAAAGCAGCCGTGATAGAAGCTACGCCGTCAGCGGCTGTAATGCTGATCCATACGCCATCTGTTCCCCAAATTTCAGGGAATATCAAGAGGAAGGGAACGAGGAACACCAGCTGGCGGCTTACTGACATGAAGATGCTCCGTTTGGCCATGCCGATGCTTTGGAAGAAGTTGCCCGTTACGATTTGGAAACCTACAATGGGGGAGAGGATACAGACGATGCGCATGCCTCGAGCTGACAGCTTTGAGAGGACAGGGTCGTCTGTGAAGATGCCTATCAAAAGTTCGGGGAAGAACACGCACAGAATAAAGTCCAGAATCATGACGGCTGTGGCCAGCCAGATAGCTTTTCGCAGCACCTCGTCCACTCGCTCTGGTTGTTGTGCTCCGAAGTTGAATCCGGCGATGGGCTGCATGCCTTGGCAGATGCCCAGCACCACCATGACCGCAAGGAACGTGACACCGTTCACAATGCCATATGCAGCAATGGCTGTGTCTCCTCCGTGCTTCGTTAGTCCTTTGTTGATGAGGATGACTACCAGGCAGGCGCACAGTTGCATGGCAAAGGGTGACATCCCGATTGTAATGATGCCTTTCACAATACGTGTTCTTAAACCGTAAATTCCTGCATGTAAGTGTATTAAATCTTTCTTGTTCGACAAAACAGTTATCACGTAAATGAGGGCTACAATCTGTGCCAGCACGGTGGCATAAGCCGCTCCCTTGATGCCCATATTGAAGGTGAAAATGAAGAGCGGGTCAAGGATGGCGTTGATGATGACGGTGGCAATTGTTGCCGACATCGCTACGTGCGGATGGCCAGTGCTTCGCAGGGCGCTGTTAAGGCCTAGATAGAGGTGGGTGACTACGTTGCCATATAGGATGATGGCCATGTAGTCGTGGGCGTACAGAAGGGTGTTCTCGGAGGCTCCGAAAAAGAGCAGCAGTGGGTCGATAAAGATGAGGCCCAGCACGCCCACCAAGGTGCCGATGATGACATTGAGCGACACGAGGTTGCCCAGTACGCGTTCTGCTGTTGAGTAGTCTTTCTGTCCCAGCTTGATGGAGATGAGGGTGGAGCTGCCCACACCCACCATTGCGCCAAAAGCGGCGCTGAGGTTCATGATGGGGAAAGTGACTGCCAGACCGCCCAGCGAAAGCGTGCCCACATCGGGAATGCGCCCAATGAAGATGCGGTCGACGATATTGTATAGTGACGATGCCGTCATGGCCACCACGGCCGGAACGGCATACTTCATCAGCAGTTCGCCGATGGGTTTTGTTCCTAATTCTTTGGTCTTGTTGTCCTGTTGCATAGTGTTTGATATATGTTCTTCATCCGTCCATCGCCGGAACGGCCTGCAAAGTTACGGATTTTTTTTCAACTGAAGCCCGTTATTCATAACTTATGAACAATTATTCATGACTTGCGAGTAATTATTTCATGACTTGCGAGTAATTTTTTTAAACTTGAGAAATATTTTTCTAAACTTAGGAATTATTTTTCTAAACTTGGGAATTATTTTTCTAAACTTGGGAAATTTTATTCATAAGTTATGAACGACTCCCTGATGGGGTGAAACTAGCCTCCGTTATCGAGTAACCCCGATGTTTGTTGCAAAGCAAGCCCAATGTTCATTGCTGGGTAAACTGTTGCTTCGATGCAGGATTCATTGGAGCATCAAATCATGGTGATTGTTTTGTCCCAAGGGGCATGAAGATGAATTTTGGTGCGCTGTTTTCGTATTTTCTGCCAATTCTTTCTTGGATTGCCGGATTGTTTTGTATATTTGCAAGCGGTACGATGAAAAAGACGAGCAAGACAAACCTATTAACTTTAAGATATGATGAACATCTATGAAGAGGCCAAACGTTGCCTGTTGTGCGAGGATGCCCCTTGTACGAAAGCGTGTGGAAAAGGAGACCCAGCGCGTGCTATCCGTGCCATTCGATTTGACAATACTAAGAATGCGATGCGTTGGATAAAGGACTGTTCTGATGAAGATTTGGAACGTGCGGAGTCTGCATGTATTCACTATGATAATCGGCTGCGTATCAAGGAAATAATTCGAGGAGCCTGTTGCGATTATGCAGGTGCTTTTGTGCGGAGTGAGATGCCTGAGGAAGCTCCCCTCTCAGCTACGTCCTCCCGTCTTGCTATCACGTTCTGTGGTATCCTTTGCGAGAATCCTTTCTTCTTGGCTTCCTCTGCTGTGTGCACCAACTATGAGATGGTGGCGCATGCTTTTGAGGCGGGGTGGGCCGGTGTGTTTTACAAGACTGTCTGTATGCAAGAGATACGTGAAGTGTCGCCTCGATTTGATGCCATCAAGGAGGGAACCTCATTTGCAGGGTTCCGCAACATGGAGCAGCTGTCGGAACATCCTTGCAAAGAGGACTTTGACATTATGCGCCGGCTTAAGCAGAACTTTCCAGGCAAAGTGGTGATAGCGTCCATTATGGGGCAGACGGGAGATGAATGGATAGAGCTGGCGAAGATGGCGGAAGAGGCCGGTTGCGATGCGGTAGAACTGAACTTCTCGTGCCCTCAGATGCATGTGGCAGGCATGGGCAGCGATGTGGGTCAGGATGCAGAACTGGTGACGTTCTACACCGCCTATGTGAAGCGTCATGTAAAGATTCCAGTCATTCCGAAGATGACACCTAACGTTTCTCGTATGGACGTGCCTGCTATGGGATGCTACTTTGCGGGCGCCGATGCTATCTCGGCCATCAACACCATCAAGAGCGTCACCATGTCGCCTGCGGCTGAAGTCAGCGAAAAGAATACCATCTCTGGTTATAGCGGACGTGCTGTGAAGCCTATCGCTTTGCGCTTCATCCTCGAAATGACAAAGCACCCATTTGTGGGCAAGCTGCAGTTCAGCGGCATCGGAGGCATTGAGACGTGGCGCGACGCTCTGGAGTTCATGCAGCTGGGGTGCCGGAATGTGCAGGTGTGCACAGCGGTGATGCAATATGGCTATCGTATCATTGATGATTTGGTGCAGGGGCTTGAAACTTATCTGGAGGAGCGGGGCATAGAGCATCTTGAAGACATTGTAGGTGAGCGCCTGCCTTCCTTCGTGCTGCCTTCGGAACTGGATTGTGACACGGTGGTCTATCCGAAGTTTGACCATGAGAAATGCATTGGATGTGGACGTTGCTACCGCTCTTGTATGGATGGAGGACATCAAGCCCTCTGTTTTGATGCGGAAAGCCGACAGCCTCACCTCATTGGTGCCAAGTGCGTTGGCTGCCACCTTTGTCGCCTGGTGTGCCCTATAGGAGCTATTGGCTCGGCAAAACGGGTCGGCAAAAAGAAATGACACGTACAAACACACAAGCATCGGGATGTCCTGCGGCCCTCTTTCTCCGCTCGGCATCCCGATGCTTGCTGTGTAGTGCTGGCGTTTACTCGTTCAGCATATCTTCAATTTCAGAGGTGAGTTCTTCTGGGGTAACAGTAGGCTCAAAGCGTTTCACCTCGCTGCCATCTTTGGAGATGAGGAACTTGGTGAAGTTCCACTTGATGTCTGAATTCTTGGCATAGTTGGGGTCTTTCTTTGACAGCGTGTCTTCCAGAATCTTAGCCAGAGGGTGTGAGGGGTTGAAGCCTGCAAATCCGGCTTGCCCCTTCAGGTAAGTGAAGATAGGATTGGCATTAGGGCCGTTCACGTCCGACTTTTCCATTAGCAGGAATTTCACTCCGTAGTTCATCTGGCAGAACCGGAGAATCTCGCTGTTTGTGTCTGGGTCTTGCTCTGCAAACTGGTTGCAAGGGAATCCGATGACCACCAGACCTTGACTTTTGTATTGTTCGTACAACTTCTCCAAACCATCAAACTGAGGTGTAAAACCGCATTTGCTTGCTGTGTTCACAATCAAAAGGACCTTTCCCTTGAATTGGGCAAAATCTAACTCTGTGCCGTCGTTGGCAGGAAACTTGAAGTCATAAATCTTCTTCGTGTTGTTAGTGCTGCAGGCAGAAAGGCAAAACATGGCTGCCAACAGCGCTAAAATGGAAATTTTTTTCATCATAGTTAACAATTGTGTTTGTTTGAAACTTTTGTATGAAGGGGTTATAGAAGAGGAATTTATCAGTGATATTGTGCATGCTGCCTGTAGCTTGTGCAATATCCCATTCCTGATAGAAAGGGCTTCTCTTGGCGCATCATCACGGCAGCAAAAGTACGAATACTTTTTGAAATCAAAAGTGTTTTGCCGTCAATTTGTTGCAGTAGAGCTGGAAGAAAACGCTAAATGGATAGCAAGTCGGCCGAAAATGAAATTGTTGGCGTATAACTTCATGCTTATGAATTCGTTCGCATTCAGGTCGCTTTGATGGAAAAAGATGGAAAAAGTGATACAAAAAGGGATATTTTTATTCTAAATGTGTTTTTATTCTGAATATAGTTTGTATATTTGCGAACTGTTCAACTGCGAATAGAGGGCATTAAAAACTATTCAATCATGTACGAGCAACAAATCAGGGAGGACATTCTTTTTATTATGCTATATGCAGGAGTGGCGGTGATATCTATTATTGCATCCTGTTATCTGCTGTTTCGTCGAGGCAATGCTTTTGCCCCAGACGTGACAACACCTGCACGTCTGCGCCGTTCCACTTCGGCCTTCTTCGCCTCCATCGCTTTGAGTCACATATGGTATATGCCCGTCATTTTCCTTGTGTCGCCCGATGCAATCAAGGAGGCCTATCTTGTAGGTGGGTTGCTCGACAGCATGACTGTTCTTCCTTTGGCAATCATCATATTGATATCCATGCTTCAGGACCGCAAGCGTCCACTGTGGCCTGTCGCGGTGATGGTAGCCCCTATTGTGGTGGGGATGCTCTTGTGCGTCATCACTAACGACAACACTCTTGTGCCCATGTTTCTTGTCTATTTCCTGCTGTTGGGTTTGGGTATCATTATCTATATGATACATGAAGTTCGGTTGTATGGACGCTGGTTGCGCGACAATTATGCAGACCTGGAATACAAAGAGGTGTGGAAGAGCTTTGTGCTGCTGGCAGTCATTCTGCTGGCGTTCGGCCTCTATCTGTTTGACGATGACGGGCCTTCATACAGATATATCATTCAGGCGGGCTGCGTAGTGCTGATTGGCTATCTCTTGTGGCGAGTGGAAACATTGAGTGACTTGAGCGTATCCCGTCCTCAGCTCGCTCTTGTGGAAGAGGAAGCGGCTGCTGTCGCCGAGAATCAAGGAGACGGTGGGCTTTCTGAAACAGTTCATGACAACATCGGGACTTTGCTGCAGCAGTATTGTATAGACACGCAGCTCTACTTGCAGCACGACCTGACCCTCCTACAGCTTGCCAAAACGATAGGCATTAACCGTTTCTATCTTAGCCAGTATTTTGCCAGTCAGGGCATGACCTACAATAGCTATATTAATAATTTGCGCATCAGCCATTTCGTTTCTCTCTACCGCGAGGCTGTCAGCACCCAGCGTCCCTTCACCGCCCAGGAACTGGCTCGTGATAGTGGATACCGTAGCTACAGCACCTTCAGCCTTGCTTTCAAGCAACGGATGGGGCAGAACGTGACGGTGTGGATGCACGAATCTAACGAGTAATCCCTTCAATCGTTGACAAAGACACTTTTTCCAAAAATCCCCTCAGTCCACGAAACACGAAAAATAATAGTCTCCAAGATATTAAACTGCGGCAACTCGTCACAGTTTTTTATTTTGCCAATCGCTTGTGCTTGTTCTCCCCAAGCCTCTGCATCTCTTCATGATGCTCCGCTTCATCGGCATATAGATGTAAGTTCTTTAGCATGAATAGTTGTCAAATTGTATAAAAACGGATGAAATCTTGCTATATGGAAGAAAAAAAGTCATGAAAGTGTTGTATCTTGGAGAATTATTACTACTTTTGTGACGAACTTTAATGTTAACTATGACACAATTATCTATGATGAAAAAGACGCCATTCTTGTTTTTGTTATTACCTGATGTATGTTCTTCTTTCTTTAAACAGAGGGAATGAAGAAGCCATTAATGATATTTATAACCCCAAAACACATAATTATGAAAAAGATGATGTGGGTTCTGGCTGCAACCCTTACAATCGGCAGCGCAACTCTTTTCTCAAGCTGTGAAAAGGCTAATGCTAATAATGATGAAACTCCAAAGGTGAAGTCTGTTGAGTTGATCCGTACCAGCCAGAGCTGGGACGGTGTGGCCCTGCCTGATTATCTCCAGGGACGTCCTGAACTGGTGGCTGTGAAATATGTGTTCCCCGCAGGACAGAAACTGGGCTGGCACCATCATCCTGTGATGAATTATGGTGTTTTGGTGCAGGGTGAACTGACAATCATCGGAGCAGACGGTAAAGAGAAGGTCGTGCATGAGGGGGAGGCTGTTGTAGAGATGGTGAACACCATTCATCACGGCGAAAACCGTGGCAAGAAGGATGTAATTCTTTATATGTTCTATCTCTCTCAGGAGGGAAAGGAACTGGCTGTTCAGCATCCTAATTATCCCCAAGATTAGGCTTATTCGAAAGCTTGGATTATTACGCAACCCACGGAGAATCTTTCTCTTGTGTGTCATGATTCTAACTATGCGAATTAATAAAGGGCGCAATACTGAAACATCATGTTTCAGTATTGCGCCCTTTGACGTTTAGTGGCGAAGAACCTAAGTGCAGCAAGGCGTCGCCTCACTGTCTGTAGATTCTTATTTGATGTCGCTCCATGCTGGTGGCTCTACTCCCAGAAGGTTCTTGACGAAGAAGTCAGCACGCTTGTGCTCACCAAAGTCTTCACCCATAGTGTGGTGGGCACCAGGAATAAGGATGAACTCGAAGTCCTTGTTTGCCTTAATGAGAGCATTAACTACTTGGTATGAAGAAGAGGGGTCAACATTGTCGTCCATCTCTCCAACGAGGAGCATGAGCTTGCCTTGCAGTTTTTTTGCGTTCTCGACGTTAGAACTCTCAATGTAGGACTCGTCGACGGGGTAGCCCATCCACTGCTCGTTCCACCAGATTTTGTCCATACGGTTGTCGTGGCAGCCGCATGCTGCGTAAGCTGCCTTGTAGAAGTCTCCGTGGAAGAGAAGTGCGCCTAGCGCTTCCTGGCCTCCTGCAGAACAGCCATAGATGCCCATGCGTTCAATGTCCATGTAGGGGTATTTTTTTGCAGCAGCCTTGATCCATGCGATGCGGTCTGGGAATCCAGCGTCCTTAAGGTTCTTGTAGCACACTTGCTCAAAATCAAGATTGCGGAAAGAAGTGGTCATAGCATCTAGTTGCACTACGATGAAGCCAAGTTCTGCGACATCTTGCAGGTAGTAGAGCCAGGGAGTGAACTTCTTGGGCACGTATTGGTCGCCAGGACCGGAATAGATATACTCGATGACGGGGTACTTTTTATTGGGGTCGAAGTTGGATGGGCGTTGGATGAGCCCCCACATGTCAGTCTTACCATCACGTCCTGGAGCCACGAAGATTTCTGGCGCTTTCCATCCTGTTGCTTCCAACTTTTTGATGTTGGCTGTCTCGAGTATGGAGATGAGTGTGCCATCAATGGCTGAACGGAGCACGGTGACGGGTGCTTGGTCAATGGACGAGTAGGTGTCGATAAAGGCTGTGTTGTTTGAATTAAGTGTAATGCTGTGGGTGCCTCGCTCAGGAGTCAGGCTGACGAGATTTTTTCCGTTGAGATCTATGCGGTAGTAGTGAATGTGGTAGGGGTCTTCTTCTGGAATCTGTGCGTCGAAGCTTGACTTAACAATACCCATATTCTTGTATCCCTTTCCGTTGGCAGAGAAGATGATGTAGCCTTTGCCTGTTTTATCTATCTCGGCATGTTGTACATCGCGTACCCAATAATCACCTTTCGTCACTTGAGTCAACTTGCCATTCTTCCTATTATATATATATAGGTGTGCATGGCCATCGCGGTCGCTCTTCCAAAGGATATGGTCGGCATCGAGATCTTGTCGGAAGTTGCGGGAGTAGGCAACGTATTTTTCGTTTTTCTCTTCGATGAGGGTGCGTACGTTTCCCTCAAGGTCCATCTCCAAGATGCGGTAGGTCTTGTGGCCACGTTCATTGAACTCGAAGGTGAGTGTCTTGCCGTTTTCGTCCCATTGGGGGGCTGTGACTTGGTATTGGGAAGCGAACAAAGTTGTGCTTTTGGGGTAGATGGTCCGTTTGTTCTCTACATCCACCACAACAGGTATGCGGTAGTTGAGAGAGTCGCCAGGCTTAGCATATTCTTGCTGTGAATACTTAGGCTGCACTTGATCAGTCGGAGAAGAGAGTGTATAGGTTACGAAACGCTTTGGAGCGGGTTTGATGAGCACTGTGGCATAGTATTTGCCATCTTTTGACCAGCGTCCCCATGAGGAATAGTAGCAGGTGTCAACACCGTCGGTGGTGATGGGAGTGCTGAATGTTGATGCTTGAGTGTCTGAAGGTTGAGTGTCTGACTGACCGCTGATGAGGTAAAGGTTGTTGTTCTTGTGGACGATGAATGTGCCTTTGTTGACGGGGCTTTCAGAACGTCCGTCTTTCTCGTCACGTACTTCCATCCAGTGGTGGCTCTCTCCACCTCTCCAGCCACGTTGTGGCTGGCGTGGTTCAGGATTTGCTATGACCTTTTTCTCGCCAGTCTTGACCTCCACTTCATACCAAACGGTGCTGTCTCCATTGTATGTGGAATAGTGGAAGACTGAAGGATTGACGTGCCAAGGTGACTGCACATGGATATTGCCGTTCGTCATCTTGTTAGAGTACTTGTTGCGGACAGCGTAGGAGTTTTTGTAGTCCTGTACTGTGCCTTGAGCTTGGATGCTCAGCGTGGCTGTTGCCAGCATGGAAAATACAATAAGTTTCTTCATGTTGTTGGAATATAGCTATAGGGTTAATTAGTATATTTGAGTGTTTGTTGGGTGTTTGATTGTATATGATATTTAGTAGATGTCAAAATCGTTGTAAAAATAGTAGTACCACCAATAGGTGTTGCCATAGAGGGGCTTGAGACGCTTTCCCATCTCCTGCTCATCAATGCCTTGCTGATGGAGCTGGTAGTAGTCTTGTACAAATTGTTTGTATTTCTCTCTGATAGGGATGTCAAACTGAAAGTCGTTGAGCGTGATGGGCGATTCTTCGGCATTGCCCAATAAAATGGCACCTTCTTGATAGAGAGCAGGGATGGGGCTGCCGGGGTGGTTGTTCACATAGTCGTAGAAGCGAATGCAGAATGCGTATTGGTTCTTCTCCCACAGCGTCATGCACAATGCCACATTTTCCTGTAACGGGGTGTTGACCGCTGGCAGGGTAGAGTAGTAATCCAGCAGGAACAGTTCACATAGTCCGTCATCACCTGTGAGTTCGTTCTCCTTTTCGTTGAGTAGCGGCTCGATGGTTTTATACTCCGTGCTCTGTATGAACTGTGTGCTGTTGAGCATCCATTGTTCATGCTCGATAGCCCATGAACGGTAAAAGGTGGTGCTCTTGAGCAGTGCGAGATATTTGGCAGCCACATCGAACTCCTGATTGAAGATAGCAGTGCGAATCATCATCTTGATATTCCGAAAACTTAAGCCATACTGGACGGAATTTTCCATTGCCCAGCGGTAGGAGTAGTTCATCTGCCCGAAGAGGTAATAGATGAGCGATGCACCCAACAGTGAGGTACGTATTTTCAATGAATCACTCAGAACTGGCTTGATGCCGCAGTTGTTGGTCTCAAACATCTTGTCCATCTGCCCAGTGTGCATCAGGGCGATGTTCTTGTAGAACACCATTAGATTGGTGGGTGAAGTTTCACCCTCTTTCGGCATTTCACAAAGGACATCCCCAAAGCGGAATTCGTCTAAGGCACGGTACATCCGTAGCTCATGCTTGAAGTTCTTGTCGGTTAGGGTGGTCAGAATGGAATGGCGGAAGTTGTAGTTGTAATGCCATGCGGATGTATGCCACACCTGATTGCTGATGACTAGCAGGAGTAAAAGCAGGCTGCAGGCGATGGCGCCTTTCGCTTCCCATCTGATTTTGAAGGGCTGAATTAAACATAGCACTCCCCATGTGAACAGCAGACAAAAGAGCGTTATGAGGGTAGGCTGGAAAGGTAGACCTGGTATCTTCGCATAGTAAATCCAATACCCGTAGTCGAGCAGGTGGTAGAGCAAGACACTAGGGATAATGAGGGCCAATGGGCTCCATTTTCCCTTGATACCGAACATCTGGATTGTGATGCCGTAGATAGCAGCCCAAAGGAGGATGAGAATGGTACTGCCCAACCATGGGTAGTAGAAAAATTGGGTGAGATAGCATGACACCCACATCATCCACCCACCTTTGTGGGTGACAATGTCCATCATGAACGTGTGTCCATTGATGAAGGCGCTGTTGTCCTGAATCGTGTACAGGTAATCAGCATTCATCACCGGCAACATGATGTATGCAACGGTGATGAAGGCTATGAGATTGATATATTTTAGTGGTATCCTCATCGAGTGACAAACTTGGCTGGAACGGCATCTTCTTTCGCCTTGCGGGCAAATTCTTGTGCACTGATTTTAACGGGCTCCTTCATGAACTCGGGTCTGTTAAACGAGCGGAGGAAGAAGGTGTAGAAGTTCGGATCTTTTTGAGGCACTTCAAAAGGTTTGTGTACTTTACCATTCCGGTCGAAATAAGCAATATAAGGACGCGTATAATTGCCATCATCGCGACGAGAATCGACCATAATCCAACGTCCGTTGCTAGACCACGTAGGATAACTTTCGGAACGTGGACTGTTCACGGCATCCAACTTCTGTACTTTTTTTGTTTTTAAGTCCATCATATAAATGTCTGCATCGTTGTGCCACACATGGAAACAGCCAAATTCTGCTTGTGCGAAAAGGAGGAATTTCCCATTAGGACTGACACGGGGCAAAGTGACACTCTGATTCAATGAATCGGCTGCATTGTAAATCTTTTCAAAGTTACTGAACTTTTTGGTGCTCGGATTAAAGTCGGCTTGCCATAAGTCGTACTTCACTTCTTTGTAGCGCTGAATCATCTCGGTTTCGGGTAGTATGCTGTCAGTTTGGTGATATTCAAAGTGTGCAGAGCAATAGTAGAGTTTCTTTCCGTCTGGACTCCATGTCGGGAAAACTTCAAGTTCTTCAAGTTTATTGGAGATGTTGCTCACTTCGTTTTTTTCCACATCGTAAAGAATGAGGTCACTATATGTGTCTTGTACCTCAATCTTGTTGATGTCTTTTGTATGGAATGACTGTCCGGTCTTGTTGGTGGAGAAGGCTATAAGGCTCATGCTAGGGTGCCATGCAGGATAGACTCCTGCGCTTATGGTGCTGTCTGTCTTCAAGTCTACTTTTCTCAACTGACCATTAACCGCCATCATTGTTCCACCAAACCCTTGGCGCATATGGAATAGCATATTGTCCGTCTGGAAGTTTTGGTATGAATGGCAATTGATACATTGCCCATTTCCCTCTGTGCTGACGGACATATTGTTGTAAATCTCTGTCTCGTCAAAACTTGTGAGATCACGTTGGTTGATGCTCAGTTGCTCGTATGCGACATACGAAGGCTGAATGACGCGGTAAGAGATATAATTATCAATGGAGTCTTCTGCTACATAAATATTGAAGGGTTTGAAGACCTTCCATCCGTTGGCGGTCTTTCCATACACCTCCACTTGGATGCTGCTACCCTTTGAGGCCTTCAAAATGTCTTTCCATTCCATTTCATCTATTTGTACCACCTGATGCTTTCCATAAGTGAGTTCGCCGCCAGGATAGGTGAACTTGGCCACCACTTCGCTGACATTCTCTTGTACTGCAAAGTTGAGAGGACATATATTGCATGGAATTGTCACTTCTGTATAGTCAGGACTGATTTTGGGCAAGCGATCCTCTTTTTGTGCGTTCTCAGGTACGGCAGGATGGTCGCATGCCATGAGAAGGAGAATGATGAATGTAATTGATAATATATTATTAAGTTTCATAGATACATGCTTTTGAGTTAGTTGTTTGATGATTGCTAGAACCTATTAATAGGAATGAACATTGCGTGAGAAGAAATAGAACCAATAAAATGTGTCACCATAGCTACTTTTCATTGCTTCGCCAACAGCTGGTGTGTCCATGCCTGTTTGTATGAGTGATTGTGACAGTTGTTGGAAGCCTTGATATCGTTCAATGATTTTGGAATCGAATGGCATTCTGGAGGTGTTCATTGACTGAGGCTCCAGTTGGCCATAAAGATATGCGGCTTCTTGATAGTGTACAGGCATCTCTTCATCAGAATGTAACTGCGCGTAGGCAAGGAAGCGTGGCCAAAACAACTGAATGTCTTTCTGCACCATTGCATAGTTGAGAGTCAATTCTTGCAGTAGTTTGCTGTCCTTTCGATAAGTGTTGCTGAAATAGTTCAGCAAGTACATCTCGCACAGGCCATTGTCTCCATCAAGTACACTGCCCATGTGGTCTCGCAACTCGCGTACTGTGTCAAACTCATGATAATTCTTGATGAGTTTCGGGTTCTTTGTGATGGGCATCAAACGTTCTGCCCAATCGCGATAAAAGAGGCTGTTAGAAAGAATGCTAAGATATTTCTTTGCCAGTTTCATCTCGCCTCCCACCAAAGCACAGCGGGTCAATATCTTCAGATTGTCAAAGTCATATCCAAATTCAACGCTGTTCTCAATGCACCAGCGTGAGGCAAAATTGGTCTTCCCGTGGTAATAATATATCAGCGGTGCGGCTGTCTGTACCATGTGAATCTTCAAACTGTCGAAATCATTATGAGGTTGCGCACCCATGTTGTTGTATTTAAACATCTTTGACCCCATTTCTCCAGTATTCAGCAACGCGATGTTTTTCAATAGTACCATTTGCCGTGATGCATCGCCTGGAATGCTTCCCATTTCATCAAGAAGCTTGTCCCAGTCTTGCTCATCAGCAGCTTTGTACATACGCATTTCTGCATGGTAGTTGTAATCTTGGAAATCTCTTTTTTCGGTCCAGATGTATGCTCCCGCCATTAAAGCAATAGTTACGGCATACACCACCCCTGCTAACGCCCCTTTAAAGATGTTGCGTTTGGGCAATAGGGGGAAGATGAGCGGGACTGCAGCCATTATATAAAATGGAATAAGGCGTGTGGAACTCGTTAGTTGATCGCTTTGGAAACAGAAGAGACCACTAGTCCATGCGTCTTCCAGTCTTGTCCCTGAATATAGACGGTGGAATAACCACGGGGTGATGCATGCTAAAATGAGTGGAAACAGGGTGACTAATGCCTTCTTGAATGCAGACCTGTCTGCAGGACTTTCAACAAGTGCCAGTATGGTGAGGTGGGCAAGTGCCACCAGCGAGTACCAACCAGCGAAGGGGTAGGTGATGGCAACCAATATAACAGCTAGATGTCGGTCCTTCCTTTTGAGAATACGGTGTCCCACCACGACCAACAAGTTGGTGACAAAATACCCGACCGTTCCATAAAACCAATAGCCGTTTTGTTTCATGTAATAAATCCAGTATCCAACATCAATGGTGCTCACCAATAGGCATACAACAGGAATTGATAATATGGCCATCCATGCCATTTTTACACCGTATGCCCATTTGCTAAGCCACATGCTGGCCAACCACATGCTGATCATGATTGATGCTCCTAGCATGGGAATATAAAAGAATTGCGTCAGGAATGACGCAATCCATCCGATAAATCCACCTGGTTTGTGCATACACTCTTGCAGAAAGGTGTTGTCGGTCGTAAAGAAACTCTGGCTCTGCGCCATGTAGAGCGTGTCGCTGTTCTGGACTATTAGATGGAATGCTCCAAGCGCTATCATGCATAGCGACACGGCTAAAGCAATGCCGATGGATGCTCCTTTCCCAATCTGAAAGGGCTTCTTCTCGGTTTTAGTTGTTGTATGAGAGGCCGTGTGCACAACCTTTTGAGCCGATGCAACACCCCCTCGTGGACTATTTTTTTTATTCATGGTTTTGGTATATACAATTTGACTGCAAAGGTACAATTATTTTTGTACTACTATGCAAACAAATATAAGAAAAATAGCCCTTTTATATCTTAGTTTTTTACTTATAAATGAGTTTCGCGGCGAAACCTCCACCGCTGGCCATATGGACAGTTACTGTCTGGTTTATGGAATAGGGAAGGCTAAATCGCTCCTTCCACACCTTGTAGTCGGTGGCATTCTTGTCAGCATTGATTCCATCTGTAAAGGCCGTCATTTCATAGGTGCCGGCAGGGAGGAATGATGCGTTGATCTCCACATCGCGACTATCCCAGTTGGTCTCACCTGCCACATACCAGTTGCTGCCTTGTCTGCGAGCGACGATAATGTATTCTCCCATTTTGCCAGCCAGCACTTTCATTTCGTCGTATGTGTTGGGTAAAGATGCGATGAATGCAGTGCACTCAGATTCTTTTTCGTAAATGGTCGGGTTGTCTGCTAACATTGTCAGAGGTGATTCGTGTACGATGTAATGCGCTAACTGGTGGCAACGTGTGCCCATCGTCATGGGATTGTTGTAGATAGGCTGGAAATCGGCTTTGCTGGCATTACGCATACCGCCTGGAGTGAAATCGACGGGGCCTGCCATGCCTCGAATGTAGGGGAACGTGACATCATATTGGGGCATATCTTTCGATGGTTCATCTGCGCTCTTCCCGTCTTTGTGTATCTTTGTGCGCTCTGTCCATTTCACTTCCTCCATCCCAAATACAGCTTCAAAGTTGATGACATTAGGATAAGTTCTTGTAATACCTTGCGGGGCAAAAATTCCATGGTAATCAAGTACCATGTGGTGCTGGGCGCATTTTTCAGCAATGCGGTAAATCATCTCTGTGGCCTCTTGGTCGTAGCGGTCAAGAAAATCTACCTTGAACCCTTTGATGCCCATGGCTGCATATTTTTCGCAAGCCTCATTTAACTGCTTGTCCAGCACATTGAAAACGGTCCATAGGATGATGCCGACGTTTTTCTGTTTGCCATAACGGATCAATTCAGGCAAGTTGATGTCTGGAATGACGGTGAGCATGTCGCCACTCTTTGGTTCATACCACCCTTCATCAAGAATGATGTATTCCAACCCGTGCTTTGAGGCAAAATCGATGTAGTGGCGATAAGTGTCTTGATTAATGCCCGCTTTGAAATCGACTTCGCTGATGCCCCAATCATTCCACCAGTCCCATGCCACCTTTCCTGGCTTTATCCATGAGGTATCGCTCTTTAATCTCGAAGGAGCAGCAAGCTGATAAGCCAGCGTGTTCGTGGGCATCTCCTTATCATCATGTGTGATGGCAAGGACACGCCATGGGAATGTGCGGTTTCCCTTGCCCTTAGCAATGAAATCTTCAGTGTCTTTAACGTATTTCTGTACACGCCATGGGTAGATGTCATAAGATTTGGGGTATTTAGCAAAAGATGCTTTAAGTGTGCAGCCCGTACCTTTGATGAACATGCCGGGATAAGCCTCTACATCTGTTTCCAGCAAAGTGACTTTAGCGGTCCCGCAGTCAATGGTAGCGGGCAAAAATGCGTCGAGATTCTTGCTCTGCGACAGAGGCGCGATGTCGTAGGTGGCTTGGAAGGCCATAGCTTTTGGATTCTTCTCGTTGGTTGAATAAGGTAGGTAGGCCGTGAAGTCATCAGCAAAAGTGAAGGTGGCAACCTCATCTTTCACAGTCCACACTCCTTTGGTTGATGAGGTGACGAAACGATATGCTACACCGCTGTTGTAGGCTCGGAATTCTATATTCACTCCATTCTTGTTTTTCACGACAACTTGATTGTATGCATCGTCGAATGAGGCGAGTTTGTAATTGAATGTGTCAAAATGCTCTTGGGCAGACTTTGTTGTAGCACTATTGTATTGACTGGCTTTTGTGTTGTTAATCAATAGGCTGGGAGTGCCCTTGAGTAAAGTCCTACCGTCGTCGACAATAGTGAACGACAAGTTTTTGTCTGCATTTATTTCAACCTTGATTCTTTTATTAGGTGAGGTGAGAAATGTATTGATTTGTGCTTGCATGGCACAGGTCCATGCCATCAAGCTCCATGTGAGAATCGTCTTTTTCATTTTATGCAATATGAATAAATGTGTTCTTCTTGAGGCTTCTCATTACTGTATGGGTTGAATGTGTAGGGCTTATATTCTCCCAAAGGATATCCTGTTACAACAAGGAAGGCGCCCTTTGTGCTTGCCGGCAGATTGAGCTTGATGGTGCCTTTTTGCTTTGTCATGATGTTGCTATAGGTGGCTGCTCCGTTTTTGTCAACAGCTACAAGTCTATATGCGTAACCGTCTGTTTTGCAGTTTCCTGTGAACTTTACTTTTATGGTACTCTTTCCTGCTGTGTTGAGCTTGATGGCATTGGCTCCGAATGTTTCCAACGGTTTGTTGTTCACAAATTCACCTGCATATTTTTTGTTTGCTTCATGCTTGCCTGGGAAATCGAATGTGATAAGCCTGGAATAACAATCTACAGCCTCTTTCGCAAAATCTTCATTGGTGAGGCCAAACATCTTCATGTAAGTGGAAGCAGGGTCTTCACCGCGCTTGCCTGCACGGAATAAGTCTCCAATGACTGTCATTCCGTGCTTCATGCTCCAATATTCGAGCAGATAGGGTGAATGGTAGATGTTCTCGCTGGCGAGGAAACGCAAATTGGCATGATCTATAAAGGCCTTCCAATGGTAATTCTCTTCGGTGGGCCATTCGGGGTTTACGTTAAAGAGCATCCATTGGCTGCACATTTCGAAAATGCCGCCTCCGCCCCAGCTGTCACCCTGCTTGTCGCATGTAATCATAGACTGAAACGAGTGGCCTAACTCATGGGCGATGCAATTCAGCCTTTTGTCTTGCACACGATTGGGGGCAATCCATAATGCACCAATCACTCCGTCATAGTCGCCGCCGTAGGCTGTGCCCTCTAATGAATAGTTCAGCATCACCATCATTCGATAGCGGTCTGCGTTTGAACCGGGCTTGATGAATTTGAGGTCATTCTTATAATAATTGTAGAACGATTGTAAACGTCCCATCAAGTTCTTGAGGTCCACTTTCATGTTATGGCCTTCTAGATCGGGTGCTTGGCTCAAGTCATTGCCAAAAGGTTTCTCCCAAAAGATGATGATGTCATCTGTATAAGCGCATCGGGCAAAACTCCATTTTGAGTCGGAAGAGCTGAAATCGTTGTCTTTTAAATCATTGGGAATGTATACTTCCTTCCCCTTTGGGGCTTGATAGATGGGTTTCAAAACTCTTACCTCTTCGGAAGTGGTAGAAGTTGTTTGCGCTTCAATCTTAGATTGCGCCATGGTCGCGTTTGTGTTGCCAAGCATCAGCATGACAGCCATGGCTGCATTCAGGTAGTTTTTCATTTTGTTTGTCATTTTTTGATTTTTTTTGTTAGTAAAATAATAAGCTAATCTTTATGATCTTGAGTTGCAAAGGTACGAAAAAATGAAATAGAAGCAAATATCTGTATCACAAATTTCATTTATCAGTATTGTCTTGTCGCTCTGAATGAAATGATGTGACCTGGATGGCGCATTTTTGACCTTTGATTATTCTTTTCTTTATCAATTTATTTAAAAGAAGAAGAAAAATTGTGTTTTGTTGCGAGATTCTTTTTTTTTATTACTACTTTTGCATGCAATTACAGGTGAAAACACATGTTTTATTAACAATAAAATTGGTTTACAATTATGGTTTATTCTAAAGAAGTACAGGAAATGTGCTGCGTGGCCAAAGGCCCTAATCATGGACCAGCTCCAATTCCAGAAGAAGGAAAATGGATTCAGGCTAAGGAGATTAAGGATATCTCAGGCATGACACATGGTATTGGTTGGTGCGCTCCTCAGCAGGGTTGCTGTAAGCTTTCACTCAACGTGAAGGAAGGTATCATTGAAGAATGTCTTGTTGAGACTATTGGTTGCTCTGGTATGACTCACTCTGCTGCTATGGCATCTGAGATTCTTCCAGGCAAGACTATTCTTGAAGCTTTGAACACAGACCTCGTTTGTGACGCTATCAATACAGCAATGCGCGAGCTCTTCCTTCAGATTGTTTATGGCCGTACTCAGTCTGCCTTCTCTGAAGGTGGTCTCGTCATTGGTGCAGGCCTTGAGGACCTTGGTAAGGGACTCGTTTCTCAGTGCGGTACACTCTATGGCACGAAGCTTAAGGGCACTCGTTACCTCCAGCTCACAGAAGGCTACATTACTAAGATGTTCCTGGACGAGGACAATGAGGTATGTGGCTACGAGTATGTGCACATGGGCAAGTTTATGGATGCTGTGAAGAAAGGCATGGACGCTAATGAGGCACTCAAGAGCGTAACAGGCACTTATGGCCGTACGAAGCCAGAGCAGGGAGTTGTTAAATCTATTGACCCACGTAAAGAATAATAAAGGAGGAAACAGACTATGATTAGAGAAGTGAAATTCGAATCACAAGACCGTCGCATGAAGCAGATTCTTGCTGCTTTGAAAGAGAACGGCATTTCCTCTATTGAAGAGGCTAACGAAATCTGCGAAAAGGCAGGTCTCGACCCATATATGACTTGTGAAGAAACTCAGCGCATCTGCTTTGAGAACGCAAAGTGGGCTTACGTAGTAGGTTCTGCTATCGCTATCAAAAAGGGCTGCAAGAACGCTGCTGACGCTGCCGAGGCTATCGGTATTGGTCTTCAGGCATTCTGTATCCCTGGTTCTGTGGCTGACGACCGTAAGGTGGGTATCGGTCACGGTAACCTTGCAGCACGTCTGCTCCGTGAGGAGACTGAGTGCTTTGCATTCCTCGCAGGCCACGAGTCTTTCGCTGCTGCAGAAGGTGCTATTAAGATTGCAGAGATGGCAAATAAAGTTCGTAAAAAGCCACTCCGTTGTATCCTCAACGGTCTTGGTAAGGACGCTGCCATGATCATCTCTCGTATCAATGGCTTCACTTATGTGCAGACTCAGTTTGACTACTTCACTGGCGAACTTAAGGTCGTAAAGACAAAGGCTTATTCTGACGGTCCTCGTGCTAAGGTGAACTGCTATGGTGCAGATGATGTTCGTGAGGGCGTTGCTATCCTCTGGAAGGAGAATGTTGACGTGTCCATCACGGGTAACTCTACCAACCCAACTCGTTTCCAGCACCCTGTAGCTGGTACTTACAAGAAGGAGCGTGTCCTCGCGGGCAAACCTTACTTCTCTGTAGCATCAGGTGGTGGTACTGGTCGCACATTGCACCCAGACAACATGGCTGCTGGTCCTGCATCTTATGGTATGACTGATACTTTGGGTCGTATGCACTCTGACGCTCAGTTTGCAGGTTCTTCTTCTGTTCCTGCTCACGTTGAGATGATGGGCTTCCTGGGTATTGGTAACAACCCAATGGTAGGTTGCACAGTTGCTTGCGCCGTGAACGTAGCTCTTGCACTCAACAAATAAATACAGCATCTATTTGCTAATTGAAATGGAGGGGATATGTCGTAAGGACGTATCCTCTCCATTTTTGTTTTTCAGATTCGTTTTATGTGGCAAGAAATTCTGGTCAAATGAAAAGAGTGGCATTGGAAGAACTGAAAAAGTCTTTTGTGAGAAGAAAACATTGATAATCCGTACCTTGTCGTTTATTTTTTTTGTATCTTTGCACACATTATATATTGAAACTGATAAAAATGAACGTACTTGAACTTTCAGAACAAGAGATTAACCGCAGAAATAATCTCCAGGCATTGAAGGATATGGGTATCGAGCCATATCCTGCCGCAGAATATCCAACAGACGCTTTTTCAACAGATATTATTGCAGATTTCAAGGATCCAGAAGTGGATGCGGAAGGCAATCCTGTAGAGCCTCTTAGAGAGGTTTGTATCGCAGGCCGTATGATGAGCCGTCGTGTGATGGGTAAGGCGAGCTTTGTGGAATTGCAGGATTCGAAGGGTAGGGTGCAGGTGTATGTCACTCGTGACGATATCTGTCCAGAGGAAAACAAAGACCTATACAATGTCGTGTTCAAAAAGTTGCTCGACCTGGGCGATTTCATAGGAGTGAAGGGCTTCGTGTTCCGTACTCAGACGGGTGAAATCAGTGTGCATGCAAAATCCCTCACAGTGTTGGCAAAGAGCCTCAAGCCACTCCCTATCGTGAAAGAGAAGGATGGGCAAGTGTTTGATGCTTTTGAGGATCCTGAATTGCGCTATCGTCAACGCTATGTCGATTTGATTGTGAACAATGGCGTGAAGGACACCTTCCTGAAGCGTGCCACCATCTTGCGCACCATGCGTCAGGTATTTGATGAGGCTGGCTTTACAGAAGTTGAGACACCAATCCTCCAGCAGATTGCAGGCGGTGCTTCTGCTCGCCCATTCATTACCCACCACAATGCGCTCAATGTTGATTTGTATTTGCGTATTGCTACAGAGCTCTATCTGAAGCGCCTTATCGTGGGTGGTTTTGAAGGTGTATATGAGATAGGCCGTAACTTCCGTAACGAGGGTATGGACCGTAGCCATAACCCTGAATTCACCTGCATGGAGCTGTATGTGGCTTATAAAGACTACAATTGGATGATGACGTTCACCGAACAGTTGCTGGAGAAGATTTGTGTGGCTGTGAATGGTACGACAGAAGTGCAGATTGGTGACAATGTGGTGAGCTTCAAGGCTCCTTACCGCCGTCTGCCAATCCTAGAAGCTATTAAGGAAAAGACTGGCTTCGACTGTGAAGGAAAGTCGGAAGAAGAAATCCGTGCATTCTGCCTTTCTAAGGAGATGAAAGTAGATGAGACAATGGGTAAGGGTAAACTGATTGATGAGCTCTTCGGCGAGTTCTGCGAAGGCTCGTTCATTCAGCCTACCTTCATCACGGACTATCCTGTTGAAATGTCTCCTCTCACCAAGATGCACCGTTCCAAGGCTGGCCTCACCGAACGTTTCGAATTGATGGTGAACGGTAAGGAATTGGCAAATGCATACTCAGAGCTGAACGATCCGATTGATCAGGAAGAGCGTTTTGTGGAGCAGATGAAACTCGCTGATAAAGGTGACGATGAGGCTATGGTGATTGACCATGACTTCCTCCGTGCGTTGCAGTATGGCATGCCTCCTACATCTGGTATTGGCATTGGCATTGACCGCTTGGCTATCTTGATGACTGGCCAGCCGACCATTCAGGAAGTGCTTCTTTTCCCAACCATGAAGCCTGAGAAGAAGGCTCCTCGCGATGGGGTTGAGAAATTTGTGGAACTGGGTTTCAGTGCAGATATTGTGCCTGTGCTTTACAAGGTCGGTTACAACCTCGTGAGTGACCTCGCAGGCGTTAACGCACAGAAGGTTCAGCAGCAGATTGGCGAAGTTCTGAAGAAATATAAGCTGGATATTCAGAAGCCAAGTGTGGACGAAATCAGCAATATTATTGCTAACGTTAAGAGTGAATAATAAGAAATGAAAAATCCATATTACCTTCCGTTTGGAGGGTAATATGGATTTTTTTCGTTTCACTATTCGCTATTCACTTAATTCATAAAGATTATGCAGTTTCAGTCTTGTGGCAGAGTGGCAGTTTTAGGTGGTGGTAGTTGGGCAACAGCTATTGCGAAAATTGTTATGCACCACGAAGAACATATTACATGGTATATGCGCCGTGATGACCGCATTGAGGACTTCAAGCGCTTGCACCATAATCCCGCATACCTGACGGGGCTACATTTTGACGTGGACAGAATCACCTTCTCAAGTGATTTGAATGAAGTGGTGAAGAACAATGACACTCTCATTTTTGTCATCCCTTCACCCTATATCAAGAATCACCTCAAGAAATTGAAGGCGAATATGCGAGAGAAGATGGTGGTGACTGCTATCAAAGGTATTGTGCCCGAGGAAAGTCTTACGGTGAGCCGCTATTTCCAGCGTCAGTATAATATTCCAGAGGAGCAAGTGGCGTGTATCGGAGGTCCCAGCCATGCAGAGGAAGTTGCCCTGGATCGTTTGTGCTACCTTACGGTAGGGTGCCCCGATTTGGGAAATGCTCAAGTAGTAGCCGACCTGTTAGGCAACAAGTATGTGAAGACCAATGTGTCGTCCGACATTGAAGGTATCGAATTCTCTTCGGTATTGAAGAATGTCTATGCCATTGCGGCCGGTATCTGTCATGGATTGAAATTGGGCGACAACTTCCAGGCGGTGCTGGTAGCGAATGCCGTGCAGGAGATGAAGCGGTTCCTTACAGCGGTGCAGCCTGCCGAACGCCATGTGAGCGATTCTGCCTATCTGGGCGACCTGTTGGTGACTATGTATTCAAATTTTTCGCGCAACCGTGTGTTTGGTACGATGATAGGCCAGGGCTATAGTGTCAAGACAGCGCAGTTGGAAATGGAAATGATTGCAGAAGGTTATTACGGTACCAACTGCATGAAAATTCTCAATAAGCGCTATCATGTCAACATGCCCATCCTTGATGCAGTCTATAACATCCTGTATGAGAAGATTGCTCCCAGTGTTGAGATAAAAATTTTAAGTGACTCATTAAGATAACTAAAAAACATAACTAATTATGCAGATTGACATTTCAAAGGCTGCCTCATTTGTGAAGGCAGGTGCGATTGAGGCTTTGGAGCCTCAGGTGATGGCTGCTCAGAAAGCTCTTGAGCAGGCCACTTGTCCTGGTAATGATTTCCTTGGATGGATGCACCTTCCAAGTTCTATTACTCCAGAATTTATTGCAGAGCTGAACGCTACAGCAAAAGTGCTGCAGGACAACTGTGAGGCAGTCGTTGTGGCAGGTATCGGTGGTTCATACCTTGGTGCCCGCATGGTGATTGATGCTCTTTCCAATAGCTTTGGCTGGCTGAAGCCCTCAAAGGCTCCCCGCATTCTCTTTGCCGGCAACAATATCGGCGAGGATTATCTCTCAGAGCTGATTGACTACCTGAAAGGTGTGAAGTTTGGTGTCATCAACATCTCCAAGTCTGGCACTACAACAGAAACCGCCATCACATTCCGTCTTCTGAAGAAGATGTGTGAGGAACAGCGTGGCAAGGAAGAAGCCAAGAAAGTGATTGTGGCCATTACTGATGCCAAGAAGGGTGCTGCACGCACAACTGCCGATAAGGAAGGCTACAAGTCCTTCATCATCCCAGACAACGTGGGTGGCCGTTTCTCTGTGCTCACTCCTGTAGGTCTGCTGCCTATTGCTGTGGCTGGTTTTGACATTGCAGCTCTTGTGAAAGGTGCGCAGGATATGGAGAAGCAGTGTGACATCAATGTGCCTTGCGCAGAGAACCCTGCTGCTGTATATGCCGCTACTCGCAATGCCATCTATCAGAGTGGCAAGAAGATTGAAATCATGGCAAACTATCAGCCCAAGCTTCACAATCTCGGTGAATGGTGGAAGCAGCTCTATGGCGAGAGTGAGGGTAAGGACGGCAAGGGCATATTCCCTGCATCTGTTGACCTTACTACTGACCTTCACTCCATGGGTCAGTGGATTCAGGATGGCGAACGCACCATCTTCGAGACTGTGATTTCAGTAGGGAAGCCCAACACTTGTCTGGCTGTGCCATCTGACGAGGAGAACCTCGATGGCCTGAACTTCCTTGCAGGCAAGCGCATCGACGAGGTGAACAAGATGGCAGAACTTGGTACTCAACTCGCTCACGTGGATGGCGGTGTGCCAAACATCAAAATCTGCATTGAGAAGCTTGACGAGTACAACATTGGTCAGCTCATCTACTTTTTCGAGAAGGGTTGCGGCATCTCTGGTCTCATCCTGGGTGTCAACCCGTTCAACCAGCCAGGTGTGGAGGCATACAAGAAGAATATGTTCGCCCTACTCAACAAGCCAGGCTATGAGGCTGAGAGCAAAGCCATTCAGGAACGCTTGAAGTAATATTTATTGCGACAAGTCGCTGAAAGAAAAATAGAAAAAGAACATGAGGCAATTCTTCTGTTTTTCTTTCAACGGCTTGCCGCAACATTTAAAAGCGATGTACATAATTATAATATAAAAAGAAAGCGATGAAATACGATTCAATTGTCCCAGATGTGAAATACATTGGTGTGGATGACCTTGATATAGACCTCTTCGAGGGACAGTATGAAGTGCCGCTTGGCATTTCTTATAATTCCTATCTGATTCTCGACGAGAAAATTGCTATCATGGATACGGTAGATGCTACAAAGACTGCCGAATGGGAGAAAAACCTGGAGGCTGCACTTGGGGGCAAGACTCCAGACTATCTGATTGTACAGCATCTCGAACCCGACCACGGGGGTAGCGTGGAGTTCATTTTGGAGAAATATCCCAATATGATTGCAATCTGCTCACAGAAGGCGGTGGCCATGTTCAAGCGTTACTTCGAAACGGATTTCAGCGCTCGCATTCAGGTGGTGAAGGAAGGGGAGACGCTCTCGCTTGGACAGCACACCCTGCAGTTCTTCATGGCTCCGATGGTGCACTGGCCAGAGGTGATGGTCTCCTACGACCAGAAGAGCAAGATTCTCTTCTCTGCCGACGGCTTCGGTAAGTTCGGTGCTCTCTGCAAGGAGGAAGAGGATGATGAGGGTTGGGCATGCGAGGCTCGCCGCTACTACTTCAACATTGTGGGCAAGTATGGCGCCATGGTGCAGAATCTCTTGAAAAAGGCTGCCACGCTCGACATCCAGAAGATTTGTCCGCTGCATGGTCCTGTGCTTGAGGAAGACCTCGGTTACTACCTTGGCATCTACGACACATGGAGCAAGTATGAGCCAGAGAGTCAGGGTATCTTCATTGCCTACTGCTCTCTGCATGGCAACACCGCAAAGGCAGCTCATGCATTGGCTGATATTCTCAAAGAGAAGAGCGACGTGAAGGTGTCCATTGCCGACATTGCACGTGACGATATGCATGAATGTGTGGAAGATGCCTTCCGCTACGACCGCATGGTGCTTTGTGCTCCCACCTATGATGGCGGCATCATGCCCATCATGGAAGACTTCATCAATCACCTCCGTATCAAGACTTACCAGAACCGTAAGGTCGCCTTTGTGGAAAATGGTACATGGGCTCCAGCAGCAGGCAAGAAAATGCGTGAGCAGATGGAAGCGATGAAGAACATCACCATCGTCGAGCCAATGGTTACCATCGAATCAACCGTGAAGGCAAAGACAATCGAAGACCTTACCGTTCTGGCTGAAGCGTTGCTCTAAGCGCAGCGGAGGCCATCTGCCGGGCCATAACATATTTACTAACCAATCATCTTTTTCTTATCTTATGGTTAACAACAAATGGATGCGTGCCGCCATTCCGGCATTGCTCATCCACAGCTGCATCGGCAGCGTGTATTGCTGGAGCCTGCTCAAGGCTAACGTCGCAGATTTGATGTCCTGCCCTGTGTCCTCTATTGAGTTTGCCTTCTCGTTGGCCATCTTCTTTCTTGGTATGTCGGCTGCCTTCGGAGGCCGCTTCGTGGAGAAGAACGTGAAACTGGCAAGTCTCACATCTGGCATCTTCTTTTGTGCGGGTCTGCTGGTATCCATTCTGGCCATCAATCTTTGTGACGTTAACCTCCTCATGCTAGGCTACGGATGCCTTATGGGCATTGGCTTAGGCATAGGCTATTTGGCTCCTGTCAAGACCCTCATGCTGTGGTTCAGCGAGCATAAAGGATTGGCCACAGGAATTGCCATCTCAGGCTTCGGACTCTCAAAAGTCATCTTCTCGCCCTTCATCGAGTGGTGCAACGAGGCCCATGGCGTCAAGGCCACCTTGCTCCTCATTTGTGTCATCTCAGCCGTGTGCATCGGTCTTGCTGCTTTGCTCATCAAGAAGCCCCTGCACTGGAAAGAGCCCAAGACACCCTTCAAGATTAAGGAATACTACAAGGTGCTCAAGGACCCTACCTACATCAAGATATGGATTGTGTTCTATCTGAACATCACTTGTGGACTGGCACTCATCGCCTTCGAGAAGACCATTGCAGTGGATATAGGTATCGGTAGCGCATTCATCGCCCTGTTGGCATCGGCCACCGCCTTCTTCAATACGGCAGGCCGTTTCTTCTATTCCATGTCCTCTGACTACACTCAGCGCAAGGAGACCATCTACAAGATCATCTTTGCCAGTTCCCTGCTGGTGATGATTCTTGCATCCGCATCCTACACGCTTGTGCCCGTCGTCGTGATGCTGATGGCGGTGAATGCAGGTTATGGTGGCGGATTCTCCACGTTGCCCACCTTGTTGCAGAGCAAGTTTGGCATGGAAAAAATCAGTACCATTCACGGTCTCGCTCTTTCAGCATGGGCATGGGCAGGTCTTAGTGGCAACCAGCTCTCCAACCTGCTGGTCAACACCCTCGGCTACGACTATGTAGTCCTCTTCGTGGTGCTTGCCGCTCTCTATGCCCTCAGCCTCGGCATCACTTGCAGCATCAAGAAATAAGCAGAGAAAGATATGTACAAATGGACGTTTTTCGATCTGTTGGTACTCGTCCTGCTTATCGCTTCATGCGGAACAAAGGTGGACGTGAAACCTGTTTGTGGTACGCTGGAGGCACCAGAAGTAGGGGACTCTGTGACGAATGGTCAGATGTTAGCTGTCACCGATTCCATCACCATCAATTTGTATGATGTGCAACAGGCGCTATCTTCACGGTTAGGGTACTCCATCAAGGGGGAGGACATCACTTTCTATGTTGACGACAAGGCTGTCAGTACGGTGACGAACACCATCACCGAGATGGGCGGATTCGATGACGATGCCATCTGGATTGGTGAGCAGATGAGTCTCGAAAAGCGCGAAAATGGTGGTCTCCAAGTCCGTGTGACACCGGGCATGAAGTTCATCACAGGGCTGGTGCTCCACTACGAAAACATGCCCACCTTCACCGCCGAAGTGACGCTGTCGGACGCTGGTGAACTGACGTTGACGAATCTTCAATAAAAGAGCGAGGGCTCTGTATGTGGAAGTTGCATACAGAGCCCTTACTTTGTGGTATAATAGCCCGCGCTATTTTGGCACACTCGCAGTGTCTCTGTATCCCCTTTCGGAACGACAAGGATGGTCTGAATCACACCAATTTTGTGGTTGCGGAACTCGTCGGAATGAGTATTCCACACGCTCCTTTTCTTCCATTCTTTGCACTTGCGTTGAACTGTCATAAAGGCTTAGGGTGCGTTTGTTTAATGGCATAGGGTGCGTGTTAATAATCGTGCAGGGTGCATGATTATAATAGCGCAGGGTGCGCGTAAATGAGTGGGTAAGGCATGCGTTAATTAAAGAATAAGGTGCTTCTGTGAATACGCTCAGAGGCATCATGTGGGGACGCCCTGATAGTTTGTGTTCCAAACGGTTATACCTGTATGGGTTTTCCCTGCTTCGGGTGTAGGCAGTCATTTGATTCTATGCCTTTGAGACGATGGGCTTGTTCATTCCCCAAAATAAAAATGAATAAAACATTGACAACGGTATTGTGAGGGCGCTGATATCGTATATGGGAGTAACCCTCTCAATATCCCTAAAGAAGGGAATGTGAAATATGCCAAATGCCAAATAAGCGTGGAGGGCCAGTTATTATATTATATATAGTTCCTATCCATTTACTTCTATCCCTATTAGTATATCACTAGTGTCTCTTAAAATTATTTAAATTCAGAATTAAAGTTCTCATGCATAACGTTTTAGCCCAGCGATACCCTGTCCGGGTTTTGAAATGCTTA
>ONLY01000015.1 GCA_900318775.1 uncultured Prevotellaceae bacterium | reverse complement strand
CGACATTTCTGTTGTGCAAGAAATATGTACAATAAAATGAATTTTGTCGCTTTGCAAGCAAAATCCCACTAAACCCTATAGGTTGCGGATTTGAGGAGAAAAAGGAAAACTTGTTTACTTTTCATTTCCCAAGTGCAAGAGAACTTCTACGTAGCCAACGTTGCGGAAAACGAACGAAATGGAGATTGTATTGATTTTGTTGGCTTGTCTCTTTAATCAGATGCCTGCTTCCCAGAATTAATGGACTTCGTACTGGGAACGTTGACTTTTCATCTGGCACACACTTTTCGGTGCGTCGCATTTTTTTTAGGTACGACGCAAATTGGTCACCGGGAGTGCTACAATTAAGTCACAGTGTACGTTGCTTGCAGCGATGTACGCTAATGCGCCCGTAACCACAATGCGATGCATGAGCAAGGCTAATCGTGGCTGCGGGCGCATAATATATACGTATGGGTAAGTCTGTTTGGCAGGTTTGCGGAGAGAATCAATAATTGAACTCGCCGAACTCGCTCTTGATGGTGAGCGATTTTTTGCCTTCCTCAATGTGGCCCACAATCTGAGCATCGATGTTGAAGGACTTGCTGATGGCGATGACTTTCTCGGCATTTTCAGGCGAGAGATAAACTTCGAGACGGTGGCCCATGTTGAACACCTTGTACATCTCAGCCCAGTCGGTGCCTGACTCTTTGGCGATGGCCTTGAAGAGGGGAGGAACGGGGAACATGTTGTCCTTGATGACGCGGCAGTTGTCGCCCACGAAGTGCAGCACCTTGGTTTGTGCCCCCCCTGTGCAGTGTACCATTCCGTGGATGTCCTGACGCATTTCGTCGAGGAGTTTCTTCACCACGGGTGCATAGGTGCGAGTGGGGGAGAGGACGAGTTTGCCGGCATTGACGGGTGCGTCCTCCACGGGGTCGGTGAGCTTGTAGGAACCCGAATAGACGAGTTCGTCGGGAACGGCTTTATCGAAGGACTCGGGATATTTCTCGGCGAGGTACTTGGCGAAGACGTCGTGGCGGGCGGAGGTGAGTCCGTTGCTGCCCATACCCCCGTTGTACTCCTTCTCGTAGGTGGCTTGGCCGCAAGATGATAAGCCCACAATCACGTCGCCAGGACGGATGTTGGCGTTGTTGATGACGTCGCTGCGCTTCATGCGACAGGTGACGGTGCTGTCCACGATGATGGTGCGCACGAGGTCGCCCACGTCGGCCGTCTCGCCGCCTGTGGCATAGATACCGATGCCCATCTTGCGCATCTCGGCGAGGAGCTCGTCGGTGCCGTTGATGATGGCTGAGATGACTTCGCCAGGAATGAGCATCTTGTTTCGCCCGATGGTGCTGGAAACGAGGATGTTGTCAACGGCGCCCACGCAGAGCAAATCGTCGGTGTTCATGATGAGCGCGTCCTGCGCGATACCCTTCCACACAGAGAGGTCGCCCGTCTCCTTCCAGTACATGTACGCCAAGCTGGACTTGGTGCCGGCTCCGTCAGCGTGCATGATGTTGCAATACTCTGGATCGCCTCCGAGGATGTCGGGGATGATTTTGCAGAAGGCTTGAGGGAAGATACCCTTGTCTATGTTTTTGATGGCGTTGTGCACGTCTTCCTTGGCGGCGCTGACGCCGCGCATCATATACCTCTGGTTCTTGTCAATCGTCATTTTGGTATGCTATTTTTGTCTAATTGTTGTTTTTATGCCGCAAAGGTAGTGAAAAGTTGAGAGAAATTACCTTTATGTCGGGAAAATGTCTTAAATTTGCAAACAGATTACGTAATTAAAACTAACTAAATGGTTTTTACTGCACAACAAATAGCAGGTTTCACTGGCGGAACTGTCGATGGTGATGCAAACGCTTCCATCAGCACATTCGCTAAGATTGAAGAGGGCACAGAAGGTGCGCTTTCATTCCTTGCAAACCCCCAATACGAACATTATATTTATGAGACGAAGTCAAGCATTGTGCTTGTGAATCAGGATTTTCAACCGTCTCAAGAAGTGAAGGCTACCTTGATTCGTGTGCCTAACGCATACGAGGCGGTGGCGAAGCTGCTCCAACTATATCAGAGCATGCAACAGAAGCGTGTGGGCATAGACTCTCTGGCATTTATCCATCCCTCGGCCAAAGTTGGCAAGGACTGTTACATCGGTCCTTTTGTGGCTATCGACGAGAATGCGGAGATTGGTGACGGCGTGGTGCTGCACCCTCATGTTACCATCGGCAAAAATGCCAAGGTGGGCAGCAATACGGAAATTTACAGCAACGCGGTGGTTTACCACGACTGCAAGGTGGGCAGCAACTGTATCCTGCATGCAGGATGCGTGATTGGTGCCGACGGCTTCGGCTTCGCTCCCACGCCTGACGGCTACGACAAGATTCCGCAGATTGGCATCGTGACGATTGAGGACAATGTGGAGATTGGCGCCAACACGTGCATTGACCGCTCTACGATGGGTAGCACCATCATCCGCAAGGGCGTGAAGCTCGACAACCTTGTGCAGATTGCGCACAATGTGGAAGTGGGACAGAATACCGTCATGTCAGCTCAGGTGGGCGTGGCCGGCAGCTCGAAAGTGGGCGAGTGGTGCGTCTTTGCAGGCCAAGTGGGCATCGCAGGCCACCTTAAAGTGGGCAACCGTACGACAATGGGCGCTCAGGCCGGTCTTGCTGGCGGCAATCTGGCCAAGAAGGGTGGCGCCACGTTGATGGGCTATCCTGCCGTTGAGCACCGTAAGTTTGCCAAGAACATGGCCGCGCTGAACTCCCTTCCCGAACTGCTGAAGGAAGTGGCTGCCCTGAAAAAGGAAATCGAAGAGCTGAAAAAGGGGTGAGAGGTGAGATTTGATAAATTTTTTAATAACTATAATAGAAAGGTTGAAGGAAGACGCAGATGGTCAATGGCTATCAACTGTCAACTGTCAACAGTCAATTGAAAAAATGCAGAAACAACAAACCCTGAAAGAGGCGTTTACGCTGAAAGGTAAAGGTTTGCACACAGGCCAGTTCATTACGGCTGTGTTTACTCCTGCTGAGGAGAACCACGGATACAAGATTCAACGCACAGATATAGAAGGTCAGCCCATCATTGACTGCAATGCTGACTTGGTCGGTGACACACAGCGTGGCACCGTTCTTGTGAAGGGCGACATCAAGATTAGCACGATTGAGCACGCGATGGCTGCGCTCTACGCAAGCGGCATCGACAACTGTCTCATTCAGCTCGATGGTCCTGAAATGCCTATCCTTGACGGCAGTGCTATGCCCTTTGTGGAGGAGATTCAGAGAGTGGGCCTGCAAGAGCAGGAGGCCAAGAAGGACTACTATGTGGTGAAGCAGAAGATGGAGATTGTGGGCGAGAATGGCGAGCACCTGATTCTTCTGCCAGATGACCACTTCTGTGTGAACGCTCAAATCTCTTTTGATTCGAAAATTCTAGACAACCAGTTTGCCAACCTCGATAACATCGCAGATTTCCCTACGGAGATAGCCTCTGCACGCACCTTCGTGTTTGTGCGCGAGATTGAGCCTCTGCTGAATTTGGGCCTCATCAAGGGCGGCGATCTAGACAATGCCATCGTGATTTATGAGCGCGAGTTGCCACAGGAGCGCTACGACAAGCTGGCTGATACGCTGGGCATCCCTCACATGGACGCAACGAAGCTGGGATACATCAACCACAAGCCACTGGCATGGGACAACGAGACTGCACGCCACAAGTTGCTGGACATCATCGGCGACCTCGCCTTGGTGGGCAAGCCCATCAGAGGGCGCATCATCGCCACTAAGCCCGGACACACCATAAATAATAAGTTCGCGCGCGCTATCAAGAAGGATATCAAGAAGCACGAAGTGCAGTGCCCTGAATATAACCCCAACAACGAGCCGCTGATGGATGTGAACAAAATCCGCCATCTGCTCCCTCACCGTTATCCTATGCAGCTGGTGGATAAGGTGATAGCTGTGGATGACACGGAGATTGTAGCCGTAAAGAACGTGACCAGCAACGAGCCTTTCTTTACAGGCCACTTCCCTCAGGAACCCGTGATGCCGGGCGTACTCATCGTGGAGGCAATGGCGCAGGCCGGAGGACTGCTGGTGCTGAGCAATGTGGAAGAGCCTGAGCGCTGGTCTACTTACTTCATGAAGATAGACAATGTGAAGTTCCGCCGCAAGGTGGTTCCAGGCGATACCCTCATCTTCAAAGTCAAGATGATGGGACCATTGCGTCGCGGCATCGCCACAATGTCAGGTCTCGTGTTTGTGGGTGAGACAGTTGCGGCCGAAGCAGAGTTTACAGCACAAATTGTTAAGAATAAATAAAGAAGAATATATATGTCGAAGATTAGTCCTTTAGCTTTCATCGATCCTTCTGCTACGATTGGAGAGAATTGTGAGATTGGTCCTTTTTGCTTTGTTGATAAAAACGTGGTCATAGGCGATAACAACGTGCTGATGAACAGTGTGACGCTGTTGTCGGGTACACGAATGGGTAGCGGAAACACGCTCTTCCCCGGCGCTGTGATTGGTGCTGTGCCACAAGATTTGAAGTTCAAGGGCGAAGATACTACTGTCGAAATCGGCAACAACAATAAGATTCGCGAGAATGTCACAATTCACCGCGGCACAGCCAGCAAGGGAAAGACCGTGGTGGGCAGCAACAACCTCATCATGGAGAATGCGCATATCGCCCACGACTGCGTCTTCGGCAGCGGCATCATCATGGGCAACTCCACGAAGTTGGCTGGCGAAGTGATTGTGGACGACAACGCCATCATCTCTGCTGTGGTGTTGGTGCACCAGTTCTGCCGCATCGGTGGCTACGTGATGGTGCAAGGCGGCACACGCACCAGCAAGGACATTCCTCCCTTTGTGATGGCAGGACGCGAGCCTGTTGAGTATGCGGGCCTGAACATCATCGGCTTGCGCCGTCGTGGCTTCTCACGTGATGTCATTGACAATATCACACACGCTTACCGGCTCATCTACCAATGCAACCTCACCGTCAACGAGGCTATTGAGGCTATCCGCAAGGAGGTGCCTATGAGCAAGGAGATTGAATACATCATCGACTTCGTTTCTAAGTCGGAACGTGGCATTATCAGGTAATTCAACTTTTTTGTAACTCATCGTTATGGTTTACAGATTCACCATCATCTCCGACGAGGTGGATGGCTTCATGCGCGAAATCCAAATGGACGCTGACGCCACATTCCTCGACCTGCACAAGACGATTCTCACTGCGTGCGGGTATGAGGACAATCAGTTGACTTCGTTTACTATCTGCGAGAACGGATGGGAGAAGGGGCAGGAAATTACTCTGCAAGAGATGGACACGGATGCCGACGAGGATTCCTATATCATGAGCGAGACAGAGCTAAATGAGTTCCTTGAGGACGAGAAGCAGCACTTGCTCTATACTTTCGACCCGCTGGCCGACCGAGTATTTTTCATTGAGTTGTCTGAAATAAAGACGGGCAAGAACCTCGAGGCAGGCAAGGTGACACGCTCGATGGGCGAGCCTCCTGCACAGACGCTCGACTTTGACGAGATGTTTGCGCGCAATCCCATTGCGGATACTACTTCCGTGATGGACGACGGCACGATGTTTGGCGATGAAATTGATAGCAGCGAGATAGACCTTGAAGGGTTTGACATCAGTGATGAATTGTAAGACTCTAGTTGTGCTGTTAGGGCCAACGGGAGTAGGTAAGACCGAACTGAGCCTGCAATTGGCAGAACTGCTTGGAAGCCCCGTGCTCAATGCCGATTCACGGCAAATCTACCGCGACATTGCGATAGGAACCGCTGCACCAACCGATGAGGATTTGGCACGTGTGAAGCACTATTTTGTTCACACCTTGCCGCTGGATGCCTACTATAGCGCAGCCGAATACGAAAAGGAAGTGCTGGCTTTGCTGAACGACCTTTTCCAAAAGCATGATACAATAGTCCTTTCCGGAGGAAGTATGATGTATATTGATGCAGTGACAAAGGGAATAGATGATATCCCTACTGTGGATGACGAAACGAGGAACCTTCTCAAGCGGCGCTTTGAACAGGAAGGACTGGAACCCCTGCTTGAAGAGCTGAAGCTGATGGATCCTCAGTATTATGATTTAGTGGATAAAAAGAATCATAAGCGGGTGATTCATGCCTTAGAAATCTGCTACATGACAGGAAAGACATACACGTCGTTCCGCACGAACACCTACAAGCAACGACCTTTCCGCATTCTTCAGTTTGGCTTGCGTCGCGAGCGCGAGCATCTTTTTGAACGCATCAACGCCCGTGTGGACCTGATGATGTTGCACGGACTGATGGATGAGGCACGGCGTGTCTATCCTCTTCGCCATCTGAATGCGCTTAATACCGTGGGCTATAAAGAACTCTTTAAGGTGATAGATGGAGCATGGGAATTGCCTATGGCAGTGGAGCGCATCAAGAAAAACACGAGGGTCTATGCTAAGAAGCAGATGACGTGGTATCAGCATGATGCCAATATCCATTGGCTGGATGCAGATAAAATGAATGTTTCGGAAATGCTAAAAGTAATTGAGCATGAAATTAATATGGAATAGAGCGCGCATCTATATGCGTCAGGCTTGGCAATGGTATACAAGCCAATATCGAGGTCGTTGGTATCAGAAAGTGATGACTCCCATCGCTTCGACATTCATCCTTTTCTTTCTTTATCTGGGTGCCGTTGACCTCAATTTCTTGTATCTCTTTGGTGTCTCTCCTGCAATGGACGTCATTCAGAATCCTATCACCAACGAGGCTTCCTACGTCTATAGCGCAGATAGTGTCCTGGTGGGCAAGTTCTTTAATGAGAACCGCTCGCCGGTGAAGTTCGACGAGATATCGCCCTATGTGATTGATGCGCTTATCTCTACGGAAGATGAGCGATTCTATCAGCATCATGGCATCGATTATCAAGGGCTGTTCTCAGCGTTTAAAGATATCGTGAAGGGTAATCCACGTGGCGCCAGCACCATCACCCAACAGCTGGTGAAGAACCTATTCAAGATTCGTTCCCAGTACTCAACGGGCGTGTTGGGCAAGGTGCCAGGACTTGGCATCTTGGTGATGAAGTCGAAAGAGTGGATTACTGCCATCAAGATTGAGAACATGTACAGCAAGCAGGACATCCTCACGCTCTATCTAAACACGGTGGATTTTGGCAGCAACGCGTTTGGCATTAAGACGGCTGCAAAGACCTACTTCAAGACCACTCCGCAAAACCTGACAGCTGAGCAGGCTGCTGTATTGGTGGGATTGCTGAAGGCTACTACCACCTACAACCCGAAGGTGAATCCTAACAATAGTTTGGCACGCCGCAATGTAGTGCTGAACAATATGTACACCCACCAGAAACTGACGCGCAGCGAACTCGATTCGCTGGTGCAGCTCCCGATAGACCTGAACTATAATGTGGAGAAGTCTTATGACGGCTCTGCCCAGTATTTCCGTGAGGCTATCAAGGATTATCTGGAGGACTGGTGCAAGGAGAATGATGTGGACCTCTATTCCGATGGCTTGAAAATATACACGACTATCGACACCCGCATGCAACGCTATGCCGAACAGGCAGTACAGAAGCAGATGCGCACCATCCAGCAGCGGTTCAATCAGCATTGGGGCAGCCAGTCTCCCTGGCGCGATGAGCATGGACAGGAGATTGCTGATTTCATTGAGGACATTGCCAAGCGCAGCGAGCACTACAAGCAGTTAGCAGCCCGCTTTGGAGAGAATGCAGACTCTATCACTTACTACCTGAATCAGCCCCATCGGGTCAAGGTGTTTGACTACAACAGCCCCACTCGTTGGGTGGAGAAGGAAATGAGCACAATGGACTCTATCCGATACATGGTGCGTTTTATGCATTGCGGTTTTGTGGCGATGGAGCCACAGACGAGTTATGTGCGCGCATGGGTCGGCGACATCGATTTCGACAGTTGGAAATACGATAAGGTGACGGCGATGCGCCAGCCGGGTTCTACGTTCAAGCTCTTTGTGTATGCGTCGGCCTTTGAACACGATGATGAAATCACGCCTACCACGCGATATCAAGATAAGCTCATCTCTATTCAGGTGCCTGATCCGCATGACCCTCAGCGCTTTGTCACCTGGACGCCTCATAACGCGAATGGCTACTGCACTGGAGCCAATATGCCGCTGAAGTCTGCTTTCGCTCAGTCGGTCAATACGATTGCCGTCAAGCTGGGACAGGATACTGGTATTGAGAACGTGGTGGACATGGCGCATCGCATGGGCATTCAGAGTCCGCTCGACCCGACTCCGGCTTTGGCGCTGGGCTCGTCAGACGTTACGCTGTTGGAACTGGTGAATGCCTACTGCACAGCGATGAATGACGGTATGCAGCGCAAGCCTATCCTGGTGACGAAGGTGGTGGACCGTAATGGCGATGTCATTTATGATTGTGAGCGAGATGAAGCGGCTGCTAAAGCGGTTATCCGTTACAAGACCGCATTCTACCTTCAGCGCTTGCTGTATGCGGGCATGCATGAGCCTGGCGGCACGACGCAGGCGCTGTGGGAGTATATACACTGCTACGACACAGAACTGGGTGGCAAGACGGGTACGTCCAGCAATCACTCCGATGCTTGGTTCGTGGGATGTGCGCCTGGACTTGTTGGTGGTGCATGGGTTGGAGGTGAATACCGGTGTATCCACTTCCGCACAGGCGCACTCGGACAGGGCAGCCGCACGGCTCTGCCTATCTTTGGCTATTTTATGGATAAGGTGCTGGCCGATAAACGCTTCCCGCAATATCATGGAAAGTATCCAACGGCAAAGGAGGAGATTCCTCGTGACACATACATCGGGGCTTCGGTCTATGTGTCGCGTCCTGCAGCTTCTACTGATTCCACTTCGTCCACGACGCCAACGCCTGACGAATAAGCATCTCGTGTCCGTTCTTTACAGAGGCGCCCATTGTGGCGCCTTTTTTCATGAACAGCGTTTCTTCCGGATTGTACACGAGGTCGTAAAGAAGGTGGTTCTCGCTCATGAATCCGTAGGGGAGGGCAGGGCACTCGTCCATATGCGGATACATGCCTACGGGTGAGCAGTTGACAATCACTTCATACTCCCTCAACACCTCATCTGTCACCTCCTCATAAGTAATCATTCCCTTTCGTGCACTTCTGCTCACAAACAGCGTTTCCATTCCTAACTTCTTTTCCAATCCATAACGAATGGCTTTCGATGCGCCTCCTGTTCCGAGTATAAGCGCCTTCTTGTGATGAGGCTTCAGCAAAGGTTTGATGCTTTCCACAAAGCCAATTACATCGCTGTTGTGTCCTGTCAGCTTTACGTCTTTCGCTACTTTCCCGCCGAAACCGGGCAAGTGCTCCACTTTCACCACATTCACCGCACCAATCGCCTTTGCTTCCTCGCTGATGTCATCCAGATACTGCATCACCTGCTGCTTATAAGGAATGGTCACGTTTAGGCCCTTCAACGTTGGGTTGTTCTTGATGATGTTGGGAAATTCCTCGATGCTTGGAATTTCGAAATTCAAATACTGGGCATCAATCCCCTCTTTCGCAAATTTCTCCGTGAAGAATTTGCGAGAAAAGGAATGTCCCAATGGGTAGCCAATCAATCCGTATGTGTTCATTATTTTGTTGTTTATTATTGTTTTTTCAAATCATCTGCCACCCACAGCACCCACTCGTCGATGTTGTCGGTGAGACGCTTTGGATATGGGAGGGTGATGCGTACATCGGGAGCGATGCCATTTGCCCCAAAGACGTGATGTTCCAAAAACTCTTTTTGCTTGATGCAGGTGGGATAGGTCAAATAGATGTCGGCATTGGGAAATATTGTATAGTAAACATTGCCCGTTAGGTCAGCACCGAAGGTTCTTTCCTTGCCATAGACCTTCGTGCGGCTGCTAACTCCTTTGACGTATAGCTGAATCAAGCTTTCTCCTGCGCTGCATGTGCCGTTGTCAACAAGGATGGCGGCTCGTTTAGGCAAAAGTTTGGGAGTGACTTCGCTTGCGTCATACGATGTCCATAGCTCAAAATCGTTCTTTCCTAAACTGTCCTTGCATTGCTTGAGGAAATCCTTAAAGTACGAATTATTGGGACTCTCAGATAATGCATGTTCCCAAAAACTTTGATTGTGTTTCGTGTTGCGGAAGAAATTGTCAATAGTCCCTTCTCGCCGTTGGTCAACGAGCATATCAATGAAGGGTTTCCAGATGTCGGTATTGCCTCCTTCATTTCCTCTCACGTCGATAATCAGATGTTCACAGCCTGATTTCTGAAAATCTTTGGCAGCCTGCTGTACCCATTCGGTTGTGGGATTCTTGCCTACGCACGAAGGTACACGCACCAACCACGTCTGCTCATCCACCTTGCATGAAACGGGCTGTGGGTTGTACTCCATCATCTTCTTGTAGTCGATGTGGACAGGCTGCTCGTAGCTCTCCCATAATGCCGTATTGTTAAGCTGATAGTGCGTATCGAAGTTCTTGTAGAACCAGATGGCGTATTCGCAAACCGCTTTTTCTATGTTTGCTTTTCCCTTTGCTACCTGCTTCCTCAGTTGTTTCTTCAGCGTCTCGTATTTTTTTCGATACCCCTGCTCTATGATAGCTGGAAAAGCGGCATAATTCTCCTCAGTAAAAGTGACTATATAATCAAAGTCTTCCAAGTTGCGCTTGATGCTGTCAGGAACAGTTGCGTTCGCTACAAGGCAGACGAGTGTAAGCAATACTGTGAGTGTATTTTTGATGAGTAAGTGCTTCTTTGTCATGTCAATTTTATTGTTTGCCTATTCTTCTTTCCACCACGAATCTTTAGTACGGCATAAAGCTTGGACAATGCAATTCATAGTCTTGCATTCAGCCACAGAGATGGGTTCGTGGGTATGTCGATAAATGTAACGCCACGGGGTGACGATGAGCAGTTTGTTAGTGGCACATAGGTCTATGCGTCGCTCCGAGGGGTGGTAGAGGTCTGGCAAGCCATTGTCTTCGATGGTGATGACAGGGAATCCTTGTTGGATGGCTGTGTCAATAATTTCTTGTTCGCCTTTAGCTATGCGGGCAGAGACGAGGATGGCTCCTTCGGATGCAGCTGTAAGGCATCGCTGTTTTTGTTGGGTGAATAGGTGTTTGTCTTTTCTATGGCAGACGACTGGGAGCATGCGGCATTGTAGTAATTGGCGGTTACCGTAGCTGTCGCAGGTTACCATCCCATCGTTAATGAGCAGCCGATTTTGGATGTTTTCCCATTTGTCTTCATCGATGAGGGGTGTGCCGCATTCGCGTTGCAGATAACCTTTCAGGGCTGGAAGCTTGAGGACGGTGCCGATGCCGCCTCGTTGTGGGCTTTGCAGGTTGCGATTACTGGTGCGCATGAGGCGGCTGCGCGGGTTGTTGTGGATGTAGCGGCGTTGGGTTTCGAGTTGGCCTGGTTGCAGCGGCATCACATCGACATAGCCGTAGGCGAAGAGGGGTGGGCGGTTGGTGGTGCCAGAGGAGGGAACTTTGAACCCATGCGGGTAAACCGCATGGCGCAAGGGGCTTGTGCTTTCCGCCCTTGCGTCAGCAGGTTTGCCTTGCTGCTTATTGGCGGTCACACCCTGCTGCCCATTGGCTGTCATGCCTGTCATTTCCCAATAGCGGCGGTTGCAGCCTTTCTTGAAGCCAGCGATGACTTGCCCCAGGTGAGTCTCTCTTCCATTTCGACTGATGATGCTGTTGTGCACCACGAGGATGAAGTGTAAATGTTCGGGCATCACTACATAATCCTGCACCTCAATCATGGGATAGTGTGTTGTGATGCTTTTCGTTAGTTCCTCTTCCACCATCTTTCCGATGCTTGTCAGTTCCACCCTTGGTGCATTTGCATCGCCATCAGGCTTGTCAAGATTTCCTGCCACCCGTCCCAACGGATGCCATTGTCGTTCTGCCACATTGATGGTGATGTGGTAAGCACCAGACAAACGGTAGTCCTTCTTCTGGCATCGCTTCCCCATGCGGTGTGTCTCATTCGGTTCGCTCATGGCTCCACTATTTTTTTGCGGTATAGAGGATGCACATGCCGAAGGCAAGGCGCTTGAAGTTTACGTTGTGGAAGCCAGCCTGCTGGATGATGCTCTGCATGCGTTCCGCTTGGGGAACGGCGTCCATCGTATCGGGCAGATAGGAATAGGCGGTGCTGTCCTTCGATAGGAGTTTGCCGAGGGTGGGCATCACCACTTTCTTGTAGAACCAGAAGAGTTGTTTCATGGGGAAAGAAACTGGGGCACAGAGGTCCACTACAGACAGATGCCCGTCTTCTTTCATGACGCGGTGCATCTCCTTCAGGCATTCGTCAAGGTTTTGGAAGTTCCTTAGTGCAAAAGCGGAGATGACGGCATCGAAGGAGTTGTCGGCAAAGGAAAGATGGGCGCAGTCCTCGTTTCGGAAGGAAATCTTGTCGGAGAGTCCGAGTTTCGCCACTTTCTTTCGGCCTATCTGCATCATCCCCTCGCTGATGTCGATGCCTACGACGTTTTGGGGATGAAGTTTCAAGAAAGCACGGATAGCGAAGTCGCCAGTGCCTGTCGCAATGTCGAGTACGCTATCCGTGCTTGTTCTGTTTTTGAGCAGAAAGTCAATGGCATTGTTCCTCCAAATTTTGTCTACGCCCAAACTGAGGGTGTGGTTCAGCGTGTCGTAAGAGTGGGCGATGTTGTCAAACATCTGTTCCACTTGCTCCCGCTTCGTACCTACCTCGCCGTAAGGCTTTATCTGCTCCTGTTTGTACATACAAAGGAATTAGGAATGAGGAATTAGGAATTGTTATTTGTACTCCTTGTTGGATATGACATTCAATTCCTCATTCCTATTTTCTCATTCCTAATTATTTTTTAAATAATTCAATACATTCTTTTCGATACGCTTGGCAATGTCCTCGTCGCTGGTCTCCTTCACGAACTTCTCGCCGATGATGTGCTCATACAGCTCGATGTAGCGCTCTGACACAGATTCGGCGTATTCGTCCGTGATTTCAGGCATCACCTGTCCAGGCTGGTTCATGAAGTTGTGGTCGATGAGCCACTGGCGCACGAACTCTTTAGAGAGCTGCTTCTGTGGCTCGCCCTTCTCGAACTTCTCCTCGTAGCCTTCAGCGTAGAAGTAGCGGCTAGAGTCAGGTGTGTGCACCTCGTCAATCAGATATACCTTGCCGTCGCGCTTTCCGAACTCATACTTCGTGTCCACCAGAATAAGTCCCTTCTCGGCAGCGATCTTTGTGCCCAGTTCGAAGAGAGCATAGGTGTATTTCTCCATCACCTCATAGTCCTCCTTGCTTACGAGGCCCTGCGCGATGATTTCCTCCTTCGAGATGTTCTCGTCGTGTCCCTCGTCAGCCTTCGTGGTGGGAGTGATGATGGGTTTGGGGAATTTCTGGTTCTCCTTCATGCCTTCAGGCAGGGTGATGCCGCAGAGGGTGCGGTTTCCAGCCTTGTACTCGCGCCATGCAGAGCCTGTCAGGTAACCGCGGATAATCATTTCCACACGGAAGCCCTCACATTTCAGACCTACAGTCACCATAGGGTCTGGAGTGGCGAGTTTCCAGTTAGGCACGATGTCGGCGCTGGCGTCGAGGAACTTGGCTGCAATCTGGTTGAGCACCTGTCCCTTGAAGGGGATGCCCTTAGGCAGCACCACGTCGAAAGCCGAGATACGGTCGGTTGCGACCATCACCATGAGGTCGTCGTTGATGTTGTACACGTCACGAACCTTGCCGTGATACACTTCCTTCTGTCCGGGGAAGTTGAAATCCGTTCTTGTTAAAGCGTTTGCCATGATTATATTCGTTTAAAAATGAATTACTCTTTCTCCTTGTTCTCGTTGAACAGCGGGTACTTTTGCTCGCTTTCGTACTTGTGGTACGCATTCACGATTCTTGTCACCAGCTTGTGTCTCACAATGTCCCGCTCGTCCATCTCCACAAATGCGATGCCCTTCACGTCCTTCAGCACTTCCTTGGCCTCTTTCAGACCGCTCTTCACGTTGCGTGGCAGGTCAATCTGTGTCAGGTCGCCCGTGATGATCATTTTGGTGTTCTGGCCCATGCGTGTGAGGAACATCTTGATTTGCTGTGTCGTGGTGTTCTGTGCCTCGTCGAGGATGACCACCGCATCGTTCAGGGTGCGTCCGCGCATGAATGCCAGGGGCGCAATCTGAATCACGTTCTGTTCCATGTATTCAGCCAGCTTCTGTGCAGGAATCATGTCTTGCAAGGCGTCATAGAGCGGTTGCAGATAGGGGTCAATCTTCTCCCTCATGTCGCCAGGCAGAAAACCAAGCTTCTCGCCTGCTTCCACTGCAGGGCGGCACAAGATAATTTTTCTGATTTCCTTGTTCTTCAGCGCTCTTACAGCCAGGGCAATGGATACATATGTCTTGCCCGAGCCTGCAGGACCCACCGCAAACAGCATGTCGTTGCCGTAGTAGGCATCCATCAGCGTCTTCTGGTTCTCCGAACGTGGAGCAATCGCCTTGCCCGTCACGCTGTAGCAGATGGCATTCCCGTCTGCTGCGTGTCCGTTAGGCTGTTCGCCCTTCACAATCTGCAGGATGTCCTCCTCATTCAGCGAGTTATATTTGGCGCAATGCTCCTGCATCTTCAGAATGTTCTCCTCAAAGGCGCACATCTCCTCCTCGTCGCCCATTACCTTGATAATGTTGCCACGAGCCACAATCCTCAGTTTCGGATACAGCGCCTTAATCATCTGCAGGTGCACATTTTGTACCCCATAGAACGTCACGAGGTCAATGTCCTCCAGAACAATCATTTTCTCAATCATGCCACAAAGGTACGAGAAAAATCTGACATTCACATCGATGCCCGATAGAAAAAGTGATTTGATGCGGCGAATAAGCGTGAAAGGCACTTGAGATATGCTCTCAAGCGCATTTTGCTTTCCTCCACTTCCGCGCCTTCTACCCTGTCGGTAGCGGAGTCGTTCATAACTTAGGAACAATTATTTGCAACTTGGGAAAAATATTTTGAAACTTAGGAAATATTTTTTGCAACTTAGAAAAAATAATTTCCAACTTGGAAAAAATTATTTGCAACTTAGAAAATATTGTTCACAAGTTATGAATAATGAAAGAGGCGGGATTACACTTCCTCAAGTGTTGACGGCTCGAAGATGAAGTAACCCCTGTCAAAGCATTATAAAACAAGCCATCGTCCCTTGGGGCCGGTGGCTTGTTTGTGTTGGTTCAATCTTGATTATATTATGTGGTCTGAAAAGCAGTTCTATTGAATACTGCTATAAGCGTTGCGGATTTGCTTTCATCCGGGCATCTTGTAGAATCTCTGGAAGTAATATGAATTATTTCCTTATTTCAATCCGTGATTCATCAGCCTGTAATTCGCCATCTCCTCATATTTCGTGCCTGGACGACCATAATTGGCATAGGGGTAGATGCTGATGCCGCCACGGGGAGTGAAGATGCCAGTGACCTCAATATATTTCGGGTCCATCAGACGGATGAGATCCTTCATGATGATGTTGACACAGTCTTCATGGAAGTCACCATGATTGCGGAAAGAGAAGAGGTAGAGCTTCAGGGATTTGCTTTCCACCATGCGCTGGTCGGGCAGGTAGGAGATGCGAATCTCTGCAAAGTCGGGCTGTCCCGTAATGGGGCAGAGAGACGTAAACTCAGGACAGTTGAACTGCACCCAATAGTCATTTTCGGGGTGCTTGTTCTGGAAGGCCTCAAGCACTTCTGGCGCGTAGTCTTGACGGTATTCCGTTTTCTTGCCGAGGGATTGCAGCCCCTCTTTCTCTCGTTCCAGCCCATGTGTAGGCTGGTTTGTATTGTTCTGTATCATTTGTTCGATTGTCTATTTATTTTTGCTTTTCAAATAAACCTCAAGCCCGTGTCGGCGCAGTTTGCAGGCAGGGCATTCGCCGCACCCATCACCCTTGATGCCGTTGTAGCAGGTCAGCGTCTCGTTGCGGACCAAATCGAACACACCCAGGTCGTCGGCCAACTTCCAGGTCTCAGCCTTGTCTATCCACATGAGTGGCGTGTGAATGACAAACTGTTCGTCCATAGCCAGATTGAGCGATACATTCAGCGAACGGATGAACGAATCACGGCAATCGGGATAGCCGGAAAAGTCTGTCTGCGATACACCTGTGACGAGGTTCATGATGCCGTGTTCACGCGCATAGACAGCAGCGATGGAGAGAAAAAAGAGGTTGCGTCCGGGCACGAATGTGTTGGGAGGAGCAGTAGCGGGCTTTTCCTTGTCCATCGTGATGCTGGTATCTGTCAGCGAGCATCCGCTGCTCAGCTGGCTGATGAACGAGACATCTTTCTCCTCGAAAGGCACACCTGCTTTTTCTGCGATGCCGCGTGCGATGTCCACTTCCTTCACGTGCTTCTGGCCATAGCGGAAGCAGAGCGCATAGACCTGGTCAAAATGCTTCTTGGCCCAAAACAGGCAAGTGGTGCTGTCTTGTCCTCCGGAAAAGACGACAAGTGCCTTCTTTTTGTCGAGTATCATAAATCAGTAATGTTGAATGCGCTGTAATTGATGTTCTCATCGTAAACATCTTCGCCCTCCAGGCGCTTTACGAATTTTACCACTTGGATGGTGATAGGCAAGACGAGAATTTCATAGAGCGTCTTGGCTATGACTTGTGTAGCCATCACCTGGAGCATTACCTCCAAAGGCAGCTGTGGCTTGCCCGTAAAGAATAGCGGGAAGAAGTAGAAAGCCAAAGGGAAGAAGATGATGCTGTCGGCACTTTCGCCGGCAAGGGTAGAAAGAATGGCGCGCAGGGAGAAGTAATAAGAAAAGTTTCCTTTGTTGCGGTCGGCCATCTTCATCTTGCTCATTACCATGGCATTGAGGAAAGAACCGATAATGAATGCCAAAAGACTTGCTATAGCCACTTGTGGAGCAAAGGCAAAGACCTGCTTGAAAGCTTCGTCGCTGCCTTCAACTGCAGCAGGAAGGGCGCAGGCGATACCGCCTAAGGCAACAACAAAGAAATTCATCAGGAAACCCATCCAGATGATGAGTCGCGCCTTGCGGTAGCCCCACACTTCGGCAATCACGTCGTTGATGATGTAGGAAATTGGAAAAACGATGAAACCGCAGGTGAGGGAAATGGGTCCCCAAGCACGAAAGACTTTGGTTTCAAGAAGATTTGCTGCCACAAGGCAGGTACAGAATACGATTCCTGCAATCAAGAAGGAAACGCTCACTTGATGTTTTTGTTTCATGTAATCTTGTTTTTTACGAGGTTCGTCAAGCACTCGCTGGTTTTTATCGTGGTTACTAGTACACGCCTGTTTTGACGAGGTGTTCAGGCACTCGGATTGTCCAAATCGGGTGCAAAGGTACGTAAAAATCACACATCGTCCATCATCCAGAGCCTATAATTTCACGTTTCAGTATGTTTCTAGGGGCTAAATGCAATTTGAATGGTAATTTGTGAACCGTGAATTGTGAATTGTGAATTAAAATGTGTACCTTTGCACGTAATCAGACATAACCACTACGAATCAAGAAAAATAATATATGAATAACATCATGAGAAGAGGCATAGACTGTTTTATTGTCTATGCCGACAAGGAGACGACGCAGTTGATGGTGCTGCAATTGCAGAAAGAAATACTGGTGAACAAGATTTATGTGATGATGACAGGTGACGAGGAATGTCAGGTGGATGGATGCGAAGTGATGCGTATCGACCACCTGCAGAGTGCCTCTACGGTACGTAAGATAGCCGAAGTGGCAACAGCTCCATTGGCGTTGGTGTGCACCAAACAAACAGCTGTCACTTTGGGCTATCAGGCTATGAAACGGATGGCTGACACGGCGAATGGCATTGGTGCCTTTATGGTGTATGCAGATCGCTATGTGGTGAAAAATGGAGAGACGATAGCAAGTCCGACGATTGACTTTTATGAGGGCAGTGTGCGGGATGATTTTGACTTTGGCTCGCTGCAGGTGTATTGTACTGCCTCGCTTCGTGAATATGCCAAGCAGAATGCACAGGAAGATTATATTTTTTCAGGTTGGTATGACTTGAACTTGTATGGCTTGAGAACGTGGGGGGCTGAATCGCTCTTCCATCTGCGCGAATACCTCTATACGGAAGAGGAAATGGACCTGCGAAAGAGTGGGGAGAAGCAGTTTGACTATGTGGATCCGCGCAACCGTGCTGTGCAGATTGAACGCGAGCAAGTGTGCACCCGCCATTTGAAGGATATTGGTGCATACATCAGTTCAGACGCGATTGCAGAAGTGCCGGTGGAAAGTGCCGACTTTGAGGTGGAAGCAACAGTCATTATCCCTGTTCGCAACAGGGTGAAGACGATTGAGGATGCTGTGAAGAGTGCTTTGTCGCAAAAGACGTCGTTCTCCTTCAATGTGATGGTGGTGGACAATCTTTCTACCGATGGCACTACAGAAGTGATGAAGCATCTGGCTGCAGAAGACAAACGAGTGCTGCATATTATTCCAGAACGCAAGGATTTGGGCATTGGTGGATGCTGGGGTTTGGCTTTCAATGACCCTCGTTGCGGACGCTTTGCTGTGCAGCTTGATAGCGATGACCTCTACAGCGGACCTGACACGTTGCAACGCATTGTGGATAAGTTCTACGAGGAACGCTGCGGTATGGTGATTGGCGCCTACAGGATGTGTAACTTCCAGCTGGAGACATTGCCTCCTGGCCTGATAGACCACCGTGAATGGACGGATGAGAATGGCCGCAACAATGCGCTGCGTATCAACGGGCTTGGTGCGCCACGCGCTTTCTTCACTCCGTTGCTGCGTCACATAGGCATGCCTAACACTTCCTATGGTGAGGACTATGCGCTGGGGCTTGCATTCTCGCGCCGGTATAAGATGGGGCGCATTTATGACGAACTCTACTTATGCCGCCGATGGGAAGGTAACAGCGACGCAGCCTTGACACCTGAGCAAATTAATCGAAACAATACTTATAAAGATAGCCTGCGCACTATGGAGATTCGGAACCGCAAGCGGCTGAACCTCTATTGGCAGGGAAATGTGAAAAAGGAGGATGTGGATTTTTTTTCGATAGGCAGTTGACCTGCTGGTCTGATGCTCGCAAGAAGTATGAGCAACTGGACCGGGTGCTGACCAAAGAGTTGGCTGTGGACAACTGCCATGTCGGAGTACAATACAACCCTGTACGCATGGTTTCGACAGGGGCAAAAGTGGATGCAAAGACCATTCGTCGGCGCTCCTGTTTCCTGTGTGAGGAAAATCGTCCAGCAGACCAAATGGGAATGTCTTTAATGGGAAAGTATCACTTCCTGCTTAATCCTAATCCTATTTTGCCGCGGCATTATACAATTCCCTTGCGCCATCACAACCGTCAGCAGATTCTGGAACATTATGAGGACTTGATGAAGATGGTGGAGAAACTAGACGACTTGTTGTTCTTCTATAATGGCCCATTGTGCGGAGCCAGCGCCCCAGACCACATGCATTTCCAGGCAGGAAGCAGAGGCGTGGTGCCATTGGAGAGAGACTGGAAGAAACTGTATCGTCCACAGATGTCGTGCCTGCGGCATGGTGATGAGGGAGGGGTGTATCAGTTGAATGGCTATTTGTGCGCAGGTTACGTGATAGTCGCTCCTACTGCAGAGGCTCATCAGGCGCTGTTCGAAACCGTGTACGGCTCGTTGCCTGTGCCCGAAGGAGAGTATGAGCCGATGATGAATATCCTTGCGTGGGTTGATAGCGAAGATGGATTGGTGAGCGTTGTGCTGCCACGGGCAAAACATCGTCCAGACTGTTATCATGCTGAGGGCGAAGCTAAGACTTTGGTGAGCCCCGGCGCTCTTGATATGGGTGGTTTGCTCATTACTCCTCGTGAAGAAGATTTCAAGAAGATGAATGCCCCATTGGCAAAAGCTATCATTCAGGAGTGTGGAGTAGGAACGTGGAAGTGAACGTGAATTTTGAACGGAACAGGAAAATGGAACAGGAACCGCAAGTGAGAGTAGGCGTCGTGAAGGCCAGTAGGCTTAACGTGATATTCCACACGACTTATTGGCTGGAAGGGAAGCCTTATGTGGGCGAGCATACGTTTGTGCCGTGTGGGGAGAAACGCATATTCGTCCCTGCAGACAATCATGCCAGTTTTACGTTAAAGGATGTGGTGATAGGCATTGGTTTCCATTGGGAACGTAAAGAAGAGCAAACCTTTGCTGGTGGGTTGGAACTGATGGAGGACGGTGGACAAGTGCGTGCTGTGAACATCGTGCCGGTGGAGACTTATCTCACCAGCGTCATCAGTAGCGAAATGAGCGCTAATGCTTCTTTGGAATTGTTGAAGGCTCATGCAGTCATCTCGCGCAGTTGGCTGATGCGTATTCTTGAGGAGGCTCCGAATGTTACGCCGCACAAATCTTGCTCCCCAGGTGTTGACTTGCAACAGCCGCCTTCCTCTATTATCCGCTGGTATGATAATGAGGCACATGTGGGTTTTGATGTTTGTGCTGATGACCATTGCCAGCGTTATCAAGGTATCACGCGGCAGTCGAATCCCAATGTGGTGAAAGCGATTGAAGCGACACGAGGTCAGGTGCTGACATATGATGGTTGTATTTGTGATGCCCGTTTCTCGAAATGCTGTGGAGGAATGACTGAGGTTTTTGAGACATGTTGGGAGAATGTTCGTCATCCTTATTTAGTGGCAAAACCAGATCCTTATTGTAACACGAAAGACAAGCGCATTCTTTCTCAGGTGCTGAACAACTATGACCAAGAGACAACAGACTTTTATGAGTGGACGGTTTCATATACAGCAAATGAACTCTCGGCGCTGATTCGTCGCAAGTCCGGTATCGACTTTGGCCGTATCTTAGACCTTATCCCTCTTTCCAGAGGAGAATCAGGCAGAATCATCATGCTGAGAATAGTGGGAGAGAAGTGCTCGGTGGAAGTGGGGAAGGAACTGGAGATTCGGAAGTGGTTGAGTGAATCGCATCTCTATTCCTCAGCATTTGATGTGGAGAAAACCGCAGATGGTTTTGTGTTGAAGGGAAAAGGTTGGGGACACGGTGTGGGACTGTGTCAAATAGGTGCTGCTGTGATGGGCGACCAAGGCATGCCTTATGAAGATATATTGAGTTTCTATTATCCTCATACAGAATTGACAAAGAAATGGTGAAGATGATACGATAAAGGTGGTAGCTGAATGAATAGCAATAAGTTGCATAGTCCATGGTACTGGATACCATGTCTTTTTGCGGCGGAAGAGATTCCTTCTGCCGTTGTGACTTATGTGGCATTGCTGATGTTTTTGCAGTTTGGCACGTCGATGACGTTGGCCACGCTTTATGGTGCTTTGCTGTTCCTTCCTTGGGTGCTGAAGTCGTATTTCTATAGCAAGGTGCGGAAAGCTGGACGATTCAATCGGTATCTGCATCTTGTGGAGACGATGATGTTCGTCTGCCTTATGGGAATTGCAGTGTACATATCTGAAGCGACTGTGAAAGGTTGGCAGCTGTTTCTGCTTCTCTTTGTGCTCTCATTCTTGTGTGCATGGCATGAATTGCTTTCGCGTCTTTATTATGGCAGGATGTTGCTTCCGCGTCAGCAGCAAATCTTCAATAACACCAAGATGATGGCATCGCAAATGACGTTGATTGTGACCTACGGGGTGCTTATCATCGTAGCAGGATTCTTCGAGGTGTTCTTCCGTAGTTATCAAAAAGCGTGGGCAATGGAGAGCTCGTTAGTCGTAGGTGGCTTCTTTGTCTTTTATGCGTTGAACATGATGACCTTGCCAAGTCCAAAGGGGCGAGAACGCTCGCGGCATGAGACTTTGACCGGTACGGTGAAGAGTGAGCTGCAAGTGTTGTCACGCATTCAGCAGAAGCCCCATGTGGTTCCTGTTGTGTTGAGCCTTTTCTTCTTGTTGCTGCCTCAGGCATTGCTATTTAATACCCGCGTGTTCTTCCTGCTGGCACCTGTGGCGGAGGGGGGCTTGGGCTGTTCTGTGCAAGATGTAGGTTTTGCTCAAGGCACCATTGGTGTGTTGGCTTTCTCATTGGGCTTGGCGTTAGGACGGGCGTTGATGAGGCGCTATGGTGTGCAGCGTGTGTTTGGCGTTGCGGCTTTCGTGCTGACTCTTTCTCCGTTTTCATATATGATGATGGCTGCAGCCCCGCAAGTGAACAACCTGTTCCTGCTATGTTGTATGACCTTCTTTGCGCAATTCTGTTTTGGCATAGGACTCAATGTGTGTCGTTTGTATGTACCATACATCTCAGAGCAGCGCTATCGTACCACAACCAATTTCCTGTATGTTCCATTGGTTGCGACGCTGATGCTTGCTCCAATGGCGCTGTCAGGCTGGCTCTGTGCGGTGTTGGGTTACCGTATTTTCTTCTTTGTATGTAGTGCTATGGCTCCAGTGGCGTGGCTCATATTAATAAAATGTAAAACCAAATCAATAATACTTAATGAATAATCAATCCTCTCAAAAGAAGTCGTCAGACGTATGGGCTGGCGCATGGGTGCCTTCTCTTTATTTGGGTGAGGCATTGCCATTCTCAGCGGTGATGCTTATCTCCGTCATCATGTTTAAGGAATTTGGCCTTACTGATGGTCAAATTACCTTTTATACAGGCTGGCTCGGTTTGCCGTGGGTCATTAAACCAATATGGAGCCCTATTATTGACAATTTGAAAACAAAGCGTTGGTGGATTGTCTCCATGCAGTTTCTGATGGGTGTTGCGCTAGCATTAGTGGCTTTCACATTGCCCACAGAGTTCTGGCTGAAAGGCACATTGGCTATCTTTATGCTGGTAGCGTTTGCCAGTGCTACGCATGATATTTCCGCTGATGGTTTCTACATTATAGGATTGCCTGAAAAGAAGCAAGAACTCTATGTGGGTGTGCGTAACACGTTCTACCGTATTGGTATGGTTATAGGCCAAGGAGGGCTGGTGTTGTTGGCAGGCTTCCTTCAAGAAATTTCAAAGGCATCATCTGCTCACCCCCAATGCTCATTCTTGTTGCCACATTTCGAGTGGATGGTTGTGTTTGTTATCTTGGGTGTGCTCATGTTGCTGTTGGCTCTGTATCATGCCTTTATCTTGCCCCGTGTGGAAACGGTAGTGCATGATCGCTTTGACTTTATGGAGCAAATGCGAGAGTTTGGCCGCACCTTGAAAGTGTTCATTACTAAGCCTCATCTTGTTTCTGCCCTCTGCTTCATCCTCTTGTTCCGCTTGCCCGAAGGACTGCTCACTAAGATTGTGCCGCTTTTCCTTACTCGCAGCGCTGCTGAAGGCGGACTTGCCATGAGCGATGTGGATTTTGGGCTTATATACGGTACTTTGGGTGTCATCGGTTTGCTGCTGGGTGGTATCGTCGGCGGTTGGGCTGTATCAAAATGGGGATTGAAGAAGTGCCTCTGGCCTCTTGTGCTTTGTATCACGTTGCCTGATATTGTGTATGTCTATCTTAGTTATTTCCCCACTACCGACCTGTGGCTTGCAGGTACTTGTGTGTGCGTTGAGCAGGTAGGTTATGGCCTTGGCTTTGCTGCTTACACTCTCTTCCTCGTCACTTTCTCTCGAGGTGATCGCTCCACAGCAGTTTTCTCCATCTGTACCGCAGGTCAGTATCTTGGTGGTGTGATGATTCCAGGTATGCTTTCCGGCCTCATCTCTGAGAACATCGGCTATCAGAACTTCTTTTGGCTGGTGATGGCATTCTGTCTTGTTACCTTCACCGTCACCGCTTGCGTGAAGATTGAAGACCACAAAGAATAACTCATCCCCCACTTTTCCTTCTTCATAAAACTGTACCCCTCGACTACGCCGTGCCGTAGCCGAGGGGTACACCTTATCGTACTCCTCGGCTACGCTTAATACAACCTGATAAAAAAGGTTCAAACACGAAACGCACATTTAATTTGAACATTTTTTGCATTTCTTCAAATTTTTTCATCCTTTTCTTTGTTTATTTCCGCCAAAAACATTACTTTTGCCCCATCTTCACGCCGAAGCCACCTTCAGAGTGGCGGGAAAGGCTCCTTCGCTGTGGCGAACCAGTGCCGTGGGGATACCATAAATGGAAAAAGCGTTTATCACGCGCTTTGTTCTTGACGTTCTGAAATCCTGAGAAAATTTCTAACGCAGTCAATGGACATTGCAACGATGGATGCTCATGGGTATGTTATATGACAGCCCTCATTGTACACATTATTTTACATATAGCACAAACTTCCTCTCATACAGGAGAAGTGTTGCTATATTGTAATGTAGTGGTGGTGCATGAGTGTACTATATAATATATCGGCGTGAGGTCTTAGAGTTGCTCGTTCTGACTGCATGGGCAATTCTCAGGAGCCTCGGAACGTGGGACGGGTGGCGAATACAGGTCTCACGTTTTTTTTGTTTATCATGGTCTTAACCTAAATCTTTACATCTTGCCGAATCAGGAGACTTATAGGCTGCAAAAAAACAATCGAAATGAAAAAGTATTTTTTGAGCATGATGTCCATCCTGATGGTGGCTATGCTGTGTGTAGGTTTCGCTTCGTGTAGTAAGGACGGTGGTGACGATGACGCAAGTCCATCTCCTGCTTCGACTGATGTATCCGTGTCACCTTCCACGTCTTCACTCTTAGGGAACAATGGTAGTTCCACATCTTTCACCGTCATTACAGAAGGAAATTGGAACATTTCCGGACAGCCGGATTGGCTTCATTTAACTGCCACGTCAGGCACGGGAAGAACCAATGTTACCATTACGGCCACTTCTGAAAACTTTTCGGACGAATCTCGCAGTGCAGTGCTAACTGTCACAACTCTTTCCTCGGCCGCAACCCTCACAGTTGAACAGAAGGGAGTGTTGCCCTCAAATCTTAGAGTTTCTTTGTCTAATCTAACGGTTATGTCCGATGGCTTTGCTGCCGATCTCACTTTTGGTTCAAACACTAAAGGATACAGAGAGGCTTTCGTTACAGAATCCGCCACGGATGTGCTTACAGAGCGTGACCTTTACAATATGTTGATGGAGGAAAAAGAATATAGCGGAAAGGTGGACTGGACCGTGTCGCCTATTGTTGATCCTGGCACAACCATCGTCTATTGTGTTGCGGCCTATGGTAATGAGAACAATGCCGATGGCACTCACAAATACGGTCCGATGACTATGAAAAAGATAAAAGCAATACAGCCTACCGTTTATGCAGATATGCCTGTGTATAATATTGGATACACAAGCAGCCAATGGTCACCCGTCACCAAAAAACAAGGAGCAAAAGGAACCAGATGTGCAAAATACTATTATTTCATGGCAGAAGGAGATGTGGCTGAAGGACTGCATGACTTATGGTTATCAACACCATACGCATTCCTTGCTCATTCAATCTACAAACCAGTCATTGAAGAAAATCCTTCTGAGTATGCTATCAACGAGCAGACTTTCTCTTACACTCGTACAACGAGCAAATGCTTCTTTGGTACATGGGGAATCGATGATGCTAATAACTATTCGGCTGAACATGAGATGGGCTACCGTGATCTCACGTCTTCTGCCAATGGACCTGTTGTGCAGAAAGTGAAGAAGGGTGTCAAAGAGTCCGGATCGAATGCTCCACGCAGAATTCCGACCAAGCAGCAGATGAGCGAGTTGAGAAAAGGTGTTAAAGTAATCCGTGTACAATAAAGTTTCGTTCTAATAAATGGAATAATACCATGACTCGGCTTCTGAAACGGCACCTCATTAGGCAAGTTGCAGCATTTCTATGCTGCAACTTGCTCACCTATATTTGCTTTGCGCAGCCACGAAGTAAAGAGGATATTGGGAACATCGTGCGACAATTCCATGACAAATATAGAATATCCTCTTCTTCCGAATTTGTATGCAAACGACAATCATCCCAACTATGTCCGGCAAAATTGTCAGAGGGAAAAGAAGCCTTTTATCTCTATACAGGCGCAGACGGACGGGGCTTTGTCTTGGTTTCGGGCGACAAAAGGATGCCTCACATCTTGGGCTATTCCACTTGTGGTAGGTTCGATGCAGACAACATTCCCCCCAATGTAACTTACTGGCTGAACAGTTATGTAGAGGCGTTCTCCAATCTATCAGACGAGGAAGATAATACGGCAAAAACATTGCTGAAAAGTTTGGTAAATGAAGAAGGCATCGCACCTTTGCTGGGCGAAGTGGCTTGGGGACAGGAAGAACCGTATAATCTGTTATGTCCATCGTATCGGAAGCAACGATGTGTGACTGGATGCGTTGCCACAGCAATGGCACAGGTCATGAAACGTTATTCTTATCCAGAATCTCCTAAAGGCAAAGTCGAATACCAGACAGAGACACACGGACTCTATATGGCCAGAGACTTGACTGAAGATACATTTGCATGGAATCAGATGAAAGACCGCTATGAAGAGGGTTATACAGAAGATGAAGCAAATGCCGTCGCTACATTGATGTATGATTGTGGCCTTGCTGTACATATGGACTATTCACCAGATGGAAGTGGCTCTTATCAACAGAATCTGCTTAAAGCATACGTGGAAAACTTCTCCTATGACAGAGATGCAGCTCTCCTGTTGCGGAACTATTGTACGGCCGAAGATTGGCATCGTCTGCTGATTCGAGAACTGAATGAAGGAAGACCTGTGAACTATGCTGGTTCCAACACTTCTGACGGTGGACACTCTTTTGTGATTGACGGTTACAAAATGTCTCAAGGCAACGTGTATCCAGACTACCATGTCAACTGGGGGTGGAATGGCGAATGTGACGGATACTACCAAATCGCATCTCTGCATCCACGCGAAGGTAACTCTTTCGGCACAAGGCAAGGGTTTATCGACGAACAACAGATGGTTATAGGCATTAAGCCTGAAGACGGAATTTCCGATGGACTGAGTTATTTATGTACCGACAATCTGAGGGTCTCGACCCAACGTGCTAAAGCAGGGGAAAGGGTCAGGGTGTATTCAGCGTTATGCTATAACCTTTCCTACAATCCGTTCAAGGGTGAAGTGGCAGTGGTGATGGTTTCAGAAGACGGAACCGAAACCATTCTTGCGAGTACGTACATTGACGAATGGAACTCTTTGGAAGGGCAGCGGAATTTTGTGATTGATGTCACACTTCCCTCCAATGCTAAAGAGGGAGAATATACATTGTTATTGAAATCAAGACAAAACGATTTCGACTTATGGAATATTGTCTGTTCAAAAAGACATGCATCCTTAATCGTTCTAAATTCAGAATCGGATGAGGAGAACTACGAAACAGAATCTTCGCTCGGTTGTAGTGAGGCTGAATTGGCAAATTCGACCGACGGACAGACTATTGCCTTAAACCTCTATGAAGTAGGTTCTCTTCAAGAAGAGACATTCGTGGGTACATTAAGAATGATTCTGGCAAATCGTTACGGCCAGACAATCCAAGCCTTTGGCGATTCTGCGACAGCAGGAGAATTAGAACAATGGACAACACTGCCAGAACATGTCCACTTGGAGGGAAAACTTTCTGGCACTTGGCCTGACGGAAGGTATCGTCTATACGTGGGAGTGAGAAGCATAATAGAAGAACGATATACATACCTTCAACATTACGATTGGTCAACAACAATGGCTGACCCTTCTGAACTGTACTTCGATGTCGAAATATCCGAAGGAACAGCCACAATTCAAGGAAATTCCTACATAGTTGTTCCCACAGCAATTAAACAACCCATAAGAGATCAAGGCACAAGAGGCAATGAGACGCCATTCACCCTTACAGGCATTCCTGTAACCCAAGAAATGATGCGTTCACGTCCTGGAATCTATATCCAAAATGGTCGAAAAGTTATTATTCATTAACCATGAAAAACAAAACAATCAAATGAAAAAAGTATTTTTGAGCATGATGTCCATCCTGATGGTGGCTATGCTGTGTGTAGGTTTCGCTTCGTGTAGTAAAGATGATGACAATGCAGGGAGTCTTGCTTATGATGCCAATAATCCTATCATAGGAAGTTGGTATCACTCGGAAATAGATGGTAGTCAAGAGAATGAGACTCTTCTCCTGCTCTACTCCAACGGTAAGTTCAAGTTGTTGGAGCGTGTCCCATATCGGCACGGTGGTTATGAAGATGTTGTTGTCGAAGGTCGATATGAGTATGAAGATGGTACCCTCTATCTGACCATAACCAAGAGCAATGACTCTGATTTTGTTGTAGGAAATATGTTGGAGATGGATGTTATGAGTCTTAATAGAAACAGGCTCGTCGTAGAATCCTATAACGATGAATATGACGACTTCGTGGAGACGAGTTTTGTTAGAACCGAGCAGACGTCACTTTAATAAAAGGCATGTTCATCCTCAATCCGAGGATGAGCATGCTGCTTACCTCTAAATATTGTATGGAAAAGAATATTTTCACCCGTTTTTTACCCATCCTAACAGTAATGGTGCTGAGCATGAGTTTCTTCTCATGCAGCAAGGATGACGGTGATTCTGGCAGTTCCATTCCGTCAGAAGTCTATGGCACATGGAGCGGTTCTTTAACCACTTCTGCAACAGGAACAGTGCGTAGCATGAGTGTGACCTTTGGCGAAGACCGTATGGGAACATTTACATATTCGTCACGTGTCTATTATCGTGTGGCCAATTTCAGTTACAGCATGAGTGGCTCCACTATCACATGCAAAGGTGTCATAGCAGGAGAGGATGGTGTGACAAATGATTTTAACCAACAGTTTGAGTATCATACCACTTATATAAAACCTATTGGGTCATATTCGGACTTCACGTTGTCAAAATGATAGTAAGGACATCTGCCTCAAAAAGCAAATCATGAAATACATGAAAAAAAATAATGTGGCTCTTTTCATCCTGCCTCTGTTGATTGCATGTTTTTCTTGTCATGGAAATCAAGCGGAGGAGATAGGTGAGTTACAGTCTCAGGTTGACTCGCTGGAGGCGGCGAATGCCGCCCAGGCGAGCCAACTGAAGGACATTTCGGAGTTCATGGCTGTGGTGTCGGAAGGACTGGACAGCATTGCCGCACAGGAAGAGCTACTGATGGGAGACGGTAAGGGCATGGAAGGAAAGAAGATGAACAGGGAGGAACTGAAGGCCAATCTGAATGCCTTTGCTGCTCTGCTGGAGCGGCAGCGCAACCGCATTGCGCAGTTGGAGGACACACTGAAGAGCCGTGGGGCAAGTATGGGGAGCCTCAAGAACATCATCACTCACCTGAATCAGCAACTGGACGAGAAGAACAAGACGATTGCCGCCTTGCAGGCGAGTTTGAACAGCAAGAATGTGGATATACAGCAGTTGCGCAAGAAAGTGACCACGCTGACGGCCTCTAACGAAAAATTGACCGAGGAGGTGAACAAGCAGGGCGAGGCACTGGTGACTCAAAGTGCGGTTATCAACGAATGCTACGTGAAGATTGGCACGAAGAAGGAACTCCAACAGGCAGGTATCTTGTCGGGCGGTGGCTTTTTGTCGAAGAAGAAACTGAATGTGTCGAACTTCGCTAATGCAGGCTTCATGAAGGTCGATATTCGCTCATACGTGGAGGTGGATATTCTCGCCAAGAATATTGAGATTCTTACGGCCATGCCCTCCTCGTCCTACACCATCGCAAATGAAGGTAACACCATCAAACTACGGATAACCAATCCTAACGCCTTCTGGAGTGTGTCGAACTATTTAGTCATTCAAAAAAAGTTATAACCTTAATAAAATCAGAACACTATGAAAAAGACAATTTTATGTATCATTTTGTTGGCAGCCAACATCTTGGTTTCATTGGCTCAAACCATGCAGAAACACACCGTACAGCGTGGTGAAACACAGGAAAGTGTAGCACAGAAGTATGGCGTGACAGTCGCAGCCATGAAGGAGGCCAATCCTAATATTGGTGAGTATTTTTATGTAGGCATGGTTTTGAATGTGCCAGAGAAGCAGTCTGTGGCCGAAAATGGATCTGTGCCTGTCACTGAAACCACATCAGTTCCTGCAACTACCTCCACGGCAGCAACACGGGTGGTTGTGGATGAGCGACAAGAGAGTGCTTACACCTCTCCTACAGTTTCTTCCACAACAGTCAGTTTCAGTAGAAAAGGTACATGGGACATGACGGGACGGTTGGGGTGGTTCGCACGTACCTATGAGAAGGGAGCCGACATGGACGGTTTCGGCATGTCAATGCTACTGGGCGCTAATTATTTTCTGGAAGAGCAAGCTTTCTTGAAGTTTTGTATAGGTTGGGGAACGGCATCCAAGAACAAGAATAAGGTGAATAGCGAATTGCACAGCATTCGTGTCCCGATAAGCATAAACTATTTGGTACCTATAGGCAAAAAAGCAGGTATCTCATTCGGTGCGGGACCTTATTTTGATTATGTTGTATCGGGTAAAACAGAATACGGAGTAGGAAAAGATAAATACAAGGTCAAATTCTCTGACATAGAAGGCGCACATGACATGGTGATTGGTCTTCATGGTTGTATCTCTATTATGTTCTCGGAAGATTGGGGATTGTTTGGTGAATATGGTTTTGGCCTTACCGAACGAACCAAAGATAATAAAGAAAATTATTGGTCGGCTGGCATAGCTTACAGCTTTTAGTGTGACATCTAAAATAATAGAAAATGAGATTGTAATATGAAAACAAGGAAAACTATTTTATTTGCCTTATTACTTGTAGGTGTGAAAGTGAATGTTTTTTCTCAGCCTACTATGGAAAATGAATTCACGAAAGCATCGCATTGGGAGGTGACGGGGCGTGTTGGTTATATGAATCATATCTATACAAACGCTCCTGACTTAAATGGTTTTGGCCTAAATGTGGCCTTGGGTGCTAATTATCTTTTTAAGGAGCCTGTTGACGCAGAAGGAGGATTGATACAAAACCAATTCTTCCTCAAACTTTTATGCGGTTATTCCATGGCCTCAAGGAGGACGAATATGGTGAATGCGGAGATGCATAGCATACACGTTCCTGTCAGTTTGAACTATTTATGGAATTTCCCTTATTATTATACAAGAAAAATAAGGAGGAAAGAAAGAATGTTGAATGCTCATATAACACAGATGAGAGAAATTGATCCAGAATTCTCTCTAAATTTCTTTGATGAAGATGACAAAAAAGAATATATAAAAGAGTTGAAAAAAAGTGATGCAAGGCCTAGGACTATTCACTTTTTCCCAATCCAAACTTCAATAGGTGCTGGACCTTATCTTGATTGGGTAATGACAGGGAAAAACAAGCATGCTGTATATGATTATTATAATTTTGACATGGCGAATTATCATGCTGTGGTAGTCGGTGCCCATGTTTCGGCCGAAGTGCTTTTCCCTATCATGATGGGTAATGAGGTCTGTGATAAAATTGGACTCTATGCCGAATATGGTTTTGGCTTTAACACAAGATTCAAGGGAAGGAGAGAAAACTATTGGACAGTAGGACTAGCGTTGAATTTTTAAAAATAAGAATCGAACATGAAAAATAAATCAATTTTATTCGCCTTATTACTAGTAGGGGTGAATATCTCCATTTATGCACAAAAAGAGAATGCTTTCGGACCACGCGGTGTCGTGGGAGAAACATTGATGGAAGCAGTAAAATCGGTTGATGGGCAACCTCAGGAAATCACATCACCTGAAGACAATGAAATCTCTGCCCCCAAGAAAGTCTCTTATAACGAATGGTTAGCGAACTCGAAAGGCTTTCGACGTCCTGTTTTCGGAATAAAAGCAGGGTCTTATACTAGAATGTATGACGGAAAAACACCAACATTTTCGGGATGGGAGTATGAATGTTATACTGATTTCTATCTTAATTGGCAAGAAGGGCGCGAATTTGTAAGAATCGGAATGCCTATTCTTGGTCTATTAAATTTATGGTTGCCGCCTAAACATAGTGTGTTTACTTACAAAACACGGGGTGGAGAGAAATATCAACTACATACTTTGAGAATACCTGTTAGTATGAATTACCGAGTACCTGTTGGCAATTCTTATGGATTCATTATGGGGTTAGGTGCCTATTTTGAATGTAAAACAAAATTGAAAGGGGATGCATCCAAATATTCCGATTTTGAAGGTATGCACAAATGCGGATTAGGCTTTTTCTTCTCGGGATCCTTTATGTGGAAGCACAATGTGGGTGTATCTTGCGAATATGGCTTTGGTGTCACCAATAGATTCCGAAATGAGACGGAAAATTATTGGGCGGCATCTATATTGCTTGGAATATAGTCGGAAAAACGGAGCATAGTACAATTATTTGTAGAATGCATGTTGAAAGGCTATAATTCTGTGGTGGTAGGTGTTCATGTATGTCTCTCGTTCATGTTCTCCAAGGGACAATATGCCGAATACGACTTTGGCCTTACCATACGATTCAAGGAGGCAAGGGAGGATAACAGGTCTACAGGATTGTCATATGGCTTTTAACACCTTGTTGAAAAATAGAAAGATTAACATTACAAACCCCCAATTACCTATGAAAACTAAATTTCAGAACGAAACGAGAACTTTCCGTGTGTTATTTTTGGTACTGATGTGCCTTTTGAGTCTCTCCTGTGTTGCTCAAGTGCAGGTAGAAGAGTCAGAGTTGTTAGGAAATTGGTACGTGGAAGACGAAATGCCTAGTGCAAAAGAACCTGGAATGGACACAAATGGAAAAGCTAAAGGTGTATTCACCTATCAGCCTAATGGCGTAGTGGTGTGCAGGCTAGACCTTGATATGGATTTAATCCTTGATATGCCTGAATACAAAAATCATCTAAAGATGGATTTCAGCATGACTTTTCAAGGCAATTGGTCTATTAAGAAGGGAAATGTGCTGGTTCAGAAGATGAAAGAAACAGAGATTACTCCTATACGTATCGTTGCCGAGCATGAAAATTCTGATCAAGACAAAGTTTTTCTTCTCATGATGAAGTCCATGATGGAAGAAGCGTTCCTGAAAGAAGCCCAAAAGATGACGAAAGCAGGTAAGGAAAAGATTCTGTCATTTACAGCAAAGGAGATGGTGACGAATGGATCCGTGTATAAGCGGATGGAATGATGGGAGAAAAGTGCCGTTTGGAAAAAACATGTGGACTCTTTTGTGAATTATTTGTTTAATAAATAAGAGTTAATATAGTGGCATGAATAAATATTGAAAATGAATAAAAAATCAAAATGTTCTGATTATGAGAAAACTTTTATGCTTTTTACTCTTACTCCCCATTTCTTTCGTGTGCATGGCACAGGAAGTGGAGATTCGTGTGCATGAGGTGCAGCGTGGAGAAAGTCTTGAACACGTTGCAGAGCAGGACAGCCTTTCGATGAATCCACGTGGGGTGTATAAGTTAATTGATTTTGTGGGTCGAGGTGGAGAAACTTTTAAGGCTATGGAAGAGCAGTATAAGATTTGTACGGATAGTATGACATTGACACTCAATGTGGAAGGTGACAAGTTTGACTTTAGTCTTCGCAATGGAGATGGAATCTTTGACTATACGGGTGAAGAGCCTGATGTGTATGAGCCTCATGCTCCTCGTATCTATGACAGTAATGCCCAACGTTTCTTTTTTAAGTGGTGGAGTGAAGGATACGTGGATCGTCCTTTGTTTCCCACAAAAGATTGGTGTGTAGAACATTATGAGGCAGGTCAATTCTCTGAAGCAGGAAAGGCTATTATAGACGCATTCATGTCGCCAGACTATAGGGATGGGTCAAATCCGCTTATAGGTGTGTGGCGTTCTTTGGGAACTGTGAAAAATATACAAGAAGCGGAGGAGGTGAAACGGCTGTTGGATGCACCGCAGAAAAAGACTACAAGTTATAGTGTGTTGACTCCTTCCAAACTTTTGAACATAGTAGCAAGGAAGGGGCAAATCATACCAGTTCGTGTCATCAATCAAGACTCTCTCCAAATGGGATCGTCTATGCGTAAGGTTACTTGGCTGTCGCCAGATACTATTGCTATTGCATTGCAGCAGGGGTATGTCGTGTGGGCACGTGCTATAGGGGAAAAAGTACTCATTGAAGATATGGTTAGCCCCAAACTCCTTTATCATGCGCTATTTACAAGATATGCTCAGCAGAATAGGGAGTGGTTGGAACTGGTTGCTATGGAAAAAAATGTTTTGACAGAGAAATGTGCAGAGTATATCCGCTCAAAGAAGTGGCATGGATTGTATATAGGAACTAATCTTTCGAAAGACTTAGCATCTGCATATGTGCAAAAAGAATATTTGGGAAATATGGTGCAGACTTTTGAACGTCATACAATCTTGAACAACCATGATTTGCGGACGCTTACTACGATGTACAATATGCCACAGGCACAAAAGGCAAGTGTTCATTTGACGCAAGTAAAGGGAAACATAGAGGAAGAAATGATGAAGGTCTTTGATGAACTTTTGGTGTCTGGTGAACTACCTAAAGATTATGTAATGATGAATTGTTCAGAGTCCTACAGGGATGCTTTGCAAAGATATTGTGAAGCAACTTTTATTATAGATGTGTTGATACGGAAGATGTATGTGTTAGTGAGTGGGATGGATAAGTCTAAACAAAAGATAATAAAGCGATATATGCCTGTTTTGACAGAGTATATGAAGAAAAATTTGCCTGTGATGTTGCACAAAGAGTGTTGTGCAGTCATGACGGAAGAGGACTTGCTGACTTTGTCTGCGATAGCAACTTCGCAAGAGGGTGTGAAAGCGTCGAATGCAAATAAGGATTTTGCGAATATGATGAGTCCCTTATTTGATAAAAAAGCGGAAAATGAGTGGGTCGTGGAAATGCGACAAAATATTGATGTTTTCGTTTTTACACATACAAAAATAGTTTCTCGATAAATATGATAAAAATGGTAAGATAAACATGATAGCGGCTACAATGAAAGTGAAATTTTTTCTATTTCTCATTTTGATGGGAATGAGTGCAAGTGCGTATGCGCAACAAAATGATACGAATGAGTATCGCATAGCAGTAAAGGAACTGATAAAGAATAATAAGGATACAAAATCCTGTTTTGTACTTTTGATGGCAGGCACACAACTTGAAGGCAGGTACGGTGATCATCTGTGGGTGCTATTGTGGTTTGAGGATAATCCAGAAGTGAAAATGAGGCTTAATAAAGCTTATTACGAAAGCCAATTCGTTGATGACCAAACGGATATTTTCATTGAGAACTGTCAGGGGAAAATCACTTTGTCAGATGTGAAACAGTTGACAAGTGATTTGCCTGTCATTAAGAATATTGCGTCTTTTACGGAAAATAAAGCACAAATCTTGCAGGAATTTGAAAAGTATCTTCGCCCTTATCTGCATGATGAGTTTCAAGGCTTTGAAGAGCCTGATTGTTCCAATTCTTACAAACAATTATGCGAGGAGTTCTACAAGATGTTGGACATGCAAAAAGCATTTGACAAAGATATGAAGGTTGATATGGGACAGCCAGTTTATGCGCGTTATAAGCGTGAAGTGAAAACGTACTATATGGAAAATGAAAAGGCGTTTTTCTTACGTGTTTGTTGTGAGAATTTATCAGAGCAAGATATGAAAGCCTGTGTGGAATATCTGTCTGAACAACCTAATTTGTATCAAGAAATAGTGAAAATATCGGATCAGAAAAAACAAGATATTGCGAAGATGTGTAATAACAAGTTTTTTGAATGGATGGAAAAGAATGAGCCTGGCATGTACAAGGCTCTACTCGAATGGGAAAAAGAGTTTGGAAAATGACAGCGCTCCAAAATTTCTCGTTAACTTAAAAAGATGATGAAAAACTTCTTTTGTTTGTGGCTATTATTCGAAGCCTCTTTCGTGTGCATGGCACAGGAAGTGGAGATTCGTGTGCACGAGGTGCAGCGTGGAGAAAGTCTTGAACACGGTGCAGAGCAGGACAGCCTTTCGATGAATCCACGTGGAGTGTACAAACTCATGAGTGTAGGGAGTCCTACAAGAAAGAAAGTTAAAACATCTTTGGATTTATACAAGATTTGTACGGACAGTGTTACACTTACTTTGAGGAGTGAAGGAAATAATTTTGTATTTGATTGTATAGATGGAAAAACTATATATAACTATACAGGAACCAAGCAGGGGCTGGGTGATACACGTGCCACCCACATCTACAATAGCAACGCTCAACATTTCACATTGAGATATTGGGATTCACTTAAAGACCCTCTTCAACCAGGCAAAGGAAAGTGGATGGAGGAGAACTATGAATCTGGTCAGTTTTCATATTGGGGGAAAATATTGTTTGATGCAATTATGGTACAAAGTCTGAAAGATAAATCGAATCCATTTATTGGTACATGGATGCCAGTTGGGACTACAGACGATTTACAAAAAGGAAAAGAATGGGGACTTCTAAATGGAGAGTGGGAGGAAACAATAAACAGAAACTCCTATTGCATTGTAACACAGTCACACCTAATCACGTTGGAGGACGGAATAGGAATGATTATACCAATCACTATCAAAGACAAAAATACTTTTGGGATGGGTTCGCAAACCAAGGAGATCACGTGGTTCTCTCAAGACCGTATAGCCATCAAACTCCAAGACAAATATGTAATATGGATTCGATCTCAAGAACAAGGTTCGTTGCTCGATAGATTCACAACACGTTCATTCGCCAAAATGCTTGCAGAGAAAGGGAAAGCAAGAGAATCCCAAATAAAAGAAGAACTGAAAAGCAGTGAGAAAAGGTTAGTTACTAAGAAAATATTTCGCTTACTGATAAAAGCGAAGGCTAAAGAATTTCAGAATGAAGCAGAAAAGCAAGGCCAGAAACTTGCCCATAAAGAGGCTATGACCAAATCACGAGAGTACTGGGACGGAAGAATTGAAATCATGTCTTCTCAAGAGGAAAAAAGGCGCCGCTGGGATTTGTATGAGGAACTTTGTGCGGCTAATCGTTTAGGTTCTGGGCCACGTTTGACGGAACGGGGGTTGCGGAAAATTGCTTTTGCATCGGAGATTTCCGAAGTACCAGAGCATATGATAGATACGGCAAAGCAATTGCTGTATGGGAAGGAAATTTCGTTGTGGAAATAGGATGGAACTTTTAGTCGCATTGTGAGATAATATCTCAGCATGTAAGAATATACATTGAGGCATGAATGGATATTGAAAGTAAATAAAAAATTCGAAATGTTCTGATGATGAAAAAACTTTTATGCTTTTTACTATTACTCCCCATCTCTTTCGTGTGCATGGCACAGGAAGTGGAGATTCGTGTGCACGAGGTGCAGCGTGGAGAAAGTCTTGAACACGTTGCTGCGAGGTATGGCATTTCTGTAGAGGATTTGCTGGCAGCAAATGTGTTTGCAAATCATTTTTATGTTGGGCAAAAACTCAATATACCTATCCTTTATTCACAAGAGAAAACGGAAGCATATATATTGTTAGACAAAATACGAAAGTATTTGTTGGAAGGAACGGAGGAAGAAAACAGAGGAAAGTGTTCATCTGCACGGAAAATATACGAAGAAGGACTATCAACTCAGGGTGAGATAGCCTATTTACATTATTGTATAGGACGCTGTCATTATAAAAACAATAGTTGGAAAAAGGCAATCAAGGAATTACGTTTGGCCCTTCAGATAGATGATAGTTCTCTTTATATGGCAAAGGATACGGTGGAGAATCTACTTGCTGATGCACAAGAAAAAAGGGAAATGCAGTTGGAGGAACGTCGGGCTATGTGGAGTGAGTTGGGTGCAGGTCTTGCTGCAACGGTTGCTGTTGCCGCAAATGCTTATGTACAATCTAAAACACAAAAGGGAGGGAGTGGCGCAGGCTCTTCACGAGTGGGTTCTTCGTCTTCCGTCTCTGCAAGCGATGAAACAGGAACTAGTGGAGGAGGTGTGACCAACAGCCAATCGGGAAAACGTTGTCGTCAGTGTCTTGGAAGTGGTAAATGCAAAACATGTAATGGAAAAGGACACTATTTTGACAATTCTTATGGGATAGCAAGAGAGGCTGAGTGTCCCAATTGTTCTGATGGTTCATGTTCATCATGTGGGGGTACTGGGTATAGATAATGGTTCCAGAGATTGTGTGCTGCCGATAATACGGTCTCATCATGTTGGTGGCTGCTATCATCACACCGCCCGACATCATGACCTTGGTGCTTGTCACCCTACCGCTCTATCTGCTCTATGAGGTGAGCATACGGGTGGTGAAGTGGGTGGAGTCGATGATTCCCTCATGATACATTTGAGGAAAGAATGTACTTTTTTTGACATCTTTGGCTTAGTCTAAAAAAATAAATCAGCAAAATCTGTACTTGTTGCCACCTTCTAAAGTGAGTCGGTTGGCGGTTTTGATACAGAAGCACAATCATGTAAATCTGGTTGATGCGATTAAAAGCATCTATGCTTCCAATACCTATCTGCGATTGGAACAAGAAGATTCTAAAATGTGGCATCTTGGCCCAGTTGCCCTATATCAAGATTTTTCGAGTAAGGAAGATTGAGGTATCTCATTCTCCCCTCGTCTCTATGTTGGTGGTGGAATAGTAGTCTTCTGCATGCTATCAAGAAAGAGGGCGACGGTTATTCCGTCGCCCTCTACTTTTAAGCCTTAATGAAATATATGAACTTACAGGCCCAGCTTGCCCTTCACGTCTGAAGCGGCTTTGTCGATTGCTTTGCCAGCATCCTCCTTAGCCTTGTCGGCAGCGGCGGCGGCAGCATCGTTAGCCTTCTGAGCAGCATCGGCAGCAGCACCTTTCACAGTGCTCTTGGCATCGGCGGCAATGCCAGCGGCATCTACGGGGATGGCTTTCACGGCAGAAACAACGCTGTTCAGCGTCTCGTTGCCAGCAGTGAACTGAGCAATCTTCTCCTCGTTCTCGCTGATGAACTGCTGGAGCTTGGCAATGTAAGCCTTTGCCTCCTCGAGTTTGCCCTCAGCCTGAAGCTTGGCGATGTAGTCCTGAGCCTTCTGGAGGAGCGACTGGGTCTCTTCGGCGTTGTTGTCGTTCAGCGCAGCGGCGAGGGCGGTGATGGTAGCGTCAGCGTCAGCCTCGGGAGCCTCTGCCACGATGCTGTCGGTGGCGATGGTGTCAGTGTTCTGCTCACCCTTTACTGTACCGTTACATGCTGAGAAAGTGATGGCTGCAACAGCCACGATGGCATAGAAAATCTTTTTCATTTTGCTTTTAGTTTTTGAGAGTTAAACAATTATTTTACTAAACCGTCGCAAAGATAGAGAGTTTTTTTACTAACTTTGCAACGTGAAAAGAAAATTTGTATATGATGAAGAGATTTCTGACATATATGCTCACTATCGTTGCGTCCATTCAGATGCTTGTGTCGTGTGGCGAAGATCGTACCTACGAGTATGAGGAGAAGACACAGCACAACCATTGGGCCTATGAGGTGGTGCTTGATACCTATCTGTGGGCCGACTCTCTGAATGGCTTTACGCCCAGCTGGAAATCCTTCTTCTCCACGCCTGCGACTTTCCTCTCCACGCTTACGGCTAAGAGTAAGCACGCTGACAAGTGGTCTTATGTTCTTGTTGATACGCTTGAGGAAGATGCTCATCAACGTGGTTATTTCAACCATTACGATTCCTACGGATTTGATTTTGTGCTCATGACAGACCCAACAGGACAGACTACTCGTTCTGTCCTTCGTGTGCTCACCGTCTATCCCAATAGTCCTGCTGAACAAGCAGGGTTGGTGCGCAACGACTTCATCTGCGCCTATGGCCCTTATGGAGAAGGAAGTTCTTCCTCCTACAAGATAACCAGCAAAAATGTCTCACGTTTCCAAAAGGGCATAGCGCGTTCTCTTGAAGTGCGCCACCTCGCCCAGGACGAGACAGAAGGTGTCTTCTATTGGGAGGATACCGTCACCGTTCTTTTGGGTGAATCCCGTTATGTGGAAGACGTGCCTTTCCCTGTTTCTCGCATTATCGAAACCGATGGTGAAAAAGTGGGCTATCTTATGTGCACCCGATTGCTTGAAGGCCCATTAGAACAGGATATGGTTCGCTCTGTATCTTCCCCTTATCAGGACCTGCTTGATAATGTCATGGCGCAAATGAAACAAGCTCATGTGTCAGAAATGGTGCTAGATCTCCGTCTGTGCAACGACGGCTCACTTGACATGGCACGACGGTTGGCTAGCTATGTGGTTAACCCTTCTGCCCTTAACGCTGTCTTCGCCCGCACCATTTGGAACAAGCGGTATGAAGCCAACAACTTGACGCTTTCTTACGATGCTTCTGCGGACAACCTCAACCTTTCCCGAGTCTATATCTTGACCAGTGCCTACACTCAAGGGGCTGCGGAGTGGATAATCCGCTCTCTGCAATACTCTATGGGTGAGGAGAATGTTGTTGTGATAGGGAAAAAGACTGCTGGACAAGACGTGATGACCCAAGAGGTTGATGCTAAGTACCACGTGCATCTGTTTCCTGTTGTTGCTTATGTGGCTGATGGCGGTGGCAACTATGGTCTCGGTGCTATCACCCCTACTATTGAGGTGAATGAATTGGACTACGTATTCTTGGGGGAGTATGGGACTCTTGATGACATTTTGTTTTACACAGCTATAGAAAACATCTTCGGAACCGGACAAAATGGCGCAGAATAACCTATAAGATCGGACAATTCGGCAGAGTGAAGAGTGTGGAACAATAGTTGCTTAAAGGTTTTAGCGAAAACGAACTAAAACACATAAGCAACTATGAACAACAACTATCAGAATCAGAATGGGCAGCAACCGTCTGCCAAGGAGGTTCTTGAAAAATACGCAACGAACCTCGTAGAGCGTGCTAAGAACGGCAAACTCGATCCTGTCATCGGACGTGATGAAGAGATTCGTCGAATCCTGCAGATTCTTAGTCGTCGTACTAAAAATAATCCTATCTTGATTGGTGAGCCAGGAACGGGTAAAACTGCTATTGTTGAAGGCCTCGCGCGACGTATTGTGCGTGGTGATGTGCCTGAAAACCTCAAGGACAAGCAACTCTACTCCCTCGATATGGGTGCCCTCATCGCAGGTGCCAAGTATCAAGGTGAGTTTGAGGAGCGACTCAAAGCCGTGGTCAAGGCTGTGGTGGAGAGTCAGGGGCAGATTATCCTCTTCATCGACGAAATCCACACCCTTGTAGGTGCAGGCCAAACGAGTGGAGCAATGGATGCTGCCAACATCCTGAAGCCAGCCTTGGCTCGTGGTGAGTTGCGTTCCATTGGTGCCACTACGCTCGATGAGTATCAGAAGTACTTTGAGAAGGACAAGGCACTTGAACGTCGTTTCCAGACCGTCATGGTGGATGAGCCAGACGTACCATCCTCTATCTCCATCCTTCGAGGCTTGAAGGAACGTTACGAGAACCACCATAAAGTACGTATCAAGGATGAGGCTATCATTGCAGCCGTTGAACTCAGTAATCGTTACATCACCGACCGTTTTCTTCCAGATAAGGCTATTGACCTGATGGATGAGGCTGCCGCAAAACTCCGTATGGAGCGTGACTCTGTGCCCGAAGAGATTGACGAACTCAGTCGCCGACTCAAGCAACTGGAGATTGAGCGTGAAGCTATCAAGCGTGAGGGCGACAAGGAGAAGCTTGCAGAACTGAACAAAATCATTGACACGCTCCGAGCCGACGAACAGAAGCAGCGTGCCAAGTGGGAAGGCGAAAAAGCGCTATTGAACCAGATTCAAAGTGACAAGCAGCAGATTGAACAGCTCAAGTTCGAAGCTGATAAGGCTGAACGAGAAGGCAACTATGGTCGTGTGGCTGAAATCCGTTATGGAAAACTTCAGAATCTCGAAGAGGATATTAAAGCCGTGCAGTCGAAACTTGCCGACGCGCAGGGTGGGGCAGCGCTTGTGAAAGAAGAAGTTGAGAGTGACGATATTGCAGATGTGGTGAGCCGCTGGACCGGTATTCCCGTGAGCAAGATGCAAACTTCCGAGCGCACCAAGCTCATCCATCTGGAAGAAGAACTGCACAAACGTGTCATTGGACAGGATGAAGCCATCCGTGCCGTCAGCGATGCTGTGCGTCGCAGTCGTGCAGGCTTGCAAGACCCCAAGCGTCCTATTGGCTCTTTCATCTTCCTCGGTACTACAGGTGTGGGTAAAACGGAATTGGCGAAAGCACTTGCCGACTACCTCTTTGATGATGAAACCATGATGACCCGTATTGACATGAGCGAGTATCAGGAGAAGTTCAGCGTCACCCGACTCATCGGAGCGCCCCCAGGCTACATTGGCTATGAAGAGGGAGGTCAACTCACCGAAGCTGTGCGGCGCAAACCTTATTCGGTTGTCCTCTTCGATGAAATAGAGAAAGCGCATCCTGATGTATTCAACACCCTCTTGCAGGTGCTTGACGATGGGCGTCTCACCGACAATAAGGGTAGGGTGGTCAACTTTAAGAACACCATCATCATCATGACCAGCAATGCTCAGCGTGAACAGCTCCGCAGCATCTTCCGTCCGGAGTTTCTGAACCGAATCGACGACATCATCACCTTCTCGCCCCTCAACGAGGCAGAAATCCAGCAGATTGTCCGTCTGCAAGTCGATAAGGTGGTTAAGATGGTGGCACAGAATGGTATCACGCTCAACGTCACCGATGCTGCCATCAGTGTTATCGCCAAGGCTGGTTTTGACCCGCAGTTCGGTGCGCGCCCTGTCAAGCGAGCCATTCAGGACAAGCTCCTCAACGAGCTCAGCAAGCGCATTATCAGCGGTGAGATTGACCATGATAAACCCGTCACCGTTAAGGTTACAGGCGACGAACTTACTTTTGAACAATAAGCATTTCAGATTCTACCAAGAAGGGAAGCGGTGTGTTTGCACCGCTTCCCTTCTTTTTTGCTCTTAGGCTCTTCAACAACCTTTGAATCGACGTCGTCGACATCGGTTAACCGACATCGTCGACATCGACTTGCCGACATCGACGATGTCGATTTAGAGGCTGTGGAGGTACTCCTTTGGTGGTTGTGGGTAAACCGACTTGGATGTTGTGTCGTTTCAGCCTTTTGCGGCTAGCATTGAATGCCTTTTGTGTGCTGTACAATGTGAATCTTTACTTTACTCTTGCAAAGTTAGATTAGTCTTCATCGTCACCAACATCTAGTTCTTGGACTTTATGATATCTCTTTACGCTGTATTCTAGAATAGAATTGCACCTGAGTTGAATAACCCGCATGGCTGGAACAATATATTGCTTCTTCATAATTATTATTGAATTGTGCTGGTTCCTAATTTGATGTTGAAGAAGAAGAGTAAAAAAATAGCGAAAAGTTGTTGGATGTTCAAAAGAAAGACCTATCTTTGTAATCGAAAACATGTTTAGCCATACATAATACTTGTAAAACAGAAAGAAGGGATGGCATTCCCCTATATGTTGTATATATACCCTAAATTTAATGATATATGAATAGAACGTATTTCCCCAAGTGGACTTTGGTGCTCGGCGCCGTGGTCAGCGGATTGACTTCTTGCGGCCTTGATTTGCCCCAAGAAACACAAACATCGTTTGACACGATGACAGTTAAAAAATCAGACATTGAAATTCCTGCTAAATTCAGCGCCAAGATGAAGGGGCAGGCCGATGTGACCATTACGCCTCAGGTGAGTGGTCAGCTGATGAAAATCTGTGTGAGTGAGGGTCAGCAAGTGAAGGTTGGCCAGACGCTTTTTATTATCGATTCACGCAACGCTCGGCTGGAACTGGAAGCGGCTCAGGCTAACTTGCAGGCGGCTTTGGCTCAGGAGAACTCTGCAAAGCTGGAGTTTGAGTCGAATAAGAATTTGTTTGACAAGAAGATTGTGAGCAGCTATATGCTTGATAACTCGCAGAACACTTATCGTCAGGCGCAGGCTTCGGTGGCTCAGGCTCGCGCGGCTGTGAACCGTGCGAAGGTGAACTTGGGCTTTTGCACTATCACAGCTCCTGTGTCGGGCATAATTGGTGAAATTCCAGTGCGTGGAGGTGATCAAGTGAGTCCAATGACGCAATTGACCATATTGAGTGGCAATACAACGATGGAGGCTGAGTTTTCGGTGACAGAGGCTGTGGTGGAAGCAATGGTGCAGGAAGGCATCAATGCAGAAGATAAGGAGAAATATATTGCGAATCTGCCTGAAGCAACTTTTGTGATGAAGAATGGTACGGAGTATCCCCATAAAGGGCGTGTCACAAGCTTAACTGGTATGGTGAATGCTGCAACGGGTTCGTTGACCAGCAAGGTATCGTTCCCCAATCCCGATGGCCATTTGTACTCTGGCGTGCAGGGCACAATCGTGCTGCCTTTCGTGGAGAAGGATGTGATTGTCATCCCTCAGCATGCTGTGGTGCGTCTGCAGGACAAATCGTTGGTGTATAAAGTGCAGGCTGACAGTACGGCCACGGCCGTCGATGTGATGACGGAAGATGTGGGCAACGGCAAGGACTTTATCGTTACCAGCGGCTTGAAAGTGGGCGACAAAATTGTGACCACCGGCGCTAATAACGTGACCGAAGGGCAAAAGGTGCTCTTTCCTAAGGAATAAGGAATGAGAAGTAAGGAGTTAAGAGTTTTTACTCTCCTCCTTTCACCTTTCAATTAATCAAATATCTTCCGAATTATGAAGAACAATATATTTATTAATAAATATGTGATGGCATGTGCCATCTCGATTGTGATAGCGCTGGTGGGTTACATCTCGATGAGCACACTGCCAGTAGAGCAATATCCCGACATTGCACCACCTACGGTGAATGTTTCAACCAGCTACACTGGTGCTGATGAGAATACGGTGATGAAGTCTGTCATCCAGCCACTCGAAGAGGCTATCAATGGCGTGAATGATATGACCTATATGACCTCAAAAGCCTCATCGAATGGTGATGTGGAAATCAACGTCTATTTCAAGCAGGGTACCGACCCCGATATGGCATCGGTGAACGTGCAGAACCGCGTCTCTCGTGCACAGGCGCTACTGCCTGCCGACGTGAACAAGGTGGGTGTGAAGGTGGAGAAGCGGCAGAACAATATCCTGCGCATCTTTGCGGTAAGAAGTTCCGACGGCAAGTACGACGAAGATTTCGTATCAAACTATATCGATATCAACATCAAGCCAAAACTGATGCGTGTCACTGGTGTGGGTAACGTGCAGAGCTTGGGTAATACCTATGCTCTGCGTATCTGGCTGAAGCCTGATGTGATGGCTCAGTATGGCCTGACGCCTAACGATGTCTTCGCTGCTATCGGTGGACAGAGCTTCGTGGCTGGTGTGGGTTCTTTGGGTGAACAGTCGGAGAACTCCTACCAGTATTCTATGCAGTATAAGGGTACGCTGAAGACCATCGAGGAGTTCAACAATATCGTGCTGCGTACCAGTGGAGGTGGCATTTTGCACCTGAGCGATGTAGCCGAGGTAAAGATTGGTGCCATGAGCTACAACTTCACATCCAACATCCAGGACAAACCGGGTGCCATCTGCATGGTGTTCGCGGCTCCAGGTGCTAATGCCACTCAGGTGAACGCCAGCATTAACAAAACGTTTGAGGAGATGAAGGCAACGATGCCGGCAGGACTGGAGTTCGTGACCCTGATGACCAGCGATGACTTCTTGTTTGCCGCTATCCACAATGTGGTGGAGACGCTTGTCATCGCCATTATCCTCGTAGTGCTTGTGGTGTTCTTCTTCCTGCAGAACGTCAAGGCTACCATCATCCCGTCCATCTCTATTATCGTGTCGTTGCTTGGCACCTTTGCCGTTGTGTCAATATGCGGTTTCTCGCTCAACATCTTGACGCTGTTCGCTCTGGTGCTGGCCATCGGTACGGTGGTGGACGATGCTATTGTGGTGGTGGAGGCCGTCATGGCAAAAATGGAGAATGGTATCAGCGATGCCCGTGAGGCTACCCGTGAGGCCATGAATGAGGTGTCGGTAGCTGTTGTGTCATGTACCTTGGTATTCATGGCGGTGTTCATCCCCGTGACCTTCATGCCAGGCACCTCAGGTACGTTCTTCACTCAGTTTGGTATCACCATTGCCTCGTCTGTAGGTTTGTCGTGCATATCAGCCCTGACGCTGTGTCCAGCCCTCTGCGCCATCATGATGCGCGTGACGGAAGGCAAGAAGGAAGGAAAGAACCTGACTTATTATACCAAGAAAGCGTATGAAGTCAGCTATAGTGCCATCTATAATAAATACAGCAAGGCTGTCCAGAAATTTATCAAGCGTCCCGTCCTGGCTTGGGGTATATTGGCACTGGCTGCTGTGCTGCTGGTGCTCTTCATGAAGAGTCTGCCTTCAGGTCTCGTTCCGCAGGAGGACCAGGGCGTGTTCTTGGTTGAGATACAAGCTCCCGAGGGCTCCACACTGAAGCAGACCCGTGAGATGGCAAAAGCCGTTGAGGAAAAGGTGAAGAAGATTCCCGAACTAGAGAGTTTCGCTTTAGTCTGTGGTTATGGTATGATTTCGGGTGCCGGTTCCAACTATGGCACGATGGTGGTACGTCTGAAGAACTGGGATGAGCGTTCTGGCATGAACCATCTGCTGACGCTCGTCATGTACCGTTTCTACTATGACTGCCAAGATATCAAGAACTTGCGGGTGATTCCGTTCGAGATGCCGCAGATTCCAGGCTATGGTACCAGTAACGACATCATGCTCATGGTAGAAGATCCCACAGATGGTAACCTGTCGGAGTTTGCCAAGCATACCGAGCACTTCTTGGCCAAACTGTCTGAACGCCCAGAGATAGCCACTGCCATGTCAACGTACTCTGAGCGCTTCCCGAAATATCAGGTAGATGTCGATGCCGCCCAGTGCGACCGCGCCGGTGTGACACCTGAAGCAGTACTCAATACGCTGGGTTCTTATTGCGGTGGTGCCTATATCGGTAACTTCAACCAGTTTGGTAAGGTCTATCGCATCATGGCTGCTTCGTCACCCGAGTATCGTCTCGACCCGCAGTCGCTGCACAACATCTTTATGCAAGTGAAAGGCGGCAAGATGACCCCCATCTCCCAGTTCGTCTCACTGAAGCAGATTGTTGGCCCGTCGAATATCGAGCACTTCAACCTGTTCCAGAGCATCACCTGCATCGTGAAACCTGGTAGCGGCTACACCGAGGGCGACGCTCATAAAGCCATTGCCGAGGTATTCAAGGAGGAGATGCCAAACACGGCTACCTACGAATATAGCGGCATGTCGCGTGAGGTAGAGGAGACTTCTGGTTCTAATGCCACAGCACTCATCTATGTGATTTGTGCCATCTTGATTTATCTCATTTTGGCGTCCCTGTACAACTCGTGGTTCACTCCAATGGCTGTGCTTTTGAGTGTGCCCTTCGGATTGATGGGTGCCTTCCTGTTTGCATACTTGGGCTCACTGCTTCATTTGCCGGGTATGGACAATAACATCTACCTGCAAACGGGTGTTATCATGCTGATTGGTTTGCTGGCCAAGACGGCCATCCTCATCACGGAGTTCGCTTCCGAGCGTCGTGCCCAAGGACTGAGCATCGTCGATGCCGCTTTCGAGGCTTGCAAGGAGCGTTTGCGTCCTATTCTTATGACGGTGGTGACGATGATTGCAGGCATGATACCGCTCATTATCGAGGGCGGTGCTGGAGCTAACGGAAACCGTGCCCTCGCTCTTGGTGTGGTGGGAGGCATGACAGTGGGCACTATAGCCTTGCTGTTTGTGGTTCCTGCTTTCTTCATTGTGTTCCAGAAGTTGCATGAGCGGTTCCAAGGTGGAGTACAGAAATCTGAATCTTAATTCTTGATGAAGTTGAACTGAAAACGAGTAGCTTATGAAAAGAATAGCATTTATCTATGCCGCAGCTGTTTGCTTCGTTCTTTCAGGATGTGGCATCTACAACAAATATCAATCTACGGCAGAAGTGCCAGCCAATGCCTATGGAGCTGACGTCGTGAACACCGATGGTATGCAATTGGCTGATTTGTCATGGCGCGAGTTCTTCGCCGATCCATTGCTCCAGCAGCTTATTGACACTGCATTGGTGCGTAACACCGACTTGAACTCTGCCCGCATCACGGTGGAAAAGGCGCAGGCATCACTGCGTGCAGCGAAGTTGGCTTATCTACCATCTCTCTATTTCTCGCCTTCAGGGACTATGTCGAGCTTTGACAATGGTCCTGTGTCGAAGGCTTATGACTTATCCTTGCAGATGAGCATGGATTTGGATGTGTTTGGCTCCATTACCAGTCAAAAGCGTAAGTCGAAGGCTGTGTTGCTGCAAGCGCAAGCCCAAGAGGAGGCAATCCGTGCCAACTTGGTTTCTTCTGTAGCACAGCATTATATCCTTCTGCTGGTGCTTGACCGTCAGATGGAGATACTTACGTCTACGGATAGTCTTTGGAACGCGTCGTTGGAGACGCAGAAGTCGCTGTGGGAAAACGGCAAGTCTTATTCTACGGCAGTCAATCAGATGGAGTCCTCTTATCTGAATGTGAAGACACAGTTGGTTGATACCAAGCGAAATATACGTCAAGTGGAGAATGCGCTTTGCCGCTTGTTGGCCATCACGCCTCAGCATATCCAGCGTAAGCGTTGGGGAAGCTACGAACTGCCTCAGCGGTTTAGCGTCGGTGTGCCAGCCCAGCTGCTTACTCGCCGTCCAGACGTGCGCATCGCGGAGCATGCTATGGAAGAAGCGTTCTACAACACACAAGCGGCCCGTTCTGCCTTCTATCCTTCCATCACCTTGCAAGGAGCATTGGGGTGGACGAACAATGTTGGTGTCGTGATGGATCCTGGCAAACTGTTGTGGACGGCTGTAGCTTCACTCACACAGCCCATCTTTGCACGTGGACGATTGCTCACAAACCTCAAAGTGAGCAAACTCACGCAAGAGGATGTGCAGAATAAATATGTGCAGACAGTCATTGATGCCGGAAACCAAGTGAATGAGGCAATGGCTGATTGCCAAACAGCACTAGAAAAGGATGGTTACTACAAGCGTCAGGTGGCTGTGCTTCATGAGGCTTATAACGGTACCCACGAACTGATGGATAATGGTAAGGCCAGTTATCTTGAAGTGCTCACAGCTCAAGAGAGCTTGCTGAGTGCCCAGCTGAGTGAAGCCATGAATCTCTATGATGGCGCGCAGGCTCTCATCGCTTTGTACATCGCCCTCGGAGGAGGTACTCGGTAGTGAAATCACGCTCAGACTTCACTAAAACCAAAAGATTGTGACGAGCATCATAGTTCGTCACAATCTTTTTATATTTCTTGCCTTCTTTAAGGCATCTGAACAGCGTATGTAAGGTTATTCCTCTGTTGTCTTCTGGTCTTCTTCAGCACCTTCCTCTTTGCTCTCAAACTCGTTAATTCCGTTGTTGATGAGGATGTTATACCATGAGAGGACTTTACGCATGTCGCTGACACGTACACGATCGGTGTCGTAGTTTGGCAACACCTTGGCGAAGAAGGCGATGATGTCGTCCTGGTCAGCTTTCTTTGGAGAAAGGTCAACGGCCTTGCCGTCGTAGTTCTGCTTGATGGACTGGAATACAGAAGCGAGAGACACCTCATTGTCATCGTTCGTGTAGATGGAAATGTCGCCGAGCGATACAACACGGTCAGCGCCAAAGGCTGGCATACGTTTCTTTTGTTCGTCAACTGTCTCTACGATGAGGCTCTTGTTGCCTCTTGACACGAGCTTGTAAAGCCCTGGCTTGCCTGAAATGGCGAGAATTTGCTTAATCATATGATAGTGTTTTTGTCTTTTTTAGAGTAGTCGTTCTTGAGGTTATTGAGCATGTGCTCAATTTGTTCTTCCAAGTCTGCGGTGCCGTCGTTGAGGATGCAGACATCAGCACGTTGTCGTTTCTCTTCTTCGTCCATCTGCTGTGCCATGCGTGCTTGAATCTGCCTAGGAGTGGCATGATCACGCTGGATGGCTCGTTGGAGGCGCAGAGAGAGTGGGGTATAGACTTCGACCGTGACATCAACGGTGTCTTGAAAACCCGTCTCGAAGAGGAGTGCGCACTCTTGGGCAACGATGGGGGCAGTTTGCCTTTCAGTCCATTGCAGGAAGTCTTGCTTGACTACGGGATGGACGATGGCATTGACCTTTGCGGCATGGTGCTCATCGGCAAAGAGGTAAGCGGCGATGAGTGGCTTGTTCAGTTTCTGTCCGATGTAGGCCTCTGTACCGAGGAGTCGTGTGAGTCGCTCCCGGATGAGGGGGCTACGGCTCATGAGATATTTGGCTTCGTCATCGCAGTGATAGACGGGTATGCCGCGCTTTTTGAGCAGTTGGCAGACGTATGTCTTGCCACTGCCAATGCCGCCAGTAATGCCGATGCGTATCATTCGGATAGTTGTTCGATGATATATTCTACAGATTCAGGCATGCGCAAATGGCGTATGTTCTCTGGAGTCTGCCGCAGGTGAAGGCGGCATCTAGAGGTGCCAGCCTGTGCTTCCTTGTAGTCGATAGCTATGAGGAAATCCTGTGGAGTGATATCGTCATAGAGTGTGGAACTGACAAGGAAAGTGACATCGACTTTCTGTGGGAAGGTGCGCATGATTTTGTTGGCTGGCACATTCTCGCTATAGACGGGCACTTGTATGGTCTTGTCTGTGAAGATGTCCACACAGATGCATGCCTCAATAGAGTCGGGGATAGCTCTTACGCCGCGTGGCACGAGCAGGGCAAACTTAGCGGTGAGCGTGTCTTGCAGCTCCTCGATGGTAACGTTCTCCGTCTTGACACTGTTGATGCTCCCATAAAGATATGGGGGGGCATAAAGGTCAATGGAGTCGGGGGTGAGGATGGTGCCGCACAGGAAACGTCCATCGGTGGTGGTGATGTGACCGTTGAAAATGACGGGCACACGTTTGTGCTGACCGTTCGAGTAGAAGACGTTGATGCGGTTGGGCGTGGTCGATTTGAAAGTCATGCCCACAGGCTTCACTTTCATGGCGGCTCGGCGCAAGATATTGGCATCAATGGACAGACTGCCAGCACTCTGGTTTATCTCCTTGAAGTTGATGACGAGCGGCTGGTCCTCGTTCTTCATGAACTTATAATAGAATGCATTCCATCCTTTGCTGGAATAGGTGACACTCACCTCACTGGGCATCTCGCTGGTGTAGATAAGGTTGCGTGGCAAGTCCTCTATCACCAACTGATAGGTCAGCACCACCTCTGTCGTTTCTTTGATGGCTTGCATGAACCAGAAGACGATGGAGACAGCGAGGAAGATCAGATACACACCAAAGTTGCGGTTGATTTTTATCAGCCGCAAACGTCGGAGTATCACCTTTATGAAGTCCATGTTGTTGTCTTACCCTTGTGGTGCCTGCTGAGCTCCGTTGGCATAGACGAAGTTGCGATCAATCTGGATAGTCACGCCTTTGGCAATCTCGATGGTGAGGTAAGGCTGACCTTCGTTGAGCGACTTCACTGTGCCGTACACGCCGCTGGCGGTAACCACCTGGCTGCCGATAGCAAGGCTCTTGCGGAAGTTCTCGATTTCCTTCTGACGTTTCCGCTGAGGGCGGATCATGAAGAAGTAGATAATGGCGAACATGGCAACAAGCATGAGAATCATGCTAAAATCAAAGCCACCTTGTGCGGCTGCAGCTGCAGGAATCATGTAGTAGGACATAGTTTTGTATTCTATTTAGTTTGATTGTTTTTTTCTGTTTAAGCTTTCGTGAGGATATTCTCTTTCTTGAGCATCTTGGCTACGGAGTCGATGATGCCGTTCACATAGCCGCTGCTCTTAGGAGTGCTGTACCACTTGGCAATCTCCACATATTCGTTGATGGTGACGGACACAGGAATCTGTGGGAAGCTGAGCAGCTCGGCAATGGCAATCTGCATGATGATGACATCCATGTAGGCCAGACGGTTGAACTCCCAGTTCTTGACACACTTGCCAATGAGCGAACGGTAGTACTCGTCGTTAGTGATGGCGCGACGGAACAAGCGTGTGGCAAAGTCTTGGTCTTCGATGTCCTTGTATTCAGGCACCAGCTCCTGGTTGGCACCATTCTCTGGTGCGAAACGCTTGATAGTCTTCAGCACAAAGGTGTCCACGATTTCGCGGTCATCGTTCCAATAAAGGCTCTGCTCCTCCAGAATGTCGTCAATGCGCTCATCCTTCATGATGATGTTCTTGTATATCTTGCGCCACAACTCACGGTCATCAGCGTAAGTCACCTCTTCCATCGCCATGTATTCTGTGTAGTATTCGCTCTGCACGATGTCAGCATAGAGCTTCTTCACATAGTCAAGGTCGTTGTTCCACGACTTCTTCTTTGTCTCCACGAAGTCCATCAGCTGCTTGTTGATTTCCAACTGTGCTGTGAATCGGTTGTCGGCAAAGCGGTGGCTCACTTCCTCGTCGATGTGTCCCACCTTGTTGAGCTGCTCCTTGTGCTCCACATCCTGAATGGCATAGCGCGACACGCTGACCATGAGCAGCAGCATGTAGTTGTAGAGGTCGTAAGCCTTGGCGAGGCTGAACAAGAGCTCTTTCTCGGCTGTATCTATGCTTTTTCCACTATTTTGATAGTAAGCGTACATGAGCTGTACGATTTTCAGGCGAATGAGGGTACGGTTAATCATTTCTCAAAAAACTCTTTTTTTGTGTTTCTATATATTATATAATATGATAAAAGGTCTGGGAATCGTGCCCAGATGTCCCGTAGCTTAGTTTGCTCTGAACATTTTGACTGCAAATGTAGAGATTTTCTTTGAAAAAACCGCTTTTTTGTTGGAATGATTGCTTTAAAACGAAAAAAAGGTGCTAAAATCTTGTGTAAACGAAAAAAAAGCGACAATTTTGTAGAAAATTTATAAAAAGAATAATTACAAAGAACTTGATTATGGGCGAAACAGACAAAGACCTCGTTTTCTCGGAGGGTGTCAAAGCGGGCAAGCGCATCTATTATTTTGATGTGAAGCAGAGCAGAAATGGTGACAAATACATTGCCATCACAGAGAGTAAGAAAATCAATGAGGGAACTCCAGAGAATCCTCGCTTCGTGTTTCAGAAGCACAAGTTGTTTTTGTATAAGGAAGACTATGAGAAGTTTGTTGATGCTCTGAATCGAACACTTGATGTGGCCAAGGGTGTTGTGTCCGTAGAAGAGGCTCAGAAAGCCAAGGCACAGCGCGAGGCAGCCTACGCAAAAGAAGAGGCAATAGAAGGTGCTCGAACTGCAGCTGTTGAAGAAGATGAGGAGAAGACCGAGAAAAGGAGCTTCTTGGACAAGGTAAAAGACATCTTTTAATAGCACACAATAAAGGCTTTCCTGCTCTCCAACAAGACTGGAAAGCCTTTCCCTTTTTCTCCAGAAGGCTGAATTTCAATAGCCGAACATAAAAAACAAAGGAAAACTTTTGCCAGCTCGGACAAAAGCCGTACCTTTGTGCCGCTTTTTTGGGCAACACATTCGCCCCACTTCGAGTGGAGGGCATCCGTGTGATGGCAAAATTAAGCACAACGGGAGCCGTTGCGGGAGTTATTTCCTTGCGGTCGGCTTTCAACCGAAAACTTAATTTATAGTAACACAAAAAACATTTCAAATGAAAGAAATCACTATCAACGCACAGACTCGTACAGAGTTTGGCAAGAAGGCAAGCAAGGAGCTTCGCCGTGCAGGTCAGGTTCCAGCAGTGTTCTACGGAGTAGAGAAGGATGAGAAGGGTCTTCCAGTAGCAAAGACCATTCAGGTTTCAGAGAAGGAGCTCGCTAAGTTACTCTACACTCCTAACGTGTACATCATCAACCTCGTAGTAGATGGCAAGAGCGTGAAGGCTATTCTGAAGGACCTGCAGTGCGACTTCGTAACTGACCGTCCTGTACACGTTGACTTCTACCAGATTACAGAAGACAAGCCTGTTGTGTTCGAGATTCCTGTCAAGCTCAACGGTCTTGCTGAAGGTGTTCGCGCCGGTGGTAAGCTTGCCCTCAACGTTCGCAAGCTCGCTGTGAAGGCTCTCTACACTCAGTTCCCTGACACTCTCGACATTGATGTAACCAACCTCGGTCTTGGCAAGTCAATGAAGGTGGGTGCTCTCTCTTACGAAGGCCTCGAAATCATCACTTCTAAGGAAGTTGTTGTTTGCGCCGTTCGTATGACCCGTGCTGCACGTGCTGCACAGGCAGAAGCAGAGGCTGACAAGTAAGCCGATTGTAGACAGAAACTACAAAGCACAAGAGGGTGTACCTACCGTTCTCCGGCATGGGTGCACCCTCTTTCTTTTTTCCAATATATAATAATATGTGGCTTTTTGATTGGTTTCGCAAGAAAGAGGCGAAAACAGAAGATGATCATATGAAATACTTGATAGTAGGTCTAGGCAACATCGGCGACGAGTATGTGGACACACGTCACAACATCGGCTTCCGCGTGGTGGATGCCTTTGCCAAGAAACAGGGAGTGGAGTGGGCCGACAAGCGTTATGGCGCCATTGCCAAGACACGCGTGAAGAATGCTGAACTCACCCTTCTCAAACCCTCCACCTATATGAACCTCTCCGGTCAGGCCGTCCGCTATTGGACGCAGCAAGAGAAGATTCCCGTGGAGAACATTCTCGTGATTGTGGACGACCTCAGCCTGCCCGTGGGCAAGATTCGTATGCGTGGCAATGGTAGCGATGGCGGTCACAATGGACTGAAAAACATAGCCTCCTGCATGATGACCCAGGAGTATGCCCGAATTAAGTTCGGCATTGGCAACGACTTTCCCAAGGGTGGTCAGGTCGATTTTGTGCTGGGCCAGTTCAGCGACGAGGACAACAAGGTCATTGATGAAAAGCTGGATTACGTGGGCGAGATGATTAAGAGCTTCTGTCTGCAGGGGCTCGACCGAACCATGAATCAGTATAACAGGAAGTGATCACTGTGATGTGGAGCATGACATCAATATAACGGAAACAAATGGAAGCAAGACTCGACAAATGGCTGTGGGCAGCCCGCATCTTCAAGACGCGTTCCATAGCTGCCGACGCCTGCAAGAATGGGCGCATTACGATAGCGGGAGTGAAACAGAAAGCCTCCAAGATGATTAAGGAGGGCGATATCATTGAGGTGCGCAAGCCCCCCATCACCTATTCCTTCAAAGTGCTCAAAGCCATCCAAAACCGTGTAGGCGCCAAGTTGGTGCCCGAGGTGCTGGAGAACGTCACCGCCAAAGAACAGCTTGAACTGCTCGAGATGAATCGCATCAGCGGATTCGTAGGCCGAGCACGTGGCACAGGCCGTCCCACCAAAAAGGAGCGCCGTGAACTTGATGACTTCATCCAGCCAGCCTTCTTTGGCGACTTTGAGTTCGATTTCGACGACGACGATGAGGAAGAGGACGACGAGGACTTTGATGACCAGAAATATTGAATAGCAGTGAGCCCCGAGAGTTGGATAAGCAACTTTCGGGGTTCACTTCACATTGTTGGAAATACGCCCCAACACTTTATATCCTAAGGATTTTATTCTTATGAGACCTGTTACAGGAAATGTGTATAATCGAGGTGGAGGTGGCTATGAGATGATATATAAAGGCACTATTCACTCTGAAAAAATAATCAGAATAAAATGAAGATTTATAAAGCAGAATCGCAATTCTCAAGTGTTTTATTGCGTACTAAAGATACAAATGTTTTTGAGTATACGTATTATACATGCCCCCAATGTAATTGTAAAGTGCGTTTTTCAGAACACGACTTTCACCGTTACGAATTAAACAGGATGACTAAATACAAAGGAGTTTTTTCTGATTCATTCGTGGAGAAAAATAATTCCTTCTTAGAATTTGAATGTCCTGGATGTAAAATAAAAACCAGAATCTATTTTGCAATTTATTATGGAGACAAGTTCCCAAATGTCAAGATAGGCTCAGTTATAACAGAATGAAAGTATAACAGTTATGAATAAAGTTTTAGTTCTTTTCGGTAGTGTAAGTTGAACTGTGTCAAGGCTATTGTCCTTTTTATATTAACCTCAGATGGGGGACACGATTTTTAATCGTGTTTTCCAGATGAGGAGCC